>NC_011138.3:2470468-3140624 GCF_000020585.3 Alteromonas mediterranea DE
ATTGCTAATAATGAAATTGTGTTGGTAGACGGCATCCAATTCCCTCGTACAACCGATTATCTTTCTGTTGCTGCCGGCGATTATTTAATTGATGTAGTAGCGGATAGCGATAGTAGTGTTGTGGCAATTGACGATGCAGAATTATCGCTAGAAGTCGGCATGTCGTATACCGCTATCGCAAATAATACTCTAGCAGCGCCAGAGTTAGACGTACTGCTTGATATGCCACGTTCTGTTGCAACTGAAGCAAAAGTGCGAATTATTCATGCTGCACCCTCTGCTGGAAACGTTGATATTTATGTGACAGCGGATGGCGAAATTGATGCCATTGACCCCGCCTTTGCAGATATAGCCTATGATACAGGCGAGCTTGTCGAAACAGGTTACGTTAGCCTGGCGGAAGGTGACTATGTGGTAACGGTTACGCCAACAGGCACAAAAACCGCTGCTATCGAAACGGGTGTACTATCACTAGTAAACGGTGAGATATACACGGCAATCGCACTTGATGGTGCGATGGAAGGTGATTTACCGCAGTTAGCGTTACTTGATGGTCTAGCACCACCCCCACCAGCGTTTAATGCTGATATGACTTACAACGTTAATTTAAGCGGATCACAAGAAGTGCCTGCTGTTGATACTATGTCTACTGCAACGGCAGTGATTGAGATTGACGAAGACCTACCCGCGTTTAGCGTAAGTGTTGATGTTTCAGGCCTAACTGACGTTACTGGTGTGCACGTACACGATGGTGGTATTGGCATGAACGGGCCGGTTGCTTTCCCACTGACTGATGCTGGCAATGGTACCTATGTTCTCGCTGAAACTAACATTTCGCCGAGTAACCTAGATGCACTGACTAGTGGTGAATGGTATCTAAATGTTCACACCACAGCTAACCCTAGTGGTGAGGTCCGTGGCCAAATAGTGCCTGACACAACAGCGGTCGTGACATTCTCGCTAAGCGGTAGTCAAGAAGTACCAGCAGTAGATACTATGGCAATGGGTTCTGGCTATGCTCTTTTCGATACCACAAACAACAATGTTTCTCTTGTGGCGGTAACCACTATCGAAAATGCAACCATGGCGCACATTCACACTGGTTTTGCTGGTGTAAATGGTCCTGTGCTAGAAGCGCTTGTCGAGAGCGAAGAAACAGCTGGTGTGTGGATGACCGACGGTAGCTTGATGCTTGATGAAGCCACAGCTACGCAACTTCTATCAGGCGGCCATTATGTGAATGTGCACACAGCAGGCAATACTAGCGGTGAAATTAGAGGTCAGATTACGCCTGACAACATTGAAGTGTACGGCATCGTTGCCGATGGCTTACAGGAAGCGCCTGCAGTGACAACAACAGCAAGCGGTGCGGGCGCATTTACACTTAACACATCCACAGGTGCACTATCTGGTAGCGTAACTATAACTGGTATGACAGCCAACATGGCGCACATTCACGAAGGTGCGGCGGGTGTAAATGGGGGTGTATTACTGGGGCTTACTGACGGTTCAAATGGAATGTGGTCCGTGCCTGCTAATACAACGCTAACGGCCGAACAAATGGGCGTGATGGCTGACGGAGGTCTTTACACAAACTTCCATTCAGACGCATTCCCAAGTGGTGAAATTCGCGGTCAAATCACGCTAGGTTTTGATTAATCGAATTGGTAGAAAGCTTTTTAAATGATAAGTAGCAAGAAGCAACTTGCTTAAATTGAAAAAGGGGCTTTCGCCCCTTTTTCTGTACTTTAACATAGCAAAACATTGTCTAAATCGTGTTTAGCGCTGCTTCGAAATCTGCGATCAGATCCTGAGTGTCTTCAATACCTACCGAAATACGTAGCATGGTATCGGAAATCCCCATAAGCTCACGTTCTTCTGCCGTGTTCTCGAAATAAATAGTAGGTGCCACAGGTAGTGCAAGGGTGCGATTATCGCCTAAGTGGGTAGCGCAGATTACCAGCTCCATCTCGTTTAAAAACGCAACAGGGTCAGCACCATCAATTAGATCAAAGCTTAAAATTGCTCCGTAGCCACCGTTTAGGTATTCACGTGCCATGAAATGCTGAGGGTGATCGGCAAGACCTGGATAAAACACTTTCGATACTTTTGGGTGATTGTCTAAAAACGTTGCTAGCTGCATAGCATTGTGCTGGCTTCGTGCTAAACGCAAATCAAGGGTTTCCATGCCCAATGCAATAGCCGTAGCTGACTGTGGTGCTAATGTAGCACCTAGGTCGCGCAGACCTTTCTTTTTAATTTGAGTGATGCCCCATTGCGCAATATCTGCGACCTGATAAGCAGGCTTGAGATTGTCAAACTTTGTCCAGTCGAAGTTGCCTGTGTCAACCACTGCGCCACCTAATACATTGCCGTGACCTGCGATGTATTTGGTTAATGAGCAAAACACCAGTGATGCCTTAACGTCTTTTGCGTAGAAAACTGGCGGCGGTGTCATGGTGTTATCAACCATAAACAGCATGTGCTTCTCTTCACAGAATTGACCAATGGCGTGGAGATCAGCAACCTGAGTTACAGGGTTTGCGACGGTTTCCGTGTAGACACCTTTTGTATTTGGCTGATACGCCTCTTTAACTTGTTGAATGTCGGTCACATCTGTGTAGGTAACCTGCACACCAAAGTCTTTAATCGTTTCGAAAAAGCTTCTTGTGTTGCCGAAAAGGTATTGGCTTACGATTAAATGATCGCCCGCCTTTAACAAGGCAAATAAAGAACTGCTTATAGCCGCCATCCCGGTTGAGTAGCATAACGTACCTACACCGCCTTCTAAGTCATTTAGCATATTTTGTAATGCAGCCACAGAGGGCGAAGAAGAACGAGAGTAAACGTGAGCTGCGCGCTTGCCTTGAAACGCATCTATAATGCCTTGCGCATCTTTAAACTCAAAAAGAACCGAATTAGATGTGCTGCTGTGTACACCACCATGTTCTGGGGTGTTTAGCATGCGATCAGAATGTACCTGACGGGTTGTGAATCCCAATTTTGTCACGGGTGAAGCTCCGAAAATAGATGTTTGCGATCTAGCCAAATACGCATCGTATTAGTCTATTTATGACAGATGCGTAAATACCACTTACAAAAATGGTTATGACTTTATAATGCAGTTTTTAGGATATTTTGCGCAAACATTATCATAAAACGTATAAATAGTTTGCATTTGTTCATCTATATTAGTCACTTTCTGAATAATTGGCCCCAATACAATTCTTTTTCTAGCGTAGTCCAAACCTATGACTTGGACAGGAATTTCAGCTTGTTGTGCAATATGCATAAACCCCATTTTCCATGGATAAATGGGGCTACGAGTGCCTTCTGGCGCTAAGGCAAGAATAAGCTGATCAGCCTCTTTAATTTTATTTGCAATAGAGGTGACCACGCCGTGGGCTTTACTTCTTTCAATGGCAATGCCCCCTAGCCTCCTCACAATGGCACCTAATGGTGGCTTAAAGATGGTGTGCTTGCCAAAAAAATTAATGTTTAGCTTGAATGAAAACACCACGAATAAGCCAATAAAAAAGTCCCAGTTTGATGTATGCGGTGCTACCGCTAAAATGGCTTTTTTTTGATTAATGAGTTCGCCTTCTACTTGCCAGCCTTTTTTCGTGAGCACCCACGCGGCAAACGACGACAGCCACTGTGGCCATTTTCGTGGTATATCGTTCCCCACGATGACCTTACTGGCTAATTGAGAGTGGTTATTAGGGTGCGAGGGTTTTGTCATTATTATTATGCTCTGCTTTTGTTCTATATTGGGTTTTATTTCAGGCTTGCTTTAGGGCTTTATATTCCGGTGAGCTACATCGGCATGACATTATTGGCAAGTTGCTTTCAATACTTCATAGGCCTTCGTGCTTTCTTCTTCTGTTTTGTACCCGCATATTCTTTTATTACCTAACACACTATACTGCACGTAACACATCATACTGCGCATACATTGACGAAGAGTAATCAAAATAGAAATGTAACGCAATTGTTAACAGAAGCAATTAAGCGATGTGTGGTGAACAGGTTAAGAAAAGGACACTAGGTACGCTATGTGTATTTTATTTATCGCAAACAAGATGCGAGACGACTACCCTCTTATCATTGCGGCAAATCGAGACGAGTTTTACGCAAGACCGACTGCACCTTCAACATTTTGGAAAAGCCACCCGCACTTGCTTGCAGGGCAGGATTTAGAAGCTGACGGTACCTGGATGGGTGTTACGCGTAACGGAAAAATTGCAGCGCTTACCAATGTGAGAGACCCACACAACATCAATAAAAATGCAGTATCCCGCGGGGAATTAGTTGCTAATTGGCTTAAACAAAACCCGGCCCAAAAAGATTATGCCGAGCAGTCAGCATATTTAGCTACGCTTGAAGAAACTCGTCACCAGTACAACGGATATAACTTACTATTTGGCGATGTAACTGCACTTCGCGTTTACAACAATGTAAACAATTCGACCCACTCAATTGATACCGGTGTGTATGGGTTGTCAAATGCTGATATTGCTACTCCATGGCCAAAAGTCACTCAAGGGGTTACTGCCTTAAATGTCTATGTGCAGCAGCAAAACACAATCAATGCTGACGATTTATTTAATATTTTACGCCACGAAAATAAAGCAGAGGATGCCCTGCTACCCGACACGGGTGTAGGTTATGAATGGGAGAAGGCATTATCTTCTATTTTCATTCAAACCGAAAAATATGGCACGCGCACGTCGACTTTGTTGTTGGTTGATAAAAACAATACGCTAACATGGAAGGAGCGTCGGTTCTCAGACAAAGGAAAAACAGTGGAAACGCGTGCTTTTTCTTTTTCAATTTAGGGTATTTCTGAAATGAAACTTTCGTTTACGTTTTCCTTAGCCGAATAATTGAAATATTTTCAACCTTTAGGGGTCGTTTTTTCTACCATCGGTGGCATAATGCCTGCCTGCTAACTTTTGCACACCAACGTAACGTGAGGACATATCGTGTTTGAAGTATTACCCCATCTCGCCCCAGATCCAATTCTTGGCCTGTCAGCTGCTTTTCGTGAAGACACCAACCCAAATAAAATCGATTTAGGTGTTGGCGTATATAAAGATGAGCAAGGTAATACCCCTATTCTTTCAAGTGTTGCCAAAGCACAACAAGTGCTTTTAGACACCGAAACCAGCAAAACCTATATCACGCCTCAGGGTAATCAAGGTTTTATTGATGGCATGTTGTCTTTGCTTTTAGGTAAGAATAGTCCAGTACTTCTTGCAGACCGCGTTGCGGCGGTTCAAGCGCCTGGTGGTTGTGGTGCGCTGCGTATTCTTTCAGAACTGCTAGTTCGTTGTAATGAAAATGGCAAGGTATGGGTAAGCGACCCTACATGGGCTAACCATATTCCACTTATTGGCTCTGCTGGCCTTAAAATTGAAACCTATCCGTACTTCGATAAAGCGTCTGCAAGCATTCGTTTCGACGCTATGATGGATACCCTTCGCAAAACTGAAAAGGGCGATATCGTTCTTCTTCACGGATGCTGTCACAACCCAACAGGTGCTGATCTTACTAATGCACAATGGGATGAAGTACTCGAAGTCGCGAAAGAGCGTGAGTTCTTACCATTTATTGATGTGGCTTACCTTGGTTTTGGTGAACGCCTAGACGAAGACGCCTACGGCATGCGTTTGTTAGTTGAGAATCTTCCAGAAGTAATTGTAGCGGCCTCTTGCTCTAAAAACTTCGGTCTTTACCGCGAGCGCGTTGGTCTTGCAGCTATCATTACTGAAGACTCAGCAACCCGTAAAATTGCACAGGGTCAAATTCAGTCAATCGCACGTGGCATCTACTCTATGCCACCAAGCTACGGTGGTGCATTGGTAGACATCATTCTTGCTGACGAAGCACTGAACAACGAATGGGTATCTGAAGTGAACGAAATGCGCGACCGCATGAAGTCTCTACGAGCCATGCTTGTTCAAAACCTTCACGACAATGGTTCACCGAAAGACTTTAGCTTTGTGAACGATCAAAAAGGTATGTTCTCGTTCTTGTGTATTACACCTGAGCAAGTGCGCGAAGTGCGTGAAAAGCACAGCGTGTACTTTGTTGATTCTAGCCGCGTAAACATTGCAGGCATCAACCAAGAAAACGTTGAAACACTAGCGAAAGCGTTGGTATCAGTGCTTTAAGCGTTAGCCAACGTTTTTAAAAATTCAGAAGGCAGAGTTTAAACTCTGCCTTTTTTGTTTTGTCTCTTCTCCTCACTCCCCTGCGACGAAAGGCTTATAAACGCTTTAAACGACGTCTCGTTACACTTGCTAACAAATTTGTGTTGCACGCCCGGTGCTTTTTCATAGGGCAAACAGGAAATAATCGTTACACTATAACAATGTTGACGTATACGTTAACTTGGTATGTATTAAGTTTGGTTTATAACAATTAGATTAACGACAAGAACAAGGAACACCCATGTCAAAAGTAAGTGTATTTTGTATTTCTGCCGCGTTGCTCGGCACGGCAATGCAGGTAGATGCTAAGGAAGGCATGTTCACGCCAGAGCAACTCCCTTCAATTGCTGGCGATTTAAAAGAAACCGGTTTGGAAATTCCTGCAAGTAGTATTAACAACTTAACCGCGTTTCCAATGGGCGCTATTGTGTCGCTTGGTGGTTGTTCAGCATCGTTTGTGTCTGACAAAGGCTTAGCGGTAACCAATCACCACTGTGCCCGCGGTTCAGTGCAGTACAACAGCACACCAGAAAACAACTACTTAAAAGATGGCTTCTTAGCAAAAGAAATTGGCGACGAACTGCCAGCAGCACCAGGCACTCGCATGTTTGTTACGGTGGATTTTTCTGACGTAACCGACAAAGTTGTTGGCGGTATCAATGATGACGTTCAAGGGCGCGAGCGCTACGACCTTATCGAAGCAAACCGTAAAGCGCTAATTGCAGAATGTGAGTCAGAAGCAGGCTTTCGCTGCTCTGTTCCGTCATTCTTCCAAGGCCTTGAATACAAGCTTATTAAGCAAATGGAAATCCGTGACGTGCGTATTGCTTATGCGCCCGCTGATTCTATCGGTAAATACGGCGGCGATGTAGATAACTGGATGTGGCCTCGCCACACCGGTGATTTCTCTTTCTATCGCGCTTACGTAGGTAAAGACGGTAAACCCGCTGATTACAGTGAAGACAACGTGCCGTTTGAACCTGATCACTTCCTTAAAGTTTCGGCAGCGGGCCTTGAAGACGGCGACTTTGTAATGGCGGCGGGTTACCCTGGCTCAACGAATCGCTATGCGCGTTTGTCGCAAGTTTCGTACATGTTTGACTGGTTATACCCTACCTACCTTGAACTGGTAGACGAATGGATTAAAACCATTGAAACCTCGTCAGAAGAAGGTAGCGATGCTCGTATTAAATATGAAGCAACACTTGCAGGCTTGAATAACTTTCATAAAAACACGTTAGGTCAGCTTTCTGGCGCTAAGCGTGTTGGGCTTGTTCCTCGCCGCGCCGAGCGTGAAGAGCAACTGGCAGCATGGCTTGATAAAAATGGTAAGAGTGAACTAAAACAAGCCCTGGCCGATCTTGATGCGGTTAGCGCAGAACAAATGCAGATGAACAAGCAAAACTTCTGGTACAACAACCTAGGTCGTGCACAACTGTTGTCATCCGCGCAAACCTTATATCGCAACGCAATTGAAAGGGAAAAGCCAGATGCAGAGCGTGAACGTGGGTATCAAGAGCGCGATCAAATTCGTCTTAAAGAAAGCGCAGAGCGCATAGAGCGCCGCTTCGACGCTGTGGTAGATCAAGCTGTGTGGCAAAAAATGATCAGCATGTACCTAGAGCAGCCTGAAGAAAACCGTGTTGCGGCTTTCGATAAAGCAGTAGGCATTGACGGTAGTACTGACAGCAAAACGCTTCATAATAAGTTAAAAGCGTTTTATGACAACACGTCACTGAACAATACTGAAGAGCGTTTGAAGTGGTTAACCGCAAGCCGCGAAGCGTTTGAGAAGAGCAACGACCCATTCATCAAACTAGCAGTTGCATTATTCGATACTGAAATGGCTATTGAAGATAAAAGTAAAACGCTTAGCGGTAAAGCTGCTGCACTTCGCCCTAAATACATGAGCGCGATTATCGAATGGCAAAAATCTTTGGGCAGCCTCGCTTACCCAGATGCAAACAGCACGCTTCGAGTAACTTACGGTAACGTGATGGGCGGTTCGCCAAAAGATGGCCTCATTTACGAACCCTTTACCCGTCTTGAAGGCATTACTGAAAAAGATACCGGCGAAACACCGTTTGATTCACCGAAAAAGCAGCTTGAGCTTATTAAAGACAAGCAGTACGGTCCGTACAAACTTGAAGACATCAATAGCGTACCGGTAAACTTCCTAACGGACTTAGATTCTACAGGCGGTAACTCAGGCTCTGCAACGCTTAATGCAAAAGCAGAACTAATCGGTTTGTTGTTTGACGGTACGTTTGAAAGCGTTAACTCAGATTGGGACTTTGATCCGAAAACAACCCGCACCATTCATGTAGACACGCGCTACATGCTATGGGTAATGGAGTACGTTGACGGTGCAACAAACCTGATCGAAGAAATGACCATCGTAAAATAATTACTAAAACCAAATGGAGTCAGAGTACATTTTTGTCAATGTAAAAGTACTCTGACCCCATCATTAGAGGCGAAATGTACTCTGACCCCATTATTTTATTTGAGGGCGCGGAGGCCTTGGGTTAGGAGGCGGTCTAGCGCATTGGCGAAGTTTTGCTTGTCGCGCTGGGAGAACGCCTTTGGACCGCCAGTGTGTTCGCCACTTGAACGCATGGTGTCCATGAAGTCTCGCATACCCAGTATTTGCTTAATTGACGACTTGTCGTATTCCTCACCACGGTTGTTTAACGCAAGCGCATTTTTCCCTAGTACATCAGCAGCTAAAGGAATGTCGTTGGTGATGACTAAATCCCCCGCCTCGCACTTCTCTACAATGTAATCGTCAGCTGCATCGAAGCCAGAAGGCACCTGTGTAAGGGTTATGTGCTTGTCTGGTGGAACAGACATAGAATGGTTAGCCACCAAAGATAAAGGCAGCTTGGTACGCCTAGCTGCCTTAAAAAGTATATCTTTGATCACTGCAGGGCACGCATCGGCGTCAACCCATATATGCATGGTCGTATCTCGTAATTATCTCTATTTACGCTAGCATACCACCATCTACAACCACTGTCGTGCCCGTGGTATAGCTTGATGCATCTGATACTAAATACAACACCGTGCCCGCCATTTCATCTGGATCGGCTACGCGGCCCAGCGGAATTACTTTAAGCGCATGCTTAAGTATTTGTTCATTGGTAGTAAGCGCAGATGCAAATTTGGTGTCAGTTAAACCAGGTAATAAGGCATTCACTCGAATATTTAGGCTACCGCACTCTTTTGCAAACGACTTAGTCATGCTGATAACCGCAGCTTTGGTGATTGAATAAATACCCTGCATATCGCCCGGTGTTACACCATTTACTGAAGCGGTATTGAGTATGACGCCACCGCCCTGCTCTTTCATCATTTTACCCGCTTCAATCGACATGAAGAAGTAGCCGCGAATATTTACATCTACTGTTTTATTGTAGGCACCAAGGTCGGTATCCAGAATATGACCAAAGTACGGATTTGCCGCAGCGTTATTCACAAGAATGTCCAATTTACCGAAATCTCGTTTAATCGCATCAAACGCTTCGGTAATTTGCTCCATCTCACCCACGTGACAAGCCAATGCCGTTGCTTTGCCGCCCGCATCGCGAATTGAAGAAGCAACCGCCTCACAACCGTCTATTTTACGGCTAGATACAATAACGTGCGCGCCGTACTGAGCAAGTAAACGCGCAATAGATTCACCAATACCGCGACTAGCGCCAGTAACTAGTGCCACTTTTCCTGTTAAATCGAACAAGTCTTTCATTAAATATTCCTTCTCTTGCTGTTTTCGAGCAAACTATGCAGATTGTGATTTATTCTCTTCTTGCATAGTTTCGTAATCGTTTTTAAGGCTTATATAGATAAGGTACACAACCTTTTATATCGCCCCTACGCTTAGTGATAGCGCCATAGTGAAGCTTATGCCAGCATGCCCCCATCCAATACAACTGACTGGCCCGTCATAAACGATGATTCATCGCTACATAACCAGGCAATCGCATTTGCAATTTCTTCTGGCTTACCTAGCCGCTTCATCGGGTTTGCGCCAATCAGACCTTTTTGACCACGCTCATCGAGTTTTGACAGCACACCCTGCACCATAGGGGTATCTACAAAACTGGGGCAAACAGCGTTAATGCGAATATTGGCACGCGCATATTCTACTGCCGCTGATTTGGTTAACCCAATGACACCGTGTTTTGATGCACTGTACGCGCTGATCATAGGCGCAGAGCGAAGCCCAGCAACGGAAGCGATATTAATGATGTGTCCACCACCTGTTGCTGTCATATGCTTCAACGCATTTTTCATGCAGTACCATACCCCCGCTAAATTCACCTGAATATTTTTCATAAACATAGCGTCATCGACTTCGGTAAGCGGTGATGGAAAATGATCGATACCCGCATTATTGATGATCACGTCTATTTTATCGGTGCGAGATAACGCCGTATCGAACATGGCCTTAACCTGGCTAGGTTCAGTAACATCTACCGCTACGGCGTACGCCTTACCACCAGCCTGTTCAATTTCGCTTGCCAACGATTTCGCGTTGTCTTCATTTAAATCGGCAATACCCACTAAGGCCCCACGAGCACTTAAAACCCGGGCAGAAGCAGCCCCTATACCAGAGCCACCACCGGTGATAAGAATATGTTTACCTTCAACATTTGCAGCTACGTTCATATAATGAACTCCAAAAAATGTACTTCAATTCAATGATTGGCTGAACAAGCATGAATGTAATGCTTGCCGCCTGATGCTATAGCATCATTCCCTTTTAAGGCTTATCTCAATTTAGAAATAGCTCGCTTTAACGTTATTACATGTGGCGTCTTGTGACGTGAGTACTTCGATGTCGCGACTAACCAGCGGCAGTTCCCAATTTAAAAAATACTCGGCGGCTGCTAACTTGCCTTCGTAGAAGTCAACGTCTTGTTCGTCTGCCCCTTTCGCGAGTGCTTGTTCGGCAACATTCGCTTGGCGCAGCCAAATCCAGCTCACTACACAACTTGAGAATATATTTAAAAAGCAGCTTGCGTTAGTAAGCAATACCGGTTGTTTGTCTGAACGCAAATCGGTGGCAGCTTGTTGAATAAGTGCCCCTAGCTTGTCTAGGTAAGGCTTTAGCTTAGCGGCAAGTGTCTGTGCACGTGGCGTTTCTGCACGCTTCATGTCGCCCGTTACACGAGAAAGCAACGCCTCTAGCCCCTTACCGTCGTGTTGCCACAATTTTCGACCAAGCAGGTCAAGTGCTTGAATACCATTAGTCCCCTCGTGAATGGGGTTTAAGCGGTTGTCACGCCAGCATTGCTCAACAGGGTATTCACGGGTATAACCCGCGCCCCCCAAAATCTGAATAGCTAAGTCATTCGCTTTAGGACCAAACTCTGATGGCCAGGCTTTAAACACCGGCGTTAATAGGTCTAACAGCTGGGAAAGCTCGGTACGCTTTTCACTATCCGTCTCGGTTTCCATTTTGTCTATCAGCATGCTGCCATACAGGCAAAGCGACATACCACCTTCACAGTAGGCTTTTTGCGCGAGTAACATTCGGCGCACGTCGCCATGATTGATAATAGGTGACGGGTCATCTTCTGGCGCTAAGTTAGGAGCAGCACGGCCTTGGGTGCGATCTTTTGCGTATTCCAATGAATAGCGGTACCCGCGATACCCTATCATGGCAGCACCGTAGCCCACGCCAATACGCGCTTCGTTCATCATCATGAACATATAACGCAAACCTTGATGAGGCTCGCCAATAAGATAGCCGTGGCAATCACCGTTTTCGCCAAACGTAAGTGCCGTAGATGTAGTACCGCGGTAGCCCATTTTGTGAATAAGGCCCGCAAGGGTAACATCATTGCGCACATCTGGATTTCCGTCTGCATCTAAACGGTATTTAGGTACAGCGAAAAGTGAAATACCTTTCACGCCTGCAGGACCACCTGGTATCTTCGCCAGCACCAAATGCACGATATTGTCAGATAGCTCATGCTCACCGCCTGAAATATAAATCTTGCTACCTTTGATGCGGTAAGTACCGTCATCTTGCGGTTTGGCTGAAGTGCGGATATCAGCAAGTGAAGAACCCGCGTGAGGCTCTGTCAATGCCATGGTTCCTGTGAAGTCACCTGTAAGCATCTTTGGCAGGAACGCATTTTTGATATCGCTAGAAGCAAAATGCTTAATGACGTTTGCAGCCGCTGCGGTTAGAAACGGATAAGCTGTAGATGATGGGTTAGCCGCTAAAAAGAAACCCGCACAGGCATTCATTACCGTAACGGGTAGCTGCATGCCGCCGTCTTCAAAATCAAAGTGACCGGCAATGAAACCAGATTCACGGTACGTATCAAACGCGACTTTAACCTCATCGATCATCGAAACCTTTGAACCATCAAACGTAGGCTCATTTTTATCAGCCACCGCATTGTGAGGAAGAAATAGCTCTTCAGCCATTTTCTCAGCCATATCAATAACAGCGTTGAATGTTTCTACGTTATGTTCTTCAAAGCGTGATTTTTCGCAGAGCGATGCGGTATTTAATACCTCATAAAGTTGGAATTGCATTTCACGGCGAGGAATGAGTTGATCGGCCATGGTGTTTTGTCCTTCACGAATACTTGTTAACACATTGTGTCATATTCGTTATCATGCCATTATTGTCAATAATGACACAATAATGGTGAATACCGCCAACAATAACTCAGCCTTATTTTTTAAAATAACTCTAATTACTTTTATGAATAGCACCAAGTTCACTGTTACCGTATTAGGCTTCGACCAAGCCCTTGCCTCAGCCATCACTGGCGCGCTTGATGTCTTCGCTTTTGCTGGCATCAGTTGGCAGCGTATTCACAAACTTTCCCCTTCTCCACAGTTTAGGGTGCAGTTGGCAAGCCACCACGGCCAGCCTTTTATGTGTTCGAACCAAATCATGTTACAACCCAACATCGCCATTGAGGATGTATCACACACCGATATCCTTCTTATTCCCACTATTGGCGGGAATATCGACGAAGTACTGAGAGATACACAGCCTCTACTCGTACATATAAAACGTTTGCAAAAAGTAGGCGCTGACATTGCGGCGAACTGCACAGGAACATTTTTACTCGCCCAGACAGGTCTTTTAACGAACAAAACCGCAACTACTCACTGGGGCTACGCTGACAAGTTCAAATCTATGTACCCGAACGTTAATTTACAGCCAGACAAAATGGTAACGGAAGACAATGCGGTTTATTGTGCAGGGGGTGGGATGGCATGGATAGACTTATCCACGCAATTAATTGAACGTTACTGCGGGCACCAAATTGCAAGTGATACCGCTAAATCACATGTGCTAGATGTGTCTAGAACAAGCCAAACGATTTACGCGAGCAGCAGGCAGCGCCGGCTTCATGCTGACAAAGACATCATGGAAATTCAGTCGTATTTAGAGAAAAACATGCGCAGCAAAACCACGCTTGCAGAATTAGCCAAGAAACACAATATGACTGAGCGCACAATGATCCGCCGATTCAAAAACGCCTGTGATATTACACCTGGTCAGTACTTACAAGCACTACGTATTGAACAAGCTCGCAAACTGTTAGAAACATCTACTATGCCGCTAGAAAACTTAATAAACGCTGTAGGTTACGAAGATTTAAGTTCCTTCACTCGCTTGTTTAAGAAGACGACGGGGCTCTCTCCGTCACAATACCGCATAAAATTTAACCGCAGCTAATACAGGCTGTGTTTATGGCCTGATAACTGTGCACTAATAAAAACCATAGTTGTCTCTCATTGCTTTACCTCAGTGCAATAAATATTCATCGATATATTCACTGCTGCTAATGTTGTGCATTAAGGGGGCAAAAATTTGTAAAGTTGCACAAATTTGAAGTTTTTATTGCAAACTTTGTGTAAAATGCAACGCCAAGCATAGATTGTTAATTTTTGTGCTAAAAACACTACAAAAGTATAATTTTAAAATCATCTTGGTGGAAACATGAGAACACATAAAATCGCCACGCTAGCGTTAGCAGTTAGTGCAGCGTTCAGCTCTTCAGTTCTTGCACAAGAGGCCGCAACGACAGAAAAAAAAGAAGCCTCACTTGAACAGATTACCGTTACTGCGCAAAAGCGTACACAATCAATTCAAGAAGTACCAATTTCTGTTGCGACATTAAGCGGAGAAAAATTCGAAAGCCTATTCTCAGGCGGTGAAGACATTCTAGCACTTGCAGTTCGTGTTCCGGGCCTTTACGCCGAATCATCAAATGGTCGTGTAGCACCACGCTTTTATATTCGTGGTCTTGGAAACACCGACTTCGACCTTGCCGCTTCTCAACCTGTTTCTATTATTATGGACGAAGTGGTAATGGAAAATGTTGTATTAAAAAGCTTCCCGCTTTTCGACGTACAGCAAGTAGAAGTACTTCGCGGTCCTCAAGGCACGCTATTCGGCCGCAACACTACCGCGGGTATTATCAAGTTCGACACCGTTAAACCTACACAAGATTTAGAAGGCTACGCAAAAGCTGGCTTTGGTTCTTACGGCACAATGAATTTTGAAGGCGCAATCAGCGGCGGCTTAACAGATGAGCTTTCAGCACGTCTTTCTCTATTATCACAAGAACGTGATGACTACATCGACAACGCATTCACAGGCGAAAACGATGCAATTGGCGGATACGACGAAAAAGCGTATCGACTACAGCTTCTTTGGGAACCATCAGCAGACTTTTCTGCCCTACTAAACGTACATGGTCGCGAGCTTGAGGGCACAGCGTCTATTTTCCGTGCAAACGTATTCGATAAGGGTAGTAACGAGCTTAACGCTAACTACGATCGCGAAACGGTATATTATGATGGTGATCTTCAAGGCGACGGCATCGATAATAACCCTCAAGAGTACGATGGTTTTGGTGCGTCACTAAAACTTGAGTACGACATGGATGAAGTAACATTTACGTCAATCTCTGCGCTTGAAACAGCTGACGGTTCAAGCCTTGGTGATGTTGATGGTGGTTTCAACCTTGCTGACGGCACATCAGGACCAGGCTTCATTCCTTTCTCAGCGGTTACTCAAGACAATCTTGACGATCTAGAGCAGTACACTCAGGAATTTAGACTTTCGAGCAACAGTCGTGATGCGCTGAACTGGCAAGTAGGTGCATTTTATTATGATGCCTCATTCAACGTAACCAGTATCGACGGTTACTTTGGCGCAACGACGGTTTTCCATGACAACCAAACATGGGCAGTATTTGGTCAAACGTCTTATCAAGTGAATGAGAAATTAAACGTTACCGGTGGAATTCGCTATACACATGACTCTAAGAGCTTGGTTGTTGGCGATCAAAACGTTGACGGCTTCGCACTGGTTACTGGAGATGCGCTGATTCAAGATTATGACGACATTGATGTAGATGATGGTCAAACTAGCTTTGAATTGAGTGCTAACTACCGTGTGACAGACGATATGTCACTATTTGCTCGCTATGCTAACGGTTTCCGAGCTCAAACGATTCAGGGTCGTGACGTTGCATTTGAAGGTGCACCTTCTGTAGCTGATGCAGAAACTATCAATTCGTTCGAAGTGGGTATTAAGTCTGATTTGTTCGACGACTCACTACGTCTTAACGCTGCAGCATTTTACTACACAGTGGATGATATGCAGTTCTCGGCGATTGGTGGCGGCAACAACTTTACAGCACTTGTAAATGCTGACAAAGGCGAAGCGTATGGTTTTGAAGTAGACGCACAATGGCTCGCGACTGATGAGCTTACCTTCACTGCAGGCTACAGCTACAACCACACCGAAATTAAAGACGACACGCTGACCGTTTCACCATGTGGTACTAACCCTGTTTTTGGTTCTACAGGTAACTGTACAGTGACTGATCCTCGTCCAGACGGTTTTGTTGCTTCAATCGACGGTAACCCGTTCCCACAAGCACCAGAGTCAATCTTTAACTTTACTGCGCGTTACACTATCCCCATGGGTGACGACGGTGAGTTCTTTGTGTTTACTGATTGGGCGTTCCAAGGTGAAACTAACATCTTCCTATACGAAGCTGTTGAATTTACTACTGAAGACAACTTCGAAGGCGGTCTACGCATTGGTTACGAAAACTTTGCGCATAACTACACAGTAGCGCTATTTGGTCGTAACATCACTGACGAAGATAACGTTAAAGGTGCTATCGACTTCAACAACCTAACGGGTATCGTAAACGAACCACGCGTTTGGGGTGTTGAGTTTAAGTACACGTATTACTAAGCGAAGATTAGTTAGCTACTTTCAATTTTTGTAGCTATTCAATTATTTAGTATAAAAGCAGAAGCGTTGAAAAACGTTTCTGCTTTTTTTATGCCATTCTACGCCGCCATATGAATATCTGAAGTAGGCGTTTGCACAAGCTGCTGTAGCTTTCGGCACACCTTTACCCAGCGCGCCACTTTTTGATAGTAAACCTGCTCTATCAATTGCCCTTTCTCATCAAACAAAAAGCTAGCAAGCTTTCCTTTATTTCCTGGCATATAAAAGTGATGTACCGTGAACTGGTTAGACAAGGGCGCATTTACGATTTTTTGATACATGCAGAACGGCAGTGTATTAGCTCGCTCATCGCCGCCAGTTAAACGACTACGGCGCTGAAACGTATCTGAACCTAAGTCAGCTAATATGCCGTGCTTTGTAATAAGTTGATCGACCGCTTTGATGCCTGTTTGCATAATCATCTCCAAAAAGGTGCCGACGCCGACACACCACAATAAGAGTCAAAATAAACCATACTGATATTTATACAGTATATGGCCATTTGATTAAAATGCAAACAAAAAAAGCCGCTTTAACAAGCGGCTTTCGTTTAGTGACGGGCGATTAGCATTATTCGAGGGCCGATTCTAAAAATGCCCACTGGTCAGCATAGCCTTCAATACGCATCCACGTTGGTGTACCAGCGCCGTGGCCTGCACGGGTTTCAACACGAAGTAATACGGGGTTATCGCAGCCTTGATCGGCTTGAAGTTGTGCCGCAAATTTATAGCTATGCCAAGGAACTACGCGGTCATCGTGATCGCCAGTAGTAACCAAGGTTGCCGGATAACAGGTTCCAGGTTTTGTATTGTGAACAGGAGAATAAGCATACAAGGCTTCAAATTCGTCGTTGTTTTCACTCAAACCATAATCAGACGACCATGCGCGAGCATTAGCGCTTGGCGTGTGATAGCGAAGCATATCTAGTACCCCTACAGCCGGTAAGGCGGCAGCGAAAAGATCGGGGCGCTGCGTTAACGTTGCACCAACCAGCAAGCCACCGTTAGAGCCGCCTTGAATTCCCATTTTTTGAGGGTTGGTATAACCACTTTCGACTAGGTACTCCCCTGCAGCAATAAAATCATCAAACACGTTTTGCTTATTTAACTTAGTTCCCGCTTTGTGCCATTGCTGGCCATACTCACCACCTCCTCGCAAGTTAGCGATGGCAAGCACATTGCCTTGCTCAACCCATACCATTCTGGACACTGAGTAGCCGGGTTTTAGTGAAATATTAAAGCCACCGTAGCCATACAGTAAGGTTTTATTATTCCCATCAAGCTTTAATCCTTTCTTATGTACAATAAACATAGGCACTTTGGTGCCATCTTTACTGGTGTAAAAGACTTGCTTGGTTACATAATCATCATAGTTAATGCCAGTATCTATGCGCTTAAATAATGTTGACTCGCCGCTTTGAACATCATAAGCGTAAACTTGGCCAGGATTAGTGAAGCCCGTTAACTTGTAAAACGTCGTGTCGGCAGTTTCATCTCCATAAAAGCCGTTTACGCTGCCAATATCAGAAAACGAAATGTCATCAATTTGTTTGCCAGACAAGTCAAATACACTCACTTGCCCTTTTACATCTTTAAGGTACTGAGCGAATAACTTACCACCTAATAGCGATACACTATTTAAGGTATCTGACGTACTTTCAATAACAGTTTCGCTTGACTGAACGCCATTGTCGAACTCAACCTTTACAACCTTACCTGTTGGCGCATCGGCCGTTGATGTAAAGAAAAGCGTGTCTTCTTTTTCACCAATAAAATCGTAGCGACCATCCCACTTATCAAAGATTGGTATCAACTTACTGTTTTTTTCTTTTAGCGACTTAGCGTATACCCCATTGGCTTCATAGCCTTCAAATACCGAGATTAATAGTGTTTCACCGTCTTGAATAACCAGTGGGTATGGGTTCCAGGTAGGTTTGCCGTCAAATGAGAACACTTTTGTATCTTCATTTTGCGCTGTGCCTATTGCGTGAAAATAAATAGACACGGTTTGGCTATCGTCAAACTCACCTGCGTCATTTTCTGGGTAACGCGAATAGAAAAAACCACTTTCGTCAGGTAGCCACGCTACGTTTGAAAATTTAACCCCTTTAATAACATCGGTTAAATCTGATTTGTTGCTGGTTTCACGTATATGAATGGTTTTCCAGTCTGTACCACCGTCGGATAGCATGTATGCAAGATACGACGCTTTCGGGCTTAGTTCAGTTGACGCCATCGATACAGTGCCATCATCACTTAGGGTGTTGGGGTCAATGAGCACTTCAGGCTTACCGTTTAGCCCATCAGCCATATAGAGGACATATTGGTTTTGCAATCCGTTGTTATACGTATAGAAGAGTTTGTCATTTACCATGTAGGGCGTTGAATACTTTTCATAATCCCACAATGCGGTTAAACGCTCTTTGTACAACGCTTTAGAAGATAGCTCAGCTAGATAAGGACGAGCAAGCTCGTTTTGGGCCTCTACCCACGCGTTTACCTCTTCACTTTCTTCTTCTAGCCAGCGATAAGGGTCGCTCACTGTAGTACCGTGATAATTGTCCTGCTGCGCGACGGTTTTTGTTTCTGGATAGCTAGACACTGTCGGCATCGCTGTATGTTGCATCTCGCTTTTCGCCGGCTCTGCATTGTTACTGTAGGACGTTGAACAAGCAAAGGTTACCCCTGCAGATGCTGCAACCACGGCTGCGTATATTAGTTTTTTCTTCATTTTTAGTCCTTATAAGAAAAATGCCGGTGTTACCCGGCATTCTCTACTTAGCTTTCTGTCGTAATTTGAGCCTGTTTTCTGCCTTTAAATACATTCTTAAGGTCGTTAAGAATGAGGTAAAGTGCTGGAACAAGTAGTAGCGTAATCACCGTGGCAAACAAAATACCAAAGGCCAGCGAGATTGCCATAGGGATCACAACTTGTGCTTGTAAACTGCGTTCGAAGACAATGGGCATCAACCCCATAAATGTTGTTAACGAGGTGAGAATAATCGCTCTGAAGCGCTGGGTGCCTGCGCTTATCGCCGCGTCCATTAGTGACATTCCTTCCTTGCGAGCGCGGTTTACAAAATCCACCATAATTAAGCTGTCATTCACTACAACGCCAGACAACGCGATAATTCCGCAAATAGACAATACACTGACTGCCATACCAAGCACTAAGTGACCGACAATGGCACCAACAATACCAAAGGGTATAACTGACATAATAATTAACGGCTGACTGTAGGATTTAAGCGGTATAGCTAGTAAGGCGTAAATAGCAAAAAGCGAAAACAATAATCCTTGCATTAAGCTAAACATTGCATCGGCCTGCTCTTTTGAATTCCCTTGTAGTTTGAATTCTACATTGGGATAGCGCGCTAATAGGTCTGGCATCAGATTATCAATAACGTCATTGGTTACCTCTGATGGGTCAAGTAACGCCTTATCGACTGCTCCTGATACTGTAACAGAACGCTTACCATCAACGCGGATAATCGAGTCGAAGCCTTGACCTACGGTAAACGTAGCGACTTGTTCGAAAGGAATTTCTTGGCCATTTGGTGCGCGAACTCGCATATTTTTAAGGTGTTCTACTGAGCTACGTTCGGCTTTGGGGTAACGTACCATCACCTTTATTTCTTCGTCATCGCGCTGAATTCGTTGTACTTCAGCACCATAAAAGCCAAATCGCACCTGTTGCCCTAAGTCCCGTAACGAAACTCCTAGCGCGTCGGCTTGCGGCTTAAGGGCAAGCTGAATTTCTTCACTGCCGCCAGAAAAGGTATCATTAATATCTGTAACCCCTTCGTAACCGTCAAGCGCCTCTTTTAACTCATCACTAATTGCCCGTAATGCCTTTATATCGCTAGAGCTAAATTCAAAACTTAGATCTGAGCCTCCACCAGGCCCACCCGGCGAACTGATATTAAAAGACTTCACCCCTGGAATTTCAGGTAACTCTTCACGCCACATATTCTGGATTTCAAAGTCGGTAAGCGTTCGCGTTTCGCCTTTGGTAAGCTCCGCGAATATCTCCCCCCCTAGATTACCGTTATCAAAGGCAATGGCGTGTTTGATAACATTGTCGCCTGACTCTTGTGCAACTTTATCGTCCATGCGGTGCATGGCTTCACGTAACGTTGTTAACACGTTATCGCGTTGTTCTAGCGACGAGCCCGGTTCCAGTTCAAAGCTTGCAATCATAAAGTCGCTGGGAATATTCGGGAAAAATACGAATCGGACAATACCGCCACCAAATAAACCTACGGTTAATATCAGCATCGCCATGAAAACCGCAACCGTCGTATAACGATTGCGTACCGCTTTAGCGAGAAATGGGGCATATTTGTTATTAATAAAGGTTTTTATTCCTTCGCTGAAAAAGTCTCTAAACCGTTGAAATGCGTTTGCCTTTGCCGGGTCATATGGCTTTAGCTTCATATGTACAAGGTGAGCTGGCAAAATAAGCTTAGATTCTATGAGCGAGAAAATTAGGCAGACAATGACCACCATGCCTATGGTTTTCCAGATAATACCAAACGGCCCTGACACCATTAACATAGGAGAAAACGCCGCAATAGTGGTAAGTACACCGAAGGTTGCCGGCATTGCTACCTTTTTTACACCCGCAATAACGTTCTCAGCACTGTGGCCCTTCTTATCAATTTCGGAATAAGCCGACTCGCCCATAATGATGGCATCGTCAACGACTATCCCCAACACCAGAATAAAAGCGAATAAACTCAGCATATTTATAGATACGCCAATCATATCTAGCGGCATCACCAATAACGTGCCAAGGAAACATACCGGAAGACCAACGATTACCCAAAAGGCGAGTTTAATTTTCAAGAAAAGAGACAGCACTAAAAATACGAGTAGCGCACCAAAGAACATGTTTTCAAGCATCATATTTAGCCGGTCAGCCAAATAAAAGGAACTATCGCCCCACGTGTCAGCCGTTATATGCGCAGGAAACTCTGACTTTTGGCTGTCTATATAGTTGTTAACTTGCTCTGAAATTTCCAGCGCGTTTTGATCGCCCACCGCACGGACACGAAGGCTTACGGCGGGTTTATCATCAAATAACGCGTATTGGTTATTCTCGATAAAGCCGTCATTGATATAGGCCACATCTCCCAGCGTAACGCGGGTGCCGTTTGCATTGGTCAATAAGATAATTTGCGAGAAGTCCCAGCCCGTGTAGGCCTGCCCTTTCGTTCTCAGTAAGATATCGCCATTTTCCGTGCGAATTGAACCACCAGGTAAGTCAACACTGGTTTGGCTTAAACGCGATACCACTTCAGCAAATGTAAGGTTGTATTTCTGCAAATCGACTTCAGACAATTCGACCGAGATTTCATAATCTCGCGCCCCCACTACTTGCACGCTTGAAATGCCGGGTAAGTTCGCAATGTCGTCACGTAAATCTTTGGCAAACTCTTTCAGTTCCCGCTCTGAAGCATCGCCATATACTGAAAGCCAAATAACATCCTGCTGTATTTTTTGACGGTAAATGACCGGTTTCTCAGTATCAGCGGGAAAACTGGGAATGGCATCCACTTGCACTTTTACTTCATCAAGAAGCGAGTCAACGTCGTAATCTTCTTCTACTTGAATACTCACCGTGCCCATACCCTCAACGGCAGTGGCGTTTAGCTGCTTGATACCTTCTAAGTCTTTTATCGCTTCTTCAATTTTTAATATCACGCCCTCTTCTACTTCCTGAGGCGCAGCACCTAAATAAGGTACTCTTACATTTATGACGTCTATATCGAAGCTGGGAAAGACTTGCTTTTGAATGCTGAATGCGCCGAATAAGCCACCGACTATTAACAGCCACATAAGCAAGTTTGCCGCAACACTATTTCGAGCAAACCAAGCTATCAAGCCTTTTTGCGTATCTATCCGGCTCATTAACGGCCTCCTTCGGAGGTATTGCTTTCCACTTTCTCGCTTTCGTCAGTACTGGAAGATTGTGCATCTGCCTGCGCTTCATCTGACAGCACCGGCTCATCGCCAGGCAGTCTTACCTTCATGCCGTTGTAGGGGTTTGGCACTGCGCTCGTAACCACTAGCGTACCTTCTTCAATACCTGAACGAATAAACACTTCTTTCGCCGTGGTACGCGCCACTTCAACCGGTTTAATTTCAATTTCGCGATTGTCATTTACGGTAAGAACGGTGTTGTCTAAGCGCAAAATGCTTCGGGGTAATACAAGCAACTGCTCATTTTGACGTGACGTGATCTCTGCTTCAACAAATTGACCGAAACGCAGAGGCGCTTTATGAGACGCTTTGAAGTTATACGGGTCTTGAACTTCGACAATGGCATATACCACTCGACTACCCGTGTCTAAAATGCCTTCTGAGCGCACAAGTTGACCTTGCCACGTGCGTTTAACACCGCCCACAGAAGCCGTAAGCGAAACAGGCACGCCTTCACTCGATTGCCCGGCAATATTGATGAACATCAAATCACTATCGGTGATGGGCAATCTTACTTCCGCCGTATCCGTTGAATAAACGGTACCAAGCACAGAGCCCATTGCCACGAACTGACCAAGATCGATATTACGCTCTACCACAATGCCATTATAAGGCGCCGTGATTTTGGTTCTTTCTAAGTTACGTTTTGCGCGCTCAAGTTTTGCTTTTGCCGCTTTTACATTAGCCTGCTCTTTAGCCAACTGAGGCTTTCTTAACCCTAATTCTGGCGGCGCCACACTGCTTACAGAGCGCCATTCTTGTTCAGCAACTTTACCCCGTGCGATTTCTTCTTGAAGCGCCGCCTGTGCCTGCGCTAATTCAGCTTCTGCTAATTTAAGGTCGGTGCGATAGTCGTCCTGCTCTAGGGTTGCTAGCACGTCACCTTTTTTAAACGTTCCCCCAGCAATAAACACGTCAGATAAACTCACTACCTGCCCGCTCACCTGTGCACTTAACGACGTCTTGTTGCGCGGTACCACATTACCTTGCGATTTAACGATGAAGCTTACCTGCTCTGAGTTAACGGCTTCGGCGTCAACAAGAAACGCAGGAATGTCCACGGGGACTTGCTCAGGCGGTTTACGCGATTTGATCATAACAGCGGCGGCGATAAACGCGATTAACACGATGAAAAGTGGCAATCCACTTTTCATTAACATGGAGTTTTTCATTTACTATCCCTAGGAACGAAAGGAAACCAGCATGGCATTAGTCATCACAAACCGTTCGTAAGCAGACATAATTACCAAGCCGTCACCCGACGACTTTCTATTATTATTGTTTCAACACTAGTGTACTGACTTATTAGTGCGTATGCCCACTTAACATTGTTAGATTTTGTGTCTATTTATTGTTTTTTAAGTGAACGCTTTAATCAGTAGTCCTAATATAAAAAATTATCGAAAGAATACAAAGTAAGATTGATAATTATCATTTTTTCGTTGATTATTTAAGCACTCATTGGTTATGAGTTGACCGGTGGCTTTAATTTTAACCTCGTCTAACAACTAGAGGGAGGCACTGGAACAATTTCGCTACGTTGAAGGGAAAACAGATTATGAGCCTTAAGAAACAATACCTTAAATCAAAACCTCTGTGCAAAGTGACATTTCGACTAAACGCGGAAGCAGCGCAAGATGCAAAAGAAGCGGCGCTTTGCGGAGACTTTACCGACTGGAAAGCCCAGCCACTAACAATGAAGAAACTAAAGAGCGGCGACTTTACTTTGACCGTTAATTTAGAAAAAGATCATGAATATCAATTTCGTTACCTTATTGACGGTGAAAAATGGGAAAACGACTGGGAGGCCGATGCTTATATGCCATCTCCAGTAAGTATTGAAGACAACTCGGTAGTTCGCGTATAGCGTCGCCCATGCGGGAAAAACGCCCAAAAAAAAGGCTGCAAAAATGCAGCCTCATATTGTTACAATAAAAGTAGCTTAAAGAGAGCTTTCAAGCTCTGGAAGCACTTCAAACAAATCACCGACTAAGCCGTAGTCTGCAACTTGGAAAATGGGTGCTTCTTCGTCTTTGTTGATAGCAACGATAACTTTAGAGTCTTTCATACCTGCAAGGTGCTGGATAGCGCCTGAGATACCTACCGCAATATAAAGCTGTGGCGCAACAATCTTACCTGTTTGGCCTACTTGCATATCGTTAGGAACGAATCCAGCATCTACCGCAGCACGCGATGCACCAATAGCAGCACCTAGTTTGTCTGCAATACCTTCAAGAAGTTTGAAGTTGTCGCCGTTTTGCATACCACGACCACCAGAAATCACTACTTCTGCTGCTGTGAGTTCAGGGCGCTCTGACTCAGTCAGTTCTGCTGAAACAAAATCAGACTTTTCGCTGCTTTTAACCACATCAATCGCGGTTACTTCAGCGCTGCCGCCCGTTGCAGCTGCATCAAACGAAGCAGCGCGAACCGTAATGACTTTTTTCGCATCAGATGATTGAACAGTTGCGATAGCGTTACCCGCATAAATTGGGCGCACAAAAGTGTCTTCGCTTTCAACACCAATAATGTCTGAGATTTGCGCTACGTCTAACAATGCCGCTACGCGAGGCATGAAGTTTTTACCCGTAGTTGTAGCAGCAGCCACAACATGGCTGTAATCACCTGCCAGTCCAAGAACTAAGTCAGCCGTATTTTCAGCTAATTGGTGCTTGTACGCTGCGTTGTCGGCAACCAATACTTTTGCAACGCCGTCAATTTGCGACGCAGCTTCAGCAACCGCTTGGCAACCTTCACCTGCAACTAGTACATGGATATCACCACCCATTTTCTGTGCGGCATTAACAAGCTTATGCGTTTCAGTCTTTAAGCTTGCGTTGTCGTGTTCTGCATATACGAGTACGCTCATGAGATCACCTTTGCTTCATTTTTTAACTTTTCTACCAGTTCAGCAACGTCTGCTACCTTAATACCACCCTCGCGCTGTGGTGGAGGCGTGACTTTCAGCACTTTTACGTTGGATTCTAGTGCTACACCGAAGTCAGCTGCCGCTTTCACGTCAAGAGGCTTGCGTTTCGCTTTCATGATATTCGGTAGAGATGCATAACGAGGCTCGTTTAAGCGAAGGTCTGTAGTTACCACAGCAGGAAGCGAAAGCGCTACTGTTTGAAGGCCGCCGTCGATTTCACGGGTTACATTGACTTTTTCACCGTCTACAACCACTTCAGAAGCGAAGGTGCCCTGAGGCATGCCTGTTAATGCGGCAAGCATCTGGCCCGTTTGGTTGTTATCAGAGTCAATGCTCTGCTTTCCAAGAATAACCAGTTGAGGTTGCTCTTCTTCAACGACTTTAGATAGAAGCTTAGCCACTTGAAGTGAATCAAGATTTTGGTCGGTATCGATTTGGATACCGCGATCAGCGCCTAGGGCAAGCGCTGTACGTATTTGTTCTTGGCAGCTTTTATCACCAATTGAAACAACAACGATTTCAGTGGCCACGCCTTTTTCTTTTAAGCGAACGGCTTCTTCAACCGCAATTTCACAGAAAGGGTTAATGGCCATTTTCGCGTTTGTAAGATCTACGCCTGATTCATCGGCCTTCACTCTTACCTTAACGTTGTAGTCGATCGCGCGTTTGACCGGTACGAGTATTTTCATATTTACCTCAATTGTTGAGTTCGTCGGTGTCTATTACGTTTCACTAATAATTAACTATTAATAATTAAAAACGTATTACTTCACCACGCTTTTTGAAACTTTAACAATGTGCTCTACGTTAATAAAAACACTGTGGAACGTACGTTTTTCAAAGGCTAACCTTAAAACGTCGTTAACACCACGTTTACGAGCAGTTATAATGCACTGCCAGTTGACGTTAACGTAAACTGCTTTGCAATGTACTTACTGTTGACGTAAACGTCAACCTGCATTACCTTGCAAAACGACAATTAATTTACATGTTTTTGACACAAAGCATTATTTGTTTCATCAATAGTGCATTATAAAAATACAAACATAAGGAGCCTCCCGTGGAACGAGAATCGATGGAGTTTGACGTAGTCATCGTCGGTGCCGGCCCAGCTGGATTATCAACGGCTTGTAAGCTAATGCAGCTTGCAAATGAAAAAGACCAAGAGCTAATGGTTTGTGTGGTCGAAAAAGGCTCCGAGGTGGGTGCACATATTCTTTCTGGCGCCGTATTTGAACCTCGCGCGCTAAATGAACTTTTTCCTGATTGGAAAGAGAAAGGCGCCCCATTAAATACGCCGGTAACTGAAGACCACATCTATTTACTTAGCGATGAAGCATCGGCCAAAAAATTACCAAATGGCATCACGCCTAAAACTATGCACAACGACGGTAACTACATTGTTTCAATGGGTAACGTCAGCCGTTGGTTAGCAGACCAAGCCGAACAACTTGGTGTTGAAGTGTTCCCAGGCTTTGCTGCATCTGACGTTATCTATAATGAAGACGGCAGCGTAGGCGGTGTACTAACCGGCGATATGGGTGTTGGCGAAGATGGGGAGCCCAAAGACGGCTACATGCCGGGCATGGAGCTTCGCGCTAAATACACGGTATTTGCAGAAGGCTGTCGCGGTCATTTGGGCAAAGAGCTAATTTCTCATTTCAAACTAGATGAAGACAGTTCACCACAGCACTATGCAATCGGCTTTAAAGAGATTTGGGATATCGACCCCGCAAAACACCAGCCGGGCTTAGTGGTTCACAGTGCGGGCTGGCCACTGGATGACGCCACGGGCGGTAGCTACCTATATCATGCCGAAGACAACCAGGTGTTCGTTGGCTTAATCGTTGACCTTAATTACGACAACCCATATTTGAGCCCCTTTGATGAATTCCAACGCTTGAAGCACCACCCAGTATTCAAGCAATATTTAGAAGGCGGTAAACGGGTTTCTTATGGTGCTAGAGCGATAGCTAAAGGCGGGTTTAACTCGTTACCTAAAATGACCTTCCCAGGCGGTCTTTTAGTAGGTTGTGATGCAGGCACATTAAATTTTGCCAAAATTAAAGGCAACCATACCGCGATGAAATCAGGCATGCTGGCAGCAGAAAGTATTTTTGAAGCAATTACAGAAAATGCAGAAGCGCCAGTTAAAGAATTAACCAGCTTTACAGACAAATTTAAATCGTCTTGGTTATATGATGAATTATTCCGTTCACGTAACTTTGGCCCAGCTATTCACAAGTTAGGTAATTTCTGGGGCGGCGCTTTTAATACATTAGAGCAAAATGTCTTTAACGGTAATATGTTTTTTACTATGAAAGACGAGCACAAAGACTATGCTCAGCTTAAAGAAGCAAAAGATGCGCAAGAGATCAGCTACCCAAAACCAGATGGCGTGCTGAGCTTTGATAAGCTGTCATCGGTATTTTTATCTAATACCAATCATGAAGAAGATCAGCCCTGTCATTTAAAACTGAAAGATCCTTCCATTCCTATTCAGGTTAATTTGCCTAAGTTCGCTGAGCCTGCTCAGCGCTACTGCCCTGCTGGGGTTTACGAGGTAATTGAGGAAGAAGGTGAAAAGCGTTTTCAAATTAACGCGCAAAACTGTGTGCACTGTAAAACCTGTGATATTAAAGATCCAAGTCAAAATATTAAATGGGTTGTACCAGAAGGTGCAGGCGGTCCGAATTATCCAAACATGTAAATTAACGCCTTAATTAGTTATTTAACGGATATTTTTTAAAAGCGAGCGTAGCTCGCTTTTTTTTTGTGCTACTTTTAATTATCATCTAGTGGAAATTAAGTACAACGTATTAAGGTTAATTAATGAGCGAATTTTTAGATATTTTAACCCATGGAAGACGTTTACAAGGTGCTGTTAAGGAATTAAGCATAGAAGAACTTGAACAAGTTCAGGAAAAACTTAGCGGTATAATTGAAAAAAGAAAAGAAAAACTACTAGAGCAAGAAAAGCTTAAAAAAGAGAAATTAGAAAAGCTTGCTGCAATTAAAAAGCAAATGGAAGAAGCAGGTCTTAACGTAGAAGATTTACAGGCGTTAAATACAGACGTGAATAAAAAAGTAGGTAAAAAGCGCCCTGTTAAATATAAGCTTGTGGATGAGACAGGCGAAGAACATCTGTGGACAGGTATTGGCCGCATGCCTCGTGTTTATAAAGAAGCGCTGGATAGCGGTAAGTCTCTTGACGATTACGCCATTAGTTAATTTATTTATTCAGCACGTAAATAAGGTCTGTTTTTACAGGCCTTATTTTGTTTTTATGACGAGGTCAGTATCTTATAGTCAATAATTCATGGGTAAGTTAATTGTGAAGTTAAATTATAAACTTGGCTATGTTCTGATTAACTGTTGTTGAATCGAAAAGAGCCTGTTTCCGTTAAGGTTTTCTGGGTTATCCATAAACCTGAACCAACCAAGGTAATGTTCTAGGTATTTTGTGGCTACTCCGTGAAACCGTTTTATCCACGCTTTCAGACGACTGTGATAGGCGTTAACATTTTGAATATGAAAGACTTTATCTATCACCTTAACACCTCCCGCCACGTCTAAGCGCTTGTGTATTAAATCATTTTTCTCAGAAAGAGCTATGTAGGGCTTATATCCATCACTACATAACACACTGTCTTTCTCTAATTTTCCTGCTAGCTCCTTATGCAGAGTTGCCGATGTAACACTTGGCACAACGGCCTCATACGTATTCTTGGCTCTGTCTCTGACCGTTAAAACGGGCACCCAGTCATCTTTTGAACGCCCTCGTTTTTTCGCTTTCATCCCTCTTTTGCGGGGCTGACGAGTCATCCGTTTTGAGCCTTTCTCTGAGTAGGGAAAANGTGTTTCGTCAGCCTCGATANTACCTTCTAGTTTGCTCGCCTTCAGTGCTGATGGTAGCGCTAGGANTCGATGCCGCNACNTGAACGATGTTTCAANGTGGAGACCACATTCTTCGGCACATTTACGCAATGGCTTACTGTCCAGCATACAGCGAATATATTCTAACCACAGCTCTTTGTATCTTAGTCGAGCTAGCGGTGTCGCCGTTGTCGCTACAAAGGTTTNACCGCAGTNCTNGCAACGATAACGTTGCATCTGATNCACTTTGCCATGCCGATTGATCAGTGAGCTATGACAGTGCGGGCACTCAGGGTTTTCAACCATCCGCTCCTCAAGCTCTGTTATCAACTGTGAGACGCTATCAGTGCCTTTCAGCAGCTTCTCAACATAACGGGTTTGGCTATCTGTTAAGTGTTCTAACTCGGCTATAAGCTTTCTAAATTGTGCTGGGATCATGATTAACCCTCAATAACTGTATCTATATACAGTGTAGCAACAATTTAGCAGAACATAGCCATAAACTTTCAAAGTGTGATGCCTCATCGCCATGGCTAATTCTAATCCACGGGCTATTCGGCAATGCCGACAATTTGGCTGGGATAAAACGTCATTTTGAATCAAGTTTTAATATTGTAAGTGTAGACCTCCCCGACCATGGCGAGTCTCCATGGACCAATGGTTTTTTAGTGTCAGACGCCGCCGATGCTATTTACGATATTATGCAGTCGCTAAATATTGAAAAAAGTGCTGTATTAGGGCATTCCCTTGGCGGAAAAGTGGCGATGAAATTAGCGTTAAACCACAATGATAAAGTAACGCATTTAATTGTCGCTGATATTGCCCCTGTGAGTTACAACCACAGCCATCAGGCCGTATTTGATGGCTTGAAATCCGTTCCACTAGATACCATTGAAAGTAGGAAGGACGCTGACAAAATCATGTCTGCCCACGTTAAAGAAATGGGGGTTCGGCAATTTCTTCTAAAAAGCTTGTATCAAGACGAGAATGGTAGCTGGAAGTGGCGATTTAATGTAGACGGCCTTATTAGCAGTTATTCGCACATTATTGATTGGGAACAAACAACGCAGACGTTTAATGGCGTAACCTTGTTTATCAAGGGCAGCGAGTCTGACTATATCACGGCAGAGTATCGCGATGCGATAACCCGCTATTTCCCAAGTGCTAAAGCACATATTATTGAAGGCACGGGTCATTGGCTTCATGCAGAAAAACCGGCGGCATTTAATGCCATTGTAGAAAGAACGCTCAACAAATCGTCTTAAAGAAGGGTTTTCATCATCATTTAAGATGAGAATGACTATTATTACATATTTTTGAACGTTTTAGGCTCTTACAGGCGTATATACTATGATATAGTTGCGCCAGAAATTTTTAAGTAACAACACTATGCTTGCAGAAAATTACGAACTCATTGAGTCCATTATGCTGTATGGCGGCTTGTCTATTCTTTTTGGATTGATGGGTTTTGCTGTACACGATGTATTACGTAAGAACGATGTTCCTCTTATTGGAAGAGTGGTAACGTACGGTGTGCTAGGTTTAGGCGCATTGGGATTTCTTGCGAAAGGCATTATTGAATGGTTTTGGCTAAGCACAGGCGTTTAATTAGTAATGATTAATAGAGGTTAGATATGGCAAGCGTTGGCCTATTTTTCGGAAGTGACACGGGTAACACCGAACATGTTGCGAAAATGATCCAGAAGGAATTGGGTAAACAGCTAATTGATGTAAAAGATATTGCTAAGAGCAGTAAAGAAGACATCGCTGAGTTTGATTTGCTTATCTTCGGTATCCCTACGTGGTACTACGGTGAAGCACAGTGTGACTGGGATGACTTTTTCCCTGAGCTAGAGCAGCTAGACTTTAATGATAAGCTTGTGGCTATCTTCGGCTGCGGCGACCAAGAAGACTATGCGGAATACTTCTTAGACGCGATGGGCATGGTACGCGATATCGTAGAAGCCAAAGGCGCAATTTTGGTAGGCCAATGGTCTACTGAAGGCTATGATTTCGAAGCATCTAAAGGTATGGCTGACGACAATCATTTCGTGGGCCTGGGTATTGACGAAGACCGTCAACCAGAACTAACCGAATCTCGCGTTAAAGATTGGTGTAAACAGATTCACGACGAACTTTGTTTGGCCGAGCTTGCATAATCGCTCGACCCGTTAACACCTTCAAAAAACCGCTCAATTGAGCGGTTTTTTTATGGGTAATTCAATGCGCATTACTTTTCAAGCTTGCTGTTACGTAAGACAGCCTCGGCTTTGAAAACCCTGTAGCCCGGCTTGCTATAAGTGAAACCGTTCTACCGCCTTTCTCAAACTTTCTGTTTGGGCATCTAGCATCATGGTTGATTCATTAGACTGCCTAGTGCTTTGCGCACTTGAATCGGCAAGCGCTACAATGCGGTTCAAGCTATTAGCCACTTCGCCGAGCAGTACATCCTGTTGCTCAGTATCGGCTACAATATGCTCATTTATGTCACTTAAACGCTCAATAATTTCACGAATACTTTCTACTTGCTGTGAAACCTGTTGCGTTATTTGCACACCCTCTTGCGCTTGCTCACGCCCAGCATTTATAGCTTTGACAGCCTCAGCCGCATCTTTTTGCAAGTTTCCAATCATTTGCTCAATCTCTTCGGTAGAGTCGTGCGTGCGGTTTGCTAAGGTGCGTACTTCATCTGCGACTACCGCAAAGCCCCTCCCCTGCTCACCGGCCCGCGCTGCTTCTATCGCTGCATTTAATGCCAACAAGTTGGTTTGCTCTGCGATGGTTTTAATCACATCCAAAATGCTACCAATACTTCGCGAGTTATCATCTAATCGCCCGATAATTTGTGCTGACGATTCCGCTTGTTCAGCTTGATTTCCTACTTGCTGACGGTTTCTCTCAACTAATTGCCCGATGTCTGTACTTTGATGAGTAATATCCCGTAGCGCCTCCATGGCGTCATTAATTTGAGCCAAATTACTTCGGCTTTTATCTTGGACATTTTTCGTATTGGTTGAGGTCACAGTGACTTGCTCGCGCTGCTTATCTACTTCCGACAAGCTCTTGTTACCAAGCTCTACGCTTTCTTTCGTAATTTCAATTAACCGCTTCTCTTGCTCTAAAATATTGCCAACAAGCTCCCTTAAGCTTTCTGTTAAGCTATTTACCTTTGCAGATAGCGCTGAAAATTCGTCATTGCCCTCTTGCGGCAGTGTGGTGCTCAAATCCCCTTTGCTAAGCTGACTTAACCCCTTGTTGATCCGACCAAGTGGTTTCGAAATGCTTCGGGTTACAATAACGGCTAAGAAAATAGCCGCGGTTAACCCCAGCGCCGCCACAATAATGTTTCGAACTAAATTTGCCTGGACTGACTCAAGAATTGCGTTTTGCCCTTCAAGCGACTGAGTCTGCACCGAATCAAACAAGGTGTTAATGTCTGTTAATGCTGTTTGTAATGCTTCTTTCGCACGCTTTTGTGCCTGCGTCGCTTTTTCAACCTCTGCGAGCTTTTGCAGCTGCAGAGCAATAAGGCCATTTGCCCCCTTCACCGCATCGATAAGTAAATTATATTGTTCGTTGAACGCATCAATTGTACCGCCATCATCAATACCTGTGGCAAGCCGGTTCACGTAGTCTTTATCTACTTGAAGGTTACTTAACTGATATTCTAAATCTTCAATAATATTGGCGCTTTGCTCTGCGTTATGTGTCTCGGCTAACTCAATGAATGAATCGTTCATTGTGAGAAGTTTATTGTCGATAGCGGTACCCGCTCCGATGAGTGTTTCAATACTGGGGTCGCTGCTTTCTAGGTAAGAGAGATCCAGCATTAATGCACTGGCCTCATCGGCTGTCATTAGTACTTTTTCCAGTTGACCAGCAAGGGCTTTTTCAATGTTCATTCGCTCGTTGATGGCGTCATACATTTGGTTACTACTACTTACGTAGGCCAAGCTTACTTCCACCGCATTCGTCGCTACCGCATTTTTCGGCATAAGTGATTTTAGGCGCGAGAGATCATCGGAAAACGCCGATGATAAAGTATCAAATGTCGATTTATTCGCTGATAGCTCAGCAATATCTTCAACGTGATAACCGTTAGCTGTTATTACAGATAGCGACAAGATTTCGGTTTTAACCTTGACCATGCTGGTTTGCACCGGCATTTTCTGCTCTACAACATCCAGCGCAGAATCCTTAATGCCGCTAAGACCGAAATAGGAAAGAATACTAGTGAGTAAAAGTAAGCAGCCGAATAGACCAAAGCCAAGCGTAATTTTATTTATAATTGTTAACTGCATGGGCACTTCCATTAAAACTACATGCCAAAAAACAAAAGGTTTATTACTACCTCTTTAAGTTTAGTTTAACAGGGCGTTAATTCAATGCATTAAAACTTTTATTTATTTTACTTATTTAGCTGAATTATCTTGCACTTACATTCTGGTCAGGCCAGATGAGTTAAGGGGTGCAACGCATGCCCTAAATTTCAATTCAAAGGCCAATGGGTAATTTTTCAGCGAGAAAACAAAGTTTCCACAGTTTTACTTTTAAATTGTTTCAACTTACCTATAATAACCCCCAAATACTTATTCACTCGTTCTTAGTAGGTTGTAATGGATCAAAATAAAGAATTGAAAAAAGCAGGGCTTAAAGTCACTCTGCCTCGCCTTAAAATTTTACAAATTCTGCAAGAGCCAGAAAACCAACACATCAGTGCTGAGGACGTATACAAAATTCTTATCGAACATGGCGAAGAGATTGGACTAGCAACCGTTTATCGTGTTTTAAACCAGTTCGATGACGCAGGTATTCTTAACCGCCATCACTTCGAAGGTGGGAAGTCTGTATTTGAAATTAGTCACAAAGATCACCACGACCATTTAGTATGCCTTAAGTGCGGTAAAGTAATTGAGTTCGAAGATGAAATTATCGAAGAACGCCAAGAGATGATTGCTAAAAAGCACAAGATGAAACTTACCCATCACAGCCTTTATCTATATGGTGAATGTACAGACGGCAACTGTGACAACATGCCTGAGTAGACATTATAGCTACTGTGCTAAAGCCCGCATTATTAAGCGGGCTTTTTTGTAGGTATTAAGCGTTAAACTTATAGGCATGGTATGCTTTGATCGCCTGCTCCCAGACGTCGCCCACTTCCCCAGTTCCAATAGCTTTTCCATCAACCTCTATTACCGGCGCGACTTCTTTACTCGACGAAGTAAGCCACACTTCATCGGCCTCAAGAAGCGCTTCTTTGCTAAACCAAGCCTCGGTTACAATTAAGCCAGCTTGTTTGAATGCTTCAATAGCGATAGCTCGCGTAATACCGGGCAGTAACTCGTGATTTAACGGCGGTGTGGTAATGCTGCCATCTTTCACCATAAATACATTGCACGAACTAGCTTCTGTTATCATGCCTTCATTATTGAACAAAATAGTTTCATTTACCCCTGCATCAACCCCAGCTTGAAAGTGCATAACGTTGCCTAGTAAAGAGGTAGACTTGATGTGGCAGCGTTGCCAACGTTTATCTTGTTGCAATGCCACTTTAAACGGTTTCACGTCAGCTTTCGCTAAAGGTTGCGGCGGGGCTATTTCAAAGGCAAAACCAAATACGGTAGGCGGTATGTCTTTTGGATAAGCATGGAAGCGCTTTGAGTCTGTCCCGCGGCTTACATGAAAATAAATGCCTATATTGCCACTGTCTATAAACGATGCATTTTTCTCTACTAAATTAGATAAAATTTCATGCCACTGGCTTGCCGTATAAGGGTTTGTGATTGCAATAGCTTCAAGGCCTTGAGCCATTCTTGAGGTGTGCCCTGTAAAACCTACCGGGTGTCCAGCGTAGGTGGGGATAACTTCGTAAATACCATCACCGAAAAGAAACCCTCTATCCATTGGAGAAATTTTTGCCTCATCAAGAGGCATATACTCGCCGTTTAAAAACGCAATTGTCACAATATTTCTCCTTCTAAGCGCCGGCGCCGACTTGTCATCAAAAGCCAATCAGCCCGCGCTTCTTCTTCGTTCTGAAACGTAAAATTAACTTTTTCGCCAGGCACCGCTTGTGCCAAGCGACTGATATCACAGGGGCTAACACAACCCAGCTTAGGGTATCCGCCGAGCGTTTGCCGATCGCACATCATAACAATAGGTTGACCATCGCCCGGCACTTGAATCGCCCCCAGATGTATAGCTTCTGAGCGCATCCGCACCATATCTGATGCGACGCTTTCGCCTGTCAGTCTAAACCCCATACGATCTATCGATGTAGACACTGTATAAGTGCTCGTTTCAAAGGCGCGCACAGCAACCCGACTGAAACTTGAATACTGATAGCCTGGCACAACCCGAATAGACTCAACAAACCCGTAATCCTCTCGATACTGCTGGGGTAATACTCTTAGCTCTGGCTTCTCTTTCGGCTTAGTATTCGCGCTTATTTTAAAACAATCCCCTTTAACCAAGGCACTGCCTTTGCCGTCTAGACCACCTAGTTTCTCACGTACAACAGTGCACGCGCTGCCCACCACTTTCGGTACTTGCCAGTTCCCACATATCGCCAGGTAGGTTTTGCTTCCTAACAACTTACTGCCAAAACGGATATGTGAGCCAGCCTCAACAGCATAGGTTTGGTAAACTTCTGCCGACTCTCCGTTTATTAAAAGCGAAGGCTCTCGGCCCGTCACTGCAATGACACAGTCTTGGTCAACCTGCAATTCCATTTCGCCAATCGCTTCGATACAAGGCGTACCGTCTAAATTAAAGGCTAAAAAATTAGCCCAATGATAAGCTTGGCTATCCATGGGTCCAGACTCACAAAAACCGTCCCGCTGCCGCCCTACTCTGCCGCTATCAACAATAAGGCTGAACATTCCTTTGTCGAGTACTTCAACTTTCATAGTGCGACCTGTATTCCTGCTCTGTAATGGATACAAATTTAACGATATCACCTGCTTTTAACCGAGACTCGCTATGCTCTTCACTGTGCAAAAGCATGTCAAACGACGTGATCCCTAATAAATTCCAGCCACCCGGCGATTCGCTAGGGTAAACCGCGGTTTGCCTGTCTGCGATAGCTACTGCGCCCTTAGGCACGCGCTTACGCGGTGTACCTAACCGAGCACAGTTCATTGCTTCGGGAATGTCTCCCATGTAGGCAAACCCTGGCGCGAAGCCCACCGCGTACACCTTGTAAGTTACGCTCGTGTGCAGTTCAATAATCTCATCGATAGAAAGCGACGTCTTCTTACTCACCACGCTTAAGTCACTCGCATGTGGCGCGCCGTACCAAACGGGTATTTCGATCACGGCGCTTGTACCCTCTACAGAGTTAACTGAATTAGCCCCCTTGCTTTGCGCGAACTCGCTTGTGTCTGAAAGCGCATGTAGCGCTTGATATACACCATGGCTATCAATGAGGGCCATATCGAAAACGACAAGCAGGCTATCGTAGGAAGGCACGCATTCTTTTAACCACGACCACTGATTGCGTTGCGCATCTATGGCTGCGAGCATGTGGTGACACGCATTATTTGCCTCATCTAGGTTTACGCCGTCAAAATACACGATTATGGCATCGGCGCCAGCCGTTACTAATCGCTTGATACGACCGAAAGCTTGCATCTACTGTCCTTGATACTGTTATTATTCTTAATAAATGTGTTTTTTATGGGGCAAGTTTATAGAAAACTTCTGATCCTTTGCGCAATACTTACAGCACCTTGCGTGTCACCATGAACACATAGTGAGTCGGCTTCGACGGTTAACGTTTTTCCAGAAGCGGTAGTCACCGTGCCTGATTCAATTAGCTGCTCTGCTTGCATTAGCGCGTCGTCTTCGTCTAATACAGCACCTTCGATACCGCGAGATTGAAGCAACCCCTCATCGGTGTAGCGCCTGTCAGAAAATGCTTCAAAATACAGGGGCAATTCCCACCCTTTTGCCTCTTCTTTAAGCGCGGCATTTTGTGCAGTGGCTTGGACCATTAAGGTTAATGGCGCACCAGTCGATGACGCATTAATTTCAGCAATGCTCTGCATAACTGTACGCCTTACTTCTGCGTTTTTCATCATATCATTGTATAGCGCACCGTGAGGTTTAACATAAGTAACGTTCACGCCATAAAGTGCAGCCATGCCTGATAACGCGCTAACCTGATACTGTAGCATTGCATTAAGTTCATCGGATGCTATGGCCATGCTTCGCCGGCCAAAGCCCTGTAAATCTGGATACGCTGGGTGAGCGCCTACTGCTACCCCGTGTGTTTTTGCAAGAAATAGTGCCTGTTTCATCACTAGCGGATCGCCAGCGTGAAAACCGCACGCAATGTTTGCTTGGTCAATTTCCGCCATAATGGCTGATTCCACCGGCATAGACCACGCGCCAAAACTCTCACCTAAATCGCAATTTAACTTCATAATGGTTTTGCTCTTACCTTCATTCCAGTATCATGTTACCTGTTCTTTTTAAAAAGTCAGTGCTGATGATAAATATTGGAAAAATTAATACACTACGCGTGGTAGCCCAATACCCTTTTGGCTACGCGTTAGCGCCACTTGTCGAAAAAACCGATGATGGTGACGGCGTAATAGAAATTGATGATGCTGATGAACAGCAAACCGTCACTCTCGCTATCGATGAAGTAAAGGCATCGCTTGCTGAAGACCAAGAGGTTGAGGTATTTGTTGCTACTGATCAGCGCGGCGACCTCTATGCAACCATGAAGAAGCCGCTTATTCAAGTTGGCGAAACAAAAGTGCTAAAAGCGGTATCAGCGACCAACTTTGGGGCGTTCTTCGAGTGGGGTTTAGATAATGACTTACTTGTCCCTAACGACTACCAAGCGCAGCCGGTTAACCCCGGTATGTATTATGTGGTTCACACGTTTTTCGATGACAAGACCCAACGCATTTTAGGTGCAACTAAACTTCACTATTTCTTAAAAGAAGGCAGTGCCTATTTAAGTGAAGGCGATACGGTTGAGTGCTTAGTATACGCTAAGACCGATTTAGGCTTTAAAGTGGTAATTAATGAAAAAAGCCTAGGGCTTATTTTCCATAGCGATGCCTTTAAGCCGCTTAAAGTAGGGCAAGCCACTGAAGGTGTTATCAAAACCATTCGTGAAGATGGCAAGGTTGATGTCGCGCTGCAGCGTGTTGATAAAGGCGGCCGCGACGCCCTTCAACAAGCAATACTCGATGATCTAGAAGCTCACGGCGGCATTTCAACGTTAACCGATAAAAGTGCGCCGGATGCCATCTATTCACATTTCAATGTGAGTAAAGCGGCCTACAAAAAGGCACTGGGCGCCCTGTACAAGCAAAAGAAAATAACGCTTAGCCCTGACGCTGTTCGCCTTATCAAATAATCGCAATGTTTACTGCTGCACTTTTCCTTAAGTGCAGCCACCTTTTTTAATCATTAAAACGCTAGGACATAAAATGAAAGCACGTGTTTCTTGGGATAAAGACCTGACATTTACCGGTACAACTGACAGCGGCTATAAAACCGTAATGGATGGAAGCGGTAATGCTGTATCGCCTATGGAATCAGTACTTTTGGCTGTGGGTGCATGTTCAAGTATTGACGTGGTAGATATCCTTAAGAAAGGCCGTTATTCTATTGAAGCGTGTAATTGTGAAATGGAAGCTGAGCGTGCTGAGGAACCCCCTCGCGTGTTTACAAAAATTCACGCCCATTACACAGTGTCAGGCGAAGGTATTAGCGAAAAAGCACTCGCTCGCGCTGTTCAACTTTCCGCTGAAAAATATTGTTCAGTAATGCTTATGCTGACGGGTAATGTAGACATCACCACCAGCTATACTTTGGTTTAATAAACTATAGTGCAATACACCGCTTATTAGCGGTTCTGGCTAAGCATTAGTATAAAAAGCTAACCCTATCGGTTAGCTTTTTTCGTTTGTGCGTCTCAAATCATGCTACCCTGTTGAAATTATTGAAATTTAACATTGTGTAACATCATTGGCATGCTAGATGCTGTATACGGTCATTATTATATAACGACATTAACGTTAAGGTTATTGACCATGGAAACAGCAACGCGCAGCACCGCTTTATTATCGCTTAATTCACTTTCTCACTTCGCCCCTTCTTCATTTAAACGCCTATTAGGCTGCAGTATTGTTGTGTTGTCTTTAGCGACAACCGCATGCTCTGACGCCGACGCCATAGACGCGAATGCAGAGTCTGCAACGGTTGAAGAGACGGTTTTTGCCATACCCGTTGAAACGCAAACGATTATTACAGGGGATATCACCTCTACCTACGACACAACAGCGATACTAGAGGCGCGAGAAGAAGCGTTTGTGGTCGCCCGGGCCTCTGGCATTATTGAAGAGATATTTGTTGAAGAAGGCGACTATGTCGAAAAAGGGCAAGTACTTGCACAACTCGACAAACGCCGCTACGAATTAAACCTCTCCAAAGCACAGGCCGATTTAAAGGGTATTGAAAGCGAGCTTGAAAAGGTCAATAAAGTTTATTCTCAAAAGCTGATAAGCGATGACACCTACGACAAGCTTACCTCGCAGTTTGAGTCGGCAAAGGCCTCAGTTCGTTTGGCTGAACTAGACTTAAAAGAAGCAACGATTACGGCACCTATCGATGGATATATTGCAGAAAGAAACGCCAAGGTAGGTAACTTAACTGAGTCTTTCCAACGGGAAAGGATGTTTCATATCGTTCAGCAGCGAAACCTTCAAGGCATTGTGTACTTACCCGAAAATGAGCTACCTAACGTGGTGATTGGGCAAGGTGCGACGCTGACTATTGCTGCATTAAGCGATAGAAGCATTAGTGCAAACGTGGAGCGAATAAGCCCCGTAATTGATGCCACCACAGGTACATTTAAAGTCACCCTTAAAGTGCCCAACCAAGATAACATGCTTAAAGCAGGCATGTTTACCGATGTATCTCTTGAATATGCTACTCATGCTAACGCTACACTGCTTCCTCGTAGAGCCCTTGTCACTATCGACAACAATCACAGCGTATTCGTTGTAGATAACGGCAAAGTGAAAAAAGTAGATATTTCTACCGGCTTTGAAAATAACGAGATGATTGAAGTGATAAATGGCCTAACTGGAAGCGAAGAAGTGGTCACTGCGGGTCACCAAAATTTAAAAGACAGCGCCCCTGTTGAAGTTGTAAACAGCTAATTCGGCCAATCAAGGATTTAGACTATGCGTATCGTAGATATAGCCGTAAAACGCCCTGTTGCCGTAAGTATGTTCATCTTCGCGGTATTGTTATTTGGTATGGTGTCGTTAGGCAGACTATCGGTGAACTTGCTGCCAGACTTGTCTTACCCCACCCTTACTATTCGAACCGACTATGACGGCGCAGCGCCTGGTGAAGTAGAACAGCTAGTATCCAAACCAATAGAGGAAGCCATTGGCGTAGTTAAAGGTGTGCGTAAAGTAACCTCTACTTCGCGAGCGGGTCAATCTGATGTGGTGCTGTCTTTTGCTTGGGGGACCGACATGGATTTCGCAAGCTTAGAGGTGCGAGAAAAGCTTGATGTATTGCAGCTTCCCCTCGATATAGAAAAGCCACGACTGCTTCGCTTCAACCCAAGTTTAGACCCCGTTATTAAACTGGGGCTTACCGCACAAAGTGACGCATCAAGTTTGAGCATAGCGCAAATGAAGCGCCTTCGGTTGTATGGCGAACAACAAGTAAAGCGTTCTTTAGAGTCAGTCGAGGGGGTTGCTGCCGTTCGGGTTGGCGGTGGTTTAGAAAATGAAATTCACATTCTTATTGACCAGCGAAAAGCCAGTCAACTCTCTATTCCTATTACCCGAATTACAGAGCGAGTAAGGGCTGAAAATATTAATGCGGCGGGAGGCAGAATTGATAACGCCGCACAGGCATTTTTAGTAAGAACCCTTAATCAGTTCGAAACACTAAACGACATAGAAAACCTATTTATAGGTCGTTTTGAAGGTAGAAACATTCAGCTTAAAGATGTAGCAACAGTAGAAAATGCGTATAAAGACCGAGATGTAGTAACGCGCTTCAACGGTAGCGAGGGGATCGAAATTGCCATCTATAAAGAGGGTGATGCTAATGCGGTAAACGTCGCGCAGAAAGTGGCGAAGCGTTTAAGTGAAGTGAACGACAATTTGCCCGCTAATTATATGCTTAGTGAAATTTACGACCAAAGCGTATTTATAAAGCAAGCCATAGACAATGTTAAATCGGCTGCTGTTATGGGCGGTGTACTTGCCATGTTAGTCCTGTACCTATTCTTGAAAGACTTTTGGGCAACGATCATTATTTCCGTGTCTATTCCGGTATCAGTCATTGCTACCTTCAATTTGATGTATGCCAATGACATCAGTTTGAATATGATGAGTTTGGGCGGTATTGCCCTTGCCGTAGGACTGCTTGTCGACAACAGTATTGTGGTGCTTGAAAACATTGATCGTCATAAAAAGCTAAAAGCGTCAGCAAGCGATGAAGCGGTAGCGGGTGAAGGCGTTGCATCGGCCGCTAGCGACTCTGCTGCTAGCGAGGGCACAAAGGAAGTCTCTGGAGCTATTATTGCCTCTACCCTTACCACCATGGCGGTGTTTGTACCGCTTATTTTTGTTGAGGGCATTGCAGGGCAACTGTTTAAAGACCAAGCCCTAACCGTGTCATTCGCCTTGGCCGCATCGTTAGTGGTAGCGCTAACCCTTATACCTGCCATGGCGCATAAACGGAAGAAGCAGCAGCTTGATCATGAAGACGTATTTACTACGCCACCTGCTGTGCGCCCTACTTCGACATTGGGCAAAATGATGTACTGGGTTACGTTACCAATTCGCTGGGTATTTAAACTGGTCTTTGTATTTTTACCTGCAGCTTTAGTTACGCTAGTAATAGGTGGATGGCATATCACGAGTAGGGTTTTAGGCGCAGCGTTTAAACCCCTAATTTGGGCGTTCAATAAAGGCTTTGACCTACTTGCCTCAGCGTATGAAAAACTACTTAGCATCAGCCTTCGCGCAAGAACCGCGGTGCTTTCTATTGCTTTCGTACTGGCTGCTGGTGCCGTTGTACTTGTACCTAAACTTGGTATGGAGCTTATACCCACCTTATCTCAAGGAGAATTTTCAGTAGAAGTTACGCTACCTGCAGGTTCGCCCCTCGCCCGCACCGATGCGATTATTAACGAGCTTGCCAATGTGGCATCTGCGAGTGAATCGAACGTGCTGCGCACCTATGCTATGTCGGGAACAGGCAGCCTAATAAGTGCTGCACCTAATCAAGGGGGTGATCATTGGGGCCGTTTAAACATTGTTATGCAGCCCATTGCAACCCCACAAGATATGGCTGATGTTAAAAATGCGCTACGAGATAGCTTAGCGTTTAAACCTGAGGTTCAGGCCACGTTTTCAGAACCCGAACTGTTTAGCTTTGCCTCGCCTATTCAAATTGAAATTGCAGGGTACGATCTCAAGCAATTACAACAATATGGCGACGCTATTGCCACGAAACTTGCCAGCTACGGCAACTTTACCGATGTGACTACCAGCATTCGCGATGGAAACCCTGAACTTAAAATTGCGTTTCACCATGCTAAACTCGCTCGCTTGGGGCTTGACGCAGCAGGTGTTTCGCAGCTTATTGCAGCAAAAGTAGGCGGCCGTATTGCCACACAGTACAGTGTTGAAGATAGAAAAGTTGATGTACTGGTTCGAACGCAGGAAAACCAGCGAGATGATATAGCCAGCATAAGGGCGATAGTAGTAAATCCGGGCTCGGTACAGCCTATATCGCTTAGCGCCGTGGCAGATGTGTATATGAGCGTAGGCCCTAGTGAAATAACGCGTGTGGGCCAGCAGCGTGTAGCGCTGGTTTCAGCAAACTTAGCCAAAGGGAAACTCGATGAAGCCGTTGCCATCGCCAATACAGTTATTGACGGCACGCAGCTTCCCCTATCGTTAAGCGCCTCGGTAACCGGTCAGAGCGAAGACATGCAAAGTAGCTTTCGCTCGCTACAGTTTGCGCTAGCGCTTGCGGTATTTATGGTTTATCTGGTTATGGCGTCGCAATTTGAATCATTACTTCACCCTTTGCTAATCCTTTTTGCTGTGCCTTTAGCCGGCGCAGGCTCGGTTTATGGTTTGTGGCTAACCAATACACCACTTAACGTAGTTGTGTTTATTGGTTTGATCATGCTTTGTGGCATTGTAGTGAATAACGCCATAGTGTTGGTAGACCGCATCAATCAGCTACGTCGCCAGGGGTTAGAAAAAAACGTGGCTATTATGCAAGCCGCAAAAACCCGTTTGCGCCCTATTGTAATGACAACCTTAACCACGGTATTAGGTTTACTTCCAATGGCATTCGGCCTAGGCGAAGGAGCAGAGATTCGTACGCCGATGGCCATAACCGTTATTTATGGACTGCTGTTTGCAAGCTTACTAACCCTTATATTATTGCCTGTGCTTTATAGCTTATTCGATGTTAAGAAAACCCTTGTTAAAAAAGACCCGGTAAAAACTAACGCGAGTTTAAGCTACAGCGACGAAGACAGGTTGTCAAAAGGGGGTGTGCTATGAGTACGCCTTCTAAGATTGCTGGTGTAGGCGCATCACTGGCGCGCTTTGCACTCAATAAGCCTGTGACGATAGGCATGCTGTTTTTGTCTATGCTGCTTTTTGGCATTGTTTCTGGACGTCTATTACCGCTGGAAAAGTTTCCTGGCATAGATATTCCAGAAATGGTGGTGCAAATTCCTTATCCCGATGCTACACCGGTTGAAATTGAAACCATGATCACCCGGCCCGTAGAGGAAGCCGTTGCCACGATGTCGGGGATAAAGCGTCTACGCGCTCGTTCATACGACAACATGGCAGAAATCATTGTAGAGTTCGATTGGGACGAAAACCTCAAAGCAAAAAGCATCGAGGCACGCGAAAAAATAGATGCCATTCGCCACGAGCTTCCCGACGATATTGAGCGAATTATGGTGTACAAATTCAACACCAACGACATGCCTATTTTTCAGCTTCGCGTGTCTAGCGACAGAGACCTATCCAATGCGTACGACTTACTTGAAAGAAATTTAAAACGGCCCTTAGAGCGCGTACCCGGCGTGTCAAAAGTAGAGCTATACGGCACCATGAAGCGGCAAATTACCATTCGCTTAGATCCTAAGAAAATGGCGGCATATCAAATTGATGGCACCCGTTTAGAACAACAACTTCAAAACGCAAACTTTTCGCTGACTGCAGGCTACATGTACAACAACGGTGAAAAAATATTGGTAAACCCGACTGGCGAATTTAGTGACGTTAACGATTTTAAAAACATGTGGGTTACCCGCAGCGTTCGCTTATCTGATATTGCCAGCGTGACTTACGAGTTGCCGCAGCGCAACGAAGGACGTCATTTAGATCGCACCTTTGCTGTAGGTTTTAACGTCTTTCGCGAATCAGGCAGTAATTTAGTAGAAGTGTCCGATGCGGTAATGAAGGTTATCGATAAAGCGAAAGAAGACCCAGAATTCACTGGCATTAGTCTGTTTGTTATGGATGATACTGCCAAAAGCGTCACTTCATCGTTAAGTGATCTTTTAAACGCAGGCCTTTTAGGCGCTTTGCTGTCGGTTATTGTGCTGTATTTATTCTTACGGCAACTCACCACAACGTTAATTGTCGTGCTTTCTGTGCCCTTTTCTATTTGTATCACCCTTGGGGTTATGTACCTCTTAGGCTATACGCTAAACATTTTATCGCTAATGGGGCTACTGCTGGCAGTAGGTATGCTGGTTGATAACGCAGTGGTTATTACTGAGAGCATTTTTCAAGAGCGCCAACAAGAAGGCAATGTTAAACGGGCCACGCAGATTGGTGTGAACAAAGTAAGCCTTGCCGTTATCGCAGGAACGGCAACCACTGCCATTGTGTTTTTGCCAAATATTATTGGCGTAAAAATAGACGTGACAATCTTCTTAGAGCACGTAGCAGTGGCCATTTGTATCTCTTTATTTGCGTCACTATTTATTGCAAAGACGCTTATCCCGTTACTGACTACCAAAGTTAAGATACCTGTCGTAAAAACTGCCCTAACACCTGCTTACATTACGCGATATGGACGGGCGCTAAAGTGGATGCTCAAACACCAAGGAGCAACCTGTGTTATCGCCTTAGCGATCCTGGCGTCTACCTTTGTTCCCATGCAAGTAGTCACCTCCGATGATGAGGGGAATAACAACCAAGAGCGCATATGGCTAAACTATCATGTCACACAAAACTTCACGCTTGAGGAAGTTGAAAAGACCGTTGATAAAATGGAAGCTTACCTATATGAAAACCAAGCGCGTTTTCACATCAAGCAAGTATATACCTACTTCACACCTGGTCACGCAGTAAGTGGTATTACGCTTAACGATGAACTCCCCGTCAGCGTTGCGAGCATTAAAGAAGATATTCGCGAAAATATGCCTTCTTTCGTACGTGCTCGTCCGTCTTTCCAGTGGGATAGCGGCAATGGGGGTGGCATACGAGTAACCTTGTTAGGTGAGTCTTCAGAAACACTGCTTAGCATTTCGAAGCAAATTATCCCTATCCTTGCCGCTGTTGATGGGCTAGAAGATGTTAAAGCGGATACGGGATCTACACGCGACGAAGTGCAAATTCGTATAGACCGAGAAAAAGCGAACCGCTTTGGTATTCAAGTTAACGACGTTGCAAAATTAGTATCGACAGCCTTACGCGGTAGCAACTTGCGTACATTTCGCTACGGTGACGCTGGAGAAGTAGCAGTACAGTTAAAGTTTGGCAGCGATATTCAGGCGTCGTTAAGCGCGCTTAAAAATATCAATATTGGGTTTACACAGGGGCAGTCAGTAACCTTAAATATGATTGCAGATTTTTCTGTTGTACCACAGTTATCACAAATTAATCGCAATTATCGCCAAACTGCACTAGCGATTGGCGCTAATTTAGAAGGTGAAACCACAACCGAGCAAGCCCGAGAGCGCATAGAGCAAGCGCTAGCGAATATTGAACTGCCTACGGGCTATAAATGGACGTTAGACGGAAGCTTTTCTCGCCAAGATGAAGCAAACGCGGTTATGCAAATGAACATGCTGTTAGCCCTGTGTATGATATACGTGGTTATGGCTGCCCTGTTCGAGTCGCTAATTCTTCCTACGTCAGTGATCACTTCCCTGCTTTTTTCGTTCACAGGCGTGTTCTGGGCGTTTATGGTAACAGGCACGTCTATGTCTATTATGGGAATGATCGGCATGCTCATTCTCATGGGTATTGTGGTGAACAACGGCATAGTGCTAGTAGACAGAATCAATCAACTCATAGGTGAGGGTTTGTCGCTGTATGACGCCGTCATTGAAGGCTGTATGACCCGAGTCCGTCCCATATTAATGACGGTTGCTACAACAGTGCTGGGTTTAATTCCTCTGGCGCTAGGCAGTACGCGAATTGGGGGAGACGGCCCGCCTTATTCTCCAATGGCCATTGCCATCATAGGTGGGTTAGTGTTTTCAACATTAACCAGTTTATTCTTAGTACCCCTGGCTTATGTGCTGCTACTTAAGCTTAGGTTCAAAACTCAACGCCTATTCAAAACCAGTAAGGCACGGGTGGCCGCATGGGGGCGAATAGCTAATTAACGTTAAAAAGCGGGTCTAGTTTTCACTGTCGTCGTTACAAATAAACGCCGTTTTGTGAAACCTACCCCGCTTTTTCTGGCTTTAACTTTACCGCCGTCAATGCCTTAGCTACGCGACATTAGGTAATCGTGAACGGCATCAGCATGACGCTCTACAGAAAACTCAATAAGGCTACTACCGTTACACGTTAAGCCTTCTTCAGACGTTACCATACGCAGAACTTCACGCTGGCTCGCACCAATACGACCTACATTACGCGAAAGGCTCGAACGAAGTACACGAACGTCGTCATTGATGATAGCTTTGCAAAAACCAGCGAACTGGGTTTCACCAACAAAACGAACATCTTTTTGTGGTGCGGCGGCGCTTGCGTTAATACTGAACGCAACGGTTGCTGTAGCAGCAAGTACTTTCACTGTTTTGGCTAATTTCATTTTTAAATCCTCAATGTGTGGATAAAGGTGTTAAACAAGTTTGTGGCAAACTCTTACATAGTGGTTGAAGCAGCCAGAAGAACTGCTCAACGCCCTTTATTTATGCATCAAGAATGAAATTTATTCTGTTGAATGTTTGTGTAAGGCGAGTAAAGGTAAGGTAAATCCAGTTGTTACATAAAGATTAACAACTCATGCCGCTGATTTTAAAAGATTTTCTTACATTTCATATTACTAATATATCTAAAGGGGGGATTTAATGGAAAAAACAAATATAACACTAAAGTATAAAAAGGCCCCTATCGGAGCCTCAAAACTGTAATTTTAACAAAATATATTGCAGTTTAGCGCAAATACCACACGATAAAAGCCACTCTTCCTGTAATTAAATTACAAATTTTACTCGTATTTACGCGCTCTTTTCGTTTCAATTGCATCTATATATGCATGCCAAGACCCATAGCCAATGATAGGCATAAGTACAATAAAACCTATGAACCCAGTCACATAACCTATCGCAACCGCACTAAAGATAATCGCGCCCCAAATAAGCATAGGTATTTTGTTTAGCCATACCGCATTGACGCTGGTTAATACCGCTGTGGCAAGGTCAACTTTGCGCTCCATCAAAATTGGTTGAGTAAAAGCCGTTATGAACAGCATTGCTAATGTAAAGCCTGCGCCCACAATCGTTCCTAAAACTAAAAACGGTAGCAGGCTTTCTAAATCATTTTCTATGTAAGGTGGGTAAAGCGCATGAATTAGTGACGCCACCCGTAGCCAAAAGATCATCATTACCATAATCAAAATGGCAAATCCCCATTCGTTGAAGGCGTTGCGACGCATTGCTCTAAGTGAATGTCTAAGGGTGGGTTTATGGCCTTTTTCCATTTCCCAACTGACGTCGTACAACCCTGCTGCTAAAAATGGGCCAATAAGCATAAAACACACAATGGCAGGAAGTATAACCAGGTGCCAGCCAGTCATTTCAACCAAGTACATAATAAACCACGGAATTACAGCAAAGAGCACCCCATAAAATAAAGTTAACCCTGGTGCGCGCATGGCATCTCGAAGCGCCAATGACAACCATTTAATCGGGTCGCCAACGTCTAGTTCCTTACACGGAATAACGCGTGCTATACCGCTTTGCGTAATGGCGTTTTCCTGTGTTTCTTTGAAATGGTGCGACATATTCTAATCACCTCTGATTGTTAGCCTGTTCCTTATTAGCGTGTTTTTTATACACACCTTACTACTACGATAGGCATAGAATGAAAAGTTCACAAGCTATTAACATAATTTTTATACTTAAGTGATAAGTGGATTATTCATCTCGTTATATGTCTAATAATTGGCCACTCGATGAAAAAAGTGTCGTTTTCAGACGAAATACTGCAAAAATGCCATCGCATATAGCCTTGTATTGCGATAATCTCAGGGTATGTAAATCAACCAGATAGACCATGAAAACTGTATCTCGCTCACATAAATTAGATAACGTTTGTTACGACATCAGAGGCCCTATTGCTGCGCAAGCAAGAAAAATGGAAGATGAAGGTCACCGCATTTTAAAATTAAATATCGGTAACCCTGCCCCATTTGGTTTTGAAGCCCCTGACGATATCGTAAAAGACGTTATTCATAACCTGCCCACGTCTCAAGGCTATTCAGACTCAACAGGAATTTATGCCGCCCGCGTAGCCGTGATGCAGTACTACCAGCAGCGCAACATCAAAGATATTCGCGTAGATGATGTGTACATAGGAAATGGTGTTTCTGAGCTTATTATGATGGCAATGCAGGCTTTGCTAAATCATGGTGACGAAGTACTGATCCCGAGCCCAGACTATCCGCTGTGGACGGCAGCAGTAAGCTTGTCTTCAGGTTCTCCAGTGCATTACCGCTGTGACGAGCAGGCAGGCTGGTTCCCCGATATCGACGACATCAAAAGCAAAATTACCAGTAAAACCCGCGCGATTGTTTTAATTAATCCAAACAACCCAACTGGTGCGGTATACGACAAAGCACTATTACAAGAGGTGGTTGAGGTTGCCCGGGAACATGGTTTGGTAGTATTCAGTGACGAAATTTACGATAAAATTTTGTACGACGAAGCCCAGCACACAAGCATAGCATCATTGGCTGACGACGTATTTTTTGTCACGTTCGGCGGTTTAAGTAAGAACTACCGCGTAGCAGGGTTTCGCTCTGGCTGGCTAGTAGTAAGTGGAAACAAGCGACTGGCATCTGACTATATTGACGGGCTGAATATTCTCTCTTCCATGCGAATGTGTGCCAACGTGCCGTGCCAAAGTGCAATACAAACTGCACTTGGCGGCTATCAAAGCATCAACGATTTAGTTAATGAAAATGGACGACTGCGCATACAGCGCGACGTTACCACCGATATGCTCAATGGCATCGACGGTATTTCATGCGTTAAACCTAAAGGTGCAATGTACTGTTTCGCCAAGGTGGATGAGAAGAAGTTTAACATTCACAATGATGAGCAAATGGTACTGGACTTATTAAGCTCCGAAAAAATTCTTTTGGTTCACGGTCGCGCGTTTAACCTAACCGAAGGTACCTATTTCAGATTGGTATTTTTACCTCACAGTGACGTACTCGTACCGGCATTGCACCGTATAGGCAACTTCTTTAGAACCTATAAGCAAGGGACATAGCGTGAGTGATAAAAGCCACTTTTTTGCCCATTTAGCGCGCTTAAAGCTTATTAACCGCTGGCCGCTAATGCATAACGTGCGTACAGAAAACGTGCAAGAACACAGTCTACAAGTGGCGATGGTGGCGCATGCTCTTGCACTTATAAAAAACAAGTTTTTCGGCGGTACGTTAAACCCTGATCGTATTGCCACCATGGCGATTTTTCACGATGTGTCTGAGGTGCTAACGGGCGATCTACCTACCCCAGTAAAATATTTTAACCCTGCGATAAAAGAAGAATACAAAAAAATTGAGAAGATTGCCGAGAACAAGCTTATTGAAATGGCACCTGAAGCATTTCGTGAAGACTATGCGGCACTGATTGATCACCACTACCACAGTGAAGAAGAAGCCTTCATCGTAAAAGCAGCAGATGTGCTTTGCGCTTATCTGAAAACGCTAGAAGAACTTGCTGCTGGCAACCAAGAATTTAAGCTGGCTAAAAAGCGTTTAGATAAAACCCTTAAAGAGTATCATTCTGAAGAGGTAGACTACTTTTTAACACGCTACGTACCAAGCTTTTCATTAAGCCTTGATGAAATCACACAAGACGATATGTGATTAAGGTGAGTAACAGTCCACAAGTTACTTTATTGATGTAACAGAAACAGCAAACATCCAGCATGGCAGCGAGGTTTTTTTGGCAACAAGCAAATGGGAATTAGCATTACACGAGCGTCGTTTACCACGTAGTGAAACAAGAGACGGCGATCATCGCAATCCGTATCAGCGAGATAAAGCACGCGTGCTTCACAGCGCTGCCTTTCGCAGGTTACAGGCGAAAACCCAAGTACTTGGCGTGGGGCTAAGCGACTTTTATCGTACACGGCTCACCCACTCGCTAGAAGCCGCCCAAATTGGTACAGGCATCACCGCTCAACTATGGGTGAAATTTCCTGACATTACCAGTAGGTTGGCACTCGACCCTACGTTAATTGAAACCTTGTGCTTAGCTCACGATATTGGACATCCGCCCTTTGGTCATGGCGGTGAAATCGCACTCAATTACATGATGCACCAATACGGCGGGTTTGAAGGTAACGGGCAAACGTTTAGGATCATTACTCAGCTTGAGCCCTACACTGCCGAGCACGGTATGAACTTGTGCCGAAGAAGCGTGTTAGGCTTAGTCAAATATCCAAACTTCATTGATGCCTTACATAGTAAAGGTCCTACACCTGAACGCCCTCTTTCACTTCGTCAGGTTAAAGCCCATGACTGGCACCCGCCAAAGGGGCTTTTTCGCTGCGACGAACCTTTATTCGACTGGTTGCTTGCCCCCTTTAGCAATGAAGATAAAGACGCGTTTATGCAGTTTACGGCAAAACCGAATGGTCACAGCAAAACCCGGTTTAAGTCGTTTGACTGTTCAATAATGGAGTTGTCGGACGATATTGCCTATGGCATTCACGATTTAGAAGATGCCATTGTTATGGACATGGTAAGCAAACATCATTTTGTCGAGGACGTAACCACCCCACTAAAAGCCCTTGACGTACCATGGTTGTCAGACAATATAGAAGCCCTAACAAACAAGCTATTTAGCGCAGCACATCACGAAAGGAAGAATGCCATAGGTGCGCTGGTAAATAGCTTTATTACCGCTATTGAGATTAAGGGGGTAGACGGCTTTTCTCATCCACTACTTGCGTTTAACGCGGTTATGCCACAGCTGTTTGCCGAAGCGCTAGAGCTTTTCAAACGGTTTGTGTTTAACAAAGTAATACGCCGCCCCGACGTTCAGCTTCTTGAGTACAAAGGACAGTTGGTGGTTATGGAGCTGTTCGAAGCATTTGCGTCAGACCCAGACCGCCTGCTCCCTGAGAACACCCAAGAGCGATGGCGCAAAGCCTGTGAAGACGATAACGGCATGCGCGTACTGGCAGATTATATATCTGGCATGACCGACGAATTTGCCTCTCGCTTATACAGCAACATATTTTCCCCTAAACAAGGCGGCATTCAAGATAGTTTGCACATGTAAGCTAGCTTACTTTTTATAAATTTTTGAAATGAAAAGGCCGCTGCTTCGGTCTTTTTTATAATCTCGGTGTCAATAAATAACAATGCTATTGAAACTTAAACCCATTGTTCACGTAGTTAACACTGTTAGATACTCCCCAAGATAGTGAATATAGATACTCGAGTGGGTAAATCAGCCGTTTTTGTAAGTAAGGTGATGTAATGCCAAAACCATTTAAAGCCTCAGTAAAATTGACCGATAACGATGTAACTAATGAAGGCGTTTATATGAATCGTCGTTCATTGCTCAAATCTATGGGCTTTGTAGGCGCGTCTACGTTACTTGCGAAGTCAGCTGGTGCAGCAGGTTGGTTTTGGGAAGACGAAGAAGAGAAAGCTGCCTTTAAAGGTAAGGCGCTTGAGTTTAGTCAGCCTCCCAGGTTTCAAATAGCGGAAACCCGTACGCCTGAAGATAAAGTCACCAGCTACAATAATTTTTATGAATTTGGTACGTCAAAAGATGCACCAGCTAAAAATGCGACTGAATTTCAAACCAACCCGTGGACGTTAAAAATTGACGGCATGGTAAAAAATCCACTTGAACTTGACCATGACGCACTAACAAAACGCTTTCCTCTTGAAGAGCGAATTTACCGCCTGCGCTGTGTTGAAGCGTGGTCAATGGTAGTGCCGTGGATTGGGTTTGAACTCGGCGCGCTATTAAAGCAAGCCGACCCGTTGATGTCAGCTAAATACGTGGCGTTTGAGGCCTTATACGACCCAGAGCAAATGCCGGGGCAAAGAAGTCGCTTTACCGGTGGCGGTATTGAATACCCATATATGGAAGGCTTACGTCTTGATGAAGCCATGCACCCGCTAACACTTATGTCTGTTGGTCTTTATGGTAAAACGCTGCCACCGCAAAACGGCGCGCCAATAAGATTGGTTGTCCCTTGGAAATACGGATTTAAGAGCATTAAGTCTATTGTTCGAATTCGCCTTACCGATAAAAAGCCCCCTACAACCTGGAATCGACTGGCAGCCAACGAATATGGCTTTTATGCCAATGTGAACCCTAACGTGGCACACCCTAGATGGAGTCAGGCCAGCGAGCGTAGAATTACAACAGGGGGGCTTCTTGCGAGAAACCGTATCGACACGCAGATGTTCAATGGTTATAGCGAAGTTGCGCCACTTTATAAAAGTATGGACCTTACGCGTAATTACTAGTTTCGCTGTTGCTAGTAGAGAAATTGCATTGCTTTGCATAGGTGTACATAACCAGCGCAGGTTACATGTACGCCCCGCTCGTTTTTATATTATCAGGTTGTGTTATTAATGCGCTTAAGAAAAAAACCATTTAGATTTACCCCATGGCAACGCCGCGGTTTAAAGGCCATCATCCACGGTTTTGCTTTAGGTTATGTCGCGTGGTTGTTTTTGGCAGGTATCACCGACCAGCTCGGCCCCGACCCCGTGAATACGTTAATCAACGAAACCGGCACATGGGCCATTCATTTTTTACTATTAACACTAACCCTAAGCCCACTTGCCAAATGGCTCCCCAGTCCAGAGCCAATACAATTCAGGCGCATGATTGGTGTTTACGCCTTCGTATATGCCTTTGCCCACTTGTTTACCTACATTTTCTTCGAACTTCAGCTAGATATGGCATTGGTTGCCAGTGAAATAGTGAGTAGACCTTACATTATTGTTGGCATGATTGCGCTCATACTGCTTGTTGCACTTACGGCTACGTCATTTAAACGCCTTCAGCGAAAAATGGGAAGAAAATGGCAAACGCTACATAATAGTATTTATTTGGTTTTGCCCCTTGCACTGCTTCATTTTAGCTGGTCACAAAAAACCTTTTGGCAAGAACCTGTATGGTATTGGCTGGTAGGTTTGCTCTTAATGAGCCCTAGAATTAAGCGATGGTATTCAACTTACCAGAGAAAACAGCAAGGGAGAAAAAGCACGGCGAAAAAAGGAAGAGGTAAAGAGAATATCGCCTAGTGCAAAAGTGATGCTCCCCCCTTCTTAAGACAAAACATAAAGCAGCGCAGCATACCGTCCTGTTTTGCTTAGCGTGACTGCAAGCATAAAAAACCACAGGGGGCTTCTCAACACGCCCGCGACTAGTGTTATAGGGTCGCCGATGATCGGCACCCAGCATAAAAATAAGCTCCACTTGCCCCATCGCGTAAACACACTGCTCGCTCGATTAAATGTAGCCTCGCTAATATTAAGTTTTTGAGTGGCGATATCCTTTCCAAACGCATACCCCAGTAAATAGTTAACCAGCGACCCCAGTACATTTCCTATAGAAGCAACAACGAGCAATATTGCCCCATTTAAGCCACTACCATACAGTGCGCTTAAAACAATCTCTGAACTAAAAGGCAAAATAGTGGCAGCTAAAAATGCCGATAAAAACATGCCTAAATAGCCTAAATGTATTAGTGCACTCAATGTTTTCCCACGTTTATACAGTAGTTAGTGTTGTGAAAATCATGCGCATTCTACCCTATCGAGTTCAGAAAAGTCTTTGAAAGAAATAAGCGGAATAAAAAACTTATTACTTTTTATAGAGTTACATTTCCTCCCGCAAATTGTGCGAAAAAAGTACAACTAACCACTTGCCAAAACAGCAAATTATCAATACTGTATACACATACACACTGTATAAGAAGCCAGTATTAAGAAATTGGGCTTTAACGTTACATTCATTAAGGGTTTTATTATGAGCACATCTTCAGTTTCACGATTAAATGCATTGCGCGCTTCGGTTTCAAATGTTGTTCAGCTTCCTCTACCTATAGAAGGTTTCCCTAGTGAAAAGAACAACACGGGAAAAGGCGCTAACGATAAAGGCTGGAATTACTTGCTTTCAAATACAGTTTCTTTTTCGAAAACGGTTGACCATGCCATACGTATTCAGAAGCCAGAAAAAGAAAAAATGCCGGAGTGGATCAGCAAGCTTATTACGGGTGGACAGTGTAAAACACTGTATGTCGAAAATATTGATCTAGACCTACAGCCTACTGACAGCGAGATGATTAGAAAACTTTGTGAACTTTATTCCGTTAGCTTAGTTAACGTGCGCGTAGATAGCGTAAACGATGTACAGAATGTTGCGTTAGGTCCGTGGTAAGTAGTTTTTCCCTAACCAGCGGTGCTAGCTCTTTTTTGGCAGGTATCGTGCCATGCTTGCGCGTAACAACAACAGCATATATTCAAAAAGTTTGGGCCTAATGGCACATGCAATTATACTGTGGCGTTTTGTACACCGTTATTTATGAGTTGCCCTATGCGCTGTTTTTGTTGCTCTTCAAAACCCTTCCAAGCATGTTGCGAGCCTTTTATAAAAGGCGATAAAACCCCTGTTACTGCCGAGCAACTTATGCGTTCGCGATTTTCTGCCTACGCCACTGCGCAATACGCCTATATTCTCGACACCTATACTCAAGAAAAACAGCAAGGTCTGTCTGTAGATGATTTAGCGCAAAGCGCTCAAGGCGCTAAGTGGTTTGCTCTTCAGGTACATTATGCGCAATCTGAAGAAAGCGCAGAGCCAAATACAAGCGCTACTTTACATTCAGATACCGTTGAATTTACAGCCTTTTATTTTGAAGATAAAAAAATGTATCAGCTGCATGAAACCTCCAACTTTAGAGTTGAAAACGGCGCGTGGCGGTATCATGATGGCACACTGCACGATGACTGCGGAAAAGTTAAATATGGCAGGAACCTTCCCTGTGTATGTGGAAGCAATAAAAAGTTCAAGCAATGCTGCGCTAATAAAAGCCATTAACTACGTGCAAACGACACGCTTCATGTTCTAACGTATATCGGTTCAATAAGCTCCTTTAACAGAACAAAGCAACCAACTTTCCCCCTCTCGTTAACGATTCACTTTTTAGTCAATGGTGCTATTATAAAAAGTGAGCTGATTTTTTTAACCCGTTGATCTAAAAAGTTTGTTCGCCAACACAGTACTGCGAAAGGGTTGCTAGCACCTTTGAATTGCTGAATACCCTCTGCAGTATTTAAAACATGCTAAAACAAGGACAGTTATGAAAAGCTTCGTACGATTTGCGACAACACTTATTGCCACTACTTTGCTTTTTGGATGCGGAGGTAGCGACTCGAGTAATACACTCGATGAACTTAATAAAAATCGAGCAAAATGGGAGAACGCGAATATTGATAGCTACCAGTTCGAGTTTAGGGTTGTATGCTGAAGTAAATGTTGAATTGATCCCCGAATAATTTAACCTTGATACGTTCAAAAAAGCCTAAACACACTGTCGTGTTTAGGCTTTTCTATAGATTAAACCATTGCTAATAAGACGCTTTTTTAGAACATAATCAGTGCTAGCGCACGGTCTTTACTACTGCTCACTCAACCGTCGTCATTAAGGCACTAACACCATCTTGCCTTTTACCTCTCGATTCATAACTTTAGCCATGGCTTTGGTCGCTTGCTCTAATGGCAGCGCTTCATCTACCACCACTTTAACTTTGCCTTGCACATACCAGGTAAGAAGCTCTTGCATATTTTCAGCGAACCCTTTCGGGTCGTGCTGAGTAAACGAACCCCAGAATACGCCCATAACTGAGTAACCTTTAACCAAAGCAAGGTTAACCGGAAATTTAGGTATCTCACCACCGGCAAAACCAACGACAAGTAACCGTCCTTCCCATGCCATGCTTCGGCTACATGCGTGAAAGGTATCGCCACCAACACATTCATAAACGACATCAGCGCCTTTCCCGCCAGTTACTTCTTTCAGCGTTTCTTTTAGGTCTTTTTCTTTGTAGTTAATTAAAACATCAGCCCCGTACTCTTTAGCAAGGGCAAGCTTTTCTTCCGTTGAGCAAACGGCAATAACTTTAGCGCCCATTATCTTGCCTATCTGCACAGCCGCCAAACCAGTACCACCAGCAGCACCGGTTACAACCAGTGTTTCACCAGGTTGCAGCTTCGCGCGCTGTTTCAAAGCGTGATGCGCTGTTGCATGGGCAGTTACAAGGGCTGCCCCTTCATTCACATGAATAGGGTCAGGTAATGGCATAACATGGGTGGCTGGAATAAGTGCTTTTTCTGCATAGCCACCTAAGTTAGAAAGCGCAATAACGCGCTGACCTTCTTTTAGATGACTCACACCCTCGCCCACTTCGGTGATTGTACCCGCCACTTCGTTACCCGGAATAAATGGGAAGTCGGGCTGCATCTGATACAAACCCTGCACTAAAAGCCCATCAGGAAAGTTAACCCCTGCCGCTTCTACATTAACAACGACATGGCCCTTTTTTACTACTGGGTCTGCAACATCTTTAAATTGAAGGTCATCAAGTGGACCAAAGGCTTCACATACAATTGCTTTCATACTGTCTCCAGTTTTTTGTTCGACCCGTAAGTTGAGTTGAGCGAATACAGGCCGTTAAATGGGTTATATTTCGTTTATTCGCTATGGTGTATGGTTTTATTGGCAATTTGCGCAAGCGGGCGCACCATTGCACCTAGCTGCATGGCTTTTTCACTTGATGCATTACCCTCGTGTGCGCGCTTTACTACACCTTGTAAAATAGCGGCTAATCGGAAAAAGCTAAAGGCAAGGTAAAACGTCCAATTATCGATAGCGTCAATACCTCTGCGCTGGCAGTAGGTATTTATGTATTCCTGTTCACTGGGAATGCCTAACTGCTTCCTATCTAGCCCTCCTAGACCAGCAGCATGCGCAATATCAGACGGAAGGCGCAGCTGCATACATTGGTATGCTAGATCGGCATACGGATGCCCTAGGGTAGATAACTCCCAATCCAAAACGGCAACAACCTTTGGCTGTTCGTTGTTAGACATATCAAACATCATATTGTCTAAACGAAAATCACCGTGAACTAAAGACACCTGCCCATCGTCTTCAGGTAAATTCGACTCGAGGTACTGAATTAAACTTTCAATTTCTTCGATATGCTCTAATTCAGACGCTCGGTACTGCTTTGTCCAGCGACTTAGCTGACGTTCAAAGTAGCTGCCCGGTTTTCCGTAATCACGTAAACCTGCATTTTCGATATCTACACTGTGAAGCGCGGCCAGCACGCGGTTCATTTCATCGTACATAGCACCGCGAGTAGCACAAGACGCAATTTCAGGTAGCGCACTATTCCAGTAAATGTCACCTTCAACAAAGGCCATTATGTAAAACATACTTCCGATAATGCTGGTATCTTCACACAAATGGTACACTTTAGGCACCGGCACATCAGAGCCTTGCAGAGCGTTAATAACCCGGAATTCCCGGTCTACCGCATGGGCAGATTTTAACAGTTTGCCCGGAGGTTGACGGCGTAGTACATATACGCCGTTATCCGTCGTTAACTTAAACGTTGGGTTTGACTGTCCGCCTGCAAACTTATCAGCACTTTCTACGTGGCCAACACTGGGGCATGCCTTAGCAAGGTATGAATTTAGCACCGCCAAATCTATTGCATGGGCGTTTTTAGTATTGTCTTGAGACACACTTACTCCTTAGGCATTTTTTCAGCAATCAGGTTACGCCCAAGCTGCATCATATGAACCTCGTCAGGGCCGTCAGCCAACTTAATTGTGCGTGCATAGGCATACATAGCAGATAACACGAAATCCTGACTGGTTCCCGCCGCACCGTGCATTTGAATCGCTTGATCAATGACTTTACACGCCATAGTAGGTGCCACTATTTTGATGGCAGCAATGATGTCTCGCGACACTTTGTTCCCATAGCGGTCCATCTTGTCTGCCGCTTTTAGCGTAAGTAACCGCGCTTGCTCAATATCACAATGCATTTGCGCAATGTTTTCTCTTATCGACTGCTGTTTAGCTAACGGCTTACCAAACGCCACGCGTTGTTCAACACGCTCACAGGCCATGTCTAATGCACGCTGGGCGCATCCAATTAAGCGCATACAGTGATGAATTCGACCCGGGCCCAAACGGCCTTGTGCTATTTCAAAGCCTCGCCCTTCACCGAGTAATAAATTTTCAGCCGGTACGCGTACCTCTTCGAACAATACTTCAGCATGACCTACAGGCTCGTCGTAATAGCCCATTGCGGCCATTGGGCGAACAATGGTTACGCCTTTGGTATCCATAGGTACCAGAATTTGTGACTGCTGTTGGTGACGAGGCGCATCGAAGTCTGTCTTACCCATTACCACCATAATTTTGCAGTTTTCGTTCATCGCTCCGCTGGTGTACCACTTACGACCATTGATCACGTATTCATCGCCATCGCGCTTTATCGAAGTTTCAATGTTGGTGGCATCACTCGATGCTACAGCCGGCTCAGTCATTGCGAACGCTGAGCGAATTTCGCCGTTTAACAAAGGCTCTAGCCATTGCTTTTTATGACTGTCGTTGCCGTATTTGGCTAATACTTCCATATTGCCGGTGTCAGGTGCGCTACAGTTAAATATTTCAGCGCTGAATAGCACGCGCCCCATCTCTTCACAAAGGGGCGCGTATTCTGCGTTAGTAAGCCCTGCACCATAGGGTTTGTACTCTTCTGGTAAAAACAAATTCCAAAGACCGGCGTCTTTGGCACGCTGTTTCAGCGTTTGCATCATTTCAGGCGTTTTCCAACGACCTTCGCCGTTGGTCGCTGAGCTATTTTCTACGGCGTGAATATATTCCTTTTCAATTGGATACACTTCGTCTTTCATAAACGCTTTTAGCTTTTCTAAAAGTGCTTGGGTCTTTTCATTATATTCAAAGTTCATAATTGCCCCATTTAGCTGTAGGTAATGGCGTGCAACCTGTCAGTCACATCCAGGTGAGGTACGCTGTTGAAGTTATTTAAATGAACACCTCGCGCATTAGCGAAGCATTGCGAAAAACTGGCGTTTCGTATCTGCAAGTTCATATTCACAACCGTGGCTGAATCGTAGCCAAGTATATGTTTAAGCATCATGGCAATAGCGCCCCCAGAACTAACCACTAATACCCGTTTAGCGTCGGTACTTTTAAGGTGAGTGAGCATTGAATGCACTCTATCTTCAAACTGTCCCCAAGTTTCATCGAGCAGATCGTGGGCAAGTTCGTCTTGCGACCACGCAATCATGGCTTTTTTGAGCAGCCGGTAATATTCGGATGGCGACGCCCCTTCCGGCACTTTCGCTTCGGGGTAACGGATTAAGTACGCTTTGGCTACGGCTTGAAAGTTAAATTCATTTAGCGCACTGTTTACCGATGCTTCGGGTAATGTGTATCGGTTTGACGCTAGGCCAGCGGCTATGCCGTCTTTGGTTTCGTGATGGCGCACCATATCGCCAGTGAAGACTTCATCGAAATGAATATCGCGGTGTTTGAAATAATCCCCAAGCCAAATGGCTTGCTGCCCACCTAAGTCGCTAAGTTTGTCATAGTTAGCTTTACCAAATGATGCTTGACCATGGCGCACTAAGTAGATGTCTGTCATACCACTGCCTGATGTTATTAATATGTTAACTTGCTTTCACCATACTAAGGAAAACAGCAATATAAGTTTAATTGATATTTTGAATGAGTATGCATCAGGTGAAACTATTCGCTGAAGCGAGTTGAGCATTTTTGATACGTTCAAAACAAAATTGGACATGGTGAGATCAAGTACGTGCAATTTTAGTGCTTAAGATTGTATATTAATGCAGCATTAGTGATGTCGTATGGATGTAGACAAAGGAAAAGTGTAAGGGACTGCGCGCAATTGGACGCGACCTCGTCGTGATAAGTTTTGCTGGAAGCGCACGGCTTCCCCACTCAAAAGAAACAAAATGAAATCGCCTACACCTGCTCTACCTACGTTAAATAAAATCACATTTTACCTATTGGGTGCGCCTTTACTCGTGGCTATACCTATTCTGGCTTATGCAGAAGTTGATGATGTTTCTCAACCCACTACGAGCACGCTTGAGCACATTGTTGTTCATGCCCAGAAAACACCGCAGAATTTGCAGGATGTGCCAGTGGCAGTTACTGCGTTATCTGGCAAGGATTTAGTCGAAACCGTAAGCAGAGATGTGTTTGACCTTCAAAATTACGTGCCTGCTTTCGGCGCGTTTCAAAACCAAAGTGTAACTAACTCAGGCTTTTCTATACGAGGTATCGGTACTTCTTCACAAAACTTTGGTTTCGAGTCTTCTGTTGGACTCTATGTTGATGGCGTTTATCGCTCTCGGCAGAATGCTCTTATCAATGATGTAGTCGATATTGAATCGATAGAAGTTTTACGCGGCCCGCAGGGCACCTTGTTTGGCAAAAATACTGCTGCGGGGGCCATGACACTTACCACTACTCCCCCTTCCCATAACGATCGCGACGGTTTTGCTGAAGCTATTGTCGGGAACGATGCGCTTGTGCGCTTAAGCGCCGGCTCGTCCTTTTCACTTGTTGAAGATATTCTGGCGCTTCGCCTATCCGGCTTCACGTCGCACAGCGACGGCTTTATTACAGACAAAGAAAGTGGAAAAACGCTTAACAACCGAAATCGCTCTGCTATCAAAGCGCAGTTGCTGTATACACCTAGTGACAGCGTTAGCGTAAAGGTAATTGCCGACTATGGCGAGTTAGACGAACGCTGCTGCGGCGCTCTTACCTACCAAAACAATATACAAGCAAACCAAGTAGAGGGTAAGTTCGGTACTGATGCGTTACTTTTACAGCCCCCCTTCGACGCCACGGTATACGGGCGCGAAGACTTTTACCGTTTCAATACGTCGTTGTCTCAAACGCCCATATCTCAAATGGAAGATAAAGGCCTATCGGTTCAAGTTGATTTCGATATTAATAAGGCGTGGCATTTAGTAAGTATAAGTGCCTATCGGGCATTTGACAGCCTAGACTCGGTAGATACTGACTTTTCTAACGCGGATTTACTTAATGCGACCAACGATGCGCAGCAACAGTCGTTCTCTCAGGAGCTAAGGCTTCACTATCGCAGTGGTGTACTTGAAGGACTCATTGGTGCCTACTATTACAGTCAAAATTTAGACCTTACTTTTGATACAACAACTCAGGCCGATTTCAGCGTGTTTTTTAATGCGGTCGCAGGTGACTTACTCCCATTAGCAAACGCTATAGATGAACTCAGTGCGCTAACCTCTGGTCTTATTGCCCCTTCTGCTTCTCCAGCGCCACCCAACACCGCTTTTATACATAATGCAGATCAAGAGCAAGACAGTTTTGCAGTGTTTACTCAATTCGATTGGCGGTTTAGCGATATGCTAACCCTGACCTCGGGGTTACGATTTACGCAAGAAAAGAAAACAATTAAAGGCCAATTTGATGAACAAGGGCCAGGGATTGATGGCCTGGAACAAGATCCTACAAAGTGGCCGAATATCAACATCGCTCTCCTTGGCTTGCAAGAAATTGGGGCCGCATTGGCGCAAGGGGACTTTCCTTCACAAAGTTCGCTTAACGCCATAGCCCCCTTCCAACAAACGGGCTGGGGTTACTTCTTTTTCGGCTCAGCTGCCGTAATGCCCCGCCCAGATTTGAATGAAAGCATAGAAGATGACCAGCTCACAGGTACAGTAAAGCTAGCTTACCACCCTCAAGACAACACCTTAGCGTATGCAAGCTTCGCCACTGGCTATAAAGCGGGAGGGACTAACACAGATAGAATTCTTCCGGGCCTAAGCCCGCTATTTAACGCAGAAAAATCTCGAAGCACTGAAGTCGGTATAAAACACGACTTTGAGGACGTCGGCCTTAGGGTAAATGCGGCGGCGCACTACACAAAAATTCAAGATTTTCAGGCAACCACGTTTACTGGCACCGGGTTTAACTTGCAAAACGCGGGAGATATCGCGGTTAGAGGTATTGAGCTAGAAGCAACGTGGCTAATCACATCAAACACAGAATTACACGCTAACGCATCGCGCACGCTTGCTAATTTTGACGAGTTTAAACAAGGCACGTGTTGGGTGGCTTACACCTGGCATACCGGCATCGACGACCCGGGCCGGGTTAATCCTGGCGATCCGTTTTGTGCAAGAGACGGCGATCGCGTGGGGTTCGAGCCGCAAAATTCTCTATCACTGATGCTTAACCACCATTTTGCGCTTGGTAATTACCCGCTTACCGCCAGTATTGACTATCAATACACAGGTGATGTTTTTCTTGATGATGCCAACGACCCTTACAAATACTCAGGCGCATTTTCGCAGTTTAATGCAAGATTACGCGTGAAGATTACTCAATGGGACAGCGAAATCATAGCGTGGTCGCGCAACCTATTCGATGAACAGTACGTTGCGCGAAGCGGTTTCGACGTGCCGGTACAAACCGGCAAAATCATGGCCTATCCCGGCGCACCAAGAAGCTTTGGCGTGACTTTCAGAAAGACGTTTTAACGCTTTAAATTCGTAGGTTTCGTGTGAAAAACAGCGTGGCACTGTGCTATCACAGACAAGGCAATGTGCTCAGGCAGTTCGCCACCAATATCGAAGCCCGCGGGACTGGCGAAGTACTGGCTAAAGTCGGTGTCTTGAATGCCCGCTAAATCCATAATTTCTTGCTTGCGATGAAGGGGCCCTAACATGGCCGTATAGGTTAACGCGCGTTTACTCAGTACTTGCAAGGCTTTGGCGTCTATTTCACGGTGGTGCGACATCAGCACGGCAGCTTGAATGTTATGCTCGCTTAAGTGTAAGCGCAAACCTTCAACAGATGGGTCTTCTATTAAATAATTAACCTCGGGGAAATGCTCAATTCTGGCTTGGGCGGGCCTTGGGTCCCAAAGGCTTACCAAATACCCTTGAAGGCTGGCAAGGCGCGTCATAAAGGTAGCGTCATAGCCCCCACCAATAACAAGCAGGTGAATAGGCGGAAGCATTAGTACCGATAAAGTACGCATTCCCTTGATGGTTTCAAGCGATGCCTTCCTTGGTTTAGCATTCGAATACTCTACTGCCTCGCACACGCCTCGCGTGCCGTCTACCGTACAGGCCCACTCGCACGCATCGCCATTTGTTAGCGTTTTACTGACCGCATCAAGAGAAAGGTACTGATTGTCTTGGTTAACCGGTACAAGCGATAGGTGCACCACGCCACCACAACCTACGCCCAATTTAAAGGCGATATCTTCTTCATCTTCATCATCGTAAACCGCCGTGCGACTCACACCATCAGTCATTACCCGCTGCGCTTTTTTAACAATGTCACTTTCTAAACACCCACCACTTAAAATACCAAGTTGATGGCCCGCATCGCTGAAAAGCATCATGGCGCCCGCTTTTCGATAGCAAGACCCCTCAGTCTTAAAAATGAAACCAAGCACCCACTTGTGCTTATCTTTTAGCGGTAGCCACTGCGACAGCAGATGATTAACGTGATTGCTCATAATTACCCTAGCGCTTGTTTAAACTGCTTATTACTGCGATGCTGCTTCTTTGATAAATGACGCAAGTGTGGCTGGCTCTTGTGCCCCCGCTACGCCCTGATTGCCAATCACAAAGGTAGGAACACTTTGAATTCCTCGCTGCATCCACAGTGTTTCTTCTTCACGCACAACAGACGCGTATTTACCGCTTTCTAGCACTTCGCTGGCCTGTGACTTATCAAGCCCTGCCCCTGCGGCAAGCTTTACTAGCACGGCATTATCATTTATGTCTTTGCCATCGGTAAAATAAGCGCTAAACAAACTTAGCTTCATCTGTTCTTCAAGCCCCTTCTCGGCTGCAAAGTGAATAAGTTGATGGGCTTTAAAGGTATTTTGCATGCGAGAGTCGTCGTCGAAATTAAACGCAAAGCCCACGTCTTTGCCTGCTTCTACAAGACGTGCTCTATTCTGCGCGCTTTGTTCTGCACCAATGCCATATTTCTCCATTATATGCTCACGTAAGTTCTGTCCTTCTTCAGGCATGTTTGGGTTTAGCTCGAAGGGGTGAAACTTAATGTCGACTTCAATATCGTCAAGCGTTTTAATGGCTTCTTGTAAACGCTGGTACCCTACGATACACCACGGACAAACCACATCGGACACCATATTTACGGTCACTTTCTGCATATTTGCTCTCTTTTATTGAAATCGTTATTACTTAGTTAAGGTTAGTAACTAGATAAGGTTGGTAACAAAATGAGGTTACTAAAAGAAACTTCAACCCCAAGGGATGCTTTATTTAGAGCTGCCGTAGAAAAATAAATTATCGTTTTAATCGCTCTAGCGCATGCTGTGCCCACAGTTGATATCCCTCTGCAGACGGGTGAAAGCCGTCTTCTGCCATTAGCCCACTTTGCTGAACACCTTGAACCGAACCCGTTACCTTAAGCGCTGGTACATAAAGCACTTCAGTGTTAGCCCAATTTACAACACACTGCTCAAGCACTTGATTTAGCAGAAGCGCCCTTAACCCAAGTAGCGCCCGCAAAGGCTGGGGTAGTGCGGGAAAACTGTGGATTGGTGGCAGCGCGGTAAACACGATTCGTTGGCAGTCGAATTTTTGGGTTAAGAGCTTATGCACAATTTCTATATTTTTTCGCCAGCGGGCTATCGAAACAAACTTAGTGACATCGTTTACACCAATAGAAACCAATGCTGATGCGAAGCTTTCAGCAGGTAGTCCATGTAGAAGCGCTATCACATCTTCACTTTTATAACCCGTTTTGGCATGTAGCGATACGTGGGTGGGGCTATGCTTAGACAAGCCAGCATACAGCAGCCCTGATAGCGCACGGTGCTGTGTATCAGCCCCAACGCCCGCGGCCGCTGAGTCGCCCACAACTAAAACACGATTTGATGTTGCCTTAATGTTTTTAAAAGCGGCAAATACCCGCTCCCCCCTAGGCTCAGGCAGCACTTGCGTTTTTTTTGCGAACCCAAAGCCCCTGTACCAGAATTAAGGGCATAAGCAAAACTGTAACTATATTTAACGCAAAAACCTTGAAGTAGATCAAAACAAGCCCCTGCCTTATTCATTATGCTAAATCTATATTGGTGAATAACCACCAAGATGGTTCAACATAAGTGTAGATAAAAAATGAACACCATTGCTATAAAACAACTTCGCGATAATTCCACTATAACCAAATATGCGCAACATGCACCTCGTTATACCTCGTACCCTACTGCACTTAAGTTCGAATCGCTAAAAGAAGATTTATCCCCTCACGCGCTAACCGTGTCTAAAGCGAAAGCCGTGAGTTTGTATGTGCACATTCCTTTTTGTAAAACGCTTTGCTATTACTGCGGCTGCAACAAACTTGTGACTCGGCACAACGAAAAGGCAGACGACTATTTAGACTACTTAGAAAAAGAGATAGTTTCTAAGCGTTATTTAGCAGACGATAAGCCTGTAGTTTCGCTGCATTTAGGCGGTGGGTCGCCCAGTTTTTTAAATAAAGTTCAGCACACTTTTTTAATGTACCTTTTGAAAAAACATTTCACGTTTGAAGTAGGCGCTGAATTATCTATTGAATTAGACCCAAGAAACGTTGATAAAACCTATTTACAAAATCTGAGGGGCTTGGGCTATACCCGTATCAGCTTTGGCCTTCAAGACACTGACTACAACGTGCAAAAAACAATAAACCGTGTTCAAAGTACTTCGCATATCGCAGATTTAGTGTCCGAAGCCCGTACTTTAGGTTTCGAATCGGTGAATTTGGATTTAATTTACGGCCTGCCTAACCAATCAGAAGAGACTTTTGCATCTACCATAGCTGCAACTAAAGCAATGATGCCAGACCGTATCTCGCTCTTTAGCTACGCTCATCTGCCAGAGCGCTTTGCCGCACAGCGAAAGTTTGCGCCAGGAACTCTTCCTAGTAGCGAAGAGAAAGCAGCCTTGTACAACCTTGCTGTAAATGGCTTTAAAAGAGTGGGGTATGAAATGATTGGGCTGGATCATTTTGCGTTACGCAGCGATTCACTCGCCATCGCTAAGCACAAAGGTAAGCTTCACCGAAACTTCCAAGGCTATACTTTGCGCGGAGATACCGACCTAATTGGCGTCGGCGTGTCTGCTATTAGCACAATAGGTAATGCTTTTACTCAAAACGCCAAAGATTTGAAAGAGTACTATAAACGTATAGACAGACAATTACCCTCAGCCAAAGTTGGGCTTTCGTTAACACCAGACGACCTCGTTCGTCGTGATGTAATATCAAGCTTGATGTGCAACCTGTCTGTAGATAAACAGAGTATTTCCAGCAAGCATCATATTATTTTTGACGAGTACTTTTCAGAAGCATTAAGTAATTTAGAGCGTCTTGCAGACGATGGAATCATTGAAATTTCGGCGCACCACATACGGGTACCAGAACATGCTCGGATATTTATTAGAGCGGTATGTGCCCGTTTTGATGCCTACCTAAATGCGACTGAAACGCTTAGTAATTACTCTAAGGCAATTTAAACCGGGCAATAACTTTATCGCCAACATTTAAGTTAAGGCGCGATAAAGAAATATGACTAATACTTGCGTAAAGTGCTTGGCTGTCATTCTCTAAAATAAGCTTCAAAAGCACTTTACCGCCCCATGTAACTTGCTGATGCGACTTTTTGTTTTGGCTAGAAGTGAGCCGTACAGGCTCAATACTTGTTATCGTGCAAGGTAGCGCATTTAAAATGCTAACCGTGCTCGCGCTGTTAAACCCTCCCACATTAATATCTATGCTCACATCGCAGGCTTTTACCGCAAAACGTACTGGCGCAGGCCCGTTATCCTGCTCTGGGTTACTCACCTCTGTAATGCTGTGTGCCCTGTAAGCGCTCTTAATATTTTCCGTGTATGATATTGCTTCTTCTGTAACAAATACCTCATGACCTGCAACCATAACTCGGGCTATGCCGTGCATATTTTCAACTTGCGTAACGCTTTCAGAGCACTTATGCCCCTCTAATACGGCTGAAGGTATTGCAACCCCTTCTTTTTCGAATACTTGAGAAAGCACATCTGTTGTCGCACCGCAAAGCGATACCTTACCTTGCTCTACATAAACCAGTTCATCACTAAAGAGTGCTAAATCATCTAAATCATGAGAGATAACAAAGCAAGTAAGCTGGCCAGACACACACAGAGTATTTAAGAACTGATAAATTTTGCGCCGGGTAAAAATATCGATGGCGCTTAGTGACTCATCTAGCAATAAAACGGAAGGGCCATTCACCAAAGCCCGCGCTATCGCCACACGCTGTGCCTCCCCCCCTGATAGTGAATCAATAGGCTTTTCTAAAAGGTGCTCGCAGTAACACCCTTTTACACACGCCTCTACTGATAAGGCGTTGGGGCTAGCATGACGCTGCGCCAAGGCTAAATTACCCCGCACGTTAGTATGCGGAAACAACATGGGCTGCTGAAACACGATGCCTATCTTTTCAAAAGACCATGATTTAGCCACCTTGGCGCGTTTTTCTACGCAGGCTAAAGCCCGAAAAAGGCTACTTTTACCCGCCCCGGAAGGGCCGGTAACGCCAATGAAACGGCTTGCGGGATGAAGCGTTATTTGGGCATCAATTCTGTTAGGCAAGAAAGCGTGAATTTCCATATCAACCCTCGCCCTTGCTTGGGGCGGAACGAGGTATTTGTGACCTGCTGCCGAAATGGCTCGCAATGCCATTAAAACGGTATAGGGCAGCTAGCAGCACAAACGAGAATACCAAAAGTGCTATGGCAAGATTATGCGCTTTTTCGTACTCCAACGCTTCGACTTGCTCGTAAAGGGCTATGGAGAGCACTTGAGTTTCGCCAGGAATATTTCCGCCTATCATAAGCACCACGCCAAACTCACCGATGGTGTGGGCAAAGCTTAACCCCAAGGCAACGATAATGGGCGCTTTGCTTAAGGGTAATACAATTCTCACAAATGCTTCGGTTGCCGAAAAGCCCAACGTTTTAGCCACATCTAAATAACGAGAGTCTAATTGAGAAAAGCCACCATAAAGGGGCTGAAGCGCAAACGGTAAAGAATAGAGAACCGAACCTAACACCAAACCTTCAAAGCTAAAGGCCAAATTACTTCCCGTTAAGGTATGCCACCCCTGACCCAAAGCACTTTGCGGTGAGAATGCAATGAGTAAGTAAAACCCCAGTACCGTAGGTGGAAGCACTAACGGCAGTGCCAACACCGACATAACAAACGGCTTGGCTTTACTATGCCAGTTCGCTAAAAACCATGCTAAAGGTAAGGTAACAAGCAACAGCAAGCCACTGGTGATTAGCGCCAGCTTAAGCGTAAGCCAAATGGCGTCAAAAGCATATACTCCAAAGAATTCGCTAAGCGCGTTCATCCATGCGCACCGTTAAGTTCAAAGCGATTACGCCCATGGGCATCTAAACTGCCGGCTTTACCAGTTAGGCTGCCTATTTCAGAAGCAGCCTTTACCGGTGTGTTAGCGCTATTTTTTATTTGCCTTTCTGCATGGGTTTGTATGTCGAGCAACGCAGGCTGGTAACCCCACTCGGCTAACCCGTGCTGTACCCTTTGCGACAGCAAATACTGCACGAACAAACTCGGCGATGATACGCCTTCGGCCTTCGTCATATCAAACCGAGTTAGCCCACTTGTTTTGGCTTGATTTGGGGTTCGGGTTTCAGTTTGCACATCAAACGCGTTTGGCGAAAGTGTTGCTGCCGTTTTAGCATTAATTACAAGCGACTGAACAATCGGTTGGTATAAGTTTTCTGGTACAGGAATAATAACCGTTGTAGCGCCCTTGCCGTCAGCGAAGCTTTTATCCGAGGTTGGCGAATTCAAATTCGGTAAATCAAGCGCCAGCGAATATGCCACAAACGCTCCTCTAACACTGCCGGTGGAATAGAACTGCAGGGTTTGCAGTACATTTTTACCCATCACTCTGTGCGGTAAAACGTGCTGCCATAGCGATAAGTTTTGTAGGGTTTGTTGCGCTGCTTCGCCGTAAGGCGCCAGTTTAGGGTTAGCAATGGCAATTTTGCTACCTGGGGTATCAGTTAACTGAATAAGCTGTTGACTAAGCTGTTTTGAAAGTTGTGCGTTTATCTTACCCTCAAGCGGCTTACTTTGCCCGCCAGCCTGCGTTTTCTGCTCTCCGCCTTGCTGATTTTCAGCCGTGCGCCGAGCTTCTCTGGGAACGCTTTCGTAGCCATTAGCGTTAGCGTTAGCGTTAGCGTTAGCTGGCAGCTTACCGGTATATACAAACGCCAGCTTGCCTTTAGCATAATCTACCACATTACTTTCGTGTACTAGATTATTGTTAACCAGTGCCTGTGGCCTGGCACGGTCTGCCGATAAAAACACATCGAACGCGGCTCCATGCTGAATTTGAGCGTACAGCGTACCGCTAGAGGACACGGTTACCGCCACGTCTATGCCCGTAAGCTGCGTAAACTGCTGGGCAATGCGTTTTAAAGGTTTAGCGAAGTTTGCCGCTACGGCAACGTTAATTTTATCGTGCCGTTTAACCGGTAATGAAGGGTTTTGCTTATCGGCACTAGTGAAGAGTTTCGCACTTTTTGTGTAGCTGGCCGTTTCTGTAGCGCTAGCAACGGCGCTAGCGCTTGTTAAAACTACCACGTTTATGAAAACAGACACGCTTATAAATCGCATAGAGCAAGCGCGGAATATACTACTCACGAAACTAAAAACGAAAGGATAGCGCCTTGTTAATAAGCGCTTAAAACCTACAGCCGCCATTATTTTTTAAGCATCCACTTAAGCGCCGCTTTATCGTCAGACGCTTTTGCAGCAACCCACTCAGAGTTATCGCCTTTAAACTCTTTTTTCCAAAGCGGGACAGACTGCTTAAGCATATCCATTAAAAAGCTGGCGGCATCAAACGCCGCTTGGCGATGTTGGGCAGCAGCACCTACCCATACAATTTGCTCGTTATTATAAATGCGCCCCACTCTGTGTAGCGCGCCAGCACTGTTCAGTGAAAAACGTACTACCGCTTGTTCAACCAGCTTCATCAGCGCTTTTTCTGTCATACCTGGGTAGTGCTCTAGCTCAATGCCGTCTATATCGCCTGCGTTATTGAAATCTCGCACTAGCCCAGTAAAGGTAACAATAGCGCCTGTATTGCCGCTTGCTCTTTCGTCTGCCGACTGCTTTAGACGAGCATACAATTCGCCATGATCGAAATCTGCATCTTGAACAAGTGCGAACATAACTACCCCCCAGTTACAGGTGGAAATAGCGCCAGCTCGTCACCATCGCTAAGTACGGTATCGGTATCGCAAAGCTCTTGATTACGGGCAGTCAGCACACTGCCTTCTAAGGCTAATGTCCACTTGTCGCTGCGAGTTTTAAGCTGCGATATCACGGCTTCAATGGTGCTACTATCACTTAGGTTAAGCGCAATATTATCTTCACCCGTGATCTCTCGGGTTTGCGCAAATGTTTTAACCGTTATCTGCATGGTTCGCCTTTTGGTATATTCCGTTAACGTCATTGTACACGTCTACGTGCAAGCGCTAGCTTTGTTCCAACGTTTTTACTGGGTAACTAAGCCTGTTGCCGATCAGATTGCCAGTGGCCGGTTTTACCGCCTTTTTTCTCTAGCACCCGGACCCCTTCCATGTGCATGCCAGGGTCGATGGCTTTGCACATATCAAACAAGGTTAACAGCGCCACATTTACGCCCGTGAGCGCTTCCATTTCAACACCGGTTTTACCGCTTAGTTTACAATAGCAAGTGGCTTTAATACGGTTTTTATCAGCTTGAACGTCAAAGTTAATATCCACTTTCGATAGCGCTAAAGGATGACAAAGTGGAATAAGATCTGCGCAACGTTTCGCCCCTTGAATACCCGCTACTCGAGCAACAGCGAATACATCACCTTTTGCGATTTTTGCTTCAGAGATTTGGCGAATAACGTCTTCGCTTACGTATAAAAAACCTTCTGCTGTAGCTTCGCGTTTAGTAACGTCTTTGTCGCTAACGTCTACCATGTTGGCCTCGCCACCAGCATTTAAATGACTAAAGGTACTCATGCTTCCACCAAGTGCTTTACAAAGTTACACGGCCTAAAGTCGGCATCTAGCTGGCTAGCAATGATTTTTTCCCACGCCGTGCGACACGCGCCGGTTGAACCTGGCAAGCAGAAAACAACGGTATTGTTTGCAAAGCCAGCTACCGCACGAGACTGAATCGTAGACGTGCCAATTTCTTCATAGCTAATTTGGCGGAATAGCTCACCAAAGCCGTCGACTTCTTTGTCGAACAATACGCTAATGGCTTCTGGCGTTGAGTCGCGGTGGGTAAAGCCTGTACCGCCGGTAATTAATACTGTGTGAATGTTTTTATCAGCAATCCACTTCGACACCACGGCGCGCTGCTGATAAATATCGTCCTTTACTAAGTCGCGGTCGTAAAGGTTATGGCCAACCGAGGTAAGCGCCTCTTTCAGGTAATCTCCTGACTTGTCGTTTTCGAGGGTGCGCGTATCTGAAATAGTAAGAACGGCAATGTTAAGGGGTTGGCTGACAGCTGACATATGAAATCCTAATTTGATATGCGACATTTTGGCGGTTTTTGATAAAGTACCAGCCAAAATACTATTTGGTAATCACTTTATAAGGGTGCATGCCATGAATTCAACAACTAAGTTGGCATAAACTATGTCTAAAAGCCTAACTAATCAGCAGGCTATGCGCTATAACCGCCATATTGTGCTTCCCAAAATAGACCTAGACGGTCAAGAAGCGTTACTAAACGCCAATATCTGTATCATTGGTATTGGCGGGCTTGGCACCGCGGCCGCCACTAGCCTTTGCGCAAGCGGCGTGGGCTCGCTTACGCTTATAGACCACGACACGGTTGAGGCCACCAACCTTCCAAGGCAAATCTTGTTCAGCGAACAAGATGTCGGGGTAAATAAAGTAGAAGCTGCAAAAGCACGACTTCACGCAATAAATAGCGACTGTGACATTACCGCAATAGCAGAACCGTTTTCAGCGCCTAACGCAGCTGAGCTATCCCCAACGTCAAAACAGGCTATAGAAGGTGCCGACGTGGTATTAGATTGCACCGACAATACCGACTCGCGAGATTTAATAAACGTATTGTGTTTTGAATTAAATACTCCGCTTGTATCGGGCGCAGCCATTCGCTTTGAAGGCCAGCTTTTCGTAGCTATACCCGGTGAAAGCCGTTGCTATGCATGCTTACGAACGCTATTTGCATCGCCCGATTTAAGCTGTGTTGAAGCAGGTATATTCTCGCCAGTAGTAAATATTATTGGTACTTACCAAGCAATGCTTGCCATGCAAGTACTGATGGATTTCGATAATATTCCTAAAAATACGTTAATGACGTTTGATGCTTTGTCGCACGAGTGGCGAAACTGGAAGCTACCTAAAGGCGTGAACTGCGAGCTATGTGCTTGCTAACTATACGTACTTCCGCAGCATTAATGATAAAAGCTGTGTTTAAAAGCAGCATCTTTAAACAAAGAATAAAACAGAAAATAGGTTGATTTAAATGACAACCCAAGTAGTAAAAAAACACATGGTAGTGGCGCAAAACGCGTCTGGCCGTAACATGAACGTGCCAATTTATCGAATGAAGGGCGCGCGCCCTGGCCCCACCGTGTACATTCAAAGTTCTATTCACGGTGCTGAAGTGCAAGGTAACGTGGTTATTTACCATCTTATTCAGCGCTTAAAAGACATGGATATTTGCGGTGAAATTATCCTAGTACCCAACTGTAATCCCATTGGTACTAACATTAAAGCCGGTGAGTACACGTTAGGCCGCTTCGACCCTGTAAACGGTACAAACTGGAACCGGGGTTACTTCTTCGACAAAGGTGCAGTAGAACATTTCGCCAAAACCGTCACACGCGAAGAGTCGATAGATGGTATTAAGCAGCGTTTTCGCGCGCACTTGTCGAACGCTATCGACAACAAATTGGCCGAGCCGTGGGGTTTGGGCCTAGCGCAGCAGCTAAACCTTAAGCTTCAGCAAATGGCGGTAAACGCCGATTTAGTGTTAGACCTTCACAACGGGCCGGTGTCTACCCGCCACGTTTATATACCTGAATACGCCAAAGACAGCGCCAAGCTGTTTAACATCCCCCATTGTATTTTTATACCTAACGTATTTGCAGGTGCATTAGACGAAGCCACCTTCTGCCCATGGTGGACACTGCAGGAAAGTATCAAGAGCAATTTAGAGCGTGAAGTTAGCTTTAACGTTGAAGCCTTTACCTTGGAAATGGGTAGCCAAGAGGTTATCGACTTTAACGAGGGTAATATAGATGCCACCAGTATTCTTAGCTACCTAAACGCCAAAGGTGTATTACACGAATGTGATATTAAACCCAAAGAGATGCAGCGTTTAAGCGTGTATTTAAAAGACTATAAAACCCTGTTCACCAACTGGGGTGGCATGGTGGAATACATGGCAAAACCCGGCCAAAGCGTTAAAAAAGGCGAACCGCTGGCGCAAATTTTAAATATAGATGACCTAGACAATGATAACGGCAGCAGGACGCTAGAAGCGCCTTGCGATTTGATCCCTATTCTGCACTTCCCGTCGGCTTCAGTATTGAGCGGAACGCAGCTTTACAAGGTGTTTACTAATTATAAGGAGTTGTAGGTTTTTATAGGCAAGTTGATGGAGTAAAACGTTAATTACAACATGGTTGATTAGAGTACGTAGAAACGTCTCGCGCAAGTTACTGGTTTATTTTTCGAATTCTGTCATGCCGTTCAATTTATTGTATTGAACGGCGGCGTTGTGCCTATCGATTGAACTCAAGGCGTAAAGCAGACATCTCATTTTCTTTCCTATGAACACGCCGAATATAGTTTTTAAGGGAAAGCGGGTGTTACTATGAAGTATAAGTAATAAGCTGTTAGCTGCCATGGCGCCGTAATGCACAACATCCTGTACATGTGCTCATTTCCGATCTAAACTTGTCCCATATAATGTACAAGTGAGATGCAAAATGAGGATAGTCTCTTTTACCGAAGCAAGAAATGGTCTAAAGGCCGTTTTGGACAATGTAATCAACGATGCAGATACAACAGTAATCACTCGTCGTGACTCTGAAGATGCTGTTGTAATGTCATTAGATTACTACAACAGCCTTATGGAAACCGTTCATCTACTTCGTTCTCCAGCGAACGCTGAACACTTAAATCGTTCAATAGCACAGTTTAAAGCGGCAAAAACGGCCCAGCGAGAACTTATTGATGAGTAACAGGTTGTTATCATGGACTGATGAAGCTTGGAATAGCTACGTTTATTGGCAGACTCAAGACAAGAAAACCTTGAAACGTATCAATAAGTTAATTTCCGATGTTAAGCGCTCTCCATTTGATGGAATAGGAAAGCCGGAACCTCTTAAAGAAAATCTTTCAGGTTTCTGGTCCCGCAGAATAGATGACACCAACCGTTTGGTATATACCGTGGACGATACCGCAATTACAGTTATCTCGTGTCGTTACCATTACTAATAGGTGGCGGCTGACAATCAATTAAAGTCGCTCGCGGTAATTGAGAGAGGGTAGCTCAGTAACCCAAACAGGCTCATTTAGTATCACTCAATGATTACCACACAAGGTTTCACTTACTCAACGTAAATTTACAAGGTAACTAGCCACACCCTACTCCACCTAAACTAACTCGATACCCAAACTCATCACGCTGGTTAAACACATCAAAGCCGTCATCAGAATCTTTAAGCTCTACATCCCCTACCCACTTTGCTTTATCGATAAGCTCCAGCTTATAGCGGTTTAAAGGAAGTGGACATTTTAAATAAAAATAATGGTAGGCCGTACCCATGGCACCTGGATCTGCGGTAAACACGTAAATAGTATTATTTTCTATTGCAAATTCTTTATGAAAGTAGTCTCGGTTAGTTCCTAGTGTTGCATCAATCAGTACACCTATTAAACCTATCGCAATCTGAATGAGTGCCACTATTGCTAAAACACTGCTCAAAACAATAGATAACCATTTACTTTTAACAAGAAGCCTAAATATACCGTGCTGCGTAAAAAGCAGGTACACACCTGCGCAAAGCGCTATGAGCTTGACTAAGGCTAACGCGTCGCCGACCTGTGACATGAACTTGGGGGAATGGTAGTTTAAGCCCCACAGCACACCGCCATGCAGACTTTCTACTAATGGAACAGTTACTAGAAGTAGCACAGCGAGTAAGGGAGTGATCAAAGCCGCAAAGGTTCTTTGCGGCACTTGCTTGTTACTCGGGCTATGGTTTTGCTCTAATTGCGTTGTCCCTAACATTAATTATCAGCTTTTCTAAATCGGCGAACCTGGCGGCAGCGGTTCTACTTCAAAGGTACTTGGCCATGTTTTGCTGGCCCAATAAGTATCAAACTGCTGTTTCAGTATTTCATACTGATTGTCGTCAGCCTTATCGTCTAGCCATTCGCTAAATTCAAGTAAAGCAAGTTCAGCTTCCATTCTTACTTCGGGCGCCAACTTATCGCTAGTTACCGCTTTCATCACTGCATTTAACGCTACTAGCTGTAAGCGTTTTGCTAATGGGCTTTGCGACTTATTTTTATACCAGTGTACGCTAAGTATCTGCTTCACAAGCATGGAAACACCTACTTTTTTGCGTCGGTCTTTAGTGCTTCTTGTTTGCCACTCTAAACGGTTTAAGCGTTCTGGGTGTAATAACAACTCAAAAGCAAAGTTGGATGCCGAAGCAGCGGCAGAAACAGGGTCCAACATTAAGCCCATTTTGCCCTTAAAATGCTCGCGAGTAATGTCGTCACCGTAGGCTGTAGGTGGAATAAGCGTGAGTACCGATTCAGGTATAGTGAGATAGTCTGCGGTAGTAGCGGTCAGTAACTGTTGCATTGCACGTTGCTGCACCGCGGGTGCTACAAACTGCTGGCCCTGCGCCTGGGTATAGTCGCCTTTGCGCTCGTACTCATAAACTAAACCGCCTACTTGCTTTGCTACGGCTTCTAACTGGTAACGGTGAAGTAAGTAAATAGGCACTAAAGCATTTTCAAGGGACGACAAACTGCTGCTTGGGCTTAAGGTGTCCAAACCTAAGTTGGCTAATGCCTGTTCGCGCACTTGTGAAATTTCATCGAAAGCATCTAGTGGGTTGCTGCCATTTTCCCACATATGGCCGTTTGCTGATGCATGTCGGCTGCTGCGGGTATCTGGGTCTGACTTAAAGCTTAAACCTTCGTTGCGACCTTTTACGATAATCTTTGCCAAGGCTTCGGCTTCTTCTACGTCGCTGGTAAAGTCTTGATAACCATATGCTACGGCGTGTATATCCCATGCGCCTATACCTTTGTCATAAGCGCTTTCCAGGCTTATTTTGCCATTTTTAATGCTAATTTTGGGGTGGGGATAATCCATCACAGACGCACGGTTGTTTTCACTTGCTGCAAAATTATGTGCTATGCCTAACGTATGCCCTACTTCATGAGCAGACAACTGCCTAATACGATCTAGCGCCATTTCTTGCTGCACAGTGGTGTCGGTATTACCCTCTTTAAACGGGCTGGTTAGGCCAAGGGCGATTAAATAGTCTTGTCTTACACGCAGCGAACCTAAAGTAACGTGACCTTTGATAATTTCGCCCGTACGTGGGTCGACAACCGACGAACCATAAGACCAGCCGCGGGTTGCGCGATGTACCCAGTTAATCACGTTGTAGCGCACGTCCATAGGGTCGGCACCTTCAGGCAGTACTTTGACCTGAAACGCATCTTTATAGCCTGCGGCTTCATAGGCTTGGTTCCACCAGCTTGCGCCTTCTTTAAGCGCGGTCATTACCGGCTCTGGAATACCTGGGTCAAGATAATACACAATAGGCTCAACTGCTTCGCTCTTCGCCGCATGAGGTGTTTTCTTGTGTAAACGGTGGCGGGTAATAAAACGCTGTTCAGTAGGCTCGTTGATAGGTGTTGAGTAATCGAAATAACTGAACTTCCAGTAGCCTGAGTATGGGTGATACTCTCTGGGTGTGTAGTTATCGTCTGGCAGTGCCACAAACGAGTGATGCAAGTGAACCGTCACACTTTCTGGATCGGGCGTAACTTGCTGCACGTATTCGCCCGGCTTTTTACCAGCAAAAGTGACTAAAGCCTCTAATTCAGTATTCTTTTCGAAGCCTTTGGTTTTAGGTAAGTATACGCCACTGCGCATTTTATCTACGCTGAAACTACCTTGGTTGGTGCGCGCCATACGGTTGCCAATGCCGTGAATATCACTTAACAAGAAAGGCGTATAATCAATAAGGCTGGCGCTGTCGTTTTTAGCCACCAGCGTAAAGCCAGCTATGACCGAGTCTGCAAAAGCCTCATCAATACTCTGCTTTTCAGCGTCGCTGCCGTGGGCCGCGCGGTATTTGGTGTTGTGCTGCTTTAATAAAACCTTATTGCCAAATTTTTCAAAGCTGACTAAGCGCGTATCACCCAACTGCCCGCGATCAAGGCCTATATCGTTTGAACCTACGCCATAAGGCAAACTGCTTTGGAACAAATATTCGGCATCGCTTGTAGGCACGGCCAAGTAAACTTTGTCGCTTTCATCGTCATAGTAAACGGGGATTAAACCATCTTTTTTGGTCATATCGCTGGTGAATTCACCAATGCTTGGTAACGCTGCCCAAGCTGAAGACGTAGACACGACAAACAATAGCGTAATCGCAATGGCAAATTTGCCAGAAGCTTTTACTTGTCGCGCCGCTTTATGAAAAATGTTCAATTGCAGCATGCAGTTAGTCCTTATTATTGTGAGTTTCTAGCCTACCCTATGTGGTGACGTTTGCCCATGGTAATTCATCGTTTTAACGCGCCTGGCATACTAAGCGAGTTTCTTTTTCTCTAAAGAATTTACTTGAATCACAACCAAGAGTAAGCCCTAATTGCGTTATCGATTTAACAGCTCAAACTATGAAGGGTTTAATTTTGAAGTTTACTTCTCGCGCTACCGCTATTTCTCCGTTTCTCGCCATGGCCTACGGTGAAAAAGCCACAGTACTTGAACAGCAAGGTAAAGACGTTATTCGACTAAATCTTGGTGAGCCTGATTTCGGCGCACCCGCACCCGTACTTGCGGCAATGAAAGAAAGCATGGACACCCCTGATTTTCCCTATACCTCTGCATTGGGTATTCCTGAACTACGCCAAGCAGTTGCTAGCTTTTACGAAACTAAACACGGCGTAAAGATAAGCCCTTCACGCGTGGTCGTAACCGCTGGCGCGTCTGGTGCGTTACTTTTGGCAAGCGCAGCATTGGTTGAGCCAGGCGACAACGTGATTTTGGGCGACCCGTCTTACCCGTGTAATCGACGCTTTTTAAACGCATTTGGCGCAGAGGTAACGCTAGTACCAACACGCAGTGAGGATAATTTTCAGCTAACCGCAGCAAGTGTTGCAGACAATTGGAAGCAGAACACCAAAGGTGTACTTATCGCCACACCAGCCAATCCAACAGGCACGGCGATAGATAAAGACGAACTGTATAAGATTGGACAATACTGCAAAGCCAAGGGTGGCTTTTTAATTGTTGATGAAATTTACTTAGATCTTTCGCTTTCTGCCGATGTTGATTCTACAGATTCCCAAGCAACCCACAACACCGACACTAAACTTCAAACCGTGCTTGCCAGCGCAGACTTGCAAGATACCGTGGTAGTCATTAACAGTTTCTCTAAGTACTTTGGTATGACGGGTTGGCGTCTTGGTTGGTGCGTAGTGCCTGAAGCAATGACACCCGTCATTGAAAAGCTCGCGCAGAATTTGTTTATCTGCCCCTCTACCCTTTCTCAAAAAGCCGCACTTGCGTGCTTTACCCCTGAAGCGTTGGCGCAGTGCGAGCAAAACCGCAATACGCTGATAGAGCGTGCAACTCTTGTTTTTGATGCACTTCAAAATATGGGGCTTAGTTTAGATGCAAAGCCTGACGGCGCGTTTTACGCTTACATCAATATCAAACATACAGGCATAAGTGCTATCGAATTCTGTGATGCCCTGCTCTCGCAATATTATGTGGCGCTTACGCCGGGTAATGATTTTGGCGAACACAATGCTGATCAGTACGTAAGGCTGTCTTTCGCTACCAGCATTGAACGTTTGAATGAAGGCCTGTCGCGGCTAGCAAAGTTCGTTGAATCATTAGGCTAATGGCTTTATGCCCCTCGTTTAATTTCGTGAATAGACAAATATTACCTAAAAAAATGATAGGTATCGGCACTAGTGCGTATATTGGGATAATAGATTGGCGAGAACTGCCGAAGCGAAATAAAACAGGATAAAACAATGAGTAACGAACGCGAATTTGATGTAGTTATTTTTGGTGCTACAGGTTTTACAGGCCAGTTAGTGGCGGAGTACTTTCAAGCTCAGTATGGTAGCGACAGCAGTGTGAAATGGGCAGTGGCAGGTCGTAACGAAGCCAAGCTTAACAAACTAAAACAAGAATTAGGCATTAGCGATAGCGTTGCTAGCATTGTAGCAGACGGCGACGACGCTGAAGCACTTGATGCCATGACCAAGCGCACAGCGGTGGTACTTACCACTGTAGGCCCGTATCAAATTTATGGCGAAAAATTGCTTTCTGCGTGTGTAGACAATGGCACAGGCTATACAGACTTATGCGGTGAGCCAGCGTGGATGCACCAAATGATCAAGAAGTACGAAGCGAAGGCCAAAGAAACTGGCGCAAACATTGTATTTTCTTGCGGCTTCGACTCAGTACCGTTTGACTTAGGTGTTCACTACTTACAAGCGCATGCTAAAAAGCAAACTGGCGACGTGATTGAATACGTTAAAGGTCGCGTTCGCAAGATGCAGGGAACCTTCTCTGGTGGCACGGCTGCCAGCTTAAAAGCGACCATGGCGGCAGCGCACAAAGATAAGTCGGTAATGGCGGCGCTTGTTAACCCGCATTCGTTAACCGACGGCGCTTCAAATCAGCCACAGCCAGACGGCAACAAGCCTTATTTCGATGAACAATTAGGTACATGGGTTGCGCCATTTATTATGGCGGCTATCAATACTAAGAACGTTCACCGCTCTAACTACCTAGCAGAATACGCTTACGGTAAAAACTTCCAGTACGATGAAATGATGATGACGGGGCCTGGCGAGAAAGGCGAAGCCATGGCGAATCACGTAGCAAAAGATAAGTCGCTTGCCAGCGATGATGGCCCTAAACCTGGTGAAGGTCCAAGCAAAGAAGAGCGTGAAAACGGATTTTACGATGTAATGTTTGTGGGCACAGCCACCAATGGCGATATGCTTGCGATATCGGTAAAAGGCGACAAAGACCCAGGCTATGGCTCTACCAGCAAGATGATTTCAGAATCGGCCCTTTGCTTGTGTAAAGACGTTAACCTGCAAGGCGGCTTTTTTACACCAGCGGCAGCCTTTGGCGATAAGCTAATTAGCCGCTTGGAGGAAAAAGCGGGCTTAACCTTTGCTATCGAGAAATGAGGTTTAAGAACGAAATTAAAAGCAGCGGCGGCCAGTTTAAGCGTGGATAAGCTTTTAACTAAAACCTGGGCTGCTGCATAACCGCTAGAGATAGCGCTTTGTTCGTGTGATAAGCGCGATGCTATAATTCGAAAAGCTGCGTTGGTTAGCGCTTTGGAGATTTTAAAAAAAGGCTGAACACAATTTGTGCTCAGCCTTTTTTCTGCGCTAGGTGTTATTATTTTTTTTAAGCAAGTACTGCTTTTAATGCTTTAACGCAAGCATCTGTTTCTGCGGGCGTGCCTACGCTGATGCGCGACCATGAGTCATAACCGGGCCATGTGCGCCCTACAACCTTTATGCCTTGGGCTTTCATTTTTTCCGCGAATTTATCGTGCGGCATGCCCGTATCCATGTAAATGAAATTACCTTGAGGGTTCGGCGCATAAGGCTGCTTCAATTCTTTAGCTACGTTTACTAATTTGTCACGCTCGGTTTTAATCCGTGAACGCATGGTATTTAGGTTTGCATGGTCGTCCATACTTGCCATACCTGCCACGAGTGCCAAGTAGTTCACACCGCCCATTCGCAACATACCGCCCATGGTTTTAGCTTGCTCAGACGGCATTATGGCATAACCTAAGCGCTGGCCTGCCATGGCGTGAATTTTCGAAAACGTACGGCAAATTACCACGTTGTGCCCCTCTGCGACTAGCTTCGATTGCACATTAGCCGGGTAAGCATCAGACATTTCAATGTAGGCTTCATCAATAAATACCTGTGCTTTTTTCGACACGCGTTTTGCAAAAGCGGTAAGTTTGGCTGCATCTACCACGCTACCCGTCGGGTTGTTCGGGTTGCACACGTAAACCGCAGTGGTATCTTCAGTTACCGCTGCTTCAATTGCATCTAAATCGAAAGTCATATCGGCAGCAAGGGGTACGTAAGTAACATCGGCGCCCATAAATTCAGCGCCTCGCGGTACACCTTCGTAAGTGGCCATAGACGTTACCAGCTTATTACCGTTTTTCGTGATCCAGTCGGCATAACCAAATAATATAGGTGAAGAACCGTTCGTGATAACGATTTGATCGGCAGAGACACCCTCTTGTTTGGCAATTTTCTGCGCTAACACTTCAACCGTAGCATCGGTATAGCGAGCAAGATTCAAAAGCTCACTTTGCATGGCTTTTGCCGCTTTTTTAGACGGGCCAAACGCATTTTCATTCGACGATAAACGAACAAGACCGTCATTTACATTAGGGGTTGCAGATGGAAAGTGTTCGGTTGGCATACCGGCCGCTCGTAGGTCGCCCATAATACTGTCGACACTCGTCGTTAGCGCTACCGCACCTGCTCCTAAGCCCACTGATTTTAACCAATTACGACGTGAAGAATTCACCGAGGTTTGTTGTACGTTTTTATTCATATTTCGCTCTGCCTTCCATCTAGATTCTCTTTAGACTAAAGGCTTAATTTTGGGTGCGCAATAGCGGAAAACACCTAACCCATTGAGCCAAATGCACTTTTTGCGTGCATGAAACGCACTAAAATTGACAACATAAGAAGTTTTAACGTGTTAAGCCGGTACATAACGGTGCAGTGTTCTCGGAACCAGTTTACTGTTTGCGATGAATGACATTTTTTACAGTCCCAGCTGCCGCCTCAAGCTACTCTCATTTGGTGGTATCTCCAATACTCAGTATTGGATAACTAAACGTAAACCATCTGCTCAAATACCGAGTAAGAATCACTACAACACATGATTTATTCACTTACTTTGTACAACAGGAGTTAAACATGGCTAAGGATCACGGTAATCAAATTAAGAACGATGACACGTATGAGGCACTTCGTGACGAGGGCTACAGTAAAGAAAAGTCTGCACGTATCGCTAATGCACAGGCAAATAGTCAGCAAACGCCGTCTAAAGATGGTGGTAAAGCCAATAAATACGAAGAACGCACCAAAGATGAGCTGTATCAAAAAGCCAAAGAAGTAGGTATCGAAGGTCGCTCTACGATGAGCAAAGACGAGTTAATCGATGCACTGCGCAATCATTGATGCGCTTAGCACAACATTTCCAGCGAAGGCCGCACGCAGGAATTATAGCTTCCTGATAGCTTAGCGAAGAACAACCTCTGCCTGGTGCATTATTGTTTAAATTGCTGAGCTTAGGGAAATGCCCCATCGCTTCAACAAACTCATGAAATTCGTTCATGCAAAAATGAAATTAAGTCATTTTTATTCATAAATAAAACAGCGTATAACGTACTCATTGCTTTTACAGCATTGACGATACTCAGTTTAACTTTAGGAATAGAAGCGCATTCTCATGAACAAAAACGTGAACACTGAATTTTCATTTACCATTAACAGCGTTAAGTTTAATGAAGATTATCGCCCTTCAGATAACACGCGTATTACCACTAACTTTGCAAACCTAGCCCGCGGAGAGCGCCGTAAGGAGAACCTACGGGACGCCCTAAGCATGATTAATAATCGCTTCAATGCATTAGCTAGCTGGGATAATTTAAGTGGCGATCGGTATTCTGTTGAACTGGAAATTATATCTGTAGATATTGATGTAGAAGGTAATGGCAACACCTTTCCTACTATCGAAATATTGCAAACCAACATTATTGACACCGAGACCGGCAAGCGCACACAAGGTATTGTCGGTAACAACTTTTCTTCCTATGTTCGTGACTATGACTTCAGCGTACGCCTGTCTAATCACAACCGCGGCCAGTCTTCGTTCAGTGTGCCTAACGATTTCGGCGACCTACACGGTAAGCTATTTAAATACTTCGTGAATTCTGACGCGTATAAAGCACACTTTTCTAAGCTGCCAGTTATTTGCTTAAGCGTTTCAGACAACAAAACCTACCGTAGAACCGAAAACCAGCACCCTGTATTGGGGTTTGAATATCAGCCTAATGAGTCGTCGCTAACGGAACAGTACTTTAAAAAAATGGGCTTAAATGTGCGTTACTTTATGCCGCCTAACAGTGCAGCTCCTTTTGCATTTTATTTCTTTGGTGACTTGTTAAACGATTACACCAACTTAGAGCTTATTAGCACTATCGCGACGATGGAAACGTTTCAGAAAATCTATCGCCCTGAGATTTACAACGCGAATGCGCAAGCAGGCCTTTACTATAAGCCTAACTTAAAAAACAGCGATCACTCGCTAACACGCATCGTCTACGACCGCGAAGAACGTTCTCATTTAGCTGTAGAACAGGGTAAATTTGTTGAAGAGAACTTTTTAAAGCCCTATCAGCACAAGCTGGAGCAATTTACGGCAAGTTACGCCAGATAAATTCTCTGACAATGGCAATTCGCAACTTACGAATTGCAATGTTCAACGCGTTCAGTTTGAACCATCAAATTTTGATGGGGCGGCACGGTTCGCCCCAGATGCACTAATACAAATTGTCGACTAAAAGAAAATAAATCACATGAAAAAGCTACTACCAACATCTATATCAGGCAGTCTTCCAAAGCCTTCATGGCTCGCACAGCCCGAGACCCTATGGTCGCCGTGGAAATTAGAAGGTGAAGCACTTGAAGAAGGCAAAAAAGACGCCTTACGCGTTACGCTACAAGAGCAAACTACGTCGGGCATTGATATTGTTTGTGACGGTGAGCAAACCCGTCAACACTTTGTGACCACCTTTATAGAGCATCTTGACGGTGTTGATTTTGAGAGCCGAAAAACGGTAAGAATTAGAAACCGCTATGATGCTAGCGTACCGGTTGTAACACAAGCGGTCACACGGCCAAAATCGGTGTTTGTAGAACATGCTAAGTTTCTTAGAAGCCAAACCGACCAGCCAATTAAGTGGGCGCTACCTGGCCCTATGACTATGGTTGATACCTTGTATGACAACCACTACAAAAGCCGCGAAAAGCTCGCGTGGGAATTTGCCAAAATTCTAAACCAAGAGGCGAAAGAGCTAGAGGCTGTGGGTGTAAATATAATCCAGTTCGACGAACCTTCGTTTAACGTGTTTTTCGACGAAGTAAATGAATGGGGTATAGCCGCCCTTGAGCGCGCCATTGAAGGGCTAAAATGTGAAACCGCAGTTCATATTTGCTATGGATATGGCATTAAGGCCAATACAGATTGGAAAAAGACGCTGGGCGCTGAGTGGCGTCAATACGAAGAAAGCTTCCCAAAACTTGCAAAGTCGAATATCGATATGGTGTCGTTAGAATGCCATAACTCCCACGTGCCTATTGAGCTTATTTCATTGCTCAAGGGCAAAAAGGTGATGGTTGGCGCTATTGATGTAGCCACCAACACAATAGAAACGCCAGAAGAAGTCGCCGCTACATTACGTGAAGCCCTTAAATACGTGGATGCCGATAAGCTTTACCCTTGTACTAACTGCGGTATGGCGCCACTGCCCCGTTCTGTCGCAAGAGGTAAGCTTGAAGCGCTTAGCGCTGGTGCTGAAATAGTAAGGCAAGAATTAGCGCAAAAGCTAAGTGCCTAATCTAATAGACGATAAATAGACGATAAATATGCCTAACACGCGTCTTGCTTAAGCTGCTTGCTGAGGCTCATTTATTATTTACGCAACTTGCCCACTTTACGTGGGCATTTATTTAGTTGTGACGCACAGCAGAATAAAGGTTTAAAAAATACACTAATTCTATTTTTCTTTATTTAATTTAGAGCGAAAATACAGCACCTCCCAACCGCAAAAACAAAATATTTTTAACAAACCGGTTAACAATTTAAAGCAAAGAGGTGAATGAACAAATAATTAAGTTAAACTGCGAAACAAATTACATGGTGCTTTATTATTAAGCTACTTGTACTAATGCTTTCTAAAAACATTGCAAAAACCCATTGACGATACTTTCTCAAAATGAATCAACCCTGCATAAAATAAGCGCAATAGAGATACAAATTGACCGCCTGGTCAACATTAAAACAATGCTCGTATAGTTTTAAAACAACGCCAAGAAATATAACTAAAAACTACTATTTATAAATACTTTAACAGTACGTTAAAAGGTAAGGCTTACTTCTTTTATTCATCGCAAAAAATTGATTTGGGCTAATTCAGCTCACTAAAATGCGCGCCCACCTAAACATAAGTAAAAAATTTACGTAATGCATTTTGGACAGCCCTTGCCTAAAAAAGGGGGGCATTTACCAAACAACAAGCATGTAAATAAAATTCACTAGGAACAAACCATGAAAAAAGTAGCAACTGCTGTTCAGTTAGCGCTGGCAGGAAGCGTGGCATTAACGTCTGCTAACGTTATCGCTCAAGACGCTGCGACAGAAAGCGCCGATGTTGAAAAAATTCAAGTTACCGGTTCACGTATTTCTCGTCAGGGCGCAATTGCACCTTCACCAGTAACCGCAATTTCTGGCGAGTCACTGCTCAACTCAGGCGCGATGAACATTGGTGAGGTTCTAAACGAACTGCCGTCATTAGCAAATACGTTCTCGCTAGGTAACTCAGGGCAATTCATTGGTACTGCAGGTCTAAACATCCTGGATCTTCGCGGCATGGGTACAGACCGCACACTTGTATTGGTTGACGGTAAGCGTCATGTGTCTTCATCAGCAGGCACAGCTGCCGTTGATACGAATACCATTCCAACTACATGGATTGAGCGTGTAGAAATCGTAACTGGCGGCGCATCTGCTGTATACGGTGCCGACGCGGTGACCGGTGTGGTTAACTTCATTCTTAAAAAGAATATTGAAGGGTTCGACATTAGCGCAACGCAAGGTTTCGCGCAGGAAAACGGCTACAAAAACGATAAGTACCAAGCGTCTTACGGTTTTAACTTTGACAACGACCGCGGTAACATCGCCTTCGCAGCTGAATATAGCTCACAAGAATCGCTAGATGCCTTAGACAACCCGTGGACTGCTACGGCGTACCGCAACATGAGCTTCGAAAGCATCATGGGTTATGAGCGCGAGGAAGACCAGCTTAATTCAACGGCGTTCCCTGACAACTTCTACACGCCTAATGCAGGTTACTACGTACTAAATAACGCAGGTGTATTTGGCGGCGGAACAAAAACCTTTAACGCTGACGGCTCAATTAAAGACATCTATATTGGCGATCAGGTAGATGGCGTTTTCTGCGCTAACTGTGACCTTTTCAACCTTCGTCAGTTCACGCAGTTACAGCCTGAGTTTGATCGTACTAACCTAAACGTTAAAGGTAACTACGAACTTAACGACGATACTACGGTTTACGCACAGGCAAAATACGCCCGCACGCGCGCTATCTCAATGGCGCAGCCAGCGTTTTTCTTCTATAGCGATGAAACAACTATAACACGCAACAACGCATTTTTAGACGACAGCGTTGCTGAGTACATGGACGCAAACGGCCTTGAAAGCATCGAGCTAAACCGCATGATGACCGACCTAGGTCGCCGAACTGAAGCTGATGAACGCGAAACTTATCGCTACGTTTTAGGTGTAGAAGGTTACATCAATGATGAGTGGAACTACGAGGCGTTCGTAAACTACGGTAAAACTGAGCTAGAGCGTGAGAACCGCAACAACCTTATTCTTCAGAACTTCTATAATGCAATAGACGCTATTGAAGATGACAATGGCAACATTGTTTGTGCATCAGGCAGCGAAGATGGCTGTGTGCCGCTTAACATCATGGGTTACGGACAGCCTTCACAAGACGCTATTGACTATGTGAATACCACCTCTGTGGGTACAAGCAAAATCGAGCAATACAATGCGGGCGCAACGATTGCTAACTCTGGTATTTACGAGTTGCCAGCGGGCTACGTAGGTTTTGCCGCAGGTGTAGAATACCGCAAAGAAAAAAGCGCAATTGAAGAGCCAGACAACGCAGCAGGTACGTTTTTCAATGCACTAGGCGAAGACAAGGGTGAGTACGATGTCTCTGAAGTATTTACCGAAGTAACGGTTCCGCTTCTTGAAGGCTTACCGGGCGTGGATATGCTAACCTTCGACACCGCTGCCCGTATTGCTAATTACTCATCTATTGGCAACGCGAAAAGCTGGAAACTTGGTCTAGATTGGCAAGTTTTCGAAGACTTGCGTGTTAGAGCGACTAAGTCATCGGCCCTTCGTGCACCGAACATCAGCGAACTTTACGGTGAAGCAAGCCAAACGTTCTTTAGCGTCAGCGACCCTTGTCGTACAGACGAGCTAGAAGACCTTGCTAATGCCGACCAGCGCATTGCAAACTGCGCAGCGTTAGGCGTTCCTGCAGATTTTAATTCTGACTATGACTCGGCAACGCTGGAAGGCGTAAACGGCGGTAACATCGACCTTCAGGCAGAACAGTCTATCTCTAAAACCCTAGGTTTGGTTTACACACCTGCTTGGTTTGAAGGCTTCACTGCAACAGTCGACTACTGGGAAATTGAACTTACCGACGCTATTACCAATATTGACGGTCAAACGATCCTTGATCGCTGCGTAGACTCTGAAACGGGCATCAATAACCCTTACTGCGGTCTTATCGACCGTGATTCAGAAACCGGCGAAATTACGCAAATTCGCAGCTACGCATTGAACATTGCGGGTCAAGAAGCGAAAGGTGTCGATTTCGAGCTAGGCTACGACTTCGATGCACTTGAAGGTGCATTCCGTACAAGCCTAATTGCAACTTACCTTAAAGACCGTAAAGAATTCCCATTCCAGGACAACCCAGAGCTATTTTATCAAAACGCCGGCACTGCTGGTGAGTCTGACTGGCAAGGTGTCTTCACGGTTAACTACAGCCGTGGCGATTGGGAAGCAAGCTGGAAAACGCGCTACATTGAGCGCGCGAGCCTTTACGACAACCAAGAGCTAGCACGTAACCCTAACCCAAGTAACCGTATGGAGCTTGCATCATACGCAGTAACCGATGTAACTGCGGGTTACAACTTTAAAAATGGTGTAAGCCTAACCGTGGGTATTGATAACCTGTTTAACCGTGCGCTACCTAAAGGTACAACGGGTACGGGTGAAATCGACGGCGCATACGACAACATTGGCCGCTTTGGCTATGTAACCGTAGCATACAAAATGTAATTTACGGTTTAGTACGTAACCTGAAAAAACCGGCGTTTTTACGCCGGTTTTTTGTTTGAATAAAGCGAAAACTGGCCGAACAATTCGACCGGGTTAACTGTTTTTATCGAGCATATCTGATAAAGGCATAAGTTTTACTACTAGATTGAGTTCGTCCCCTACTTTCGCCGGGTTAACGAAAGTAAACTCATAAACTGAATATTGTCTTTGCTCAATGGCAGATGCACTTTGATTTATCTGGGCTTCTACATAAAGACCAAGTTGAAACCCCAGCGCGATGGTGCCTCGAAACGGGTTACATGATATGCGCTGCCAACGCATAGGATCGTGAAATAAATTAAAATCGTCCGTGGCGTTTCGAGCGATGTCTATATGTAATTGAGTAAGCGTATGCAATTGCTTTCCTTAAAAGAGGAAACATCAACTGATTATTTAGTACTTACACACAAACCTCGTGTATTTAAAATCATTGAAATTAAATGGATATCGACGACTTCACGCCATAATCTACATTTTAGTATAGAGCATGCGAGCAATAGCAACTAGTTTTCAAATTTACGTTTATGCAGATTAATGCAAATTTGCTGAAAAGCGTTATTTTATTCCTATGTATACATCAATGTGATTACCGTTAACATAGTGTTCGAAATCTACCGCGGATGCCCTTTCATAGTTAAAATACACCCCATACACACGGTCACCAACCAAGTGCTTATTGCTCTGCTTTTAGGCGGAATGTTTCGGAATGTGGCAGAATATCACATGACTATTGAACGGGTTCCCGATCGGTTCGATCCAACGCTACGAAGCCTAATGGCCCATTTCAAATTGTAGTGATGTGAAATAATGATACGAGTACATAATCAACTAGTGTCAGTAGGCACTCGTTGTTAACGTTAATTTTCAATATTTTCTCTTATCAACGAGCATTTCACTTTCAGAACAAATATAATTCAGCTTTATCTCTTTCAAGCTGTAATATATTGTGAATCAACGTTTTTTACTTGCCATCGTTGCCGTGCTTTTGGCAATGGTAACCATTCAATCGGGTGCATCGTTTGCTAAACAACTTTTCCCTGTTGTAGGGCCAGAAGGTACCAGTGCTTTACGTGCTTTTTTCGCAGCATTGATTTTGACTGTTATTTTTAGGCCTTGGCGAGCACGCTTAAGCGCAAAAGGTTGGCGAAACGTCTTTTTTTACGGCGCTTGCTTAGGGGCAATGAATATCATCTTCTACCTTGCCATTGAGCGAATTCCGTTAGGTATAGGCGTGGCGCTTGAGTTCACAGGCCCCCTGGCTGTTGCGTTTTTCAGCGCCAGAAAGAAGCGAGACTTCGCTTGGGCGCTGTTAGCCGTAGCTGGCGTTTGCTTATTACTTCCTGATATTGGCGGGGCTTCTGCTGAAAGCTTGGACCCACTCGGCGTGCTTTTGGCGCTTACGGCAGGCGCTTTTTGGGCAGGCTACATTGTATTTGGCAATAAAACAGGCAACGAAGGGTCAGGCGGAATTACGGTAACCTTAGGCATGTTGGTAGCCGCTATGTGTGTAGTACCTGTGGGTGTAATCACTCAAGGGAGTGCTTTGCTTGCCCCAGAAGCGGTGTTGATTGGCTGTGCCGTAGGCATATTTTCATCTGCTATACCCTACACATTAGAAATGAGCGCCATGCGCAATATGCCAAAGCAAACGTTCAGTATCATGATGAGCGTAGAGCCTGCTGTTGCAGCTATAGCAGCGTTTATCATTATTGATGAAAGTCTTACGCTTTCTCAATGGTTTGCAGTGGCTTTAGTGGTCATAGCTACCGCTGGAAGTTCTATAACGCAAAGACAAAAGCAGGTCGAAACCCTCGCTTAGCGCAAAAAGCCTGCTGTGCTTTTGCCCTGCCCTATGAACTCAATCCCTATCGTTTTCGTTAAACATCTATATCGGTAGCAATATTAAACGTACAGGGAATAGTTATGCCCAATTGCCTTGGCGGTTTACACTAGATAGCGCGCGTAAATAGTGTTGGTGCTATGCAGAAAACGCGTAAGTTAACTTACAGTCGATATACTTAAGCAGTTTATTGACTACTTTTGGTACTGTTATCTCACCGTCAGCGCGCTTCGCTTTTACATGAATATCGCAGGCGTCATAATGAATTTGTTGGCGAATGAGGTAGTCATTTAACTCATCAAACAAGGTTTCTTTCAAAGGCACCATACCAACAAAAATGTCAGAACCTTCGTGTTTAACAAAGTATGCTCCTTCAATTTCTCTTTTTAGCGTATACGCCTGCATGGCATCTAATTTTGTTAAGCGAAAATGCACGCTAATTTGGGATTCTGTCACTATTACTCTCAGTATTTATTTCTTTATTTCCACTTTCCAAGGCGGGTTCATTCTATTTTCGCCCGGCCAATACAGCATTCAACTCTGCTTGATCCACATCAACGCAACATTGCCTTATGTCCGCCACAATAAACCATCAGTACTACCATGCGAAACTTTGTATGCTTACGTTAGTGAATAATACAGATGCAAACGACGACCTTGTGCCCGAAGCACACGGGCTATACCGATTGTATTTAAAGCCTAACACGCAAATGGCGATTGAAACTAAACCCGTTTTCGGTGCCAATATCACGCTTCACAGCAATGTGCTGAAGCACAATAACTTTGTGGCCACACCAGACAATATATTGGGCTGGCTAGATCATGGCGGCTTGTCATACTTTGACGTAAAAGTTGAAACATCTAACTCCGAAAGCGGCGAAGCACCCGTGCTGCTACCATCTCAGTTTTTAAAAGCAGAAGGCGGTATACTGCGGGTTACATCACCAACTCGTATCTATTTAATAAGCAAAACGCCTATTGATATCAACAAGCGCGGCCTTTGTCTATTCACGCCAGTAGAATAATCATCAAGAAAAGTACTCTGCCCTCCCCCGAGTTGGGGGGTCAGAGTACTTTTTCAGCGCATCGGCTTATTGCGCTAGATAAGCCTGAATAGCGTTTATCAACCGTTGCCACCATGCCGCTGAATGTATTGCTATCGGAAATAATTAAGCACCCGTCTTTTGCCCGCGTTAACCCTGTATAGACTAACCCCCGGTGAAACAGGTTAGCGGCTTTTTCGCTTTCGGGTTTGGGCAAAATAAGCACAACGTGATTAAACTCAGAGCCCTGAGACTTGTGAATAGTCATGGCATACACGGTTTCAAACTGCGGTACTCTTGATAGCGATATGCTGCGTAGCGCTTGCTTCTGTTGCCCTAGATTTTGCGCGCTACTGTTATTTGAGCTATCGTTCAAGCTCTTGCCTGCTTGTTGTCCTTCGACATACGTATCCTGGTAGAACCACGCATACAATTTGCCCGTGCTATCCGGCCAAATTACACCTACCTCGCCGTTGGACAAACGCTGTGGATGATGATTTTTTACAATCATAATAGGCTGACCTTGATAGAAGTGTCCCTCACGTCGCCTGATCTTGTGCTTAATGGCATCGAACACCAAGTTATTCAAACCTTCCACCCCCATGGCGCCTTTACGTATAGGGGTTAACCACCTAACGTAATTAAGGCGGTTGAGCGCCTCCTCTGCACTTTGGGCTTCAAATAGGGGTAAGAAGCTCTCTTTCGCTAGCTGCTGTAGCTCACGACCACCAAGTTGACTTTCTGGCCATAAGTGAACACCAGGCTGTAAACGTGAGCGGCTATTAGTATTGATGCTTTTTTCATCAGCGCTTTTCGGCTGTGAAGCATTATCGCCTTGCTTACTGCCACTATTCTTTTGTGCAATAGCAGCAAGCGCACCGTTCGCATCGCCGCGCTGAATTGCCGTTGCCACCCGAGCCACCTGCCCTTTAAAGCGTTGCGGCGCTTGCAACGTTGCTACGTAGCTTTTTGCCTGTTCATTTACAGGTAACAGAGGCAAATGCGGGCAAAGCGTGGCAATATGCTGTCGCATTGAAGAAGGTACACCGCCAAGTGTACGCTCATTACTACTGTTTTCACCGCCGGCTAATGGGTTTTCGTGAGAAAAATCCAGCGCAGTTTCATCGCTAACTAACTGTTCAAGCACATTGCCTAGCTCAACCGCTGGAAGCTGATCAGCATCACCAATGAAATATAACCGCGCGTGGTCAGGTAACGCCCGAACTATGCGCGTCATTAGGGCTAAATCAACCATACTGGCTTCATCAACAATAAGTACGTCGGCAGATAGTTTGTTGTGTTGATTGTACTTTGTCGCAACGCCATGTTCTCTGAGTCCTAACAACCTATGCAGGGTAACGGCCTCTGTAGGCACACTATCAAGCGCGGTATCGCTTACCTTACCGCGAAGCCCTTCTACGCTATTCATGATAGACTCAGTCATACGCTGCTGCGCTTTGCCCGTAGGGGCTGCCAGTACAATTTTTAGCTCTTCATCGCAGGCCTGTAGCGCAAGTAATAAACGCAGCACGGTGTAGGTTTTACCTGTACCCGGCCCGCCGTTTATTACGCAAAATCGCTGCATTAAACTTTTGGCTACCGCTATTTGCTGCCAGTCTTGTTGATCTGTAGTGGTGGTAGGAAATATAGCAGGCCACAAGGCTTTTACGTTGTCGGCTACGTCATCATGTAAAGGGTGAAGTACTGCGCGTTCTACTACGCTTCTCGCCACTTCTTGTTCAAATTCATAGTACCGGCGGCTATAAAGTCTGCCATTGTCGTATACGAAAAGCTTGGCTAATTGCTCGTTGCCAAGGGCGCTTTTCACTATTTTAAGCAAAGGCGTTAACTCTGGTACCTCAAAGCCTGTTTTAGGCGCTTTTTCCCCTTTATTTTGCTGTACCTTAGGCTCCATGACTTGAGTGAGAGCCATATTTTGCTCACTGGCACTGCTTTTTGCTGAAGGCGCTGACGCATTATTTTCTAAGGCAACCGCGTCTTCAAAAAGCGTGGTTCCCGCCACGTCTTTCAAATAGATACAGCTATGTCCATTTCGCTGCATATACGACAGGTATACCAATATTCCCGCCCATATAAACGCGTCCTCTTGAGACAGTTGCTCTATAAAGCCAAATTCTTTTGCCACGAATTTGTCGATGGCTTCAATGCCAAATAAGTTATCGAAAAACGACGACACTGAATGTTGATTGTTATTCATTGCTTCTCCTATTCGTCGTCGAAACTAAATTGCTGCTGACCCGAAGGTTTTTGGCTTTCACTTGAAGAATTAGCATTCGTATCTTTTTGAAGTGGGTCAGCCGAATCTGGTTCACTTAACGGTGCCTCGTTTTCTTCCCCATTATCTAGCGGGTCTGGAGGGGTGTGCGTAGCGCTTTTACTTGCGAAAATAGCGTCCAGTTGATGAAGCAAACTGGATGGAATATGGGTATAAAACACCCCTTCACCTTGCTCGTTCTCTGGGTGCATACCACGTAAATAAAGGTAATAAACGCCGCCAAAGTGGATATCGGGTTCATAATCAGGCAGCGTATTGCTTAAATAGCGGTGTAACGCTAAACAGTATATTAAATACTGAAGATCATAAAGGTGGTGCTGATTATTGTGAAACAGCGCTGAAGGCATGTAGCTTTCAAGGGTATCACCCAACCAAGTTGACTTGTAATCGGCTACAAAGAACTGACCGTCATGTTCAAAAATTAAATCGATAAATCCATGCATCATACCTTTAAGTTTAGCCGTAATGAGCTGGGGAGCCGGTTCAGCCTCACCGCCTAAGGTTTCCGCCACGCTTTGCCGATGGGTATTAAGCACTTCTCGAAGCTGTTTCCACTGGGTATCGTTCATTGGAAAATAAAACTCAGCCTCGCGCAGAGTTTGCTCTAACGTCAAGTCACTCATACACAGTTGCACATTGGGGTACAAAGGCGTTTGTAAAACTTCTTCAAGCCACTCGTAAAGAAAAGGCGTACGCTTTTCCTCTAACCCAAAGCGATTCACTAACTCTTTGCCAGTTTCTTCCCAAACCGGCGCACTAAAATCACTGTGTTCTAAGATATCGTGAAGTAAGTTACCTGCACTTGCGCCCTTTTCTAGCGTAAAGCGCAAGTCATTTTTCGTTACTGCGCTCGTTTGTGTCAACGGGGTGTGAGAGTCTACATCTATAGCACCAAGTATCTCTCCGTCAGTGGAAAGCGTATCGAGCGCGTACACTTCTTCATCGCGTACGGTTCGAAGTACAGGTACGCTTGGAAGGCTTTGACCCGCGCCCTCAACAGTATCTGTACTTTTCACCGAGCCTACGGTAGTTAAACGGCTCATGGCTGAAAATGAATAGAGCCGCCATTCTTCGCTTGCAGTACCCGTAAATTGTAGTGCTGTGAGTTGAGGTATCGCGTCACCTTGTTCAAAACCTGAATAGATTTCTTCAAATTCATCGCCGTCAATATAGCTAGCATGAGACTCATCCTCCTCGGCGACACGGCGTAATACACTCGGCCAGTCTCTGTTCGTACTCTCATCGCCACTCAAGCCCAAGGCGCGGGCCAGCGCGCTTTTTTCGTTATTAGCCAGTGGAATAACCCCCATATAACAACGGTGTGCCGCACGCGTCACCGCAACATAAGCAAGGCGCATGTCTTCTGCTTCGCTTTCGCGTTGAACACGAGCTATAGCTTGAGCGGTCTGTCCTAACTGCATTTGCAAATCTTGCTTGTCTTCATCGTAAAAGGTAAATATTTGTGACGTAGATTTACCATTTTTCGATGCATCCTTATAGCCGGTTGCGTAAGGAACAAACACGATGGGGTATTCAAGGCCCTTTGAACCGTGCTGGGTAATAAGGCGAATTAGCTGGCTGTCACTTTCAAGGCGTAACGTAAGTTCTTCATCACTTTCTGGCTTGTGAATTTGTTTATTTAACCAGTCGAGTAGCTGTTCGGGTCGCTGGTGCGTGGTACTGGCTTTTTCCAGCACTTCGGCAAGATGCTGATAGTTTGTAAGCGCGCGCTCCACGTTATCAGCATGGGGGACGTAGCTGTCTTGCATTAGGTGCAAAAGCACGCTCATACAGCCTTTTTGAAGCCACATGTCGCGTAAAGACAATACTTTGTCCATCGCTTTATCCCACATAGCATCATCTTCGTGGTAAAGCAGTTCAATGAGGGTCTGCGGGCTATAGCCCCAAAGCGGAGATGCTAAGCTAGAGGAAACGTTGCTGGTATCGTTCGCATGCCATATACCGTTAAGAAGCCTGAGGACATCTTTCGCTTCGGCACTGGCAAACAAGTTGCTGCGATCACTTAAATAAACGCAGGCTAACCCTTTTTGCTGTAGAACGTTTTTAATAGCGCCGGCTTCGGTCCTGTCTTTTACCAAGATAGCGATATCTTGCGGCTTTACCGGTTTTGTTTCGCCGTTGTCCAATTGAAATTGAGCCTCGTTTAGCAGGCGATAAATCTCTTGCGCAATCCACTGCGCCATTTTACGACGCATAATGTTGGTATTTTCTTTCTCTTCCAAGCACAGGCTCACGTAATTCATCGCGCTACGCTGCGCTGCAGGGTCTCTCAATGGGGTTTTAGCCGCTGCCGCTTTGGGCGTAAATTCAACGGGGTTGTATTTGATATCAAAGCCAAACACATCAGTTGGGGTATTTGATGCCACAGGTGCACCATAAAATAACCGGTTATAGGCTTTTACCATCCCCTCTACCGAGCGCCAGTTGGTGTTCATTACCCAGCGATAGTCTGCTTGTCTGCCCGCTTTCAAGTAGGTGAAGATATCCCCTCCGCGAAAGCGATATATCGCCTGTTTAGGGTCGCCAATCATTAATAACGCACTGACTCTTGCCGACGCGCTCTCCTCGTTATCGTTTGAAAGATCTGTTTCTGTTTGTGAGGCCGAATTGCTCGATGCATTGGGATAAACCGCGTCCAAAATAGCGTATTGCTTGGCATCGGTATCTTGGAACTCATCAATAAGCGCCACAGGAAATTTTTTACGAAGTTCAGGGACAAGCGTATTGTTAGGCTTAACCACCTCATCGGCTAACATGCGAATAAGATCGTCAAAATCGATAACACCAAGTTGCTTTTTCTGTTTATCAACGCGCCCTTTAATGAACGCAATGGCTTCTATAACCAGCTTAAACACGGGTACTTTAGCCAGTGCCTTATCCTTTTCGCCGAATACTTTTTTCAATGCAGTAGCAAATTCTTTAATCGGCGTTAGTATTTCTTTTACCCCTGAAGAATTTCTCGCGTAGCGAGTGCCTTTAACAAATGCCTCTGCTTCAGGCGGGGGTAAGTAATATTGCCCGCTATCTGCGCATGAACGTAGCCAGCTCTTTAATGCGGCCAATTCCTGCGGCCTTTCTTTCTTATGAGCAGGTGTTTTAATAAGCTGCTCAACTAACAACCCCTCATTATCTTCTACGCTTTGCGATAGCGTTTTTACGTAGGCCACAGAAGTATGCGGCGATTCATCTAGCTGCCTTTGATAGGCAAGCTCAATATCCTGCTCGCTAAGCATTAATGGGGTCAGAGTACTTTTAATGCTGGCATTAAACTCCAGTAACAGCCTTTCAGGTGTATGCCACCCTGACTCTGCCAACAGCCTAAAATCGTCTTCGTTCTTGCTCACCTTTCGAATGTAGTCTTCTGCCGCCTGAAGGTACAAATCGCTAGTGTCATTACCTAAGTTTAACGACATGGCAAAACCACTGTTAAACGCCAATTGGGTAATGACGTGCTGGCAGAAGGCGTGAATAGTGAAAACCGACGCTTCATCAAGTTCTAACTGTGCAGCTTTTAGCAAAGCCATGCTTTCGTCGGTATTACAGCGAGTAAACAAATGCTGATAAACAGGGTCGCAGTTGCTGTCAATTTGATTGTCATTCTCTTTGGCTTGCTGCCAAATCAGAAACGCCTCTCTTAAGGTTTTGGCAATACGCCCTTTTATTTCTTCGGTGGCAGCTTTGGTGAACGTCATTACCAATATTTCTTTTACCGTCAGCTTTTTTTCTAACAGTAAGCGCAAATATAACCGGGTAATGTTAAAGGTTTTACCCGTCCCTGCGCTGGCTTCTATTAGATGCCGCCCTTTTAATGGCATTGCTACCACATCAAGCAGTTGCGCGTCATTGTTGGCCTTTTTATTGGTTTCAAGCTGGGTTTGGGTTGCCATATCGCTTGCAGAGGATGGGGTAATATTGCTCATAACTTCTCCTCTTGAGACGCGTTGTTTACCATGGCGAGTAGTAAAAAGGCACTTAAATGCGGCACATCACTCCAATTGATACCTTGAGGAAATAGCCAGTTAAGATAAGGGTTATTAGCCATGTCAGCGCTATACTGCCCGCTACTTTGCTGCCAATCGGTTAGCGACCGTTGTAATTCTACCGTGTCGAAAAGCCCAGCCGCTTGAGTTATGATTTGCTGTGCTTTTTCGCTTGCTTCATCGACAGTGTCGTTATCTGCAATTGGGCAGACTTCATCAATAGCCTGCTTTACTTGATAAATAACCGCTTTGTCGGTTTCACAGGAATTGTCAGCACTCAATAGCGCCCTAAGTAGGTGTCCAAACATTTCAGGTTTTATACTGTCGACAACTGGTTTACATTCTGAATTTCTCTTACCAGGTATAATGCTACCAAACAAACTTAAATGCACGGGGGTTGGCGCGGTGTAAATAGCCATGTAAAGCTGCTCTATAAACAGGAGTAACTGAACGGCGGTCTCGCGCTCAACTGCAGCAAATTTCTGTTTTTTCAGAATAGTTTCGCCTTTTTCCCAAGAGCAGGCGTAAATTTCTAATGGGTAATGGGTGTAACTAGTTGTTTCATCGCTACTTGAAAATATCAATTGAGAGATGAAAAAGCCTAGCGCCCGATGAGCGTCAACTTTCCCGGCGCAAAGCTCGACTAATGCGTCGCTGCCTTCTAGGGCCGAAGTCGTGAAGGTAATATACTTACCTTGAAACTGTGCCTTTTTGGGCTCGGCATCGTGAGGGCCCATAGCTTGACTTAGCGCTAGCGCTCCCTCTTTCCACATTTCAACTTCATCCATTGCCACTGGGTTATTGGGAATATCCCCTCTAAGCGAAGCAAATGTAATTACTTGCTCGCTGTATGTAAGTTCACTGGCATCAAGTTCTGACGAATTATTGCGCTCAGGCGAGGAAAATATAGCGTCGAGCACCTGATAACGCAGCAATGCATTGGTTTCGAAAGGTTCGCTGTTCTCAAGCAGGGTAAATGATTGCGATAAATTCACGCCAAGCCTTTGTATGGAAAAATGCTCAAGCGGATCTTTAAATGCTCTGGCGATTTGCATATTCGACAAACGTAGCGCTTGTGTTGCAAGTGCGCGGGGCGACTGGCTAATATCAGCTGTCGCCGTATCGAGGGAGGTATCAACAACATCAGCGTTTTCATTCGTATCAGCCGCGTTAGCACCAAATTTGTTGTGCTGAAGCGCATCGGCTAGGCGAAGCCACCCCGTTTCATAACTGGGCAACGCCCCAGCAAAAACCGGTTCACTGAAGGGATGTAACGGCGCATGAACCGCGTATTTCTCTAGTGACAATGCATAGTTATTTTCAAGCATATCCATGAACTCAGCCAAAACGAGACTGGGCTGTCGTTCGCTGTTATTCGTTACATCGTTACCTTGATAGCTTAAATACAGGCTTTCCCGGGTTGAGATAATAGCTTCTAGGAATAAGTACCTGTCTTCCAATCGTCTAGAGCGATCGCCAACCCTGCGACCATCACTTGCCATTAAATCGAGCCCTAACGGGCTTGATTTACGAGGAAACTCACTGTCATTCAGGCCTAAAATACACACTTTTTTAAACGGTATGCTTCGCATTGGAAGCATAGAACATACCGTAACCTGACCGGTCATAAAGTGGTTTCCGGCATCTGGAGATGAAAATCGATTGAGCAAAAGATCTCGAACCTGTCGCAAGGTTAATTCGTGCTCATAGTTAGCTTCTTCACACCGGGCGGCAAGGTCTGCGGCGACTTTGGCGATGAGATCCCAGCTTTGCTGCTGATCTTTTGTAGGCATAAAGCAGGCGTCACGAAGCGCAATCAATGCTTTAGACCACTGTTCTGGCGTTCGGGGTTGGGTTAACTCTTGAGCAAATTCCCCCAGTAACGCCACCACTTCTATGAGCTTACCTAACGTTAACGCGCTTTGCCCTTCCACATCGGGAATGGTAAGTACATCACTCACTATCATTTCGCTATCTGGCGCAAGCATGCCCATAAGTAAACGGCGAATGCCCCACCACCAGCTATAGGTGTCGTCTAGATTTACGCCTTCTGACACCGCAGTTTTATGAGCGCTATTAAGGCCCCAATGAATGTGTGCCTGCTTTAACCAAACGACCATTTGCTCTATATCATCTTGAGACACGGAAAAGCGCTTTTGAACCGAGTCGAGCTGTAAGTAATCCAAAATATCCGATACACCAAAGCGGCTATCCGGTAACTGTAGCAAGGCCATGAATGCTGCAATAAGGGGCTCTGCATCCATGGGGCTTCTGTCAGCAATAGTACAAGGAAGACGTACCTGCCCAGTAGCGCCTAAAGATTTGGTACCCACACGGTGAAATACTGCATCAACAAACGGCGCGTAATTCTCAATCGCCGGGCACATCACCAATATGTCAGAGGGTGTGCGGGTTTTGTCTTGAGACAACCAGTGCAGCAAGTGGTCATGTAACACTTGAACTTCGCGCAGTGCAGAATGGGTGCACATTACGGTGACACTGTCGTCTTTGTTCTTTGATTGGTGAATCAGTGGCTGGGGGTGAGCAGCCTGAAGGATATCATTGTGAATGTAGTCGAGTAGGCCTCTGGAATGACACTGTCCGTGTTCATCCTCTCCCTCACCTGCACTTTCGAAATCTGGCGAGTCGAATGCACTTATTTCAAACGTATCCAGCTCGGTGAGTAAGTTAAACAGTTCTCGGCCCTGCTTTCCTAAGTTGCCAAGCAGTGGGTTGGATTGGTCTTCTTCCATCCACTTTTTAAGTCCTTCTAAACGAAGCAGCTTGGCTTGCTCACTACTACTTTTTGCTTCACCCCAATAGTTAACACTGGGGTTGAGGTGAAAGATATGTATATCGATGTGCTGGGCAAGGGCATCGAAAAACGCAATGAGTTGGGGCGCCATGGTGTTTATGGCAAAAACAATAACGCGCTTGGGCAAATGAGCAGGTACGTTACCCGCTTCTAGCGCTTCTAGCATCATTTGATGTAAGCGTGCGGGATGCAAAGGCTGGTCTTTCGCTAAAATTCGCCAAATTTCACTTTGCCACACTTCCATATCGTCGAATACGGCTCGCTCGTTATTTTCCCATTTAAACAACCAGTCAGGGCGATACAGCAAGTATTGTTCGTATACGTCAGCCAGTGCCGTAGCAAGCTGAAGCCGCTGCAGCCCCTGCTCTTGTTCACTACCTGCACTTTGCCAGTATTTGTTAACCTGCTCGAATGCATCGCTATCCATTAGCGCATTATCTTGAAGAACATTATCTATACGCCACGTGAGTACTTCGCGGCGATAAGGCGATTGTTTCGGTACCTTGTCAGCCCCCAATACAGTACGTGCTGTATTCCACATAAAACGCACGGGCAGTGGGAAGTCGATGTTCATGGCTACGCCTTGTTTGTTAGCCATCTGCATGCTTACCCAATGTTGCATACCTGGGCTTTCAACCAAGATCGTTTCTGGGGTAAATACGTCTAAAGGCTGTTGACGTAAAAGCGTAGTAAGAAGAAAACTTAAGTGTTCTAATTTGTTAGAGGGATATAGCGCAAGCAATCGAAAAATCCTTTGTAGAACGAGCCCTTAGATAATGTATAGATAGCGAACATTCATCTTAGATATTCAAATTAGTGTAGCGCAATCAGCGAAGTAGTTAAGTGATTTCTTTCCAATTTAGCTAAGTAAATTGCTTATGCCGTCTGGACCGGGTAAATCGTGTACTCTTAAACCAAATACAATGCTTTTTGAAAGCGTAAAAATGAAAAATACTGCAGAACGAAACGAGTGGGGTTTTACGAAGGAAAGCAACGATAGAAAATCGAGACCGTTGTAAAAAAACCCATACAGACCTCAGGACACGAAAAATCTGTATGGGTAAGGTTTACGGTCTACTCAGTAACAACGTGAATAAGCGTTGCCTGGCACTCATTCACGTTAGCGCTACTGCGCAGCACTGTTAACAATGATTGTTTTGCAGATAGAGTGCCAGTTTTTTACCTTATATAATTCAATAACTTAGAAGAAGCAAAAAAAACATGACCAATAGGTCACAGTTGCACCGTGGTGCAGGTGCACCAAGAGCAAGCAGTCCGTAAAGAAAATGCTAAGCCATTACCGACTAAAATTTATCAGTTTCTCAGTAAGCGTCATTCAAGTACAATTTGCCCTTTACAAGAATCACTGCAATTTCGCGTGCCACTTCACGGTCAGGAGCAATAATGTTAACCGCCCAACAACTCGCCACTATGCTTTCTCTTCAAGACAAAATGAACGCCAAAGTAAACCCCGATTGGCTGAATGCGGGCTATGGATACTTGCGTGCCGCCATGGTTGAGTCGGTTGAAGCTATTGAGCACCACGGTTGGAAATGGTGGAAGGCGCAACAAAAAGACTTACCGCAACTGCAAATGGAATTAGTTGATATATGGCACTTTGCCCTAAGCGCCTGCATCATTGAATATAACGGTGACATTGAAGCGTCAGCTAAAAGCATTGCTGCTGAGCTAGCAAGTGGCGATACATTAGTAACGTTTGACGGAAAAGATTACGACGCAGCAAACCAGTCACTGCTGGACAACCTAGAGTTGATGACTGGCTTATGTGCAGCAAAACGCTTTAGCGTGCCGTTGTTTATGTTTATTGTGAACCAATGTGAAATGAGCGCAGACGAGCTCTACCGACAATATGTGGGTAAAAACGTACTGAACTTCTTCCGCCAAGACAACGGCTATAAAGAAGGTACCTACGTTAAAGTATGGGAAGGCCGCGAAGATAACGAGCACTTAGTTGAAGTAATGGATGCCCTTGATTTAACTAAGCCCGAATTTAGCGACTTAGTTTATGAAGGTCTGCGCAATCGCTACCCTTCATAAGGTAGGCTTTTCACGAAATCACGGGGTGTTAGAAAGCGCCCCTGCCTACTATCACCCGCCTACAAGCGGCGAAAGCACCGAACGCCACCAGCTTAAAGGGGTATGATTTCAAAACACAGTCCCTTATATGTAAAAAAGCTCTGCAAGTTGCAGAGCTTTTTACTATGAACTTAGCTAAATAGCGCGGGTCTCTACGCGTTTACCCACACAAGTTTTTCGGAGTAATCGCCTTGAATAATACCTTCGAAACGCTCTTCTAAAACGTGTCGTTTCACTTTCAACGTGGGTGTAAGTAAGTCGTTTTCAATACTCCACTCTTTTTTCATGACCACAACACGATCCATCACTTGATGGCTTTCCAACTTAGCATTTATGGCATCAAAGGTTTTCTTAAGGCTCGATTCAATGCTTGCCTTATCTTTCTTGTGCGCCTCTTCGCTAAGCACTAGCAGAGCCACAGGTTGAGGAAGGTTTGTACCTGTTACACATACCTGCTCTACGATAGGGTTTTCCATAAACTTCGCTTCAATTGGCGCTGGCGTCACGTACTTGCCTTTAGCCGTTTTGAAGATGTCTTTTAAGCGGCCTGTGATTTTTACGTAACCATCAGCGTCGATCACCCCTTTATCGCCAGTACGCAAGTACCCATCTTCGGTAAACACTTCAGCGGTTTTTTCCGGCTCTAAGTAATATTCCAGCATATTACATGGCGACTTAACCTGTATCTCACCCTCTTCAGACGTTCGGATATCTACGCCATCATAAGGCTTCCCAATGCAACCTATTTTATCGTGGCGGAACGGAACACTACCTGTGCCATAAGCACTGTTTTCGGTCATGCCCCACCCTTCAGAAATATTAATACCTATTTTAGCAAACCACTCGATTACGGCAGGCGCTAACGGTGCAGAACCACTGGCCCACAAACGCGCGTTGTTTATGCCTAAACCATTGCGAATTTTTTTCGCTACAATTTTGTTGAGAATTGGAATTTTCAACAAGGTATCGAGTTTCTTTTGCGGCATTTTCGCTAGCACGCCCATTTGGAACTTCGTCCATAAACGGGGAACAGAAATAAATAGTGTTGGCTGACAATGCCCCACATCTCGCTGAAATGTAGCCAGGTCTTCGACAAAGTGAATCTTTCCACCGCTGTAATAGCTGGAAAGCTCTACAAGCACTCGTTCCGTGATATGCGCCAGAGGCAAGTAACTCATTGTACGGTCGTTTTCATTAATGCCGAGCTGGTCCAACGAGCGGCGAGCAGCCCAACAAGCAGTATTGTAGCTGTGTACTACGCCTTTTGGCTGACCTGTACTACCTGATGTATAGATAATGGTCATGATGTCGTCCATATCTGGTACAGGCGAATCTTTAATAGGCGCAATATCCATAAACTCAGCCCATTGTTGCTTGGTAGCAATGTTGGGGTAAGGAAACGCCACCGTTAGGTATTCAGTTGGAATAGACGCTACCTGCTCCGCGGTATTATCTAGCTTGCCCACAAAAAGTAACTGTACATCAGCGTGCTTTAATACGTATTGAACAGTGTCTGGCCCCGCCGTAGAGAAAATAGGCACCGAGACATGACCTGCCATCATTATGCCTAGGTCGGTAATAAACCATTCGGCGCAGTTTTTTGAAAAAATTCCAATTCGGCTACCTTGTGGAAAATTGAATTCACGCAGGCGGGCCGCTACCTTTCTGGCTTGTTCGGCGACTTGCTTCCACGTGTAATCGTGATATTCACCTTTAATAGGCTGGGTAAGGAATACATCGTTCCCACGGTTCTGTTCCCAGTGGTACAACATACTTAATGGCGATGTTATTACTTCCGTGGTATTTGCGTTTGCTGTCATGTCTAGCGGCATAGGTCACTCATATGTTGTTATAATGTAGCTCATTTTTACAATGATTTCACAGACTTCTAATAAGCCTTATTTTTTATTGAAAAACAAGCTTTTTAAACAAGCGTTTACATTCTATGCGACGAATGACGGGGCTTGAGCCCCTTAATTTAGTTTTCTTATAGATTGGGCTTTTGCATTTTTATGGGCTTATTAGCTTAAAATCCCTGCCCATAAATGCCTTTATGACCAAGATTTAAACAGCAGCGGAGCCACCTCACTCGCCGTGCAGGGTTTGGCATAAAAATAACCTTGGTGGAAAAAACAGGCTTTATCGATTAACTCTTTTACCTGCTCTTGTGTCTCTACGCCTTCCGCTACGCAACTCATATTTAGATTACTAGCTAGCGTGATTGTTGTGGTTACTAAGGCTTCATTAGCATTTCCCGCCGCCATTTCGTTAACAAAACTTTTGTCTATTTTGAGTACGGATAGCGGATAGCGCTGCAAATAGCTTAACGATGAATAGCCCGTTCCAAAGTCATCTAACGCAAGGATAAACCCTTCCTTAACAAAGCGCTTTATCTGCCTTAACGCATTATCACTGTCGTCCATAAGTACTCCTTCCGTAATTTCAAATCGGAAGGCCGATTTAGGAAGCTTAAACTCTTCAAGCACGCTCAGCACACCACCAAGATCAAACTCGGTTTTAAAGTGTAATGCAGATAGGTTAATGGAGACGTATCCGTTAAACCCTTGCTCGTACCACTGTGATAAGTCTTCGGCTGCTCTGCGCATCGCTTGCCGCGTCACTTCTATAATGTACTTAAGCTCTTCGAGAACAGGAATAAACTGATCTGGGTAGAGCGGTTCATCGTTTAGCTTTCCACGTAATAGTAGCTCTACGCCTATTGTCGTGTTGGTACGGGCATCAATGATTGGCTGGTAGTGATTAAAGAAGCAATCATCTGAGTAGGCACGTTTTACCTTATTCTCTAGCAACAGACGCGTTTTCGCCCGTTCGTTCATATCACGGGTAAAGTAAGTAAAGCCGCTAAGGGCATCTTTTTTCGCGCTATACATGGCAACGTCGGCCTGCTTTATCAATTCAGCAGGTTCAGAGGCATCCTCTGGATAAAATGCCACGCCAATGCTACAAGAAACACGAAGTACTTCTTCTGCTAACGAGATGGGTGTTTCAACCGATTCAATTATTTGCCCTACAAAAGAGCTTAAATCGTCGTCATTTAGCACTTCTTCAATAACAATGACAAATTCATCTCCACCTAACCGCGCAACCGTACCCGACTCGGCCACCAAATTTCTCATTCGATTGGCAACGATGCGCAATAGCTTATCGCCGTAGTCATGACCTAGCGAGTCGTTAATGCCTTTAAACCTGTCTAGGTCTACAAACATCACGGCTACGCGATGCTTATTGTGACGAGCAAGCCCAATAGCATGCTCTAGCCTATCGAGTAACAAAGTACGGTTAACCAACCCGGTTAAGCTGTCGTAGGTGGCTATTTTCAGTAATTTACGTTCAGCATTTTTTTGTTCAGTGATATCTGAGATAACAATTAGGTAATGGTCGGCTGCATTGCTTTCGCCGCTTACTGCTGTGATATCAATTAGTACATCGTAACGTTTACCGTCAGCGCCATCGATAACCGCCTCGTCTTTCCAAAAGTCACCGCCTTGCATCTCAGGAAGTTTTCCAGACAGCTGGCGATTTAAGTTCGGATAGCGCATATACAACTTAGCGAGTTGCTTGGGTAAGGGCTCTTTATTGTTAAAACCAAATACTTGTTCGAAAGCAGGGTTAGCTGCGACTAAGCGCTTTTCTTTATCGAAAATTAATACCCAATCGCGGGTTTGTCTGAAGGCATCGCTAAATAGCGTAACCTGTTGTTTCGCCTTTTGTAATTTGAACAACTGACGCTGTCTGGAGAGTAAATAAGCGACGAATAAGCCAATAACAAGCGTTGCATAAATAGTGTAAGCCAACGGTGAGCGCAGCGGCGCATAGGGCATAGAAAGAGTTATCTCGGCCGGTAACACGTTAAAATCGAAGCTGCCCGGGGTGGGTACCACAGAGAAGACGTAATCGCCGGGCGATATGTTGGTAAACGTAATTTTCGCGTCTTCCGTAACCCCTTCGGTCGCCACTTTGTCGCCATTTAATAACTTGTAATAGTATTTAACTTTCCCGACGCCCGACATAGTCAACGAAGAAAAGTGGATAGTTAAACCATAATCTTCGTAGTTTAAGTCGAAGTGGTGCCCATTTAAGTTCCTTAAGGGTTGATTCAATACTCGATTGTCTACCGCCACTTCAGTAATCGCGGTTTGCTTACCAAGTAAACTCCCTTCAGGCTCTAAACTTTCTAATTGTGACGGAGAAAAAACCACAGCCCCGCTTGTAGAGCCGTAGGCGAGTCGCCCGTCTTTCAACTTAATTGAAGCACCTTGATTAAACTCGGACACGCTAAGTTCGCGGCCATAAATAAAGTTTTTAATTTGGCCTGTTGATGGGTCGTATTTATGTAGCCCCTTATGCGAGCTGAACCAAATATTGCCAGACTCATCTTTTTGCAGCCCATAAACAATGTTTGAAAGTAATATGTTGCTGTCATTTAAGTTGTAAAGGGGTTCAAAGGTATCAGCGTCTACGCCAATTAACCCCACGCCGCTATAAGCAAGCCACAACACACCTAAATCGTCGATTACCCAAGAACCAATAGAGCGGTCCCTTCCTCGATGAACCTCAGAGAAACGGTATACGATTTCGTGCTGGCTCGTCTCTGGATTAATTAACCACAACCCACCCTCTGTTGCGAAAAACAACCTTTTTTGGTGATACTCAGACTCGCCTAAAAACCCGTAGGAGAAATTAATATCGAAAACACGAGGGTCGAGCTGTAACGACGAAATTGATTTTTCGGCGATGTCATATTTCCAATAACCTTCATTGCCAATAAAATACAGTTGGCCGTTGCTAGAGAGCGTCGCGCCCGGACCATAAGCATCGAAAACGCTGCTATCACCACCGTTTGCTATCTCTGGCCGTTTTGCTTCACCGCTATTTGGGTTAAAAATACGTATACCATCATAGGTCTCAAGAAATATTGTTCCGTCCGGGCCAGGTATAATACCATCGACTGCGCCATCGCCTGCTATCGCATATTCACTGTTTGAATACAGGTATTTTTCAGCGCTTTTGGCCAAAAAGTCGTAATGATTTAGCCCGTTTTCTGTGCCTAGCCAAAGTTTATTTGGCTCTGTCTCTGCGAACGTCCATATAACATGGCTAGTAAGAACGTCGTTACCGACAGAGCGCTCGTTTTGTATCGCAAAGATATTTGCGCTTTTAGTGCCGAAATACAACGCGCCTGCGTAGACCGAACTTAGCCACAAGTTATCAGATTCGTCTTTGGCAATTGCCGCAATCTTTTTGTTTGATATTTCTGTTAAGCCGTTATTAGGCTCAAGAATATGTTCGTATTGCCAGCCATCATTTGCTGACCAGGTTAATTGATAAAGCCCCTTGTTAGTGCCCATCCAAAAAGCATCATCTTTATGCTGTACTAGCGTCCAAACGTTTCTATCTGCGACTACTTGCGTAAATACATGTTCTTTTTCGCCACGTACCTGCTGAAGGAAATCCTGTTTATTCGCTACAAAGACACCCAAAACAGTGGAAATCCACACTCTACCGCTATCGTCTTCCAACAAAAACTTGGCATTTAAGTTATCCAAGTTGGCGGGAATATCGCCAAGATAGTCTAACTCTTTAAGCGGCTGCCCGATGTCGTTAACATTTTTGGTGTAGACGCCGTCAGTGGTTGCTACCACTAAGATATCTTCAACCGTTATCGCTGCCCGAATGGCTTGCTTATTGTCGAGCAACGTTTCGGGTAATTTAGCTAAGGTTTCAAGGGTGTCTGTCTGTGTATTGAACCGCTGTACTTCTTCGCTCAGCGCAATAATTAACTGCGTATCGCTCTGCCAATGGAAGGTTTCACCGTGCTGCACAAAACCTTCTAAATCGCGAAAGTCAGTAGGTTCGATTTGTACGACTTCTTGTGATTCTAAATCGAGGTAATACACACCTCGGCCGTAAACACTAAACCAAAGCGCCTCTTCACCCTGTAGTGCTAAACGGTAGATTGAAGCGTCGAAAAGTAGGTTGTCCGGCCCAGCAACACGCTTCGTTCTAATGCCATCCCAACGAACCAACCCACCGTCTGTCGCTATCCAAACAAATCCGTCGCTATTGATGACAATATCGTTGACGATATCCTGGGGAAGTCCGTTCTTTGTCGACAGTGATTGGAATACAGGGTTAGACAGCCGAGGCGCCGCCACCGCTTGCGTCGCGGTGATTGCCATCAGCAAAAATAAGTAAGCAAAACGTCTCATTGGGAATGGGTCGCACGTTTGAAATTGTTATTATAAGTCTAAGTGTAACAGAATGTTTGAAACTTGGGCAGTTTCATAACTAAGGTTTAACACAGAAGTTATTAGCGACTATCGTATTGATAATAATGGGCTATTTTTGCAATTTACGGGTGGTGCTATGTACTAAAGATCTGCAGCTCTACGCCTTGCGCTATCTTTTAACTTCGATGTGGTTAATCTTGTTGAACGGGGATCCGGCCCACCGGGATAACCTGTCTTCTAATACTTGGCTGCGGCGCTAACCGGTACAAGTCGCCGTTTTGCCCTACATAATGTTTTGAAACACCACTCGCTTTCGCAATATCTGCGTGAGCCTTAAGGTGTGAATGCTCACCATGGACCGGAATAGCAATCTCAGGCTTGACCCAGTGATACATAAGTTTGAGCTCTTCTTCACAAGGGTGACCGCTTGCGTGAATTGGCAATGTGCTATCCTCGCTATGGATAACTGCCACTCCTTTTGCCGCCAACGCTTTGCTTAACCGCTCTACACTTTCTTCATTGCCCGGTATGACTATTGAGGAAAATAATACGGTATCTCCTTTTTCCAGCTGTAAATGCGGATGGCAGTCTTTTGCTAGTCGTGCCAGCGCGGTATTTTTCTCCCCTTGACTACCTGTAGCCACTGCAAGTACTTCGTGAGGAGGTAAGTAGCCTAAATGCTGAGGATCGGTAATTGGCAAGTCATCGGGCCAAATACCCTGTTGCTTCGCAATACCGTACATGTTCATAAGCGAACGGCCATACAGCGCCATGTACCGCTTAGTCTTTTTTGCCACTTTGGCTATTGAAATAAGCCTCGCAATATTACTGCCGAAACAACCTACCACCACCCTACCTTTTATAGGAGCAATTGTGCTCAGCAATCCGTCGTAGCAATTTCTTTCGGAAATAGAAAAGCCAGGTTTGGGGGCATTAGTAGAATCTCCCACCATGGCGAGAATATTTTCTCTACCTAATTGCTTATACAGATTTACATCAAACGGCAAGCCTGTGATGGGGTTAGCATCAATTTTCCAATCTGCGGTATGAAGGACAGTACCTACCGGCGTCGCAATTTTAAGGGCAAATGGTTCAGGCAACGAATGAGTAATGGCAAGCCAGTTAACGCTAAAAGGCCCAATTTGAAGGGTATCACCTGCATCTACTTCTATTATCGGCACCCGGTTTGCCAATTTACTTCTTGCCAGCTTGCGCCTTAGTACCTCAGCGGTAAATGACGTTGTATAAATCGGCGTTTTAAACCTTTCCCACAAGTAAGGAATAGCGCCCACGTGATCTTCGTGAGCATGAGTGATAACAATCCCCGCTAACGCGTCTTTTTGATTTGCAATAAAGGAAGGGTCTGGCGCAACCACACGATGTGTTGCGCCTTCAGATTCAGTGGAACCAATATTGCTGCCCTTTTTATAGGCTGGAACGAGAGGCTCGTCAAACGATACACCGCAGTCCACCATTAACCAACGGCCATTGTGGCCGTACAAGTTGAGATTCATCCCTATTTCGCCAGTGCCCCCTAAGGGAACAAACCACAAGTCGTCAATAGTTGGGTGCAACAAAATTGATATTACCTTTGATTAAAATAAAGCGAAGTAAAGAGATCGAAAACCGGTTTACAGGGCCACCGCTACTCGTGAAGCTCTATGTTAAGTTGATCAATGACTTCGGCCCAAGCGGCATCTTCAACAATGGCGTCTTTTAAGAAAGCAGCTTGGCTCTCATTCCAGTAAGGGGCTTCGTGAAGATGTTGGCTCTTGTTTAGACCGCGATGTGTCTCGAAAAACTCGGCAATTTCTTCATCTGAACTACCTAAGCCAAGTTGACTAAACAAGCTATTCATTGTGGGTTGCTCGGTAAACATAACGCCTCCTTGATACTATAGAGATAGGGAGTACTTATTAAGCGTCGCTGGCGTATTTAAACCGGTGTTCAAATTTCCATAATAAAGCAGCCTTACACTCCCTGCTTAATGTTTACCGAAGCAAAAGCCTCTAAGATCACACGCTATAAATACTCTGCGAACTCTTCAGGTGTAATCACCTCACCTTCTTCTGCAGGTACCGGACATACTATAACCATTAGCTCATCTTGCGTCATTCCTGGTACCCATTTCGTTAAAAATTCCTGTGTGGTTAACTCCATAGCCTCGCAGTGAGCCCAATCTTCAGTGGCCCACAGTAGTGCTAGCTCAGCGTCAGGCCATACAGGTACGCCGTCTTCTTCATCGGTTGTCAGCATCACGCAGCCATGCTCATCTTTTAAAATGAATAATTTTTCTTCGGCTTTTATTGTAGCTAAGCTCGCTTCTAGGCGTTGAAAGGCATTTTTTTCTAATAATGGGTGTAATTGTGACATAAGGTTCTCACTTAAATTCTGTCTTTTGCAGGCGCGATAGGCACATCATGCAAATTTCGTTTACTGGTCGCAGTTAGTACGCGGTAGATACGCTGTCAATAATTTCAGCTAAACCTACGCGTCTCACTTGCTTCATGCTATGTACGTATACTTTTAGCGATACGTTTTCTACTGCCTTTATTTTCGTCACCTTTATATGTTGCGGTAACTGCTTTTCAACGTGGATTGGCAAAACAGCTACGCCCCCCTCGCTTTGCAAATTGTTTAGTGCAAGATTAAGTGAATTTGTTCTCAACTTGGCGTCGCGCAGTTGAGGGTAAGCTGTCAGTAACCAATCTCTTGCTTTGGTTCCCCAATCAATAGCCACAAAGTCTGCCGCATCAATGGTATCGGATGTCTCTCCAATGCGATAAAGCGCTAACTCTTGTTCTAGTAAAACCTCACTGTTTACTTCTTCTGACTTAAGCGGTTCGGTGGAAAAAGAAAGATCGGTTACACGCTCATGAAGTTGTCTGGACAAGCTATCGAGCGTAAGTACTTCGGCTTTCACTGACCAATCGGGAAATGTACTGTGCAAGTGACTTAACATTTGGGGTAATAATAACTCGCTCGCTAGTTGTGTGGCGCCGCACACAACATATTCAGATGACTGAATTTGTAGCTCTTGTTTTGCCTCGTTTAGCGTCGCGCAAAGCTGTCGAGCGTAGGGCAATAATTTTTCGCCCGATTGAGTAAGCTGGATACTATTTCTTTGCCTTATGAACAACGTGGTATGAAAGTACTCTTCAAGTAACTTTATGCGAGCGCTTACGGCAGACTGAGTGAGGTAAAGATTCTCTGCGGCTTTACCAAAGTGACGGGTTTTTGCCACTTCTATAAACGTGGTGAGAAAGCGTATATCCATGCTTGTTGTACAACCAAATCAAAGTAAAACTAAGTTGACACAGATAATACGGCAAGTAAACACAAAAGCACAGAAGCGTACCGTTCGTAACGGTACGCTTTATTAAAATTTCACCAACTCGACGAATTAATACTCTTCTTGGTGCAGGCGACGCTGTTTATCACGACGTTGCAGGTCACGCTTTTGCTTTGCCTTCACATCGCTATGACGTTTAGCATTTGGCTTTTTAGCGTGAAAACCTTCGTCTTCTACCGAGTCCCATTCTTCACGCTGGTAACGATAGTCTTTGCTCATTGCATTCTCTAGGTAGTTAACACGCCCTAATTATTATCCTAAGCCATAAAATGAAAAACGAATTTTAATCATCGTAGCGATAATAATTTTTGATGATTCACGCTTTGATTGGCTTAAAACTATGTTTATGCCTGTTAGCTGTACTATGGTGCACCGTAAGCGCGGAAGTTATAAAACCCTATAAAAATAATTTTTATTGCTATTTTACAAGTAGTTAAAGCAATAACAGCGCCCCTTTCTCTTTGCCGAGCAACTGCTCAAAAAGCAAGCTACATTTTTATTTTTTTGTTACTTTTTAAACCGTTAAAAATTTTTTATTGATAAGAGAAAAATCTTTTGTTTTATCTTCGTTTTTAATTGTCATAAAAGTGCGCTGAACAAAACATTACGNNGGGTACATCATGAAACGTTTAGCTATTCGACCATCAGCAAAACCTTATATTGACCGTCAAAAATTTCCCTATGGATTTCGCAAATCAGGTGACTTTAGCATTGCAGAAGCAGATCTTCTTACTCAATACGGTAAAACGTTACTGCAATTAGAAACGGGTGAACTTACACCACAAAACGACGATGAAGCGCATTTTGTTGACTTCATTAGCGGCAAGGTTGAAGCAAGTAACAACCTAGAAAAGGCGTGGGCGAAGTATGTCCGGTTAGCAAGAGGCAAGAAGCACTTTTATACGCTTCACAGCAGCGCGAGTAATCAATCGGATTATGACGACGACTTTTCCGACGATGAATTCGATGTAGCATAATCATTTGACCCTCTTAAAAAAGCTCGCTCCGGCGAGCTTTTTTGTTTTACGACTCGAAATGATCTCAATCAACTTTTGGCAAGAACAAAATGAAGAAACGTTAAGGACTGTCTACACTTAGACTAATACAAAGCGATGCCAATTTACTTGTTAATATCGCTTTGAATAACGAGCCCAAGCAAAGGAGGCGCAACGATGATCATTAGTTCAAAACAGCTTACTCACTTTTCCATTCACGCCGTGGATGACAAAGTGGGCGGCATCCGCGATATCCTTTTTGATGACGAGACCTTTACCGTACGCTATTTGGTTGCAGATACAAACACCTGGCTTCCACTTAGCCGCAAGGTTGTGATATCTCCTATCTCTGTGACAGGTTTAGAAGCCGAGGAGGAGTCCATTCAAATAAACATGACGGTTGATACTCTTAAAAACAGTCCGTCTATTGATGAGCATAAACCTGTATCTCGTGAATATGAGGAGAATCTCTTCAAATACTTCGGGTATGGCTATTATTGGATAGGACCAGGAGCTTGGGGGGAGTTTGCTCATCCCGATGAGTTAGTTGAATTACAGCACGCTGAGGAATCAGACACGGTCCACCCTAAAAAATCCACGAATCACCTGCGTGCTGTTGCAGAGGTGGGCGGATACGAGGTGGCTACAACCACTGATAATGTCGGCCACATCAGTAACTTTATTATTGATACGCGAAGCTGGGAAATTGTACTGCTGGTTGTAGATACCAATAATTGGCTTCCAGGCGGAAAACACCTTGCTCTTCTACCGACCGATGTAGATAAAATCGACTGGGCTGCACACTGCGTCAGCGTTAAGCTAAGCCATGACGAGCTAATTAATCGACCAGAAGTAGACAGTGATAAAATTACTGAAGAATCTTATATTCCTACATTATGCGCACAAATAAATAGTGAAACGCGTTAAGGACTAACGAGAAAATTTCATGCTGATAGATAATGCAATGTCCGTTTGCTAAGGCGGACATTGCACTTTAGAAAGGAAGAAAAACACTACTCGCAGAAAAATTCGTACATTAACGCAATTAAACGTTTAACACGTTCGTCAGCTAATCGATAATAAATGGTTTGACCTTCCCTTCTCGTGGCCACCATTTTTGATTCTCGCAGTAGGGCAAGATGTTGTGAAATTACAGGTTGTGATACGCTAACGACCTCAAGCAGCTCGGTTACCGATTTCTCCTCCTTTAATAGCGAGCAAAGCACCATAAGGCGCGTTTTGTTCGCAAATTGCTTAAGGAAGATCTCAGCCTCCACCGCATGTTCCATTATATCATCTGAACCTATCACCATATCCTCGGACATAAGCACTCTCTATCTGTAAAGTATTTCAACGTCAATTTATCCATTTACTATACTAAAGTATAAGGCAATTTGCCGACTTGCCATTTTATGCGATGAATTCCCGTATTTTATGAAATTTTGTAGTGCTACCCTATGAATATTGATTTTATCTTATTTATACCTCAGTTTCAGCGAAAGCGATTTTTAAAGGAAATATAATGCTAATTGATATCAAGAAACGGCTAGAAAATATCGACCTGGACATAAGAACAATAACGGCAGAACAAGCCGTCAGTGAGCAAAAAAATAATGGGGGTACGCTTATTGATGTTAGGGAAGCAGCAGAGGTCAGCAAAGAGCCCGTCCCTTGCGCCCTTCATATCCCGCGTGGCGTTTTAGAAATGAAGGCATTGGAACACTTTAGCGATGCTTCCACGCCTCTTTATATTCACTGTGCGTCTGGCGTGCGTGCTACGCTCGCAGCAGAACAGCTATTAAAGATGGGTTATGAGAATGTGTCGGTTATCACGTGTTCTGTACCTACAATTAATCAAGCCAGCACAAATGACTAAGTAAAGCCGTATGTGCTATAAGAGACGCTAAACGAAGTCAAAAGGCGTTTTATGCTTAAATCCACACTAGAACAGTGGCGTATGTTTAAAGCCGTTGTAGATGCAGGCGGCTTTAATCAAGCCGCTGCAGAAGTACATAAAAGTCAATCAAGCGTTCACCACGCAGTACAAAAGCTAGAAAACGCGATTGGGGTTACTTTATTTGAAAATATAGGCCGCAAAGTAAAGCTTTCTCCACAGGGTGAACTTATGTACCGCCGTGCCTCTTTTCTGCTTAGTGAAGCCCATAAGTTGGAAGCGGTGGCTGATAGCCTACAGGCCGGAACAGAAACAACACTACGTATAGCGGTGGACATAATCTTTCCCTCTGAGCTGTTATACAACGTTCTCGCTAAAGTCTCTTCTGAATTTCCCCAGTTGCGCATTGAGATAGAAGAAACCGTATTAAGTGGCGCTAATTCACTGTTAAGTAGTGGAAAAGTAGATTTAGGAATATCCCCTTTCGTGTTGCCCAATGGGTTCAGCGAAGACCTTTGTGAAATTGAGTTTGCCGCTGTTGCTCATGTAGACCACCCGCTACATCAGTTAAACCGAACACTCACCCTTGAAGATTTAAAGGCACATAGGCAAATAGTAGTGCGCGACTCCTCCGCCGAGCGAAAGGCAGATATTGGGTGGCTAGGCGCCGAACAGCGCTGGACAGTAAGCCATGTAAGAACATCACTGGATATCATTGCCCAAGGATTAGGATTTGCATGGTTACCAATTGCTATTATTAAAGAAGAGCTAGAAAGCGGTACTTTGCAACCACTCCCTTTAGACAATAATGCCGCGCTAAGAAAAGCATTACTGTATTTGTCGTTTGAAGATGGTGATACCTTAGGCCCCGCAGCTCGCGCGTTCATCGGAGAGCTCAGGTATCAAACGATGCATCTGCCCTCTTCGGACTTTATTATGGACGAATGCAAAAATTAGAGAACTTACGCGTTCAAATGGTTTAGACGATTAGGGCAGCGAGTCGTTCAAACCCCAAGACAAAGCCAAATAACGAAATTGAAACACCGACAAGTGCCACTGCCCCGTCATCGGTGGCCATTCCTATTGCCATAATAAACACAGCAGAAGCAGGGATTAGCCCCATAAAAGGAATGAGCTCTAAAGGAATCATCACAAGACCGCATGCTACGCAATTCAACGCAATGAATGAGCGAACAACTGGCTGGCGCATGAAAAACCAACGCGGAACTAAAAACCTGTCCACGCGCACTGCGAGCGGTTTGACCTTTTCAACGATGTATCTAAGTTGGTCGGCATCACATGTTAACTCCATTACCCTTTCCGGTAGCCAAGGGTGACGACGACCGAGTAATATTTGCAAAGCGATGAGTAATATCGTCGCACCCGCTAAAGATGGGATGCCTGGAATGGCGCCAATGGGTGTACAGGCGATAAACGACGGCAAAGCTAGCATTGGCCCAAACCCGCGCTTTTCCATTACGGTCCAGAAGTCAGCAAAAAGAAACTCGTCCCGCCTCGCATGGGGTTGCATTTTCCCAAGCAGCTCATACAAGGTCATTGATCTTTCAGCTGTTTTTCCTAACATATTCAATTCCTTTGATTTAACAACTCGAATCGTCCGCCAAGCGGTTAAGCACAATCCTTATCTATAAAACGGCAGCCGAACCCAATTGGCCTATATAAGGTGGGCTGTATGTAAAAAGAAGTTAATAGCCCCTTGTTGTGCGAAAAATATGCCATTGGACGATTAACGGCCCTTTTTGCGCGTGTAGGAATAGTTTTTGCAATTTTTGTAAAAACGACAGAGTTGTTACAGAGTAAATTTGTAATAACAAGGGGAAATATTTACGAACGCTAATGACAAATAAAGTCGTGAAATGGTTATAAAAACCTTGTCATTGATAAGTGCGTTAGCTATTTCGTTTTGAAAAACCAATTAACACACTTTTTGGATATCAAAATAGTCGAAACTTGCGCTTTGATACCCAAAGACTGTTAAATTATGATAAAACTATAACATTGTTTTTATTCCGAATTTTTCCGAATAGGAATCTAAAGAGAGGGACATCCACGTGCTAACCGTACTTTTAGTTGATGACGACGCTGAGTTCACAGAAGTTGCCTGTACCATTATTGAATTCTTGGGTCATGAAGTGCTTACCGCAGGAACATTAAAAGAAGCCCGAGACTGGTTAGAAAAAGAAACCTTCGACCACGTATTACTCGATTTTATGCTACCAGATGGTAGTGGCGCGCATTTATTTAATGAACTAGACGCGCTTCCTAAAAGACCAAGAGTTACCCTTATAACCGGCCACCCTTCTGTCAAAAGCGTTATTAAAGGGCTGTGTGGGCCTACGGTTGACTATCTCGTTAAACCTATACAACGAGAAGAAATTGAGGCGGTTTTAAGTCAGAAAAACAAACAAAAAGCGCCTAAAGAAGAGAAGATAGAAAAACATTTCGATTTGCTTATCGGTGAGTCACCGATAATGAAAGAGCTTTATAAGTTAATTTCTCGTGTAAGTAAAACAAGCGCAAATGTCATGCTGCTCGGTGAAAGTGGCGTGGGTAAAGAGGTGGTCGCCGCCGCCATTCATCGCGCTTCAGAAAGTGAAGGCCCCTACATTGCCACAAACTGTGGTGCCTTTTCTAAAGAACTCATTGGTAGTGAACTGTTCGGTCATGAAAAGGGCGCATTCACTGGCGCTGTGGGTCGAAAAGAAGGGGTATTCGAACAAGCCGAGGGGGGAACACTCTTTCTGGATGAAATTACTGAAATGCCCATAGATATGCAGCCAAACCTGCTTCGCGTTTTAGAAAACAAGGTCGTGCTTCGCGTTGGCGGCACTAAAACTATCCCCGTTAATTGTCGCGTTGTATCTGCAACAAACCGGACAATGGAAGAGATTGCGCAAAGTAAAGTGCTGCGCGAGGATATATATTTTAGGCTTGCCGTTTTTCCTATCACTATCCCCCCACTAAGAGAGCGCAAAGAAGATATTCCTTTGTTAGCTAAAACGTTCATCGCTGAATTTAATAAGGATAATGGCTCTAACTTTAGGTGGGAAGACGCTCAACTTGATACACTTCAAGCCTACGATTGGCCGGGCAATGTTCGTGAATTAAGACACTTTGTGCATCGTGCAGCTATCATGAGTGACCCCGAAAAAAGTGAAATAGAGTTACCAAAAACCATTGAATCGCCTTTCGCTCAAAAGCAAAGTACGACACCGGCACTTCAGGCAGGACGCACCATTGAAGACGTTGAGAAAGAGCTTATTTACGCCACGCTAGAAAAGGTCAACGGCAATAAAACAACGGCTGCTGAAATGCTGGGGATCAGTACTAAGACCCTCTATAACCGCCTTCACGCATATGGTGACTTAAGCAAAGACGAATAAAAACAATGAGGTATTCAGTATGACTAGCGACGAGTTTTCTCAACTTAGTGTTTTTGTTCACGACGCGCGTAAGCCGCTGAACAGGATTTCGATGCAAGCTGAGCTAGTAAAAATGGCATTAAACGGAGACGTTCCGCCTGAAAAGGCGTTAACGGCATTGGATAAAATAATAAGCAGCGCAAAAGACTGCAGCCACACCCTGACTGAAATGACTTCAGAACTGGGCGAAAATGTTTCGGAATAAATAGATGATTTCTAAAGTATTGTCTTCGATATACAGTTGGATTGTTATCGTTGTGCTTGTTATCGTTGTGATAACGGCAAATTCATTTTATGTGGTAAGCACACTAAATGACCTCTCTGCGCTTGAAGCCAGATTGTTTACTACAAACCGTGTTATTAATGCCATAAACAGGCTACACGTAGCGGTTTTGCGCGTAGAGTCTGGACAACGTGGCTATATGTTAACAGACGATGAAAAATACCTGACGGACTACAGCGAATCATTAAGTGTTATTGGCGAACTGATGAGCGAAGTCGAAGTCAGCTCTTTTTCTTCCGATATCGATGACCAATCCGTTAGGATTGAAGAGCTACTCGACCTTACTAAAGCGAAAGTCAATGAGGTGATTCGAGTTGTTGAACTCATAAAAGAAGGCAATGAACAACAAGCCATAGAATCATTAAATAGTGATAAAGGCATTGCCCTTTATCGGCGTTTTGAAACCGTATTTAATGATATTCACAACTCAGAAAGAGATATGCAGGGAACACACCTTGCCAACTTGATGAGTTTAAGACGTGATTCTGTAAATACGCTGATTATTTCATCAGCGACAACGCTTCTTCTCATAATCACCGTATTTTTATTATTAAAAATTAACTCCCGTGAGCATGAAAAGTATCAAGCTGACCTTGAGTCTGTAAATGAAGATTTGGAGTCGCGGATTGTAGAGCGTACTCAGGAACTCAGCGTTTACTCTGACGAACTTGCCAGAAGTAATAGAGAGCTTGAAGACTTCGCTTTTGTCGCCTCTCACGATCTTCAGGAGCCGCTGCGAAAAATCAGGGCGTTCGGCAATAGGTTAGAATCCGGCTACAACGACGTGATTGACGAGAGGGGCAAAGATTACCTTGCTCGCATGCTTAATGCGGCTGAGCGTATGTCTATGCTTATCTCTGATCTTCTGGCTTTTTCTCGAGTATCAACCCGAGGTAGAGAGTTTGAAGAAGTTAACCTAGATCGGGTTATAAAAAGCGTACTTGGAGATTTAGAGATAGCCATTGAAGAAAAGTCGGCGCAGATAAACGTTTGCGAAATGCCAACAATTCGAGGGGACAAGTCCCAACTCGAACAGCTCTTTTTGAACCTCATCTCTAATGCGCTTAAATTTCAAAGCGAAGGCGTGGTGCCCATCGTCAATATAACCGTTACTGATGCGACGGAAGAAGATTTGAAAGATATATTGATGCATGAGGAAAACGAATGGATAAAAATAGCGATATCTGACAACGGTATTGGTTTCGAACAGTCTTTTGCAGAAAAAATATTTGCTCCTTTTCAGCGTCTGCATGGTAGAAGTGAGTACAAAGGTACCGGCATTGGACTTGCCGTTTGCCGACGCATTGTTGAACGACACAATGGCCACATAACCGCGAAAAGCACCCCCGGGGAAGGGGCAACGTTCTTGATGATTATGCCTAAAGATAGCGATCCTTTTTCAAACAATAATAATGGAGATACACACAATGACGCGTAAACAAACCCAACCAATCAATATATTAATGGCAGATGATGACGAGGATGACCGTCTACTCACTGTCGATGCGCTTGCAGAAAGCCGAGTATTAAACAATTTGTTTTGCGTTGAAGACGGTGTTGAGCTTTTAGAATTTTTGCGCCATGAGGGCAAATATACAGACCCAGCTTCTGCGCCACGACCAAGCTTAATTCTGCTCGATTTAAACATGCCTAGAAAAGATGGTCGCGAAGCCCTTCAAGAATTAAAGAACGACCCGAAGCTACGCAGCATTCCTGTTGTTATTTTGACAACGTCGAAAGAAGAAGAGGATATGCTTCGCGGGTATGACCTAGGGTGTGCTTCTTACATTACCAAACCCGTAAACTTCGAAGGTTTGGTGGAATTAATGCGGGCCCTCGGACGCTATTGGATTGAGTTCGTTGAGTTACCAAGCGAATAATTGGAGTACTAGATGACAGAGGTTATAAAAATTCTGTTAGTAGAGGATGATGAAGATGATTACTTCTTAACCTCTGATTATCTAGCACAATGTGAGTCACCTTCGTTTGAACTAACCTGGGTGACTAATAGTCTAGATGCCGTAGAGGCACTCAAAACTAACAATTTTGATTTGTGCTTGCTAGATTATTTGTTGGGTGCTGAAAATGCCATCGACGTGCTAGGGCTTTTGAAATCTAATCAAATTAGCTTACCCGTGGTGATCCTCACTGGCCAGTCTGACTCAGCGGTTGATGAAATGGTTATGCGTGCTGGTGCTGCAGACTATCTTCAAAAATCAGAAATAGAAACGCCTCGTTTTATGCGTACTATTCGCTACGCGATGGTGCGCCGCGATATTGAAAACGAACGCATTGAACGTAATAAAGTCGAGCAGAAGAACAAGGCGAAAGACAAGTTTCTTGCCCACTTAGGCCACGAACTTCGAACACCGCTAACCTCCATTTTAGGGTACACAGAGCTCCTTATTGATGACGCGCGCAACAGCGCTTTTCAACAGGAGCTATCGATTATCCACTCAAACGGAAAACACTTGTTAAGCCTGCTAAATGATTTACTTGATATGTCCCGTATTATGGCGGAAAAGCTTGAGCTTAATATTCAAGACGTTAATTTATCAGCCTTTTTAACCGATATTCATTCGTTGATGCGGCTTAATGCCAAAGATAAGGGTCTTAGCCTTAACGTTGTGTCAAAAACCAAAATTCCAGAGTTTATCCAAACCGACCCAACGCGCCTGCGTCAGGTACTGCTGAACTTAATATCGAATGCCGTAAAGTTCACTGATAAAGGAAGTATAACGTTAACCATCGAACTAGATGAATACACGCCTCAGGATGGCTCCCCTCCTCTACTCAGGTTTTCCGTTGATGATACAGGTATTGGCATGGCGCCAGATAAATTGAAAAATATCTTCCAGCCCTTTGAACAAATTGAAGATGTTATGCGTGCCAATCACGGAGGTGCAGGGTTAGGGCTTGCAATCTGTAATGAGTTAGTTTCTAAGTTGGGCGGGGATATTGCGGTTACTTCTCGACTTGGCGAAGGAAGTACGTTTACCTTTGATATAAATCCCGGTGAGCTATCTTCACAACCACTGGTTGACTTACAGCTCGGTCAAATTCAACCGGTGGAGTCGAGCAGCATTGACCTGTGCGTTACAGGTAGAGTGCTAATTGTAGATGACCTTAGAGAGATACGCAGACTAACGGGGCACCTTGTCAGTCAGTCACAAGCTGACATAAGCTACGCTGAAAATGGCGTAAAAGCGCTGGAAGCCGTATTAGAAGCTGATGAACACAATCAACCTTTCGATTTGGTTCTTATGGATATTCATATGCCCGTAATGAACGGTATTGAAGCCCTCCACGCTATCCGCCGGCACGGGCAAGATATTCCTGTTATTGCTGTCACCGCCGCGAGCCGTAAAGGCCTGCGGGAGTCGCTAATTCGAGAAGGGTTTAACGATGTTATAGGCAAACCTATAGACCGCTTTGCATTGGCAAATTTGCTTTCTCAATATTTGCCTCCAGGCAATTATGTAACCTTTACTAATGTAGAGAGTCAAGTCGCTGATATGCCAATGGAAAAGCCCTATGCACCGGAAGAAAACAAGACGCCTAAAAGTAACCTCTATCTAGAGAACATAGGTGAAACAACAGTGCAAAGCTCGGACAATAAGCCAAACGATACTCACCCAGAAAATGGCGAGGCTGCGCCAAAACATAAGCGCATTCTTGTCATTGAAGACGACGAAGACGCAGCTGAATTGCTACAGCTTTTTCTCACTCATTTAGGCCACGCCGTCACCACAGAGTATTGTGGGGCTGACGCGTTAAACACAGCAGAAGGTCAGAATTTTGATCATATCCTGATGGATTTAACCCTGCCTGACTATAATGGCTACGACCTTGCCGCAGAACTGAAACAGAAACTCCCTGATGCCGTACTAACGATTGTAAGCGGCCACGAAGCAGACACCGATGCCATGTCATCTATTGGCATAGATAGTGCGCTTTTAAAACCCGTATCTAAAGACGATTTGGCCTCCGTAGTAGGTTAAATCGAATCCAATGGCGCAAAGACTAAGAAAATATTACAAGGGTTTGCAAACGAACGTGTGAGACTTGCAAACCCTCTCCTTTTTTCCAAACCCTATATATACATAAAAAACTAATAAAACAATAGCTTACATACATGGTATACAGGTTGCACCCTTAATATTGAACCCAAAATATTAAGGAGAGTATTATGGCTACACAAGCATCAGCAAAATCGCAAACGGTAAAAACGAGTACGACTAACGGCGTAACTGAGCCGAGCCACCCAGTAACGGATCAACTGAAAGAATCTCTTCACTCTTCGGTAGACAAGTTAGCAGACAGTGCCGGTATCGCCGAAGAAAACATTCGTAAAACAGCATCGTCTTCTGCGGAAAATATGTCGGCACGAAAGCGCCTTGCAGAACAAAAATGGCAAGCGTCAAAAGTACGTAAATACGCCATAGAAAACCCGGTAACCACTGCGGGTATTGCATTCGCCGCAGGCATGTTGGTAACTTCACTACTTCGCAAGAAATAACCGATGACAGTGCCTGATTTTCACAAAGCACAATTTTCATTGTGTGAAGAAAATCCGTTTCGCCTGACGCCTCCTGGCGCTCAGGCGACGCTTAACGCCGATAGACATTCAAGCGCTAATAAATCAGCAAATTCTACTACTGAGCAAAACTACCCCGACCCTTCCTTCTCAAGCATCATATCTGCGCTTAAAGAAGCATTTTCTCAAAGAAAAGCACAAGGGTTCGCGTTTTTAGAACTGACTAACAGTGAATTGATGCTCATAAAAAAGAGTATTTTTGTTACGGTATTCGCTTGCTTAGCTGCTTTTGCGGTAGGAACTGTTTGCTGGCTTATCTTAAACATCGCTATTGGCGCTTTTCTTCACAGTATGGGTGTGCATTACGTGATAGTACCGTTAGTGCTATTGGCTATTAATGTGTTAACAGCATTTGGACTATTTAGACTTGCTCAAAACGCGTTTGGGTACATCAGCTTTCACCGGCTTGTACAAACGTGGAGACGAGTTTTCGGTTAGCTATTCCCTGCTACAAACTAATTCATATCTTTTGTCAAAAATAGCGTAAGGTAACCACGATGAACATTTTTTTAAAGGCTAATATGCGTGACATCGCAGAAAAGGAACATGCTTACTTTTCGCAAAAGCATCATGCAGATGTTGCAGTTACGCAAGCAAAAAGGCAATGTAAGCTATTAATGGGCAAACCCGAGACGCTATTGGGTATTGCTGCATTTGGCGGTTACAAAGGTGCAGTTGATGCTAAGCCTAAAGCAAAACGCAATCAGGCCATGATGGCGCTAGGCAGAACCGCGCTATTGTCATTGTTTCAATGACCTAAATAATCTAAGGAGTACGTGAGATGACCGGAAAACCTACGTCGAAAAGTCGCAAGATGCTTGCTGGTATTGGTATAGCATTTAGTCTTGTAATAGTAGGTTGCTCATCGACGCCAGTCGCTGCGCCTACCCCTTATAAATCGGCAAACACAAAAGCCGGTTATGGATACTCTAGTGAGAAACTTTCGGGCAGCGAATACAAAGTTCTCTTTAAGGCCACAGACAAAACTCCTGCAGATAAAGTTCAGCAATACGCCCTCCATCGCGCTGCACAAATTGCGCAAAAGCAGGGGTACAGCTATTTATCTATAGTAAAAACTAACGTAGATAAAAAGCCTGTATTGGCACGAGAAATTGTGGCTAATAATGAAAAGCCGGCAGCTTTTCAAATTGATAGACAATGCACCATGTCCGGATGTGAAGAAGTGGCACAGCCGATGTCCGTGCCTAATTCCAGTGACGTGGTAAAAACACAGATCAACGATATTTATTTTACCATCGTCGTTAAAATGGCAAATGATATGGCAAGCTTAGGTAAAAACGCCTTCACTGTAGAAGAAGTGCTTGCTGAGCCGCTTGAGACTAAAGGCAGTAATTAAACCGGTAAATACTCGGACCTTTCCATTTTAGGCATCTAAGCGTCATCTGAGGTGAGGTGAAGCGTATTAGCGCGCTCTATCCACTCTAGGCTCTTGGTTTGCTCGTCTAACGTACCCTTTGCATCTTCTAAGAAGACCTGACAGAAATAGTCTACCGCGGGCAGCTTTTCGCGGTAGCGCTTTAGCTGAACTTCCATTTCTCTCATCGCGTTAGAAAACTCAGAATTTGATTTTGACAGTTCATAATCGCACTTTAAATATGCGCATAAGACATCGGCAGCTTTTGCTAGCGTTACGTGATCGTCATCTTTATTTTGCTCAATTAGCGGAATATATCTAGCCTGTAATTCCTCGGGCAAAGTCTTAATGAGCATTAGCTCAAAGCGACGCTCTAGCTTTTTTATTGCAGCCGTGGTTTCCGGGTCGTGGTATTTAACCGGGCTAGGTATATCACTCATCCCTGCAATTTCACTTCCCTCGTGAAAGATAGCCATTGCCGCAACCCTATCAGGGTTGATGTCTTCGTTAAATACATCGCACGCTATCGCACCAAGCATGTGGGCCACAAAGGAGGCTTCGTATATGTGGGTCGATAACATCTCTTCCTGGAATTGTGCCATAAGCGGCCACCGTTTCACATTGCGAGCGCGCTGCATAAGACCGATAAACGCAGAATGTGTTTCTGCCATAAACTTTTTTCCTTCACTTTCATCTTAGACGTTTCTAACCTATCACCTTAGCAAACACACTGCTAATACCATAGGTGATCACGAGCCTGTAAAAAATGCATTTTTTCGTGTAATCGTGACTTCCATAATTGGAAATAAACTAAACCAAACATTGGTCAAATTAAAATTTAGTCATATATATCATAAACATACAAACTCGGCACGAAGCTAGCATTATTCATAGTGAAAGTAACGGAAGCAATACGAGGATTTAGTTATGTTAGGTTGGGCAATCACATTTTTTATCATCGCCATTATTGCAGCAGTTTTTGGTTTTGGAGGCATCGCTGGTGCAGCAACAGGTATAGCACAGTTTTTATTCTTTGTGTTTATCGCGCTGCTAGTAATCTCACTTATCGCTAACGCGCTTCGTGGCAGAGCACCAAAAGCCTAAAAGTAATAATTATTTTAGTAGGAAAAAGGAGTAAGGATATGTTTTCATTTAAAAATCTATCAAAAGTACTAGTAGCATCAGCATTTGCTTTATCACTAGCCGCATGTGGCGATGGTGAAGCAGAAGACGCAGGCGAAGAGCTAGACGAGATGGTTACCGACGCAGGTAACGCCGTTGAAGACGCGTGTGAAGATGTGAAAGAAGGCGTAGAAGCTGAAGATAAAGACTGTTAATCAGCACTTTATCGCCAAAGGGCCAGACATATGTCTGGCCCTTTTAGTTTGTGTTAAGGCTAACGGTTACGCCACCTCTTCACCGCCTAACTCCCTGGCTAAATCATCAAGAGTGGACAGTGTGGAATCGAACACGCCTACCACGTAGCGATATTTAACGCTTACGTGATGATCTGACCGCCCAAATTTCACTTTTAGCCCTTCAGCATCAATATGTTTAACCGTGTTTAAAAATCGATAAGCGGACATTTCTGTCTCGAAATGATATTCAACCGCGTTTTCCATTTAAGCCACCACCTCTGGGTACGCATCAATAACCGCAACAACCCGTTGCGCCAAGTGTTTGTCCTTTTCACACAGCACATCAAAGGATAGCCAATCGGCCAAAATATCGGGCGCTGTAGCGGCTTGCCCTTGTTCTAACTTCGCCGTCATCATTTGTAACTGTACGCTGGAACGTATTGATGCATCAGCGGCCGGACTTGGCATATCTGTAGCAACTTCTAACGCCACCGTTAGCCACTGCCTATCGTGCTGACAGCTGGCATTACCATCAGATTGCCTAAGAAGGCTTGACCACCGTCTGCCCACTGTTTCAAGTAAGGTCTCTTCATCGCCTTCCCGAGCGGTGCCGCCCTCCCCTACGTTAAGAAGAAGTAATGAACTAAGCGCTTGTGCTTTTTGTACCCGAGCTTGAGATTGAGCGCTTTTCGCGAGCGAAACACGTTTTGCCTCTAAGGCTTCTAACTTTCTTTCCACTTTACTGCGTTGTGGTTTAGGTAAATCACGAAGTTGTTCGTTGATTTCGCTTACTATCTCATCGAAAGCCGCGCTGTCACTCTTAATATCGATATTATCGACTTTACTAAGCAGCTCATCGACTTGCGCATTAAACGCGTTACTTTGTACTTTTCTCTCAGCCTTAAGTCGCTCGAAAACCGCGTCATTTGCCGCTTTAAACTCTGCCCAAAGCTTACTTTCTTCTCGCTTGCCTGCATGCCCGATTTGCTTCCACTGAGCCTGTAAACCCTGTGATTTGTCGGCAGCGCTATGCACATCATCTTCCGTAGCAAGTTGCTGAGCCTGTGCAACCAAGGCGCGCTTTTGCGCTTGATTGCCACTTTGCCACTGCTGTATTTTGCTTTGAATTGGCGACGATACCGCTTTCCACTCTTGTTTAAGTGGTTCGTATATTTCGCGCTCAACTTGACCGGCGCTATGCCATTGTTTCGCAGCTTTATCGAACACTTTTACCAACTCTGATTCAGGCGTATTGATGTCTATCGCCTTAACAGTTGCAATGATCGACATACGCTTTTCACGAGCCTGAGCGCGTTGCTCATCAAGCTTGGCATAATGTTCTCGGCAAGGCTCAAACGCTTTTTCAAGAGCTTCGTCAAACTGCTGCTGTAATGCAGCGTCTTCACCATCGTCACTTCCATTACTGGTAGATGAGGGGGTTAACGACAGCCACTGCTTGCGCAAGTATTTAATTGCTTCGCTTCGTGCTTTTATATTGTCGGCCTGTGTTGAGGCTAGCGCTTTGGCTTCTTCAACCAACGCGGGCTTTCTTGGCGCCGCAAGGTAATCTTGCCAGCCTTCCAAATGCGACACCTCCTCAGCTGTTTTTACAAAACGTTTTTCGACCTGCTTTTTCGCATTACTAGGCAGCGCATGATAGCTTTCGTCAAGCTTAGCAAACTTAGCAATAGCGACGCGGAACTTACCCTGCCCGATAAGGTTATCGATAACGCTAATTTGCTTTCTAACGTGCTTCACTTGCTCACTTTCTTTCGATTTCTTCGCACGCTCGTTAGCGTTCACCCGTTTAGTCGCAGCGTTAAAGCGCTTCATCAACGCTTTTGGAATAGTCGCTAATTCACGGCTTAACACTTGATAATCGTTTCGCGCTTCAATGAAAGCACCGTTAAGGCTGGCCACGTTATTACTTTCTGCTGCTAGACCTTCACTAGCGCTATCTTCGTTCACATCGTTTTGAGAAGCATCAACAATTTTAGCGGCAATATCTTCTAACGTTTGCAGCTTAATAAGCAGCTTTTGTCCATATTGCTGCTGCATTGAAAACCGCTCTAGTTGGTCATTCAACCCGTCCACTTCGCGCTTAATTTCTGCAATACGTTTCTCGTTTGAGTTTTCGCTTTCCATTCGAGAAAGCTGTTCTAACGTCGCTTCTACGCCGCGTACACTTTCGTTGACCGTGGCGACATCGGCAAGCGTAGCCTCACAAAGACGATTATTATATAGCCAAGATACTTGCTCGTTAGCGTATGTTAGCTGTTGCTCGCACAAAGCCTTCGTATTGGCAAGCTGCGCGGCCTGCTGCTTCTCTTCCCACGCCGGACGAATACGTTGTAAATAACGCTCGACCTGTTCAGATATACGGGTGCGTTTTTCGTCATACTCTGCGCGCTCGTCCTGAGTGAGTAAATCAAGTTGCGCAAATAATCCCGTTAACTCGCTGTCGAATTCCCGCTGTTTTTCATCGATGAATTGCACGTCAGACTTATCGAGCAGCGCTTGGTATTTAGACAACACTAACGTAAGCTGTTTTTTAAGCTCCACGGGGCGGCGCTGAGCGTCTTTTATCGCCGCTACTCGCGTATCAATCTGCGCAAGTAACTCGCTATCTGAGACCTTTTTGGCCAGCTTCTGCAACTCGGATATTTTATCTTGAGCATTGATGAGCTGGGTTTGTAAACCCGCACTCGCCCCTTCCAGAAATACGTATTGCGTAAACGAGGGCTTGTCGACTTTTTCGATTAACGCTTTCGCAAGACTATCGTCTGATAAAAGCGCGGGGTCTTTTGATAGCATTTGCGGTAGCATCTGCACCACTAAGTCAGCACTGGCCGTTTCGGTTAAAAACGAAAACTTTTCCTGAGATGAAAGTGAGAGGTCGCCTTCCCCTACGAGCGCTTCGTTTACCTTTTTTTCAGCGGTTTTCTTTACTCGTGTTTGCTTTGCAATTTGCGACATTTTAAGCCAAAGAACAAAGCTATTAAGCTTTTCAAGAGCAGCCAAACTGACATTACTGTCTTCGTCATTGAAGGCTAATTCGTGAAGAATTGTTTTTTCTTGTGCCTTAACTGGAGAGAGACTTTCAATTGCCTGAATGCGTTTCTCTGGTTTTGGGCTTTGGTGTGAAGGCGTAAATATACGACTAAATATCATCCTGTTTAAACCGCGCTATAGTATTTTTATCATCATGCTCGTTACTTAACGAGCGTTTAAAGTCGGCTTTGCTTTTATGAACAATTTCACCGCTTTCCCCTACAGTCATGTGCTCTGAGGACTTTTCAATTTTCGCTTGATAAAGCATTACGGCCTGCATACTGCTAGCCTTTTGCTCTTCATTAAGTGGCGTACCGTCGGGCCACTTTCCGGTTTCAACTGCTTGACGTAAACGCTCATATATTTCTGGCGTCATGCTGCCTACAAGTGCTTCTATATTCATTTAGGAAAAACGCTTTATATATACAATTCGCGCGCGGTTTACTAAGTACCATACAAAGCCAACCACTGCGCCCAAAATAGCCAGGTTATGTTGCAAGTCGCCAGGGCGCGTTCCGCCCCAGTACATGAATCCAAAACTTGCTACGAAGATCAGCATAGCAAGGAGTGACTGGTTCTGGATACTCTGCAACTTTTTAAATCTTTGTAAGCTTTGCTTTCGCTCGATGTCTTCGGAAGTCGCATCGCCTATCTTAAAACCGCAGTGAGGGCACGTCTGGGCTTTATCAGACGTTTTTTTATTGCACGAAGGACAGTCAACTAATGCCATATGTTGCTCCTATTGATTGGGTGCGAAATGGAAATACTCGCGCTATCTGTGCTGAGCATTTATACGCGGACGAGTATCATACTTAAGTTCAGCACAACAATGAAGTCGATTATGTTGATTAAGCTGACAACCGCAAAACAAAAAATGCGCGGGGTGTTAACTTTTGAACAAAGTACACTTCCGCGCATTTCAATGGGTTGACCTACCGTTTTTGCCTTTGCTCTGTTTCTGACAAAAGCGAGCGATAAGCCTATTTACACTTACTTTTTATGGCGAGCCCAGTAGTCGTTCACGGTCTCTTTCATTTCTTTGCAAAGCAGCATAATACCGAATAAGTTCGGCAGGGTCATAACGACAATTGCCACTGCAGAAAGTGCCCATACTAGAGTCGTATCAGAGAACGCTGCCCATACAAAACCGGCTACGTAAATAACGCGATAAGGCATCACTGAGCGCGGCCCTAAAAGGTATGTCATGGCACGGTCGCCGTAGTAAGACCACGCGATAGCGGTAGAGAAAGCAAACAGCATTAGACCAATAGAAACAATGTATTGACCCGCGTCACCGAAGAAGCCTCGGGTAAACGCAATGGTTGTCAATGCCGCAGAGTGAACCAGCGACTTACCACTTACTTCTAAATTCTCTTTTACTGGCTTACCGTCTACAACTTTTAGCGTACCTGTAAACAGATCTTCACTTCCCACCGCGTACTTAACATCTTCAGCAATTGAGCGCGCGTTAAGTAGTGTGAAACCGTCACTGACTGCGGTGCCGTTAACAACCGTAATAGAGCCGGTGTAAGGCTCAACCACATTGCCTTCAACCTCATTGAGGTAGCCATAAAGTTTATCGACATCCGCTTGGTTCGTGTCGTCATACTGGCCGGCAACGAAATACATGTCAGAACGGTCAAACACGTTCTCATGTTTTTCTTTCCAAACACCCGACGACAGGATAACTAAACCTGTCACTGTACAAATAAGAATGGTATCGATGAAAGGTTCAAGCAATGACACCATCCCCTCTGACGCTGGCTCTTTTGTTTTTGCTGCAGCGTGTGCAATAGGTGCAGAACCTTGGCCGGCTTCGTTTGAGAATAGACCTCGGTTTACACCTCGGTTAAATGCATAAGCAAGCGAGGCCCCTAAAAACCCTCCCGCAGCCGCAGAGCCAGTGAAAGCATCACCGATAACCGCAGCAAACGACGGCCCGATGTTTTCAAGGTTTGCGAAGATAACCGCGAGTGCACCAATAAGGTAAATCACCGCCATTACCGGCACTACACGAGCAGTAAACGCCGCAATTCGCTGAATACCGCCAAGAATAACCAAGGCCAGAAGAATACCAAGTACACTGCCTACCGCCCAAGGTTCAAAGCCAAAAGTCGCTTCGATACTTTGTGCAATGCCGTTACTTTGCGGAAGGTTACCTGTACCGAATGAGCTCACTACCGTAGCAATCGCGAAAGCAACAGCTAGCCACTTCATGTTTAGGCGTCGGTCCATATAGTACATGGGCCCACCCGCCATGGTACCATCTTCCGTTTTAACGCGGTACTTGTGCGAAAGGGTCACTTCAACAAATTTCGTTGTCATACCTAAAAAGGCGGTAACCCACATCCAAAATAACGCTGCTGGGCCACCTAAGAAGATAGCAAAGGCCACACCTGAAATATTACCCGTCCCTACGGTGCCAGACAGCGCCGTGGTTAAGGCACGAAAATGCGTGGTATCGCCTGGATCACTTTCTTTATCAAACTTACCGGTAACTACTTGCCAGGCGTGTTTGAAGAAACGAATTTGCGGAAACTTGAGATAAACTGTGAAGAAAAGACCTACACCTAACAGCACATAAGGGAACCAGAACGCCCCCCCTAAGAAACCATCGAGCATAGTTAGAAAACCATATAACCCTTCCAAGGTAATTCCCCTTTTTTATTATGTTTAATTATTTTTTGTCTTATTTTAATAATTAAAAGGCCTCTTTTTGTCGAGGCCTTTTTACGGAAGCTTTCACTTCCTGATTCCTATTTTACTGTTTAGCTGCTTTCAGTTTTTTCACAACAGCATTAACACCAATAAGTAAATCTTCGCCTAACTGACGACTGCGCTGTACTGACCAGCCATAAATATCGTCAGGCACATCTGCGTTATCTTTAAACGGCATTTCAACCGTGTAGGCCATGCACTTAAACTTCTCACCCACCGCGTTCGATGCAACGGTAAGGTTAGCTTTGCCTGGCTCGTCTTTATCGTAACCAAATTCATCCTGGAACTCAGGCGTTGCGTTTAACAGTGCATCTTTAAACGTGTTTTCAAGCATTTTTATGTTGTCGGTGTAGCTAGGGTTACCTTCAGTTCCTGCCACAAAGTTGTACGGCAATGCCTCATCACCGTGCAAATCAAGATACATATCTACACCAATTTCACTCATTGCATTGAGAACGTAAAGCACTTCAGGGCTTTTTTCCACCGATGGTGTCGCCCATTCACGGTTAAGATTGGTACCTACAGCGTTAGTACGTAAATGGCCTCGGGCATTCCCATCTGGGTTCATATTTGGTACTACGTAAAACACGGCATTATCAAGCAACTGTCGCGCCAAACCATCTTGCTCGTCGAGCAAGCGATATATAATACCTTCAGCACACCACTCGGCCATGGTTTCACCTGGGTGTTGACGGGCCGTTATCCACACTTTTTTCTTTTCTGGCGTTTCTTCACCGATAACAAGTAAAGACATATCGCGGCCGTCTAGGGTAAGGCCTAAAAACTTATGCTCACACAATAAAGACATTTGCGCATCGTGAACAAGGTCTAAATGGCGTTCGTAGCTATAGGGAATGAAATAAGCAAAATACACGCTGGGTTGTTCAAGCGTTAACGAAAATGACAAATTATCACCGTCGAATTCACTTGGAATTCTAAACCACGTTTGGCGGTCGTAAGACGCTAAAACCTTATATCCCTTCCAACCTTCGGGATACGCTGATTTTGCTAGGTTACCAATGGTCATTGTGTGCGTTACAAACGTTTCGCCCACTAGACGAAAATGGAACCACTGCGCAAATTCAGATTGATTGTCGTTGGGAATGGTTAGACGGATATCATCTGGTGATTGTGCGCTAACTACTTCAATGTTACCGCTGTCGAATTGACTGGAAATATGCATAGACTGTCGTTTTCCTCATTATTTGAGCGCTAATTTAGCATAGACGTAAACAAAAATTCCACGCACTCGACGGGTTTTGTACTGACCAAAGTATCCAAAATGTTTACACCATTAAAAAACCGACCACTTGGGTCGGTTTTTTTATACAATTTAACGCTTAACCGTTATCGCTTTCGCTTTCGTTTTCGCTTGTTAATAGCTTGCCTTCATAAAGGCAGCGTTGGGAAGCTCAATCCTGCCATATCGCGCACCACGCGCAATACTTGACAGCTGTAACCAAACTCATTGTCGTACCACACATACAGTGTCAGCCGGCTATCAGCGGCAATAGTCGCTTGCGAGTCAACGACTGAGGCGGCACGTGAGCCCACTAAATCAGTCGATACGATTTCTTTACTCGCTGTGTAATCAATTTGATGCTGCAATTTAGAAAACAGTGCCGTATCACGCAAGAATTCATTTACGGCAATACGATCTACCGACGTCTTAAGGTTCAAGTTTAAAATGGCTAACGATACGTTAGGGGTTGGTACGCGAATAGCGTTGCCCGTTAGCTTGCCATCAAGCTTTGGATACGCTTTCGCCACGGCTTTAGCCGCACCTGTTTCGGTAATTACCATGTTCAGCGGCGCGCTTCGCCCGCGACGGTCGCCTTTGTGATAATTATCGATAAGGTTTTGGTCGTTAGTGTAAGAGTGAACCGTTTCAACGTGACCATTTTCAATACCATATTCTTCATCTAGCGCTTTAAGTACCGGCGTAATCGCGTTAGTGGTACAGCTAGCCGCAGAAACGATAGTATCTTCTGGCGTTACTTCTTCATCGTTAACACCGTGAACGATGTTTTTGATGTCGCCTTTACCCGGTGCAGTAAGGATGGCTTTAGCCGCGCCTTTCGCTTTAAGGTGAAGCCCTAGGCCGTCGCGGTCACGCCAGATACCTGTATTATCGACGACAATGGCGTTGTCGATACCGTACTGGGTGTAATCAACCTCATCAGGGCTGTTAGCGTAAATCACTTGTATGTAAGAGCCGTTAGCTTTAAGCGCGTTGCGCTCGTGGTCAATCGTAATACTGCCGTTAAATGGCCCGTGAACTGAATCGCGGCGAAGCAAGCTTGCGCGTTTTTCTAAATCACCTTCACGGCCTCCACGCACTACAATAGCGCGTAAACGAAGCTTGTTGTTTTTTCCCTGACGTTCAATCAGTAAGCGAGCGAGTAAGCGACCTATACGGCCAAAACCATAAAGTACAACGTCTTGCGGTTTCTGGTCGTCCGCTTTGCCTGCAACGTCGTTTAGTTTTTCATTGAGGTAGGCCGTAAGGTCGCTGTTGTCAACCGCAGAACCGTAATGGAAATCGAAAGCAAGTTTGCCGATATCAATTTGAGCAGGCGCCAATTGCATAGCGCTCAACGCTTCCAAAATTGGATAGCTTTCACGTAGGCGTAATTTGATCCCTTCATGCAAACGCACTTTGCGGTGCGCTTTGATAATATCAATCGCGCTGGCATTGAGTAGCGAGCGTCCATAAACTGAAATTTCAACTGCCTTATTGCGATATAGCTTGCCAATAAGGGGCAACATCATTTCTGCGTATTCCTGACGCTCTTGCCAGCTGCCTTGTAACTCCTGCTCAAACTGTTGATTCATGCTTCTGCCTTCATCGATATTAAATTAACGGTGTTGTCGTTGTTTATAGCTTTGTCCACCATTGATAGTGGGCTACGGCCTATAACAAATCCTAAGTACGCGTCAGTTTTTTATTATTTTTAGGGTACACTAGGTGAGTTTTCGTCTGACGGTGACGAGCAGTATCTTAAATAAACAAGCAAGGAAGACCAAATTGTTGATAAGTTTCAAAACCACCATGAAAACTCACACCACGAAGAATTTATTTAGTAAGTTTCCAACAAAAAAGCGCTTATCAGCGATGGGTTTAATATCGGCCGTTGCCCTTAGTGGCTGTGGCGATCTTTTCGAGCCAACGATCAGTGAGATATGTGAATCGCACAGTGAATTATGCCTAGACCTGAGTTTAGATGCCCGCTGCCGGGCCGAACGCGCTGAAATAATACGCATACGGTATTACAGTCAAGACCCTGAAAATGATGCGTATAAGTACCCGCTTCTATTAAACTTCGAAGAATACCTAACTTGTGTGGAAGAAGTGCAGCACATTGAACATGTAAAGCGCAAAGGAAAAGAAGCGACCCGGCTTAAAGGCGTGATCACGGCTCAAAGAGAGATTAAGCGACTAAGCAGAGAAACCAAAAACTCCTTAGACCCCTACCTGTCGTACTACCACTGGACTCGCTTCAATGACAAGGCGGCATTTCATCGCTTTGAACGCTACGCGGCAAGTAATCGGGTTACTGATCCTGCACTACTGGTATCCCTAGCGTCTGTCCAAATAAAGACTGACCTACCGCGCACTGTAGAAACGCTGTATCGGGCATTGAGTTTGTATACAGATAGCGACGATATCGATGTCAGCATTTTTTATTCACTTGCCTCAATTGGAATGGACTTAGATAACTATCGACTTGCGTATGTTTGGTACGGCGTTGCCGAAAACTTCGATGAGAGGCTTGATGCAACACAGCGATTACAGCTAGGGGAGAAATACCACCTTCCCACAGAAATCCTAAATAATATCGTTGATGAGATAACCAACCATTTAGAAAGCGCGACCTTTAATGCAGAAACGCTGAAATTACAAAAGCTCTAGTATTTTGAAATTAACTTTCATGATTTTAATGCTAAATAATTAAAAAAACCGCCGTTTATGGGCGGTTTTTTTACAAATTCAAAACAGGCGACACCAACAAGGTTATAATTTGACCAGATGTTTACCTTTAGTTGTTTCTCGCGAAGGCGCCCAAAAGCTTATTCACCCTTTAACCTCAACGTTATCTTCCCCTTTAAACGTCATAGATAGAGAGTTTACGCAATAGCGTTGCCCTGTAGGTGCTGGGCCATCAGGGAAAACATGGCCGAGGTGCGAGCCACATTGCTTACAGAAAATCTCAACACGACGCATACCGTGAGACACATCTTCTCTATAATCTACATTTCCATCATCAAGCTGTTTATAGAAAGAAGGCCATCCACAGCCTGCATCAAACTTCGTATCTGAGGGAAACAGCGGGGCTTCACAGCACTTGCATACATACAGCCCATCTCGCTGTTCATCAAGCAATACACCGGTAAACGGACGTTCAGTTCCCGCTTCGCGGCATACATAGTACTCCTGTTCGCTTAATTCAACTTTCCAATCTTTTTCAGCAATGGATTCGTCTTGTTTTTTATCTGTCGACATAACTTACCTCTTATCATTAAAAAAGGTGTATTTGAGACCAAATACACCTTTTTCCAACTTTCGCATATTGGCTAGGCTTTAGTGACCCTAGCGCTGATTGCAATAATCGTCAGCCGTTATCTTTTGATAGCGGTTTGAGGCCGCGCAGGATCACTCCACTCAATGTGATATTTTTTGCCTGCTGGCTTATCGACACGTTGATAGGTGTGAGCACCAAAATAATCGCGTTGACCTTGCAATAAATTTGCAGGTAATACCGCAGTGCGGTACGAATCGTAATAGCTCAATGCAGACATCATCGCTGGGCATGGCACTCCTGCCAGCGTGGCTTGCGCGATAGACTCGCGCCAGTCTGATTGGTATTGCGTAATTTGCTCGGCAAAGAAGGGGTCCATTAGCAAGTTTGCAAGGTCTTCATTGTTTTCATAGGCCTTGGAAATTGATTGCAAGAACACCGCACGGATAATACAGCCAGCACGCCAAATTTTAGCAATTTCGCCAAACTCTAACGTCCAACCATGTTCTTTGCCCGCCATCGCCATTAGCTGGAAGCCTTGCGCGTAAGCACATATTTTAGAACAATAAAGCGCTTGTTCTAGCTTGTCGATGATAGCGGTTTTTTGCTCGTCGCTAAACGTGGGGGTATCTGGGCCCGCGAGTACTTTACTAGCGGCAACGCGCTCGTCTTTCAAACTTGAAATACTGCGAGCGAACACTGCTGATGTAATGGTTTGTGCAGGGCTACCTACTTGTAAAGCGCTCACTGCTGTCCATAGCCCTGTGCCTTTCTGCCCTGCTCTGTCTAAGATAACATCAACAAGGGGCACATGGGTTTCAGGGTCCATCTGCTCTAGTACTTCTGCACTAATTTCCATCAGATAGCTATTTAGCTTACCTTCATTCCATTTGCGAAATACGTCGGCAATGTCGGCAGGTTTCATATTCAGGGCTTCACGCATCACGTGATACGTTTCACAGATCAGCTGCATATCGGCGTATTCAATACCGTTATGCACCATTTTCACATAGTGCCCAGCACCAACTGGCCCGATATACGTTGCACACGGCTCACCTTCTACCACAGGTTGGCCAGGTATATGACTTTCTAAAGGCTTACCTGTTTCAGGATCAACTTTTGCAGCAATGGCGGTAAGCACAGGTTCAATACGCGTCCAAGCATACGGGTTACCCGACGGCATTAAAGAGGGTCCGAATCGCGCGCCGACTTCGCCACCTGAAACCGCAGTAGAGAAGAAAATGAATTTGCCTTTGTATTGCTCTTCACGCGCGACCGAGTCGGTCCATAAGCTATTACCCGTGTCTACAACGATATCATCAGCGTGAATACCGGCATCGATAAGATGATTACACACGTGGTCAACGGGGGCGCCTGCTGGCACAGAGATAATGATTAGATGCGGGGCTTTTAACTTGCTCAAAAGCTCGGTGTAAGAACTGCAGCCTTCCACTCGAGGCTCAGTATTTTCAGCTCTTTCGCTTGCGTCTTTAGCCAGAATAGACTCAACTTTATTTTGATCTAAATCGAAACACGCGACACGATAGCCATGGTCTACTAGGTTCATGGTCAGGTTACTTCCCATTACCCCCAAACCGATAAAACCAATATCACACGACTTGTCGTCGTGGGAATTACCACCTTTATTTTGCATAGGAACACCCTCACATTTCAGATGGCTGCGCATGATACCACCTGAAAGAATAAAGAACAGTCAAACCTAATAATTTAGTGCGCACTGGTGTAAATGCCACCAACGGTAAAGGTAATCAGGTTGAGCAGGCGAATTAAGCTTTATTTACACAACCTATTTCGCGCTTTTGAATCACGCCTGTACAAAAATAATACAAAGGTAAAGAGTGGGCTACAAAAATTTCATAGCGCCCTTTAAACCTCTCGTTTAGCGCCCGATTCACCTGCGTTATTATAAAACATACATTCAGTGACGCTGACTACGTTTGTAAAACAGTCTCTCAACCGGAAAAATGCGCAAAGCTAAATAACGTGAGCGATTTGCTTGCTTGTAAAAACACCTTTTGTATACAAATTGAAGGTTGTTCTTCAAGAGAGTTATAGCGCGTATCAAGATGCATCGTCCACCCCCCTTTAGGAAGCACGGAAGGCAAGTGAAACCGCACGTCGTTTTCACTGGCATTTACGCATAAAAACCAGTGTTCTGGTTTTTGGTCGCCCACGATACAACCTTTAATTTCAACGCCAAACGCTTTGTTGTGATGCACATTCCAGTCTTCAGATGCTTTATCAGAACCATCCGGCTTATACCAATTGATTTCCTTCACGTTTCGAGACAGTGTGAATGCATCATCATGAAGCTTTAACTCACTTAACAAGGTAGACGACTGACGCAACCGAATAGCGTATTGGCAGAAGCGCAGAAAGTCTTGTTTACGCTTATTCATCTCCCAGTTTAACCAGCTAATAGGGTTATCTTGGCAGTACGCATTATTATTGCCGTTTTGAGTGCGACTTAGCTCATCTCCCCCAAGAATGTGAGGTGTACCCTGAGAAAATATTAGCGTAGCAAAAAGGTTTCGCTTTTGACGTTCGCGCATGTCGATAATCGATTCGTCGTTGGTTTCGCCTTCAACGCCATAGTTTGCCGAGAGGTTATGGCCGTGGCCATCTCTGTTGTCTTCTAAGTTATCGAGATTATGACGTTCGGCATAAGTCACCATATCGTGTAGCGTAAAACCATCGTGGTAGGTTACGTTATTTACCGAGGTACTAATATGTCGATGGCCTTTGTGGAATATATCTCTGGAGCCCATCAGCCGGGTAGCAAAGTCTGCCGTTACACCGTCATCGCCGCGCCAAAAGGCGCGAACCGTGTCGCGGTACTTATCGTTCACTTCTAGCCACGGAGAAGGAAAATTACCCACTTGATAACCACCTGGGCCAATGTCCCACGGCTCAGCAAGTAAAACCTTATCTCGCAACACTGGATCGCTACTTATTGCGCGTAGCAGTCCTGACTTTTTATTGTACTCCTGCGGCTCTCGGCCCAAGCATACGGCTAAATCAAACCTAAAGCCATCAACCCCAATGACCGTAACCCAATGGCGCATCGCATCGAGAATAAGGCCCATCATGAAAGGTTGCGCGGTGTTCACCGTATTGCCACAGCCTGAATGGTTGGAATACACCAGTTCTCCGGTTTTAGTCTGCTCAAGTAAATACGCTTGATACGGGCAAAACCCTTTATACGATAAAATAGGGCCGCCATTGCCTGCCTCTGCCGTGTGGTTAAATACCACATCGACGATGACTTCAAGCCCCGCGCTGTGATAAGCATCAACCATCTCCTTTAACTCGACCAGGGCATCTGACACACCATAGCGAGGTTCAGGCGCGAAAAAGTTTACCGGATTATAACCCCAGTAATTCGTTAATCCCTTATCGGTGATGAAGGGTTCTGGCATAAATGAACACAGCGGCATAAATTGTACTGTTGTGATACCCAGCGCTTTAAGGTGTTTAATAACGCTTGAATGCGCCGCCCCGATAAACTTCCCCCTGTGCTCTTTAGGAACACCGGGGTGAAGCTTGGTAAGCCCTTTAACGTGAGCCTCATACACAACCCGTTTGTGTTTAGGGATGACTGGTGCACTGGCGTGACTGATAGCGTAATCACTGTCGTCGATGACAATACACTTGGGGGTCATAAATTGAGAGTCATGCTTGTATCGTCGCGCGTCCCACTTTATTGCACGGCTTATTTTTTTCGCATAGGGGTCTATCAGCAATTTGTCTGTAGGTACTGAGTGCAAACCAGCTTCATTGCGCTCAACCCGGTAACCATAGTACTGCCCGGCGCTTACGCCAGTAAACAGGCCATGCCACACATCGCCTGTTTTTTCGGGTAACGGGAACTCATCTAGCGCTTCTTCTGTATCACTATTAAAGAAGCACAACACCACCGCTTTTGCATCGGGGGCATAAACAGCAAAATTACAGCCTTCTTGTGTAATTGTGGCGCCAAGAGGGAACGCTTTTCCCATTCCACTTTGTTTAATTGGCGCAGCGTTTTGTATCTCTTTCACAGCGTTCTCGACTTATTATTTAGCTAAGCTTATTCACTCAAATCAGCAACGTAAAACACCGTAGCAAGTGGCGGTAAGGTTATCTCTACTGAATGTCTACGATCATTCCACGGAACAAGTTGTGCGGTTGTGTTGGCAACGACTTCGTAGTTGCTACCCCAATAAACCCCATCGTCGGTGTTCAGCGCCAGCGTCAACGTGCAGGCTTCATCCACACCAATTCTAAAGTTCTTGCGCGGGACAGGCGTAAAGTTAGACACCACGTAGACTTTTTGCTTTGCATCTTTTGAAGTGCGAACAAACGACACAACGCTTTGATCCGCATTGCTGTGATCAAGCCACGCAAAACCCGCCGGGTCATGATCTTGTTCATAAAGGGCTGGGGTGGAGGTGTACAAATGGTTTAACGCCTTATACAGCGCTTGGATACCTGCGTGCTTTTCGAAGTCAAGCAAGTGCCAGTCTAAGCTGCTATCGTGATTCCATTCCCGTGCTTGCGCCAGTTCGTTACCCATGAAGTTAAGCTTCTTGCCTGGATGGCCATACATGAAACCTGCGTAACAGCGCAAATTAGCGGCTTGTTGCCACTCATCGCCCGGCATCTTATGTAGCATGCTGCCTTTACCATGTACGACTTCATCATGGGAAATGGGTAAAACAAAATTTTCATCAAAGGCATAAACCATGCTAAACGTGATATCACCGTGGTGGTAATTCCGATATGCAGGGTCTTTTGCAATGTAGTGCAGCGAGTCGTGCATCCAGCCCATGTTCCATTTAAAGCCAAAGCCTAAGCCACCGTCGAAAACAGGGCGAGATACTTTGGGAAATGACGTGGACTCTTCCGCTATAGTCATAGCGTCTGGGAAGTGCTTGTATACTTCCTCGTTCATCCATTTAAGCAGGCTTATCGCTTCGTAATTTTCATTACCGCCGTCAACGTTCGGGATCCACTCGCCTTCGTTGCGGGAGTAATCTAAATAAAGCATAGACGCTACCGCATCAACCCGAAGTCCGTCCACGTGAAACTTGTCAAGCCAGTAAAGAGCATTGGCAACTAAAAATTGACGAACGGTATCTTTGCCAAAGTCATAGATACATGAGTTCCAATCTGGGTGCCAGCCTTTACGAGGGTCTTCATATTCATACACACACGAACCGTCAAACCTTGCCAGACCGTGTCCATCTTCAGGAAAATGAGCAGGTACCCAATCGATGATAACGCCCACGCCGGCTTGGTGACATTTATCGACAAAGTATTTGAAGTCATCTGGATTGCCAAACCGACTGGTAGGCGCGAACATACCTACCGGTTGGTATCCCCACGAGCCGTCGAAAGGAAACTCTGATATTGGTAGCAGTTCCACATGGGTGTAGCCCATATCGCTAACGTAACCAATCAAATCATCGGCAAGTTCTTTATAGGTAAGATACCGCGCCTCTGTAGCAGCGTCAGGTCGTTTCCATGAGCCTAAGTGAACCTCATAAATGCTCATAGGGCTGGCGTATTTATCCCCCTTGCGATTTTCCATCCAATCACTATCGCTCCACTGGTAGGAACGGTGATTATAAATTTTCGACGCATGAGAAGGATACTGCTCAGCACAGAATCCTAAGGGGTCAGCTTTATGCGGTAAATCATGACCATTGGCGTCTTTGATATGATATTTATAGCGTTCGCCTTCAGTGAGCTCGGGTACGAAGAGCACCCAATACCCCATCGACGTTTTCTCCATCGGGTGAGTACGTCCGTCCCACTGGTTGAAATCGCCAATGAGTGATACCGCGCTTGCATTTGGCGCAAATACACAAAACCTCACGCCACTTACCGTCTTGCCCTGTGGTGTAGAGATATCAATTAACTGCGCACCCGCTTGTTCGTACAAATTTGCTGGCGTGCTATCGATATAATGTACGGCATGGTAAGCCTGTTCAGTAAATTGATAAGGGTCGATATAACCATTATCCCCTCTCCCCTTATTAGCGACTACGCGGTAAATTTCACCGTTGTACTCAGCGGGAAGTGACGCTTCAAATAAGCCATTCGCATTGTCCGATTTAATAACTCGATCAGCTAGCGCAGAATTCTCCCATTTAATCGTTACTTCGCTGGCGTCAGGACACCAAACACGAAGCATTGCACCTTGTTGACTGGCAATGACGCCAAGATGAGAAAATGGTTGGGAACATGTTACTTGTTCGAACTGCTGCGCTAAATGCATTCGCTACTCCTAGTAAAAACCCGCATGGCAGCGGGTTGAATTGAGAGCTTAAGCACGTCTTTATGTGTTTAAGCTCTATCAAAAGCACCCTTGTGATACTTTATCTTACTCGATTAAGTTAACTAGGCAACTGCCTATTAACATTTTTTTAATAGTGAAAGCTTAACCTTGGCTGGCTTGCTTTCTTGCATGAGTAAGTTTAGATGCTAATTCGTTTATATCATGTCTTTCGAACATCGACTCGATATTCTCTGTCAGCTTTCTACGCCAGTTAGGATATTCGTCAAAAGTACCAGGGATATTAACTGGCTTGTCCATTTCCAGCCAGTCTTCTAATTGAAGACTGAGCAGAGCACTAGAGCCCCCTGCCATGTGTACCTGCATTCCGTTGTTTAATTCACGGTTCATACCCGTAAAATTAACATTGTGACTGATACTATCGCTAATTGAACCATGCCCGTGCAAGGTATCTAGAATAGCCTGCTTATTTTTGTGACGGTCTGTATACAAGATTTGCAGGATTTCTTCTGTTGGATACAGCCCAATCTCTTTGCCTAATTCTAAATCTAAACAATGCCAGTACCCGATAAGTGTGGGCATATCGTGAGTGGTTAACGTCGACATCGACTGAACCGGATAGTGACTTGGCGAGAAGAAACCGCCGTCTTCGGCTTGCTCAAAGAAGAAAACGCGATACGAATACACGCCATTTTCAGCAAGCTTACTGCGAATCTCTTCAGGTACTGTGCCTAGGTCCTCGCCAATTACAAGGCTTTGGTTACGATGACTTTCTAGCGCAAGAATGCCTAACAAATCATCTACCGGATAGTAAACATAACCGCCTTCTTTTGCATCGTCACCCTTAACGACCCACCATAATCGCAGAAGCGCCATTACGTGGTCGATTCGTAGCGAACCTGATGACGCCATGTTAGAAGCAAATAAGTCGATAATGGGCTGATAGCCTTGTTCATATAATTTGTGCGGGTCCATTGGTGGAAGACCCCAGTTTTGACCAAGGGGGCCTAAAATATCTGGTGGCGCGCCTACACTGGCATCAGTACAGTAAAGGTCTTTATTGCCCCAAATCTCCGCGCTTCCCTCGCTAACACCTACCGCTAGGTCGCGATACAAGCCAATGGTCATGCCAGCATCACTGGCTTTGTTGCTCGCCTGCTCTAGCTGTTGCGCAGCAATCCATTGTAAGAACAAGTAAAATTTCACTTCGTGTTCGTTGGCGCGCTTAAATTTAGCGACGGCTGGATTGTGATAATCTTTAAACTCTTCTGGGAATACAGGCCACCCCCAACTTTCTTTCCCCTCACCCTTAAGGTGAGATTGCAGCGCATCATACACCGCAAGCATATCTAAACTTTCACCGCCTGCTTCAACAAACGCTTTGAATGCTTTGTTTTGCTTTGTGTTCTTACGAAGGTATTTGGCTTCATACACTTCAAATACAGCCTTAAGCGCGGCTAACTTAATATGTGCTACGGCTTCGTAGTTCACATGCTCTACATTGCGCGCATGCTCTAAAGTAGCGGTAAACTCGTCATCGTTCACTATTGTTTGCACTGATGTGTCGTCGTAGCCTTCAATCGACGTAACGTCGATGTACAGGTAATTTAACCAGCGGCGAGAACTTGGACCATAAGGAGAGCATGCATTTGGGTTCGCTGGGTATAAGGCGTGAATAGGATTTAAGCCAATAAAGTCTGCTCCAACGCCCGCTGCTTTTTCAATAAGTTGAGAAAGGTCCGAGAAGTCACCAATCCCCCAGTTATTTTCACTACGCACACAATATAACTGTACGCTTAGGCCCCATATTTTCTTGCCTTCTTTAATTTCATTCGGCGTGTAGCAGGCTTCTGGTGCAACAATAATGCGAGAGCGGGCAAATTCATCGTCATCGGCACTTAGTGCGACATCGTGATATCCCAACGGCAAATCTAAAGGTAGCGTTACAACGTATTCATGAAATTCAACATCATCAATGTGCGCCATGGTTGTCATTTCTTGGTCAACCGGCGTGAAGTCATGAGTAAGTACGTTACCCGCTTCACAGGTAACAGTTAGGGTGTGTACATCGTTTACCAACTCAATAGGTAAGCGCACGGCTAGATTGATCTCTTGAGTGTTGCGCACCACCTGAACAGGATTTAGTGGCGACAACCACACCGACTTTATATCTTGTGTAATTTGTGACTGAATTTTTTCGTCACTGCTGGTGTCATAGCCAAGTGTATTGAGCAATTTCGCTTTGCTTGATTCTGCGATGGTTGCTGGTTTTCCCCATGCGTCTACGTATTGGGTTTCTATTCCCCGCATTTCAACCAGTTGTTGCAGAAGTTGTTGTGTCATGGTGTGTCATTCCTGTTATTCGGTGAAAGACGCAAAGGCTGAAGCAGCAAGATACGTCTACATACAAATTTTTAACATTATTCTAGAAACAAGGGCTTCGCGATATCTGAATACGATTGCAATAGCATTAATTCGTAATTTTGCAACACTTTAGCAATTTATTTTGCTAATTATGGCATTTTGATCCATACTTTACGTAATTTATTTTCATTTCATTTAAACAATCGGGGTACGTTATGACAATTCGCATCGGTATCAATGGTTTTGGCCGTATTGGTCGCCTAGTAATGCGTGCAGCAGCAGAGCGCAACGACATCGAAGTTGTAGCTATTAACGACTTGCTAGACACAGACTACATTGCTTATCTATTGAAGTACGACTCGACTCACGGTTTATTCGACGGTGAAGTAACAGTAGATAACAATAACCTAGTTGTAAACGGTAAAACTATCCGTATTACATCTGAAAGAGATCCAGCGGCACTTAAGTGGAATGAAGTTGACGTAGACGTGGTTGTTGAATCAACAGGTCTGTTCCTGACTAAAGAAACAGCAGCTAAGCACATCGAAGCGGGCGCGAAGAAAGTAGTAATGTCTGCGCCTTCTAAAGATGATACGCCAATGTTTGTTATGGGCGTTAACCAAGAAAGCTACGCTGGCGAAACTATCGTTTCTAATGCGTCGTGCACCACTAACTGCCTTGCACCGCTAGCGAAAGTACTAAACGACAAGTTTGGTATTGTTGATGGTCTTATGACAACGGTTCACGCGACTACAGCAACGCAGAAAACGGTAGACGGTCCTTCAATGAAAGACTGGCGTGGTGGCCGCGGTGCGGGTCAAAACATCATTCCGTCATCAACGGGTGCAGCAAAAGCAGTAGGTAAAGTAATTCCTGAGCTTAATGGCAAACTAACAGGCATGGCTTTCCGCGTACCTACGCCAAACGTTTCAGTGGTTGACCTTACTGTTAACCTAGCAAAAGCGGCGAGCTACGATGAAATCTGCGCGGCGATGAAAGACGCATCAGAAGGCGAGCTTAAAGGTATCATGGGCTACACCGAAGACGCTGTTGTATCGAATGACTTTGTAGGCGATGCACGTACGTCAGTATTCGATGCTACAGCCGGTATCGCGCTAACAGACACTTTCGTTAAGTTAGTGTCTTGGTACGACAACGAATGGGGCTACTCAAACAAGGTTCTAGACCTTGTAGCGCACATTTCCAAATAATTAATAAAATTTAGATCAAATAGTTAAACTATTTGCTTTAAAGTTGAGTTAATCTAAAGGTGTAAACACTGCGTTTGCACCTTTTTTGTTTTAAGTGGTCTTAGTCATTACTAAAACTTAACAAAAGCGATACTTGGGTTATTTGCTATTTAGTTTTAATTCGCCCAAGAGCTTTCCTGTCGCTTTTTCTTTACCTGTTTCTTTATTCGTCCAAGGAGGGCTTATGCCACCCGTTAGTTCAGTCACTGTTAGCGAGTCTAATGGACTTACCTTTTTAGATGTCGATAACGCATTAGCCACGGCGCGAATAAGCCTGTTTGGCGGCCATATCTTGTCTTATGTACCTAAAAGCGATGATAAAGAACGCCTTTGGGTCAGCCCTCACGCCTATTTAAACGGAGAGCGGCCAATTCGCGGCGGTATTCCCGTTTGCTGGCCGTGGTTCAGTGACGACCACGGGCGGGAAAAAGGTGCCCTTCCCTCCCATGGCTTTTTAAGAACCCAAGTGTGGAAGTTGATTGATTCAAAAGACGACGATAGCGGCACAACCATCGAATTGTCACCAAGCTTTACACGGGCAGATGGCTTTGAAAATGAGTGTAACGTGTCCATGGTGATCAAGGTGGGCAATACAATGGACATCTCTTTAATTACTGAAAATACCGGCGTGGCACCTTTCGAATTTAACTGTGCGCTTCACACTTATTTCCATGTTGACCATATTCAACATACGCTAATTAGTGGTATTGAAGGCCAGTACAAAGATAAACTGGATAACTGGGCGTTAAAAGCAACACCCACCCCTTACGCCATTACCGGTGAAACTGACCGCATTCACTTAGCGCCAATCAAAACGGCCGACATTGAAGTGGACGGTAATGCTTTTACTCAAGTCGTTTCTGAGGGTAATGACTCACTTGTAGTATGGAACCCATGGCAAAGTGCCGCCTCTATTTCAGACATGGACCCGTTTGGTTACAAGCATATGCTGTGCGTAGAGACATCATTAACGCAAGGGAAAACGTTAGCACCTAGCGAGTGCCACACGCTGAAACAAACTATCGTTCCACGATAAGCCAACGTCTAAAGTTTGCGTATACAAGTGTTTGGCTATAGATAGTTTGGGTTGGTAAAATAACGTTTTATACGTTCTTAATAGCTAAAAAGAAAAAACCTGCCGCAAGGCAGGTTTTTTTAAAATGTCGAAGCAATACTTGGTTTATTGCTTAGCACCAGCAACGGCTTCTTTAGCCAGTTGAGTGATACGCGCCCAGTCACCTGACTCGATTGCATCATCAGGTGCTAACCACGAACCACCTACGCACTTCACGTTTTTAAGCGCTAGGTAATCGTTGTAGTTGTTCGGACCAATACCGCCTGTTGGGCAGAATGTCACATCAGGGAAAGGGCCACTGATAGACTTAATCGCCTTTACGCCACCTGATGCTTCTGCAGGGAAGAATTTCATGTGAGTATAACCCGCATCTTTACCCTTCATCAGGTCAGACGTTGAAGAAATACCCGGAATGAGAGGAATATCCGCATCCATACCCGCTTTAAGCAGGTCTGCAGTCATTCCCGGGCTGATAGCAAACTTAGCACCGGCTTCAACAACAGCTTTTAGCTGTTGTGCATTAGTTACCGTACCTGCACCGATTAAAGAATCAGGCACTTCATCGGCAATTCGCTTAATCACGTCAATGGCCGCTGGTGTACGTAAGGTTACTTCTAGCACTTTGATACCACCTTCCATTAGCGCTTTCGCCAGAGGTACCGCTTTTTCTACGTCATTGATAACCAACACAGGTACAACTGGGCCGGCCGCAAAAATTTCCTCTGGAGAGGTTTTCCATTTCGATGTCATAATTTAGCTCGCTGTATTTTGATTCAGATATGCAGCCGCACCTAATAGACCATGATCAGGCTCTGCAATTAAAAAGGTGGGAATGTCTTTCACGTAATGCTTCATTTGCCCCTTTGCTTCAAAACGCGCTCTAAAGTCACTGTTTTGAATAAACTCAGGGAAACGGTTGGCAATGCCACCACCAATGAAGATACCGCCTGTTGTCGCCATATTAAGGGCTAGATTACCTGCAAAGCTTCCCATTATGCGACAGAACTGCGTTAAAGTGGCTTCTGCTATCTTGCAGGTTCCGTTTAGTGCAGCTTCGGTGATTTGCGCTGGCTCAGTAAATGCTACCGGTGCAGACGCATCGTTAGCTAACGCGGTATAGATGTTGTGTAAACCACGGCCAGACATGACTTCTTCAGCAGACGCTCGGCCTAATGTTGTTTGTAGATGACGCCATACCACTACATCAGTCTCATCAACGGGAGCAAAATCGACATGACCGCCCTCACCATCCAGGGTTTGCCAGCCTGACGAGGTCATGGTGATGTGCTCAACACCTAATCCCGTCCCAGGCCCGAAAACAGCAATATTGCCATTTTCTTTCGCTATGCCTTCACCAATTTGAACGACTTGGTCTTCGCCTAATACAGGCAAGGAGTGCGCTACCGCAGTAAAGTCGTTTATCACAAATAATGCGTCTAACTTAAGCTGAGTGCGCAAGGCATTTTGTGAAAATGCCCAGCTGTGATTGGTCATTTCGACCTGATCGCCAAGTACCGGACAAGCTATGGCAATACAACCTTGAGTAAAGTTGTATTGCGGCATGTCAGCAAAGTATTGTCCTATAGCTAAATCAATGCTGGCAAAGTCGTTACACATGTATTTTTTAATGTCAGCGACACCTGAGTCGGTTACTCTCGCAACACGAATGTTCGTTCCGCCAACATCAGCCACAAACTTCTGACTCATTACGCTTGCTCCTGCGTGTAAAACAGTGAACACGCACCTTCTTCAGCGCCAGTTAGAATGGCTCGCATACCTGCAAACATTTCGCGTCCCATACCAACATGGTGTTTAGCCAAGCTAGCAGGCGCAGCTTCACGAGCAGCTAGCGTTTCTTCATCGACATGTAAGGTAAGCGCACCAGTTTCTGTGTTTAGCTCTATAATGTCGCCCTCGTGCACTTTAGCAAGTAGGCCGCCCTTATACGCTTCTGGAGTCACGTGGATTGCAGCTGGTACCTTACCTGACGCACCAGACATTCGTCCGTCTGTAACAAGCGCAACCTTAAAGCCACGATCTTGCAGCACGCCTAGCGGAGGCGTCAAGCGGTGAAGCTCTGGCATACCAATCGCTGATGGGCCTTGGAAGCGAACAACAACAATGCAGTCTTTATCTAGCTTGCCAGATTTAAACGCGTCATCCAGTTCAAACTGATCTTCAAAAACAACCGCAGGCGCTTTAATAGTGCAATGTGGTGTAGGTAGCGCTGACGTTTTGATTACGCCTCGGCCAAGGTTACCGTCGAGCACGCTTAAACCACCATCAGGTTTGAACGGTTGCTCTACCGTTGCAAGTACTTCTTTATCGAGTGATTCAGTTGGGCCATCGCGCCATTTTAGTTCACCGTCTTTAAGCACAGGCTCTTTGGTGTAGAAATCTAAGCCTTCACCCACAATCGTTTTTACATCGTTGTGAAGAAGTCCAGCATCAAGCAGCTGTTTGATAAGCAGCGCCATACCGCCCGCAGCCACAAAGTGGTTAATGTCTGCAGAGCCGTTAGGATAAATACGGGTAAGCAAAGGAACAGCGTTTGAAATATCTGAGAAGTCATCCCAGTTCACGATATAGCCAGCGGCACGAGCAACAGCAATAAGGTGCATCGTGTGGTTAGTTGAACCACCTGTAGCTAATAGACCAACAAGGCCATTTACAATCGCTTTAGCATCGACAATATGACCGATTGGCGTGTAGTTATCGCCAAGATCTGTTAGGCGCGTTGCTTGAACAGCAGCGGCTTTTGTTAGTGCATCACGTAACGGCGTGCCTGGGTTAACAAATGAAGAGCCAGGTAAGTGCAAGCCCATCATTTCAACCACTAACTGGTTAGAGTTCGCGGTACCGTAAAAAGTACAGGTCCCTGCAGAGTGATAAGACTGAGACTCTGCTTCAAGTAGTGCATCACGGCCTACTTTGCCTTCTGCAAATTCTTGGCGAACCCGCGCTTTCTCTTTGTTTGGTAAACCCGATGGCATTGGGCCGGCTGGCACAAATACTGTTGGTAGGTGACCAAAGGTAAGTGCACCCATTAGTAGACCAGGTACGATTTTATCGCAAATACCTAGCATCAATGTGCTATCAAACATGTTGTGCGAAAGTGCGATAGCCGCGCCTTGAGCAATGTTGTCACGACTCATTAGGCTCAAGTCCATACCAGACTGACCTTGGGTAACACCATCACACATTGCAGGCACACCACCCGCGAACTGAGCAACACTGCCTACTTCTTTCACGGCGTCTTTAATAAGCGCAGGGTAAGTTTCGTAAGGCTGGTGCGCAGAAAGCATATCGTTGTATGCAGACACAATAGCCACGTTGGCTTTTGTCATTGAGCGAAGATCGGATTTTTCACTCGTCCCACAGGCAGCAAAGCCATGGGCAAGGTTACCACATGACAACACGCCACGATGAGGCCCCTGACGACGTGCTTCTTCGATTTTTTCTAAGTACGCTTTACGCGTCTCTTTACTACGCTCGATAATTCGTTGCGTAACTTCAGCAATTTTTGGATTCATGTTTGTCTCCTATGGCGCCCACATCAAGGTAACCGGCGCTCGGTTAACAACGGCTGTGATGGGCTTTTGCGCTTCGGTGGCATTGTCAATAGCGTCAAGCAATACTTGCTTCTTCTTTTCGCCCGTTAAATGCAAAAAGATATTTCGACTATTAAGTAACGCAGGCAGCGTTAATGAAATACGTTGATGAGGTGCTGTTGTAGGTTGAACAGCAATGCAGGTTCTGCCGCTGCTCATATCTAAACCGTCAAGTACTTGCTCAGAACAAGGGAAAAGCGATGCAGTGTGACCGTCTTCCCCCATGCCAAGAATTAATGCATCAAAAGGCTGCGACATACTAGCTAAGTTAGACTCAGCAGCATTCACGCCTTCATTTGCATCATCAGCATCGCTTTTAAGTTCGATAAAACGTGCTGCTGCGGCTTTATTTTGAATTAAGTTATTTTTTACTAAGCTGGTATTGCTGGCCTCATGACCTTCTTCAACCCAGCGTTCGTCGGCAAGCGTTACATCAACCTTATCCCACTCAAGTTCGGTTTCGCTTAGCTGCTTGAAAAGCGCAAGAGGCGTACGACCACCACTCACGATAAGCGATGCACGACCACGAGTTTTTATCCCTGTTTTTAAAATACTTACCAAGTCTTGCGCAAAGGCGTCGGTAAGTGCGTCAGGTGTTTCAAATGATAGAGTTGTTAATGCCATATTATTTTTTCTTCCCTGTTTTACTTTCGTACCAGCTGCGATTTTCTCTAGCTAAAAGGCCAATAGAGTCAACCGGACCCCATGTGCCTGCTTGATAAGGCTCTGGTGGCTCGCTTGACTGCTTCCACGCTTCGAGGATTGAATCTACCCATGTCCAGGCCTGTTCGATTTCATCTCGGCGTACGAATAGCGCCTGATTACCTAGCATAACTTCAAGCAGCAGTTTCTCATACGCATCAGGAATGCGCTCATCGGCAAACGCCTCAGAGAAGCTTAGGTTAAGCTTAGATTTTTGAAGGTCCATAGAGCCTGAACTGGTTAAGCCAGGTACTTTGTTCATTACGGTGATTTCAACACCTTCGTCAGGCTGTAAGCGAATAACCAGTTTATTCGGCGGAAGGTTTTTAAAGCTATCGCCAAATAAGTTGTGCGGCTGACGCTTGAAGTAAATAACAACTTCACTCACCTTGGTTGGCATACGTTTACCGGTGCGTAGGTAAAACGGCACACCCGCCCAACGCCAGTTGTCGATCTCGGCTTTAATCGCAATAAAGGTTTCTGTTTTACTTTGCGTATTGGCACCTTCTTCTTCAAGGTACCCAGGTACTTCCTCGCCCTTCACAAAGCCAGAGGTGTACTGACCGCGAACCGTGCTTTCGTTAATATTGAACGAATTGATAGAACGCAGCGCCTTAAGCACTTTCAGCTTTTCGTCACGAATGCTGTCAGCGTCAAGCGTAGTTGGCGGCTCCATTGCTACCAAGCTCAAGATTTGAAGTAAGTGGTTTTGAACCATGTCACGCATTTGACCTGCGTCATCAAAGTAACCCCAACGACCTTCAATACCCACTGATTCAGCGACTGAAATTTGAACATGGTCAATACAGTTATGATCCCAGTTTGTCGCGAAAATAGAGTTTGCGAAACGCAGTGACACTAGGTTAAGAACGGTCTCTTTACCTAGGTAATGGTCTATACGATAAATTTGTTTTTCATCGAAGTACTCAGCCACTTGTTCGTTGATAACTTTTGACGATTCCAAATCGTGACCGATTGGTTTTTCAAGTACAACGCGTACGCTTGAATCGATGATTTTACAGCTGTGCAGACCACGGCATATATCGCCGTATATAGCAGGAGGTGTTGCTAAGTAACACACCATGGTGCGGTTTGGGTTAACATGGTCGTCGAGAACACAGTAGCTACCAACATCTTTCATGTCGACGCAGGCATAATGCAAGCGAGCTTTCATGCGCTCCCAAGTTTCTTCACACAGGTTCTTTTCGCCAAACTTAACCAAGTTAGCGTGCACTTCTTCTATATACGTGTCCAGCTCCATCTCTTGACGCGCAACACCAACAATGGTGGTGTCTGGGTGCATCAAGTTCGCTTTCTCAAGCTGATATAAAGAAGGCAATAACTTGCGTCGTGAAAGATCTCCCAGCGTACCAAAAAGCACAAAATCACAGGGTTCGTAGGAATTATCCAATACCATATTCGTCGACCTTTTAAATGTATGTGTTCGCGGTGTATTGTACAGTTATTTACAACACCAACGACTATTTTTACCGTATAGTTAACACCAAATGTAGTAAAATTACAACTTGAACCAACTATAGGATCTGATTCTTTACAGTTTCCTTAAGTTTACCTGCATTTACCCTGTTAGAAACAACAAAAATTGTCAAAAAATTACATTTTTCTTGTCACAGTCGTCACATTGGGTACTATTACCCCTGTACCTTACAATAAATTGTGCCAACTAATTGCTATATATGTATGAACATTTTAGAAAAAATTACACAAAATCAAGCCGCGTTCAGTAAATCAGAGAAGAAGGTAGCAGAAGTAATTCTCGCTAACCCTCAAACTGCCATTCACTCTAGTATAGCAACCCTCGCTAAGATGTCGGATGTTAGTGAACCGACCGTAAATCGATTCTGTCGAAGACTCGACACAAAAGGGTTTCCAGACTTTAAATTACATTTAGCGCAGAGCCTAGCTAACGGCACGCCTTATGTTAACCGACACGTTGATGAAAACGACAGTCCAGACGAATATACTAATAAAATATTCGAATCGACTATGGCATCGCTGGAAGTAGCGCGCCAGTCAGTTGATGTTAATGTCGTCAATCGCGTTGTCGACTTGCTTACCCAAGCACAGAAAATCTCTTTCTTTGGGCTTGGCGCATCAGCGTCAGTTGCTCACGATGCACTTAATAAGTTTTTCCGCTTCAATGTACCTGTTGTTTACTTTGAAGATATTCTGATGCAGCGAATGAGCTGCATGAACTGTTCAGCCGGCGACGTAGTTGTACTTATTAGTCACACGGGACGCACAAAAAGTTTGGTCGAGATTGCCCAGATAGCGCGCATGAACGACGCCACCGTTGTGGGCATTACTTCTGCGGAAAGCCCTTTAGCGCAAGAGTGTAGCTATGTGCTATCTCTAGAGGTGCCTGAAGACACGGACATGTACATGCCGATGGCATCACGCATTGCCCAACTGACGCTTATCGACGTGCTGGCAACAGGCTTTACCCTGCGTCGTGGTAATAAATTCAGAGAAAACCTAAAGCGCGTGAAAGACACACTGCGTGGATCTCGCTACGAAAAGCGTGGCGATTAGCGTTAGCCGTAACTGATCATTGTAGGTTTTATCACCGTACAAATAATAGGCTTATAAATATAACGAAAACGCCTAACTGGTCGAGCCAGTTAGGCGTTTTTCTTTATTTCATTCACATTTTTGTCAAATTAAACTATTATTCTGTAATAAAATTACGTAAAGCGATTACAGGCGTGCCGTTAAGAAGCACTGCCTATCACTCTTTGTCTTTTCTAACTTAGAAACAGCGACGGAATCACATGACCAGAAGAACGAAAATTCTTGCCACCCTAGGACCTTCAACCGACTCTTTAGAAAAAATTCAGGCGTTAATAGCCGCCGGCGCAAATACGGTGCGCATGAACTTTTCCCACGGCCAGGCTGAAGATCACATCGAGCGTGCAAAGCGCGTACGCGAGGCAGCGAAGAACTTAGGAAAGTATGTAGCAATATTAGGTGACCTGCAGGGCCCTAAAATTCGTGTTGCACGCTTTGCTGAAGGCGCTGTTCGTTTGGAGGTAGGTGCGAAGTTCATTCTCGACGCTGAGCTAGGGCGAGACGAAGGCGATATTAACCAGGTAGGCATCGACTATAAAGCCCTACCTGATGATGTCTCTGCGGGTGATATCTTGCTTCTTGACGATGGTCGCATTCAATTAAGAGTAACCGGTGTTGAAGGTCGTAAAGTAATTACCGAAGTAACGGTAGGTGGTAAACTTTCAAACAATAAAGGCATTAACCGTCAAGGCGGTGGTCTTTCTGCCGATGCGCTTACTGAAAAAGATAAAGAAGACATTAAAACGGCCGCTAAAATTGGCGTTGACTATCTAGCGGTATCGTTTCCGCGTAGCGGAGCAGACCTAAACTACGCACGGGAGCTTGCAGAAGCTGCAGGTTGCTACGCAAAAATTTGTGCAAAGGTTGAACGTGCTGAAACCGTAGCTTCTGACGAAGCCATGGACGATATTATCGTAGCCTCTGATGCTGTAATGGTAGCTCGCGGTGATTTGGGTGTAGAAATTGGAGACGCAGAACTTGTTGGCGTTCAGAAAAAACTTATCGCCCGTTCACGTCAGTTAAATAAAGTGGTTATTACTGCGACCCAGATGATGGAGTCGATGATCGATAGCCCTATGCCAACACGTGCTGAGGTAATGGATGTAGCAAACGCTGTACTAGATGGTACAGATGCCGTCATGCTTTCTGCTGAAACCGCTGCGGGTAACTTCCCTATTGAGACTGTTGCTGCAATGGCCCGTGTTTGTGAAGGCGCAGAAACTCACCCAAGCGTGAAGATTTCTAAGCACCGCATGGATCAGCAGTTCTCATCAACGAGCGAGTCAATTGCACTGTCTGCAGTATACGCGGCAAACCACCTTTCAAGCGTTAAAGCGATTGTAGGCTTAACGGAAAGCGGCACTACGCCAACCTTAATGTCGCGCATTACTACGTCGCTTCCAATCATTGCGATGTCTCGTCACGAGTCAACACTTAATACTATGGCACTTTGCCGCGGCGTTAAGCCTGTTTACTTTGACTCATCAAACAGCGAGCCGGGTAAACTGAAGTACGACGTCATTGCTTCGCTAAAAGAGAAAGGGTTAGTCGAAAGTGGCGACAGCATCATCTTAACCTACGGCGATGAGATGGAAAAAGTGGGCGCAACGAACACATTGAAAATTGTTGAAGTGGAATAAAACCACTCGGGTATTAAAGCGAAGCAAATGCTTCGCTTTTTTTTGCCTAAAATCTGCTGATACTTCAGCACACGCCAAAAAATAAGCAATCGGGCGTTTTTATTCTTTAATCTAAAGCGCCAAAACCGCTACATATATACCTAACTGATAATTAGTCAGAGCGATAATAACAAGGATAAGCATGAACAGTATTAAAAACATTTTCCGTTACTCGATAAAGGTAATCACACTAGCGTTAATGCTTACAGGCGTAGTGTGGGGAAACACGACTGTACAAACTGCAATGAAGAGTACAGAGGTAAGCTCCCAAGTGGTACCTTTACAACCTATTATGATACAAGGCCCTATGCCCATAGAAGCGGAATATTTCGCCGCGCTTTTAGACAATGTAAACATTGAGTATTCGGGCAATGCCGTATTCTACCGAGGTACATTAGACGGCTACCCTATCGTCGTGGCGAAAACCGGCAAAGGACTTGAAAATACGGCAGCCGCCACAGCAATAGGTATAGAAAGATACCGTCCACGTCTTATCATTAACCAAGGTACATCAGGTGGTCATGACCCAGATTTAAACGTAGGCGATATAGTCCTTGGCGAACGCAGCGTGAACGCATCAAACTTTAAAACCCAAAAACTTGCTAAGGGTGAAGGTTCAAAGCCATTTCAATGGCTACCTATGGATCTTATGGCCTCAGAGAAAAGTGCTGGTGAAGGCAGTAGCGCGAAAGACGCTGAAAAGCTACGATTTTACCTTGGTGATAAGACGCTGATTGCGCTGGCTTCATCACTTTCTTCGTCATATAAACGGGGTAAGGTTGTGACAGGTACTATTGGCAGCGGCAACTTTTGGAATAACGAGATAGACAGAATAGCTTGGTTACACAAAAATATGGGCACTAGTGTTGAAGAGATGGAAACCTCTGCAGCCGCGCAAATTGCCCATGCATACCACACACCGTTTTTAGGTATCCGCGTGTTATCAAATAATATTACTAATCACGGTGAATATGACCCCACTACAGCGAAAGATTGCCAAGCGTTTGTCGCTGACGTGGTAAAAGCGTACATCAAGTCGTTAAATTAAATAAACTAGATGCCTAATTTCGCAATGAAAAAGGCCCCTTGCTAGGGGCCTCTCGTTAAATTGCTTGGGCGGTATAAATTTCCACTTCTTTCGAAACATCGTTTGCGTACTGCATTAGATGATGACTTAAGATGTTGTCAGCGCGCTCGACAAACTCATCTCGCTTAAACTTCCACCCGCGCAGGTCAGCTTGTTTTGCTTGGGCAATATAAAAGTCTAAACGGGTTTTTCTTAGTAGGTGCGCTTTGTTCTTCAAGTCGAATTCGACTAATGAAAACCTTCTCTCAACTTTCTGTATATCAGCGTGAAGGGGGCGCTCTACGTCATCGGCCGTTGCTTGGCTTACAGACAGTTTCCCCTGCCCTAACACACCAACTACAACAATAAGTGCAGAAACTACAATACCTGAATATATCCACTTTAATAAGTTCATGTCTCACTCCTTGAACCAATTTTAAACTGCGTTGGTTTTTACCAAGTACCCATGCATTCATTAGGGCACTCTTTCTAGCTATGCGTTTATTCACATCGCTTTTCGCAGGTTGAAATTCATTGTCTAGCTGCGACTAATACTCAAAGGAAAGCAGCTTTCATACCATATAAATTTATTATTAGAATCAAAAGGATATGAAAATTAACCACTACACCAAAACCTGTAGAAGGAACTTTCTACACGCTTTAAGAGAAAATTTACCCTGTCTATTCTGCATATTGTTTAAATAACAACTACTGACCTAAACATACTAAAGAAGATATAGCGTTTTGCGCATATTTGGTATTACCAAAATTATAAACATTAGTATAACTGAATAAGGTAAGCCCCTGCCCAACAAGAGGTTTCAATGTATCGCTTTAAAGGAAAATCTAAGTCCCCTACGTTATGGAAATATGCAGCTCCCCTATGGGCTGCACTCACGTTTGCATTTTCTAACACTAGTATAAGTGCGGAGTTAAAACCCGCAGACAAATTCGATTTAAGTGAGTGGAAAATTACACTGCCTACCGATAACGATGGAAACGGCAAAGTCGATGAAGTGTCGGTAAAGAATATTCAAAAACTCAGTCATCCAGACTTCTTTTATCTAGATGATGAGGGAAATATGGTGTTTGCTGCGCCTAATAAAGCGCTTACCACACAAAATTCATCTAATACCCGTAGCGAACTTCGACACATGCTTCGCGGTTCTAACACGCGTATAAAAACTCACTCCCCCAAGAATAACTTTACCGTCGCTAGCAACCCTATTTCAGACCGCTTTGCGCAAGTAGGCGGAAAATTAAACGCCACGCTTAAAGTGCAGCACGTTGCTACCAGGGCAAAATATCCCGACAAAGCGCCGGCTTTTTCAGTGGTAGTGGGCCAAATACACGCCAGTAAATGGAAGAAAAAGGTCAAAGGATTTGGTTGGGGTAATGAACCACTAAAGATTTATTATAAAAAGTGGCCACAGCATGAAACTGGTTCTGTATTCTGGACTTACGAGCGCAACTTGCCCAAGAATGATAAAAACCGTACTGATATTGCTTATCCAGTTTGGGGAAATTTATGGACCGACCCTGAAAACCCGGATAGCGAGGGTATTAAACTTAACGAGAGCTTTAGTTATGAAGTGAACGTTCACGGTGATGTGATGTACCTAAGCTTCAAATCAGACGGACACAAGACCGTTAATTATGCTATTAATCTTGCCAATGGGGTAAATGCCTATGGTGAGTTGGACCAGCACGATCACCCTTACGGCTATACGCTAGATTGGAATTATTTTAAAGCGGGCGCTTATAACCAGTGCAGTACTAAAGATGATGACGGCTTTTGGTACGCTGCATGTATGGGTACAGGAAACTGGGAAGAAGATAAGAAAAACGGTGACTATGTTCAGGTCGCGTTTTCCCACTTAACGGTAGGTGAAAGCAGCGAACCTACTGAAACCTTCAAAGCTAACCTTGTCATGCAAAGACCCGTGGCGAAAAGCGACAACGTTAAGATTGGCGCTACGCTAAACAAAAAAGAAGCGATATCTATAGATGCTATTCCCACTTCCGCGTTAACGGCAATAAAAAGTGTTGCTCCTAATTTTGCGGTACAAGAAGTTGAGAAAAAATACAAACACGATCATGTATATCTTGATGTTGAAGGTAAAGACGCTAACGGAAATGAAATAGAATTCGATATGCTGCAAGATGGCGAGCGGTGGCAAATTGTTGAAGTGCAGCGGGATATGACTTTGGAAGATTTACCTTTTGCTGTAAAAACACTTATCAAGAAGCAGGAAAACTCTGATCAAGTTAGGCGTATCATTGAAAGTAAGCAATACGGCACTGACATTACGATTTATGAATTTTATCTTGTGGCAGAAAATGGCACTGAATCCCGTAAAGAAATTAAATCTGAAAATGATGAAGTTGTCTTGTTGGATGAAGAGTGGAAACATTAGTTATGTCGGTGTGCTAACCATTCTACCTTACTTACGTCAGGCAAGAAAAAAGGGGCGAGCGCCCCTTTTTCCATTAAGTCGAATAAAGAAACCCTTAATTCATTGCAGTTTCAGTAACAACACGTAGGTCACTTTCAACGTCTTTAACATCTGACGCGTTTTTAGCAATTTCCACTGCTAGGTCACGCTCAGCGTCGGAATCAACTTCACCGGTTAGCTTCACAATGCCGTTTTCCACATCAACATCGATGTCGAAGCCCGAAATGTCGGTGTCCATTAATAGACGAGTTTTTATAACTGTTGCAATTTTTGCATCTGTCAATTCACTCGTACCTTCCTCTACGCCTTCTTCCATGTCATCTGACATGTCAGAATGCATATCGTTATCAGCAACAACGGTAAGCTTATTGTCTACAGAAGTTACGCCGTCGATATTTGCTACTAGCTCTTCTGCCAGCTTTTTATCGACAGAGTTTTCAACCTTACCGGTTAAAACGACGTTACCGTTTTTAACGTCTGTATTAATGTCAAAAGAGTCAAGGTTGCCGTTAAATAACAGCGTCGCCTCGGCTTTACCGTCTATCCATGCGTCTTTGGCACCTTTTTCCCATTTATTATCTGTGTCCATATCACCTGCATATGCAGCAGTAGTTAAAGATGTGGCAACAATCATCGAAAGTATTGAACGTTTCATAACATTTCTCCTTTGTCGAAACTCGAACTTAGCAATGCCAGAACCTTGCCAACAAAGTAACATATTGAAATAATTTCTTTTTATTGATTATTCGCCTGGATACTCTACCCCACTGATTGCAAACTTTGCCTTAGGTCGAGAATTTTTTACTTGATGATTTTGCGGTTATCAAAGGTGGTCTGATTGTTAAATAGGTAGTTGAGTAGATAGTTAAGTTGATCGATGAGTTAATGCTTGAATAATGTAACGAGCAAGCGAAGTACAACAAGGAAGATTAAACTGATTTAACAAAATCCGCGTAATGATAGCTGGCATAGTTTCGATACTTCAATTAACTAAGGTATCGAACACTTTTCTTAATATATCGCTATTGTCTGCAGTTAACTCTGATGCAGATTAAAGACAAGCAAGACACTTAATTTTTAAATCAAGGACGCCCAAAAGATGGATATTGCGCTCATTATCGCATCGCTACTCTTTATAATAGTCAGCTTTACCCCGTTACTTCCTTCTTCCCACTGGTTAGTTAGAGTGTGGGAATTTCCGCGTCTTCAAATTTCCGTTATTATAGGTTTCCTGCTTATATGCCACGTGGTTAATTGGCCTTCTACCAATATTCCTTTTTTCGTTAACGCACTCGCCGTAGGTGGCTTAACAATAAGCCTTGTTTACCAAATTATCTGGATTATTCCCTACACGCCGTTTTACAAGCGTGAAGTTACTAGAATAAAAAACGCGAAACCACAAGACACCCTCAGCGTGTTGTCTAGCAACGTGTATATGCCCAATAATGATTTTCGTAAACTTATTGAGCATGTTAGAAATAAGCAGCCTGATTTTTTGGTTACGCTAGAATCCAACGAGAAGTGGCAAAAAGGGATTAGCGAAATTGAATCGGAATACCCTTATCGAAAATTTTGTGCGTTAGAAAACCTCTATGGCATGCACTTATACAGTAAGATCCCTTTTGAAGAGGCCACATTGAACTTCTTGATTGAAGATGATGTACCGTCAATGAAAGTGAAAATAAAGCACAAAGGTAAAGATGCGTTACTCTATTTTCTTCATCCGAAACCGCCTAGCCCTACAGAAAATACTTACGCGAAGCCGCGGGACATTGAGTTAACGGTAGTGGGCGAAGAAATAGCTAAAACAGAAGGGCCGATAATTGTAGCGGGCGACCTTAACGACGTAGCCTGGTCTCCTACCACCCGTAAATTTAAAAAAATTAGCGGGCTATTAGACCCAAGAGAGGGGCGTGGCTTTTATAATACATTCCACGCTAAGTACCCGTTAGTAAAATGGCCCCTTGACCATGTATTTCACTCTAGGCACTTTGCGCTCGTTCATATTGAAAAATTAGAGGGCATTGGCTCTGACCATTACCCTTTATACACGGAGCTCGCGTTTATTGAACAGTAAACCTATAAGCGCGAACCAAACTATTGTTTGTTTTTAGTGAGAGCCTCTGTGTTCTACACACCACATTAGGCTTTCGCATGCGTCCTCGCGCCTTTTAAAATGCGCTAAGCCGATAAGCTTCCCTTCTCTGGGCCAAACAGCTTGGTCTAGTACCCTTTGCTCTTCCTCTGACAGCTGGTCAGTGTCTAAAACAATCTCTATTGCTTTCTTGTTTGGCTTGATAAGCGTTGGATTCGCCGCCTTAACAAGCGAAGACTTCACACAAATATACTCGCGCTTAACCGGATCGCATACCACGCCAATCAAGTCGTCATCGCAAATAATAGCTGGCCACCCCTCTGATATCCGGCTTTGACCGAACATAATAAGCGTGAAAGCAACGAGCACAAAAAGCGTTAGGCCGATAAATTGCGTACTTAAATCTGGCGCCACACTAATGATGACGCCGACAACAGCGGCAAAAAATATCCAACCACCAAACACCCGACGCATTGCGTTAGGAGAAATACCCGATATGACATCCACGACTTTAAGCGATTGCTTGTCGTACTGCCTTATAATTACAGACGATTGTGATTCCACAGCCTTTGTCCACCGAAGAAAAAGAAATACCTAAATTAATACGTTACAAGTAAGGCTGAAGATTTACCTACACTCAGACCGAACAACTCTTAGAAAAGAAACCCAAGTTTTTCGATAAACAACGTGTTTAATGATACATGTAGGGACATTTAAATTGTTGAATTGTAATGCTTAAACCTACTATCAAAGCATAGCAAAATAAGAGGCTGGGGCAAAGCTATTGCGTTTGCTTTGTAAATTTTTCTCCTTCTTTGCACCTATTGCTCGCTTGCGCGAGTAACCAATAGCGAAATTGCCACAAAAAAGAAAAATAAATCATAACTTTCAACAACTTAAACATTGGGAACGCACCTTGCTTACTACGAAAGTATAACGTGCAAGGTGCACCGTTGAAGCTAATAAGCATTCACAGGGTTATCAAAGGAGGTTGAGTATGCGTTCGCCAGTAAGTGCAGTAACTATTGTTAAAAGTAGAACCGAAAAACTTTGCAATTTAATTTCGCAACTGGAGCAGTGCTCTCCAACGCCTGACGAGCTTGTACTCGTTTGGATGGCCCCACCGTCAGACCTTTCGCTGATTAAAAGCGATAAATTCGACATCGTGCACAAGTTTACAACGCAAGGCGAATTACCCATTGCGAAAGCGCGAAACAAAGGTATGCAAGCAGCTAAACATGCAAACCTCGCATATTTAAACGTTGATGCCGTGATTTCGCCATCACTATTTAGAGATGGTTTGCTGGCTTTAAAGGACAACTCAGTAGTTTTTACTTCAGTAGTCTTTTTACCCAGTGAACGCTGCAATAAGACTTATTCAGACATTTCAAAAAATGAACAGCAAATTGGTTATCTAGCGAGTAACGATGAAACGTTGCCGGAAGATGATAACAACGAAATACCTTCGAGAGAAAAGGAAAACCATCATGGAAAGTTTAGTGACGATAGTATTTGTTCTACAGTGTTTTTTATTCGTAAGGCAGACTTTCAGAAAACCGGCGGCTTCGATGAAGGCTACGCGGGTTTCGGACTAAACGACGAAGACTTTTTTACCAATTGTCGAGCGTTAGGATATTCACTCGAGCAATTACCTACCCGCACGTTTGCGCCGCAGCGCCCTAACTATCAATGTCCGGTAAATCATTTGTTGGACTTTGTGCATAACGCCCAGCGTTTTTATTCGAAATGGGGCTTTTACCCTTGCGAAAATGTGCTTAATGCCTATGCAGAAGAAGGCTATATCAACGCAGACTTTAAAGCGAATGGTGTGAAGATAGTTCAGCTTCCTGAACATGAAGACGAGGCGGCTATAACCCCCTCTGTAGATACTTTAAGCCCTAGTTCTAACGCTAATACAGTCGCATTCACCTCTTTTCATTCGCCGGCTAAAAACCAAGAGGTTTTAAGCACAACGGCTTGAACACGTAGGAAAGGAGATATGGAATGTCTATAGTAAAGCCGGACTTAGAAGCCCGTTTTCTCTCCTTCGTGGAGGACGATGAGTTTCCCTGCGTAGGGGCTAAAAGCGCGCTTACTAAGCAACAAATTCATATAAATCAGTATGATGATTTTCGCTGTGATTCCAACGAAACTGACATTTTGGCGTCCATCCACAAATTCGTAGAAACGTTTACGTTAAAGCGCGATATGTACTCTTCACTTGTTGTTACCTTTGAGCAGCCTGATACGATTAGCGAGAGCGAATTTGATAAAGTGCTCTGGGAAAAACTACAACGCCTGCATGAAGTGGATGCCTGTTTAAAGTCTTGGGATAGTAAAGTTTCCAGCGATCCACACAGTGCGCAATTTAGTTTAAGTTTAGGCGGAAAAGGTTTTTTCGTTATCGGCTTACACCCAAATGCGTCGCGTAAAAGTCGACGCTTTTCCAACCCCGCTATTGTATTTAACTTACACGAACAGTTTGAGCTATTGCGAGATCAAAAGCGCTTTGAAGCATTCAGAGATCATATTAGAAAGCGCGACGTCGCCTATTGCGGCAGTAAAAACACGTTGTTAGCAAACCACGGCGATAGCTCAGAAGTTTACCAGTACAGTGGAAAGAAACATTCAGAAAATTGGGAATGCCCGTTTAAACAGGTAAAACATCAATCTTCATAAAGACAAAAAGGTCCAGTATGAGACAAACAATTCAGCCAAGAAGCGGCACAGCATTTACGATTAAAAAAGGCGAACTGCTGAAAGTAATCGACCCAGAAGGGGAACAAGTGGCCGACCTTTATGCATTTAATGAGCATGACAAAGAAGAGTTTATTTCTTCGGGTCGAAGCCTAGATTACAACGAAAGTATTCAATTTAAAAAAAGCAGCAAACTTTATTCGAATCGAAGTAATGTGATGTTTGAAATTGTAGAGGACACGGTAGAGGACCACGATTTCCTTTTAACCCCTTGCAGCGTTGACACGTTCAAACACTTTTACCCAGATGAAGCACCTGTGCCAGGCTGTCACGGTAACCTCGTTGCAGCGTTCTCAGAGTTCGATATTCCTGAACATCATGTGTGTACTACCTTCAATACGTTTATGAATGTAGAGGTAGACAGTGCAGGGAAAATTGCCGTGTTACCACCGAAAAGTAAAGCTGGCGACTATACCGTATTTGAAGCGAAAATGGATATGATTGTAGGTCTTACCGCATGCTCAGCCGGTGAATCGAACAACTTCAGGTATAAGCCTATCCAATTTGAAATTTTGCCCGCGAACACACTTTAGTTCACGAGCAAACGCTCATTTTCAGACTGAACTTTAAGCGCTATCGCGTTTCTGCGATAGCGCTAGGCGCTTCAGCTTGCCAGTTAAGGCGCATATCCCACTTAAAACGGTGTTCAGGCTTAAGCGGGGGCTGCTCTGCATCTATCGTGCTGAGTACATTCGTCGCTTCAGTGAGCGTTGCGTCACGACCAAACAAATAGCTTTGCTCTTTCACGATAGTTAAATAGGCTTTATTAAGCGCATAAGCGCGCTCTGGTGAAGGCGTAATGATGTCGTACACTGATTTGGCACGCTGTACTTCTTCGACTTTCACCATGCCTTTTTCATCAAACCATTTAGCAAGCATCTCGCCGTTTTGACGGAATTCATCACCACCACCGACCCGCTCCATATACGTCAAAAACTCACCTTTTTCTTCATTGATATTCGGCACGTCTTCAATTTCTTTAAGGTTAATGTAACCCCACCCTGCTTGGCCTGGTACTTTTCGAGCAAAGGAGAAAGTTTGATCGAAGGTAGAGCCCACAGTCTTGTGACAGCCATTACAAAACGCGAGTTCTTGGTCGTGTTGGGCCCGAAGCTCGCCCTGTTCGTTTTCGATGAAACCATTGATGGTCCAGCCAAAGCCATTATCAATACCTTTTTCACCTAAATAACGGGTTTGAGGCAGCTTCTCAAAGTGCTTATCTTTTGCCTCAGCATAATAGGCAGAAGCGAGGCTCTCACGGCTTCTAAACATGTGCTTTTTCATGTAGCGTACTTCTTTCATACGCGGTGCATTGTATATAGTGCCATCTTCATCGACACCGATATAGCGCACGGTATGTAAGAATTCTGTGCCTTCAGGGTAAAGCATATGGGCGAGCGGAACTGCTTTTGCATCGCCAACATAATGAGAGGAACGGGCAATTTCAGTCACTGATTTTGTGAGCTTACCGTCTTGGTTTACGTCAATGTTCAGTACTAATTCATTGACCGGCGCTACAGTTAATGTATCAAGCTCTTTAAGCGCCATTTCAACCAAGCTTAGGTTCAATGTATAGATAGCCTTGTTGTACTCCCCATTTAGCGTTTGAAAGTCATCAGGAAGCCTGATCATGGCGTCGCCTGTCGAACCATTAGTCGGCCAAAACGTACTTGGAAAAGGCTTGTAATTGTAAGACACCCACCCGCTTCCATCTTTCGCGAAGCCGTCTTTATCAAACGCGTTGTCAGCAGAACTGAGGTTTTCAATGCGCATATAATCAGGCATGACATCTTTTTCTAACGACGCCGTATAATTATCTTCTTTTACATATTTTTTGATCGTTGCGTCGTCAATACCCCCTATAAGCGACGTACGGTCAATAAACAGGTTCTTCCAGCTATTCGTTAACCCCACATCGGAAAATTCATAGTTGCCTTGTAGCGTACCATCACCCATTTGATTAGGGCGCTTCTCTATCGAATCGTAACTTTGGTGGCACGCATAGCACGGGTTGTTAACCCCGTCGGTCTTGGTATAGCACTGGGGAGGGATCACAGATTCAGGGTTATACACTTCATTATGCTCAATATACGCAAGAGCGGGAATATCGTCCCCTTCTCGGTATGGGTAGGAATGTGCGCTATCGGCATCTGTTTGAGCCGATGAAGGCCCGTCTCCATTGGCAGAGTAAGTACTTGCGCTTACTCCGGTATTTGATTGATTGCTTAAATCAGCACTTGTGCTTTCAGTGCATCCTGCACTGATAAGTAGTGAAAGCAGAATGCCTGCACCTGGAATTATTTTTAGTATTTTCATAATCGTCACAACGGAAAAAAGCCGGGCGCGTAAACACCCGGCGTATTTTAAATTAAAAAGAAAACTTACTTATCTGCTGGTTCATACATCCACAGCGTGTTGTTTTCTTGGAAACCGTCTTCACCGATAAGAATACGGCCGTCGTTCATGACTACAACGTTATCTGGTTGAGAAAGCTGCTCAACGTCACAACGCTCTGCACCAGTTAGGCTTGAGCGGTACGTACCGCCCATTACAACAGGTTCAATACGCGTAATGTTATAGCCTGCTTCAAGCTTAGCGCGGTATACACCACCGCAGTCTTTTACCCGGGCAGATAGCTGCATGTCGCCTTCACCGTCAACCATCGTGTTGTCGATATCTGCTATACCGATATATAGGTAAGCATTTTCCACGACTTCACCTTCAATGGTATCAACACCTTCAACCGCTTCTTTTGCGCGCTTCTGGTTAATAGAGATACCTTCAAGCTTTCTCCACTCTGCCGTTGCGCCTTTAAGTCGCGCTGCGGCGCGGCTTTCAAGGAAAGCGACACGGTTATCCATTGGTTCTCCCGCGGTTACGCTTGAACCACCTTCTTCTACTGTGGGGTAAGTCGCATCGCCGTCTGCCCATGCTTGAACGTCAGCCATGGTGATATAAGAGCTTTGGCCATCCACGTAGTCGTCCGTTCCAATACCGTTGTATTCGTCAATCCACGCGCGAATTGTCATATTATCGCCACTTGCCAATTCAACCCACTCAACAGCGAAGCCCGTTGTCGCTGGGTCGTTTTGACCCGCATCTTGGGTAAGTTTGGCGCCGTAAAGCGTACCAGCTGATAAGTCTTCTGCTGTGTCTGCTACAAATTTGAACAGCACGCCGCCGGTATCATCTTGTGAAAGATAAACCGTTTTTCCATCGGGCATCACCGTTGAGTTTTCATGCTCGTAGCGACCCATGGCAAAATGCTTAACAATTACTGGCTCGTCGGCAAGCGGATCGGTCACCTCTGCGATATAACCGTAGTTGTATGGGTTTGGCGCATCAGGCGCGGTCATCTGCCACATACGACCTAAGCGAGCGTCAGTTGATACCGCTTCAGGGTTGTTCCAGCTAGGTGATGTGGTTGAATCTACAGAAGAGTTAACGACCCACTCCTCCGAGGTAAGTGGCGTGCCCCAAGGCGACATAGAACCAAAGCAGTTTGCCGCAGTGCCCCATACTGGCGAAAAGTCTAGCATCATAGCTTCTGTAACTTCCCACATGCCAAATTCATCTTTTTCTACCTTCATGCGGCTCATGCCACCGGGAAGCTCTTCCCAGTTAGAAAAAAGGTAACCCTCACCTTCTGCTGTTGAAATGAAGCCATTGAAGTCTGGCATATCGTTTTCAAGCACTAACTCTTCGCCATCAAGGGTGTAGATGTGGCCAAGGCCTTCAGGTAAATCTGTACCAAAAGTGTCGCCTGTTTGGCCGAGTACCTGGTATTGACCAATGGCAGAAACCACCAACTCTTTTTCTTCGTCAGAGCTAGGTACTGGAGAGTTGGGTAAAGTAACGGGTAAATTGTTGAAATTTGCGCCTGCTAACACTCCTACCGTACCCGTGTTGATTGGCATTTCGTTTACACTTGTTGTTGCCGCATTCGTGCCCGACGGGTGCTGTACGTTAAAAAACAAATCGCCTTCGTCAGTGAGAAAAATACCCGTTACTTCTGCGCCAAGGGGCACCGTAGCAATACGGGTAAGCGTTCCCGCAGTATCGCCTTCTGGGCCTTGTTCGCCTACTGGACCTTGTTCGCCTACTGGGCCTTGCTCACCTACTGGGCCTTGAGCGCCTTGTGCGCCGTCTTCACCGTCTTCACCGTCATCACCTTCTAGTGAACAGGCTGATATACCTACTGTTACCGCTAATGCAATCGCTGAATACTTAATCCCACGAAGAGTTTCGCTTTTCATTATGGTTCCTTGCTTATATTTGTTTTCTATTTTGAGTGGAGGAAAGCAGAAGACTTACCTCTGTAAACGGTCTTAGCGGCCAAAAGTGTGGATGACATTTGTGACACTTCAGTGACATAGTCTTGACACGAAAATGACGATTTGTTGACAACCCGATAGAAAAATAGAAAAACGTGAAGAAAAATGCCTTTGCAGCCAGCGAGGTTACTGAGGTTATTGAATAGACATTCAATAAAGCTGAACCATTCGGTCAGTTTGTGAATTTTTTATTGCTACCCACGATATTGGAGTTAAAAGGGGAACCTTTTATTTAGTTTAGTAGTTACATTGCGTAACTACTTGGTATCTATTATCTTTTAGTTACCACTGCGCCAAACTTACTTTTATGTCTATACGTGTCCGTTACATCGCTGCCCTCGTGCTTATAGCTACACTTGTCACGCTTTCATTTATAGTGATGCACGACTTGATTAGCGAGCAAAAACAAGATGCTGAGAATATTAATGTTGCGGGTCAACAGCGTATGCTTTCTCAGCGTATAGCGCTAATGCTATCTACCGGCGAAACGTGTAGCAGCGGCCCGGAGCGGGAGTATCTAGAACAAGCACTGGCACAATTTAAAGCAAACCACCAGCAGCTAGTCTCGAAAAACAACCTTCCCCTTCCAATATTCGATATATATTTCGTCGAGGGGAAATTAGATAGAAGCGTTAACCAGTACATCAAAAATGTCGAACGCGCTTTAACAGCCACCGATTGTCAAACCATTGCGCCGTTAGATATTCAGGCACTCACCGAATTATTGAAGCAACTCGATTACGTGGTAACGCTTTTCGAGCAAGATGCGTCGAACCAAGTAGATACGGTCTTATCCATAGAGTTTTACTTATGGTTAGCCACGCTAGCACTGCTTTGCATAGAAGCGGTTTTTATCTTTTCCCCCATGGAACAAACCGTAAAACAGGCATTTTCGAAACTTACGCGTTTGAAGGCAGAAGCAGAAGAAACGGCTGAAAAAGCACGAAAAGCAAGTAAAGCAAAATCTGAGTTTCTTTCTAGCATGAGCCACGAACTTCGCACCCCGATGAATGGGCTGTTCGGCATGATAGAGCTAGCCATTGATAACCCTGAAAAAAGTAGTATCTATCTAAAAAAAGCCAAAACAGCGGGGCGCCAACTGCTGGTACTGATCAACGACATATTAGATGTATCTAAAATTGAAGCGGGCAAAATAAAAATAGAGCGAGCACCAGTAGACTTGTTGCAGATACTCGATGACGTGGTGTCACTACAACGCGTGTACTGTCAACGAAAAGGTCTTGAATTTATCTATTTGAAAGACCCAGATTTACCACATGTCGTGGAAGGTGATATAACGCGGATTTCGCAAATCTTACATAACTTATTGAACAATGCTATTAAGTTTACCGAACGTGGTTCGGTAACGCTTAAAGTGCGATATACCAAACATCCAAACGGCAACTTCTTGTCCTTTGATGTCATCGATACGGGTATAGGTATAGCGTCGTCGAAACTAGACAATATTTTTAGAAAATTTGAACAAGCAGACAAAACGACAACCCGGGACTTTGGCGGTACCGGGCTCGGTTTAAGCATCGCAAAACAACTTGCTCAATTAATGAATGGCGATATCACTGTCACCTCATTTATCGGTCAAGGCAGCACGTTTAGTTTTACAATGGCCGCAAAAGAGTGCCACCTGCCTGAGATAACCGTACAGCCAGGTTCTTCCGTGCGCTGCGCTGTTGTAGATGATTTGCAGACCAGTCGCGAATATTTTGAGCACGTGGTCAATGCAATGTCTATCAGCTCTCAAAGCTACGGTAGTGCAAAAGCATTCCTGTCAGACACTCCGTTAAGTTTTGACGTTATCATTTTGGATTTATCCATGCCGGAAATGAGCGGTGTTGATTTACTCAAACAATTAAAGACATTGAACCCCAAACCATTTCCGAAGGTTATTTTAATATCTGCGGAGCTCGAAAGATTAGAAGAGGAAAGCGACGATGAAATAATCGGGCTAATTTGGCGAACTCACGTGAAACCGATTAATCGTAGAGAGCTAGAACACGACCTAAATAAGCTTGTTGATACAACGCCTCAGGTAACTACCGATACCGCAGCGGCTAACAAAAAGAAACGTATTTTACTTGCCGAAGATAACGAAATTAACGCTGAAATCGTTAAAACGATCATGCAGGCTGAAGGCTATAAGTTTCTGCACGTCAAAAATGGTAAAGATGCCATTGACGTGGTTAAACGCCATAACTTCGATCTCATTTTAATGGATTGTAATATGCCCATAATGGGCGGCATCGAAGCGTCTTCTATTTTGCGGAACGCTTTGGATATTACAACGCCAATAGTGGCCCTTACGGCTAATGCGTTTGCAGAAGATAAAGAAGAGTGTTTGGCCGCGGGAATGACTGACTTTATGGCGAAGCCAATAGACAAAGGCACCCTTTTATCTTGTATCAGAAAACACTTAGCAAGCTAAGAGACATGGAGTGCACGGATAGTCGTTACTCATACCCCGAGGCCTGCTATGCCGTATAGGCAGCTTGTTCTGCAGTATACCCTGGCGCAATAGCAAGATTATCCGTATCAGCAAGGCTTTGGCGGTTTTTAAGCCAAAGTTGATATTCACCTGAACGCAAACTTGCATGCTTGGTACAGTCTACATTCCAGCGCCTCAGTAAATAGCCCGCCATAGCGGCGCGTACTTCTAAGGTGAGTACGCCTTCTTCCATCGCATAATCAAGCTCAATGGCAGTAGGAAATTTAATGTTTTTAGGGTGAGGCACAATCTCAAGAGGGATCAACCTTCCCCACTCTTCATCCTGCTCAATGCACTCATGCACTTCAGGCTCTGCTTTAACCGTTACCTTGCTAATGCGGGTTAATACAAAGTCTCGAAAGCTCTGCGACTTTCTGTCAAATGCGCGAACATGCCATCGCTGACCATTATCAACAATACTATGGGGCACAAGTTCACGTGCGCCACTGCCGCTAGATAACGATGTGTAAATAACGCTCATCGCTTTTTTGTTAACTATGGCTTGTACTACTTTCGCTACCACAAAAATATCAGGTACGTTCAGCGAAGACGCACTTTCTACCGGAAAGTGCAAATCGCCAATGGCATCAAACCCGTCTGATATGTCGTTGGCAAGCTTTACCAAGGTACGTTTGGCATCGTGCTCGAAAACTGGAAGAAAGTTTTCTGTTTGAAAGTAACGCTTTTCTCTTGGATCGTAGATTAAGTTATCGGGCGCTAGTTCTTTGTAGAGCGTAAAGTCACGAGAGCCGGCCGATAGCCCCACTTCAAAGCGATTTATTAAGTCTTGGCGATGAATAGCCCCTTTAAACAAAAGGCAGAAATCGATATACGCCAGTCGTTGGCGTTGAGAAAAAGAAATGGTTTCTAACATGGTGCGCACTTATTGTAATTTTATTCAGTGTGGTTCATTTAAAGCCGCATGTAAATAGCAAAAGAAATATCGAGTAGGGTGAGGCTTGCGCCTCATCCCTCTCACAGAACCGTACGTACGGGCCTCGTATACGGCTCCTGCATACTTCATATCACTTGCTAAGTGACACAATGCTAATTTGCAATCTAGTATCGTGCGCCCTATGGACATCGTTCATTTTCTAACATTGTGGTAACTTTCATTGCAGGGTTTGGCGTTCTAGCACTGAGGCAATCTACCAAATTTGACTACAATTACTTCCCATATACGGCCTGTCTCACCAGACATCACTATTCCTAGCGCACCGATTCGACTTGTCCCGCTGATCAGGCGGCTTGTGTATCAATGATAAAAAAAACTCACAACTCATCAGAGTCTTAAAGTCTGCTTCCCCCCTTCGCAATCCATTTAAGCTTTTGGCTAAAATGGATCCTATCAAACACAATGCTGATAGTCGGCTTGGTTTTACCCTCCACACCATTACTGGCTTTCATCGGCCTAGCCTTACTCACTACTACGGGTTCATCTGCCACCTCACACTCGCAACATTCTTGGATCACTCCTTGAACGATACGTCCAACCATTTGATTGGATCCAATGCCAGGCTTCCCCAGTTACTGTTCTGGTAACCACGTTATGGCTCCCTGTTAGAAATTCCACCCTCAAACACAAAACAGGTCTGACTGAGTATCGGGCTTCGCGCTATTTTGCACGCTTACCCACCTGCCTTGCCGAATCAGGTTCACTTTCATTGTGTACCTCTAACTTCCTATGGCTTCCTTCGGACCCTGTCGTTGGCCAACAACGCCCTTGCCATTCGGATTATCTTCCCCTCAGTCAGGGTGATTCAGGTTTCTTTCAACCTGACGGGTTTGCCAGCTTCGCTGGGCAAACAAAAAAGCCCAGCACTTGGCTGGGCTTAGCTTTTAAGTATTTAAGGTTTACTGCTTTGCACGTTTGCGTGCGAAAACCATACCGCCTAGAGCTAAAAGAGATAGCGCAAAGGTACCTGGTGCAGGTACTTGGGCGATTTCAAAGCTTGTGCTCTCAGTTGAAACGTTTGGTAAAGCAACCCCGCCGTTATTGGTTATCACCGAACTTACAGGTGATAACTCTACAATGCCAGCATTAAGCGCTAGTAAATTGAACGAAAACAGTTCGACAGTACTTTTACCATTTTGCGCAAATTCAGCACCTTCAAATAAAGGAACTATCGCGGCAAGAAATGATTCAATTGAGATAATACTTAAAGTACTTTCGGTGCTTCCATTAGTACCTACAACTGGCTGATTACCTAATGCGCCTAAGTCAAAGATAGACGAAACATCAAGGCTTAAAAGTGTACTATCGAAATTAAAAAGTGCGTTATAGCCATAAAAGTAAGTCTGAACGGCGTTATCGTCGATCAACTCAGTTGCACTTACCGTGGCCATTATTGTTTCGCCAACGCTATAAGTGTCTTTATCTGTTGTAATCGAAATTAGTGCTGCGTTTGCGTTGAAAGTAGCGACAGCCATTATTAGTAAAAAGAATTTTTTCATTGTTATTTTCCTAAAATTAAATTGCACAGTTAGCGCGTGTACACATCGCCATTAATGCTTGAATATCGAAGAAGCTGATTTGGCCGTCGCCGTTAAAATCGTAGCTTTCAGCCGTCGCTTGCCCTTGTAAAAACAGTTGATAGAAGGCCATGATATCGTTGTAATCGACATCGTTATCACCATCAAAGTCTCCTACTGTCACTTCTTCTGGGAAGTTAAGCACAACCACTACCGGGTCATGATCTGACGAGCGATAAGCATCCGCGCCATAATAGCTAGAAAGCTGAGTTTCTGATTTGAATTCAACGTTATAGTCGAACACGCGAGGTTCATCGGCATTGATGTGCCATACCGTTGCGTCTACCACATATTCAGTTAACGATGGACTTGATAAAGCGTGGTCGAGATATCCCATTTCGCCGCCGAAGCTATACGAATAAGCACTATCGCCATCAAAGAAGTTAACTAAGTTACTGTAGCCAGCCTCTTCAAGCGCAAGGATAGGCTCTTCCTTCGCATAGGCATTTAAATCACCCATTACGATAACGCGGTCAGACAAAATATCGCTGTTTTGCTCAACAAGTGAAATAATGCCTTGTGCTGCTTGAGTACGCAGTTCGTTCCAGCAGCCTTGGCCGTCACCTAAATCGGCATTGTTACCCGTAGCACTGCCACAGCTTCCTTTCGACTTGAAGTGGTTTATCGCTAAGGTAAAGTCTTCGCCATTGCTGTTCACACTAAAGCTTTGTAGTAAAGGCTGACGGTTACCATAGTCAAACGGTGCGTTAGATGAAGTAACAGGGTTACCCTGAAGTGAAACTACCGCTGGCTTATAGATAATGCCTACAGCTATTTCATCTCCGCCTAGTTGAGACTCTAATGCAACATAGCTGTACTCATCGCTGCCTAGTTCAGCGTTAACGCTGTCAACTAATGTCGCAATCGCCGATTCACTGCTATAGCCATCGTTTTCAATTTCAACAAGGCCAAGTACATCGGCATTCATCGCTACAATAGCAGCAATGGTTTTCACTTTCTGACGTTCGAACTCGGCAACTGAATCTGCGCCGCGAGGGGTCGGGAACTCAGGGCCATTGAAGTAATTGAGCACATTAAAGCTAGCCACTTTTACATCACCGATAGCATTTAGCTGTGGTGCAGCAATTCGTGGATTAGTGCGCACGGTTTGAATATCACCAACAGGGATGAGGTTGTAAGCACCAAAGGCATAATGTAATACACCTTCTAAGGCCTCAACACTGTCTCCCAAACGCAGTGGGTTGTTATGCGATAATCCGCCAACAGGGAAAGGAATATCATCCAAATTCTGTGATGTTTTTCCGTCATCAACCAATAAGGTGTTTCGTGCATTGGCTTCAGCTAGCGCCAACGCTTCTTGTGAACCTGCTACAAACTGGTTAGTAGGAATCATTAAGCGCTGAGACGACACGTTGAACTGACCGTAGCGACCAAGATTGTAGATATCAGAGACTTTGAGCGTTTGCTCAAAACTAATATGCATGCCCTCTAGTGCTTCTAAATCAGTACCCGGGCTAAACGGCATAGCAACTGACGTGTAAAGCACGCTGCTACCAGACCCCGTAACCTCTACATCCGCAGATAAAGCGATTTGAGTTACACCAAAGCGCTCACCTACTGTACCTTGTAAACGCACCGCATCGCCCGCTACAGGTAGGCTAAATGAACCTGCGTAAACAAACACACCCTCAGATGTTGATGTATTGTCATCCGAATCAGCTGCTTCTTCCTGAACGAAAAACCCGCTCATATCAGGCACCACTTTTGTGACGACCGCTTCAACAATGACATCACTGCCAATAAGTGCCGACTCCTCGCCGTCGCCTTGAATTGCGCTGATGAGTACCACTTCAGGAGTGGGATCCGTTGGGTCGGTTGGGTAGGTTGGGTCTGTCGGGTCTGTCGGGTCGGTTGGGTCAGTAGGTTCACTTACTGAACCGTTATGGGAGCCAAAATTACTTAGCGTATCCTTAGGAAAGCTATCCCACTCATCAGTAGTAAAAGCAGGGTTTCGGTTAGCGTTTCCGCCTGTCACGGAACTCTTACGCACTAACGTGACGTCTTTACCCCAATTAGTCCTAACGCCGTAAGTACCTAGTGCATCTACCACTTGGCCGTTGTATACCAACTCAACGTAATCGTCGCCGTTAAAATTTATTACGAAGCTGCTAAGGGTAGAACCACTTGTCAGTAAGGCATCGGCATCTGCATGAGCAAATGTTGCCACACCACCTGCAGGAATTTCGCCTTCTAGCGCTAAAACTTTACGGTCTGCATCGGCGGTATCGCCGTTTGAAAGTAGTACCAACTCATAGCCAGATAGGCTTACAGGCTGAGTAGAACTATTGAAAAGCTCTATCGCTTTGTTAAAGCTACCACCCTCAATATACTCTGAAATGTAAACGCTATTGGTTGATGGTGCTGTGTCGCCTCCTGTATCGCCACCTGTGTCACCACCGGTATCACCACCTGTGTCACCACCGGTATCACCACCGGTATCACCACCTGTGTCACCGCCCGAGTCTCCGCCTGTGCCATCGCAGCTTTCGTTGAAGATAAGCGAGGCCAGTTCCGGCTTGTCAATAAACGGGTTTCGATTACCTTGGAATTCATAAACGCGTTCATTACGGCGACGTTCGAATTCATCTACTGGGTCGCTTTCATGCCACTGAAGCAAAACACAAAGCTTGCCGAAGGCCGCTTCGTCAGTAGTGGTTAAGCGATTCAGCAAGACTAAGTCTTCTTCCGTATCACCCGCGGTATTGCCATCGTATCGCACATCCATGTAAAGCATAGAGCGCGCAACGTCACCTTTTACCGCGTCACGTGGTTCAAACGAATCACTGTCTACGCGGTTTGCTGGCGCTTCATTAAGTTCGTTATCGCTGAAGTCAAAATCTAGATTCCCGCGTGAGCTGTTAACTGAAATGTCAGTAGGACGTAGGTGCAGGATGTCGCTATAAGCCGTTAAACTTGTGCTTGAGAAGCCATGACTTTTCGCCCAAACATGCTCGCGGTTCCAATTGTCTTGGTTAGTACTTTGACTACCGCTTCCGTTAGTAAATTTATCTTGCGATATGCCCTTGTAAAACAAAATGACGTTTTCAGTATTTGAAGGGTCTTCATCAGTGTAAGTTAACGCGGTCCACACCTCTGAATACGATAGCGTACGATGGCCATTTTCAATGATTGTGTGCGTTGTTTCTTTTAATGTTTGTGCACTTTCACCATTGGCAATGGCCGTATCGAGCGTGGCGTAATAGTCTGAAGCAACAAAGTCGCTCGCTAAATTAATCGCTTCTAGATCTGGACAGTTAAAACAGGTGCCGCTTAAGAAAAGCAGTTCGCCTGAAGGTTCACCGCCTTCGTCAGGTGTATCGCCGCCGTCTGTCGCCCCAGACGAGCTAACTGAAATGCTTTCAAGGTTAAGATATTCGGATCCTGCGTTGTTTGCCATAGCAACTTTAAGAACAAGGCTGTTCCCGCTGCCAATAGCAGCCGAAACGTTGCCGTTCTCAAAATCGTCTTTTACTGTGTGGGCACTACCAGCAATAGGTGCAATAAGTTCAAACGCCCCACCGTCGATGGAATAGAAAACGTCTATATAGTCAGCCTCTTCCATGGTGCCGCTTTTAGATAACAAAGCGTCGATAGTAATGTTACCCTGACCGGTTATGTCTATAGACTCACTTTGCCACACCACTTCGCCATCAACATCACGCGCTTGCATTGCGCCATTTGCTACGCGAAACCAGTCTGACGTTGCCGTTAATTCACCCGTGGAAACATCAATTGACCAGCGACTGACATCTTCAATAGTGACATTAGTTCCTATTTCGATGGGGCCAGTGGCGCCCTTGCCTTGCAGCTCACTGGCTTCGAAATCTTCTTGCCATAGCGTATCTGCACCTGCGTTTAGCGATATTACGCCGAATGATAATGCCCCGGCTAATAGTGCATTAATCACTTTTGCTGACTTTCTCAGCGTGTACTTTTGTGTGTTACCCTCATTAATCATTTTGCTTTCCGCTTTTTGTATAAGGAAGGTATAAATTCATATACATACGTATACACAGCAAGCAGTTAACGAAAATAATAATATAAACGTCACACTTCAATAAATTCATAAACTTAAGCGTTTAAAATAAGTTTACTTGTTTATTAACTCTACTGAACCTTGGTACAGGGAAAGTTGATTTGTCACATATCTAAAATGTTTCAAAATTGAAACATTTAAATGGTTTATCGTGGTGCATATTACCGTTTTATGCACAAAAAAAGAGCGCACATCAGGCGCTCTTTTTGGCGTTATTTATTAAATAGTGAAGACGAGGCTGGCTTTACCGTACCTTTATTTTAATGCTCTGAATGTAAGAGGCTCCCAACGACGTTTTAAGACGCTAGTTTCCGCCCCATACATTACTGCGTTGTCACTTAAAAGTGATAACGGCGCAGCTGCATTTGCATTTCTTTTATTTGCTGAACTAGGGCGTCACAGTTATCAACCACTTCTTTTGCGTAATCACTATTCGCGCTGCCTACATGCTGAATACTGTTTAACCCTTTGTTTACATCATCAGCCACCGAGGTTTGGCCTTCTGCCATCGTCGAGGCATCTTGGTTAAGTGCGGTAATGCGCGCGACCGCGTCTAGCGCTTGCTTTAACGAATCACCGGCGTTTTTAGTCGTTTCCACGGTTTTAAACGCTGTTTCTTTGTTTTGCTGCATTTTTTCAGAGGCCACACGACTGCCCTGCTGTAAGCGTTCGATCATAATGCGAATTTCTTCGGTCGAAGATTGCGTTCTACTGGCCAAAGAACGTACTTCATCGGCCACGACCGCAAAGCCCCTTCCCTGCTCACCCGCCCGTGCGGCTTCTATCGCAGCGTTTAACGCGAGAAGATTCGTTTGTTCGGCAATATTTCTAATTACTTCCATTACACCGCTAATTTCTTCGCTTGCCTGCGCTAACTCGGCTATCACCTGCACAGAAGCGTCTACATCATTCGCTTGCGATTGAATATCATTAATGGTTTCAGCCAACACGCTCACGCTATTTCTTGTATCTTGATCGGCCGCGTGCGCAGCTTCACTTGAACTGCGTATTGTCGAAGACACGGTTCTTGCGTTTTCTTGCATTAACGAAATAGCATTGTCTATTGAGTCAGATTCCTGACTAAGCTGAGAGACAGACTCTTGTGAACGCATGGCGGTAATATTGAGAGCTTCAGACTTAGCCAGCATATGGTCAGTGGCCACATCGACACTTTGTAGCGTGTCTTGCAGTTGACTTAAAAGGCCATTAAATGCGCGGGCCATGATGCCAAATTCATCACTCCGGGAGGCTTGGAAACGAAAGGTTAAATCCCCTTCGCCTGAAGAAAGGTTATTCACTACACCAATAAACTCATCTAGAGGCCGTCCGACAATATATTTCACTAAAAGCCAAATGGTAATAAGCACACCAGCACTGGCTAGTACTATCTTAAAAACCACGCTAAGAACGGCATTTCTTACCATTGCAGATTTTTCCGCGGTAGAAGCGGCGAGAATGATGTCATAGCCCCATGGAGAAAAAGGAACTTCTGTCACCATCCAGTTGTCATTGCTCGCTAGCGCGTTAGCAACCTCTTTACTATCCACGTGGGATGAATGCATTCGAATATTACCCTTGGCATCGCGTAGCGCTACAAACCCCTCTTTTAATACATGACTTTGCTTTATTGCTTGCTCGAGCACCTGCAAATCGGCGGAATACCCGACGTACCAAATACCAATAACCTCACCGGCGTCATTAAACATGGGCTCATAACCGGTAAGATAGGGACTGCCAAGTATATCTACTGCACCGTAGTAAGCCTGTTGTTGGTTTATTTTCTTAATGGCTTTGCCGTTTGGCGCTAACTTTGTGCCTATGGCACGCTCGCCATTTTTTATCACGTTAGTGCTAATGCGAATATAATCGTCACCAGTCTTACTAAAAATGGTAGCCGTGCCACCCATAACCTCGGTTAAGCTATCCACTAAATCGAAAGAGTTGGCCTGAGGGGCCGAACCTAATCGCACCTGGCGCGCCTGTGTATTCTTCACGCTTACATAGTCACCTTGATTTGGCACGCCAAGCGCGTCTGCGCGCAGTTTAAGCAGCGACATACTGCTTTTTACACGCTCTAGCATTATGGCATCGGTGATCGTGAGAATATTTACCAGCCTATCTGCAGTATTGGATTTTTGTTCTTGGACCTGATCAGATATAGTTGACGACGTTGTTATGACCGTCGCCGTAGCGACTATTAACGCGAGTAAAGCAATGACAGCAGAGATAGAAAATAAAAACTTTCTTTGAATAGACATGTATGTTCTCAGTTTAACAAGGTTTAAAACTCCTCACTCCTTTGAGTAGCACTAAATCCAACGACCTAATAAAAAGCCAGTATTACAACGCAAAATTGCCTTTATTGAATTTAGGCTATTTTGACATTAAGGCAAATTATCCAATCGTTTATAATTTCATGAAAAATTGAGAATTTGACAGCCTATTAAGGTCTACAACTACTTCATGTGAACTTTCCCACCCACGATTTTAAATGCCGGCGCGCCCCGAATCATTGCGTTTCTAGCAAACTGCCCTTTGCAGGACGGGCAAATACCCTCTTTTTCGGTGTAATCCTCAACAATGCGCTCTTTGAAACATTTAACTAAGGCCCCCTTGCCGCCTTTACGATACTTAAACAACTGAAACTTACACTTAGCGCAATAAATTTGTACGGTTCTTACGGGACCTTTTGGATTGGGTTTTGCCATAGCTAATTTAGTTGCTCCATTTTTAAATTTCATCTTTTGTCGAAGTGCGACAAATTACTAATCTTGGTTATACTCTATATTGGGCAGTCCGCCCTAGTGTAACAACGACTCCTCAACACAGCATCCGTTGTCGAGTAGCGAATGAAGGTAATATCAATGAAGATAATTGCAGCCCTGTGTTTTTTGTTGTCAGCCCCACTTTATGCCGGCACCGCAGTAATTGTTAACGCTAACAATAATTCTGGAATAGACATCGATACGGTAAAGAAAATCTATTTAGGTAAGGTAAAAGCATTTCCTGACGGCAGCCGTGCTATTCCGCTTACATTTGAACAAGGCAACAACACAAGAAACGCATTCAATAATAATGTGCTGGGTAAATCTGAGTCTCAATACTCTGCATTTTGGTCAAAGCTTGTTTTTACGGGTAGGGGTACACCACCAGAGATGATAGCGACCGAAGATGAAATGCTTAACCTTGTTGCTACTAACCCAAATACCATCGGCTTTATTGACGAAAGTAAAGTGGACAGTAACGTCAAAGTAGTGGGTACATTTTAGGTAGTTTCACATTTGCAGTAAAAGCGACGCCACATTATTTATTGGCGTCGCTTCGATTCTGCTTATTCAATCGGGGTAGTTAGCGAAATGATTGATGTTGGCAAATGCCATAATCACGTCTTTAGCAAAATCTACCCTAGGATTGCCTAACGCCCCTTTCTTCCAAACAAGATAAATTTCATTTTCAGGCCCGCTTTTACCAAGCGGTATTAACTCGCCTTTCGCTATCCCTTCTTTACACAGATAGCCTGGTAACACTGAGTAACCAATACCGGCTTTTACAATGCTGCTTATTGCACGAATATCTGGGCATACAGCAGCAACCGGCGACTCGCATGGCGCGTTAAAAACCTCTGAAAAATAACGGCGAATCAGTGGAAGTTGCTCGTCGTAGGTTACCAGTTTATGCTGATTTAATAGCGCTGCGGTTATTTCTTCATCTTTGAGAAGCTTTCCTTGAACTCGATTCATAACCAGAATTAAACGCTCTTTGTCTAACATTTGGTATTCATACATTGCATCCGTCGGTTCTGATGCGGTGATAGCAAGTTCGGCAACATCATTTTCCAGCAACGCATAGGTGTTATTTTTATTGCCTGTATGAATAACTAAGTTCACCTTATCGGCTTGCAGTAGGTTAGCAAGCGCTGGCCCCGCTACCGAACTAAGGTATTCTGCCGGCCCGGCGAGATGTAACGTGCCGTGGTCGGTGGATGCTCTACTGCGTATAGACGCGACCTTTTGCTCTAACGTATCAATATGGCTGGCCACCTGAAGGGCTAAATCGTCGGCAATTGGTGTAGGCTCCACTCCCCGCGCTTTTCTCACAAACAGCTCTTTGCCAACAATATTCTCCATGGCTTGGATGTGTGATGTCACTGCCGGCTGTGACATATGCAGGCGCGATGCAGCACGTGTAATATTCCCACTTCGATATACTTCTACGAAGGTTTTAAGCTGAGTTAAATAAGACATTAATCATTACCCATCAGATTTTTGATGACTCATACTAATTTATCTGACTTCTGCATTTAAGCCAATCACTCTAAGATGCCATCAAATTCTATACACAGCGAAATTCGCTAAATAATTAAGGACAGGCAACATATGCTTAATTTTACATTTAAAAATCAAACCGAAATTTTATTCGGCAAAGGCCAGCTTAGTGAAGTGTCTTTGCGCCTGCCGGCAAAAGCAAAAGTTCTGTTTTTATACGGCGGTGGCTCTATAAAAAAGAATGGTATTTACGACAAAGTTAATACCGCACTGGAAGGTGCCGACGTTATAGAGTTTCAAGGCGTTGAGCCCAATCCTGAGTTCGAAACCCTTATGAAAGCGGTTCAGGTTGCTCGCGAAAACGACGTAAACTTTATCTTAGCGGTTGGCGGCGGTAGCGTTATTGACGGCGCTAAATTCATTGCCGCGGCGGTAAATTTTGAAGGCGATCCGTGGGACATATTGATAAAAGGCGCGGCATTTGAAAACCCATTACCAGTGGGTGCAGTATTAACACTTCCTGCAACGGGCTCAGAGAGCAACGGCAATTCGGTGGTAAACCGTAAAGAAACCTCGCAAAAACGCGCTTTTTCTTCAGAAACAGTACAACCTGTTTTTGCGGTTCTTGACCCAGAATTCACGTATTCACTGCCACCGCGCCAGGTATCGAACGGTGTGGTTGATGCCTTCGTTCACGTAATTGAGCAGTACCTTACATACCCTGTGAATGCGCCGCTTCAGGACCGTTTTGCTGAAGGTATTTTACAAACACTGGTTCAGGAAGGGCCTAAAGCGCTGGCTACGCCAGAAGATTACGATGTACGTGCAAACGTAATGTGGTCAGCCACAATGGCGCTTAACGGGCTAATTGGCAAGGGCGTACCACAAGATTGGGGCACGCACATGATTGGTCACGAACTTACTGCGCTGCATGGTCTTGATCACGCGGTAACCCTAGCAATTGTCTTGCCTTCACTGATGTTCGTGCAGCGCGACAAGAAACAAGAAAAAATCTTGCAGTTAGGTGAGCGCGTATTTGGTATTAAAGAAGATGACAAAGACAAAGCTATCGACCTAACCATAAAAGCCGTACAGGACTTCTTCGAATCTATGCAGATTAAAACTCGTCTATCAGACTACGACATTGAAAAGTCTGCCATTGATGGGCTTGTTGAAAATCTAGAGCGCAATGGTTTGACTGCCCTTGGTGAACACGGCGACATTGACCTGGTAAAAGCCCGTGAAATCCTAACACTAGCCGCCTAAATACCGAGTTAAGTTGTAGTAGCGTGTGAAACTACGCACCTCGTTAAGACAGCAAAGCCTACGAGCTTTGCTGTCTTTTTTTTTAACCTTGCATTTAGGTGTTTTTAATTGCCCTGCTGTCGCCCCCAGCCTGCTTCGATACTTGCTTTTTTGTAAGTTACGATTACAGTTGGTTAGAGCCTAGTTTACAAATAGAAGAATGCAGGTTATTAACTTATTCCCCTCCACAGTGAATATCACTGATCTACTCTCAATTCGCAGACAACGTGTTATTCAGATAAGCGTTGTAACCGGCTGTGGGCTATTTGCGTCACTACTTGCAGCGAGAGGGATAACCTTCGACATCTTTCTTGTGGGTATATTATCTTTATTACTTAGTGCAGTTCTCGCTTACAAGCGTTATGTGGCCACCAGCAGTTACCTTCTTCTAAGCGCCATGTCATCAATGTTGTTCGCGCTTTCAGCAACGGGAGCCGGCGTGTTTGATATAGCCATGCTTGGCTACCCTGGCGTAATTATTTTTGCGGCATTGTTAGGCGGCGTCGCGCTATTTGGCACAGTTCTCTCGCTGGTCCTGCTGCAATGTATCGGGCTTACTTGGCTAATTATGCACGGTGTAGTGGCCCCCCATCCTCCTGTACTCTCGTGGTCTCATCTGCTTTTCGTCATCGTTATCTTTGTTGTAACGGGCTTTAGCGTATTTGTTTTAGTTCAGGATATACGACGGCTAATGGCTTCGCTGCATCGGGAGTACACAAAAGTCGAGCAGAATAGAGCCCATATTCAACACCTTGCGCACCACGACCCACTAACCAATTTACCAAATAGGGTTATGGGGGAACGTTTGTTTAACGAAAAACTGCGCGAGAGCGAAGAAAGTGGTTTGCAGCTTGCGGTATTGTTTATCGATTTAGATAATTTTAAGCCCGTCAACGACGCATTAGGCCATGCCGCCGGAGACCGTTTTTTACAAAAAATATCTCAAACTATTACCGACAACCTGTCAGCGAACGAATGCCTTATTCGGTTTGGTGGTGACGAATTTATTGTTCTCGCGGCACAGATAAAGACGCGCTCTCAAATTGAAAATTTGTGTCAGAACTTAATTCAATGGTGTTCGTCGGAATTTGAAGTACTACAAACAAAAATCGTTGTATCGGGCTCTATAGGCGTAGCGCAAGCGCCTTACGATGGCGTCAAGTTTAAGCAGTTATGCCGAAAGGCCGATATCGCCATGTATGAGGCTAAACGCAATGGCAGAAATCGCTTTGAGTTTTACGATGTGCGTTTTGACGAAGAAAGTGATGAAAAGTTTTCGCTAATTCAACGATTGCGCCCTGCAGTTCAAGCAAATGCGTTAGCGGTGTATTACCAGCCCCTCATCGATTTAAAGACGGGTAACATATGTGCACTTGAAGCCTTGCTGCGCTGGCCTCAAGAAGATGGCTCTATGATCTTCCCCGATAGATTTATCCCGCTAGCTGAAAGCAGCGGTCTCATAGACACGCTAGGTGCATGGGTTTTAAACCAAGCCTGTATGTTTTGCGCTAAGCAACAACAAAATGGTAATAGCGAGTTATCCATTGCGGTGAATTTATCATTTGCACAGTTCAAAGACGGTAATCTGCCACAAATCGTAAAGGGTGCGTTAGAAACTTCCCAGCTAGCTCCAGAACATTTAGAGCTTGAGCTAACAGAATCTATTTTGGCCGACGACAATGGCAATGTTATTCAACAGCTTGAGCAAATAAAAAGCCTTGGCGTTACGTTCGCAATTGATGATTTTGGTACTGGGTATTCCAATCTTAATTACCTTCGTACATTCAGTGCCCAAAAATTAAAAATAGATCGTATTTTTATCAATACATTGGGCTTTGACGAAAAAGATGTGCCCTTAGTCACAGCAATAATAAGTATCGCTGAAAGTTTAGGTATGGCAACCGTGGCAGAGGGTATTGAGAATGAAGCTGCGCTAAAAAAGATTACTGAAATGGGCTGTGACATTGGTCAAGGATACTATTGGAGTAAGCCTGTACCAGCGGAACAAATTGAAAGGCTAATTGAAGCGCAATCCCCCACTAACCAGCGGTAAAAAGTTATTAGGCTACGCCGGCTAGTGATATTGGAGCGTTGCTTTTACTGCCTATTTAAAAGCCATGATAAGTTACAAACTCTTCGTTATCGGCGCGGGTAGAGCGCACGTCATTAGCAGGAAAATCAGGGTCGGGATAGCCTAAAGCAATACAAATCATAATGGCTTCATCATCTGGAATGTTAGCGCACTGGTGTACCACTTCAGACTGCATGATACCCTGACCGTTTATCACACAACCTAACCCTAAATCCCACGCTGCTAGAACAATGCCATACGCTAGTGACCCTAGGCCAAATTGGGTTATTCCAGCGGGCTCTAGAGACCTATCATATGTGAGAACCAGCGAAACGGGTGCATCAAACTGCCTGAAGCCTCGCATCATCCAATCCATACGCTTTTCTTTGTCTTCACGCGATATTCCCATCACGTCGAACAATTGAATAGCCACATCAATTTGGCGCTGACGATGAATACCTTCGTAGTCTTCCTTATAAGGAAAGTCACGAACGTGCGGCTTACCTTCAAGCGTATTTTTGGTGTTGCCTTCGCGAATTCTATCGAGGACATCGCCAGTTACCGCATGAATTTTCCATGTTTGTGTGTTGTAAGATGACGGCGCCCACTTTGCGGCGTTGATAATTGCGTCTACCGTTTCTTTTGTAACGGGCTGTTTTGTGAACCCTCGTACACTTTTTCTCGATGCTGCAAATTCCGCAAAATTCATGAACGTCCTTAAACCCTATGTTTTTCAAGCCAAATTGTTAAAATAGAGTAAACAGTAGGACTTGAGTGTTCAATAGCGTCAGCACCTTATTAAGATTGTTTGTTTTTATAGATGTATATTCAACAACTCAAATTAAGGTGGCTTTCCCTTTTTAACGCATTGAAGAATCTACAACTGTCTTCGACATTCTATTTGCTTCCCTCGATTAACGCTCTCGGACGACAGAGAAAAGTTAAACTTTCGATTAAATCGGGCTTTGGCAATTTGCGATAATCGCATTCGTAGCATACGTTTAAACTAAAAATAAGCCTTGTTGTTTACGTATGTCCCTATTTAAGAAATCAAAAACTGAACAATCCGCTCCGCGTCTAGCCCCTTGGAAAATAGCGATTATCGACGATGAAGAGGGAATACATGAAGTTACCAAGTTAACGCTGCGCAAATTTACTTTTGAAAAGCGTGGCGTAGAGTTTTTATCTGCCCACAGTGGAGAAGAAGGTTTAGCCCTCTTCAAAGCACACCCCGACATCGCGCTGGCGTTTGTAGATGTAGTGATGGAAACCGACGATGCTGGGTTAAAACTGGTAGACGCCATTCGAAACGAGCTTAATAACCATGTTAGCCGCCTTATATTACGAACTGGTCAGCCCGGCCAAGCCCCAGAAGAAGATGTTATCCGTCGGTACGATATTAATGATTACAAAGCAAAGACTGAGCTTTCTTCTTTAAAACTGAAATCCTGTGTTTACACCGCCATTCGCTCTTATCGTGATATCCAGACCATAGAGCAAGGTAAACGTGGAATGGAGGACGTGCTTAAATCCTCTTCATCTGTATTGGCCAGCCAGTCTTTGGCCCAATTTGGGACAGCGGTGCTTAAACAAACGCTGACCCTTTTAAATTTAAATAATTCAGTGCTCTACCTGTCTACCCAGCACACTGACCTCTATGGTGATACCACTATGACGGTGTTAGGGGCCAGTGGCGATTTAATTGGGCTGTGTGAGCCCGGCATCTCAAAGCAAATTCCAGAAAGCATTGCTGATGAAGTCAACCAAGTTCTGTTAAGCAAAACGCACCTTCAAACGAAAGACCGTTTTATTGGTTATTACCCTACAGGGGAAGACAGCCACAACATTTTGTATGTGAAGCTTAATGAACCGTTAGACGCCCTTCAACGCAAAACCTTGGAAATGTTTGCATCTAACGTGGCTATCATTTTTCAAAATCTCACACAAAAAGAAGATATCCAGCAAACCCAGAAAGAGCTAATCATGGTGCTTAGCGACGCCATTGAAATGCGAAGCAAAGAAACCGGCGGCCACGTTAGGCGGGTTATTTTAATGACTGAGTTTTTGTCAGAAAAACTCCACATGAGTAGAGAGTTTATTGACACCATTCGATACTCAGCGGCGCTTCACGACGTGGGTAAAATCAGTATTCCTGAAACCATTTTGCACAAGCCGGGCAAGCTTGACCCAGAAGAATGGGAGATTATGAAAACCCATGCGCAAAAAGGCTATGATTTGCTTGCCGACTCGGATCGCATTGTTGCAAAAATGGGGGCCATCATTGCCAAGACTCACCACGAACGATGGGACGGCAATGGCTATCCCGAAGGTTTATCGGGCGATGATATTCCCATTGAGGGCCGAATTATGGCCATTGTTGATGTGGTTGACGCCCTACTATCTAAGCGCTGTTACAAGCCCGCCTGGAGCGAGGAAGACGTAAAAGCTTACCTTGAGGAAAACGCAGGCAAACAGTTTGACCCACTAATTACCCATATCATGCTTGAACATTTCGACAGAATACTAGAAATACGCGCGCTAGAACCGGACGAAGATGAATGAAAGAAGCATTAGAGTTAATTTTACTACGTGTTAGCCAAAGCGAAGATATTGATAAAGGTGAATTGAATGTTGCGTCACGGCTTATTATCAACTCGGTCTGCGAAGGGTTGAAAATTACGCGAGCAGGTATTTGGCTATACGACCAACTGCAAACACTTGTTCAGTGTACCTTATTAATCGATAAAGGGAACGACCTAGATAGCGAAAGCTTGGTGCTCACCCGTAAAGATTTCCCACACTATTTCGAAGCCCTAGATTCAGGGAGAACCATAGCCGCTCACAACGCGCTAACAGATGTTGCCACGTTTGAGTTTGCTGACGTCTACCTCGGCCCTTTAAATATTAGCTCAATGCTTGATGTTCCTATTCGACACAGAGGTAAAATGATAGGAATAATTTGCTGTGAGCATCAAGGTGAAGCGCGACACTGGGAGGCTGATGAGATGGTATTTGCCGCCTCTTTGGCCGACTTATATGGCCGCGCGGTAAGCGCTAATGAACGCGCTGATTATGAAGCGCAACTACTCGAAGCGAATCAAACGTTAGAACAAAAAGTAAAAGATCGCACAGCAGAGCTCGAGGCCGCCCAAGAAAAACTTATCGAGTCAGAAAAAATGGCCGCCTTAGGTAACCTTGTAGCTGGCATCGCTCACGAAGTTAACACACCTTTAGGTATCGCACTCACCTCTGTCAGTAACTGCAAAGAAGAGCTAAAAGACATTTATCGAGACTTTGAAAATGATGAATTGACTGAACAAGGCTTTAAAGATTTTGAAGCAATATGCTCTGAAGGATTAACTCTAGCGGAAACAAGCCTGGTGCGGGCCGCGCACTTAGTTCAAGACTTTAAGCGAACCTCTGCCGATCAAACCTCGCTGGAAATTGAGGAAATTGCGCTGGATGAATATATTCCACGGGTTTGTAATCCATTAAAACCCATGCTTCGCAAGGAGCAAATCGAGCTTTCTATAGACGTCACGCCCAAATTAGTAATTACCACTTGTCCGGGCATTATTGCCCAGCTATTAACGAACTTAATATCGAACGCGCAGCGTCACGCCTTTGGTCCGTCAGTAGACAACGATATAAACAAAGTTGCTGTAAGCTGTAGCCAAAATGACAAAGGTGTTGTAATAAGCGTTCAAGACAATGGAAAAGGCATTCCTGAAGAGCTTCATACAAAAGTGTTCGAGCCGTTTTATACAACTGCACGCGATAAAGGTGGCACGGGTTTAGGCTTGAATATTTTATACAATCTTGTTCGACAGAAGTTTAACGGAGAAATTGACTTAATCTCAGCCCCAGGGGAAGGAACTACGTTGACGGTTTGTATACCTGTTGAAAGTTAGTGCTATTTTACTTTATAAACCATTTGCGTTGATTGAACCAAAACAAGAAGCGCGGCATAGTTTAAATGTCGTGCTTACGACAGACCTATGGCCACCAATACATGTAGTTGCTTTTGGGCTATATGAAACAAAGAAAACAATACCGAGAGCATTGGGTAGTTGCACTTCAAAATGCCGACGTTCCGGTTCGACTAACTGCTGGCATGATAGATCCTATTTCTGGCGCACACATGATGGCCAGATACAAAGCACTTATTCCAAACGCTGACGTGGTTGAGGTTACTGATATTGGGCATTACCCGCAGATTGAAAGTGCTGAGTTGGTTTTAGAATCAATTTTTGGATTTATTGAAGATTAGGTGCGTGGGTGTCGCTTCTTAGAGAGAGAAGTTGGTCGGTGTGAGAGGATTTGAACCTCCGACCCCTGACACCCCATGCCCACCCGCGCGATAACGCTGCGAACTCTACGCGCACCTCCCAAAGTCAATACTGGCAAGGGCTCAAGAATTTCACTTCCATTAACCTTTAAGTATTTTGGAGTGAACGAAGTGGCAACTATCCGTCAATTAAAATCAGGCAACTGGAACGTACAGATTCGTGAGCAAGGTAAGCGAATCTCTAAGACTTTTCCAACTCAACAAGAAGCAGAACGTTTCGCCTTAATGGGCTCAAATGAATTGTCTTTTCACGAGGTCTGCGACAAATATCTTGAGCACATGGGCGATTCTGTGCGTTACCGTGTGCGATGCTTGAAGAAAAACTTTAAGTCGCCTCCTACCCTAGCAGAAATCGAAGCATTTAAGCGTCAGAGACTCAAAGAAGTAAAGAGCAGTACCGCGAGATTAGACTTACAGATGCTGTCTCGCATCGTTAAGTTTGGCATTAAACACTTCGAGTTAGATTGGCCATTTCCTTTCAACGACTTCAAATATCCTCCTGAATGCCAACCACGAGACAGAGTAGTAACACAGAAAGAGTTAAAGCTATTGCTTGAAGATTTACCTCCATTAGTTGCATCTGCTGCTGAACTCTCTTACGAGACTGCTATGCGTAGAGGAGAAATTGTAAAGATACAAAAGCAACATATAGAGTTTCACCAAAACAGACTTTATGTTCCTGAAGCCAAGAATGGCTATTCACGCTACGTTCCGTTAAACGCAAAGGCAACTCAGATTTTAAAAGACAGGCTTGTGTCATGTAATAATCATCAAATCCTCTACAACGTTACAGCAGAAAGTCTCTCGAAGGCTTTTAGACGAGCATGTAAACGCCTAGAAATAACCGGACTATCGTTTCATTCAATGAGGCATTCAGCTATCACTAAGTACGCTCAAAGAGGCCTTTCGGTTAACCAATTAAAAGTTATTTCAGGGCACCGTTCAACTGAGATGCTGGAGCGATACACACACCTTGGGGTTAAGGACGTGGTTTCTCTGATGGACTGAGTAGTGAAAGTGGCAAAGTTCTATTCATTGTCACTCATTCTGGGAAATAACCACAACTAACCATTACTCACAAACGACCATTAAGTTGCTGATTTTATTACAATAAATTACCATTCAGATGAATAACTGGAGCGTGTAATGAGTAAAACAGTAGAAAAGAGAGTTTCCTTAACCCAAGGACAACTAAATAAACTCGGCAACTTAAAAATCAAGAGCGGTGACACTATTAATTCTATTGTCGGAAAAGCAATTGATGAATACCGCTTCACACCCGATGACGCAGAAGTAAGTAAACACGTCAGAGTGGTGTTGTCAGTCCTTAATAGTTTGGAGATCGAATCTCACCTGAAGGCGAAGGTTATTAAAAGCCTTATGAGTGAGTTGGCATGGATGATTTAGAGCCTCTTATTATTCTGTATGAAGAACATGAGCTTTGTAGAAAAAGCAACGTCTTGCAGTATCTCATGCGCTCCAACGGAATCGAGTACCTTAAAATAACTGTAGGAAATAATTGGGTGAGCAAAAACCAACGCAAATACAAACTACCGACAATGTTCATGGGTAAGGTGCATTTTGGCTCGCTACAACAATTTAAGGACTTTTTGAATCGTTAGCTACTGCAAACCCTCTTTACGAGACTTTAACAGCGATTATAACTTTTACAAAATAAACGAGAAGCTTAATTGTACCACCTAAGAGTACTACCTTATCAAGATGTCTTGCCCTCAAGATTGAGCATTGTAAACTGAACAGAATACTTAGACAGGAAGCCTGATGACAACAAGAGTACTTGTAGATAACTGTATTTTCAGTGATGCGAACATGCTTCAAGGAGCAAAGCTAACTACATATAAGGATAGAGAACAAACCGAAGTCTCTTCGTTTATCGTGGGTTATATAAGAAAACCTCCTTTACCGGAAAAACAAGCTCGACGTCAAAATGAAATTGATTGGTTTCCTACTATTGCTCAGCTCTCTGAATATGAACATATAAAGCTTTTTACTTATGATGAGCTTAATTTTGAGAGTTGGTTCAGGTCTGTAGATTCAAAGATTGGTAACGTTTTCAGCGAGAGTAGTGTGACGTTTGTAGAACCCGCAATATCAAGAAGCCACTTTCGCCAAGGAGATTTGCTGGAGCAAATTCGTTCTGAAAATAAAGTAGATTTTTTCGAAAGCCTCCTAAAGTGGACGCCAGACCTTTTTCAGTCAACTGAGTTTGAAAGTTATTTACCGAAATTGACTCTAGATTCCATTAAAAATATAGACCGCTTTAAAAAAATAGCTGAAGCCCTGACTGCTGAACAATTGCAAGATGCTTTTCATCTATGGACAGCTGAAGTGAATGATATTCCCTACTTTCTAACCATTGACTTCAAGTTTATTAATGCAATTCGTAATAAAGCCAAATCAAAGAAGAAGCCATTCGATATGGTTTGTGAACCCATCACACCACAGGAATTAAGCAAGAAACTAGGCATAAAAACTCCTTATGCTTACAAGTATTCCCATGACGAATTTATCGGTTATGGCGGTGGCACTTTTAAAATTGAAGACTACGGCAAGCCTCGCCGTAAAGAAAATGGACTGCATCGGTTATTTAAATGGGTGCGGCAAAGAGTTTTCACTACAAAACTCTGAAAGGACAAATCGTCAGTGACGAAGTCCCTACTCCCCCTAGGGCGTTTCTGCACATTGCGGAAAACCGGATATACAACCTTCAAACCAGTCGTAACGTTCATTTGAACAAACACGAAGATAATGCAAGGTCGTCAAAGTCTACAAGACATGCTTACTCTCGTTTAGAGGTCACTTTGCGACAGCACTAGAACAAATTGGTAGTCCTGAAGACATCGCTACGAAACTAGCAGGACACAAGCAGTTGTCCTTGACGTATAACTTGTATAGTAAGTATAAGAACAAGGACGAACTGTGGCAGTATGTCGAGAGGATTCACGAGGCTGACTGCTTGAGATTGCTCAGTTAGAAACGTAATTACAATCAAGCTATGCACTTGACTAATTCTTTACTCACACAGAAACTACCAAGCCACTGTATCCGATGGAAGGTTTAATAACAGGATGAAATTTAGTCAGCGAATAGGTATTACCCCAGTTGAGACAGCACTTCAAACTGATGGTATGACACCAGAACTCAGAAATACGCTGTGGAATATACTCGATTTACATGTCTGGTCATCTGTCGGATTTATGCGCTCAAATAGTGGACATCCAAAAATTATGAGTTTGGGGAAGGTGCTATGGTTTGCCTACTTCAAAATGCCCATAGACAATATGCCGAACAACCCGCACGCAACTCTCGCTTATATCAGAAAGCAGTTCTTTGGCTGCCTGTGGTACCAAGTATATGACATGCTGGAGTTTTTATTCAGTGCGCTCAAGACACTAGTCTCTGAAAGGATAAATAATGAGCTGGTGAGTAATTTGAATACAGTGCTCGAAAAAGAACTTTCAGGGTTTCGAGTCATAAATTTAAAATTTGTGCAAGTCACTGATGAAGTAGAGTTGGAGTCCTTGCGGTATGCATTATCGGAGAGTCCGTTCAAAGGCGTTGAAGTTCACATGAAAAGCGCACTAGAGCATTTGTCTAGAAGAGGGAACCCTGATTATCGCAATTCTATTAAAGAATCAATTTCAGCCGTAGAGAGCATTGCAAAAGAAATTACAGATAATCCTAAAGCAACATTAGGTGCTGCCCTCAGTAAATTAGAGCGCGACCAAAAATTGCATCCAGCTTTAAAACAAGGATTTTCAAATATATACGGTTACACTAATGATGAGGGTGGAATTAGGCATGCCATGCTAGAGGAGCCCAACTTGACCGCTTCAGACGCCAAGTTCTTTCTTGTCTCCTGCGCCTCTTTCATTAACTATCTCAAGTCAAAGGTAATACAAGGTACAAACGTCGATTAAACAGTTGCCTTACTTCAGGTGTTGGCTCATCGAACATCACGAATTAAGATAAGTTTTCACTACATACAAAAATCTGAGAGGCCAAATCGACTATGATGAAGCCTCAACTCCCCCCCATAGGGTGCCTCTACGCACCACAGGAACACCGCTAAGACAATCTTCAACCCAGTCGCAACGTTCATCTTGACCAAACACGAAGACAACGCACAGGCTCTGCTGGTGGCTCAATGTCCTCACTCCGGAAATTTGCGGACTGACTACGAGACCGGAAATATCAGGTTTCGTAACCGTCCACCAAAGTAAACTTTTTTGAACTTACCTATTGACCGTTCACTTACCGTTCATTATCTTATTGGTCACTTAACCTTTAGACTTTATTGAACAGGATGGATTTAATCATGACAGGTCAACTTATCGGTTACGCACGAGTATCAACCACGGGTCAGAAGCTAGACGTACAGCTAGACGCATTGAAGGCGAAAGGCTGCGCTAAGATTTACCAAGAGAAGCGCTCAGGTAAGACAGCAGACCGCCCAGAGCTAGAGAAGATGCTTGATTACGTGCGTGAAGGTGAAGCCATTGTTGTGACCAAGTTAGACCGTTTAGGTCGTTCTGTGGCTGACCTAGCGAACATCTCGAAGTTACTCGATGATAAAGGCGTAGGTCTCATTGTGATTGACCAAGGCATCGACACGACAACGCCACACGGTAAGCTAATGTTCCACATGATTGCTGCTGTAGCTGAGTTCGAGTTGTCTCTACGTTACGAAAGACAGATGGAAGGTATTGCTAAGGCGCAAGAGAAAGGCGTTAAGTTCGGGCGTAAGAAGTCTGTAGACCGTGAGAGAGTCCACCAGCTACGAGAGGAAGGCTTGAGCATGGCTAAGATTGCTGAAGAATTAAGCTGTAGTAAGGGAGCGGTGCATAAGATAATCAATGAGTTCATTAAGCAAAATAATAAACCGAGTAAATTCGAATTATAAAGCCAAGGATTCATGTGGTCTACTACTCCTCTGTTAGACATCTTCAGCACTATCACATCGGAGTCTCACGCTTAACTGTTTGAGGCTCTGTAAAGCTTTCTCAGATCGAGTTAACTTACCCAATGCAATCGTATTAATTGTACCCAGAAAAGCTCATAGAAAGCCGTTGTCGATCTGTAATGATGCTTTGTATCCGCACTTCTCGCTTATCAGTTGTCTAGAGCTAACAACCTTAAAGCTCTTCAGATTTTTTAGATTTACCTAATATTCACTAAAGCCAATAAAATCAAGGGATACACGACTCCCTGACATAAGGGAGAAGCCATATAGAAACTGAAATAGTTTGTCTATCCGTTTCTCATACCCTGTTTTTATCAAATTAAAGCAGACAGTAGTCGACTAACACGTAGTTGCTACATTTCATTCAATTTACTTCCCTTCTTAAACTGTGCCACCTTGAAGATTCGATTCAGACGCACTCAATTGTATTTACTCACTAGCTAACCAGTAATGATAACTTGGTTGGTTATTGGTAAATGGACATTAGAGAACGACTTAGCGACAGACGAGGAGACCACCAGCAGCACTATAGGGGGNANTANGACANGGAGANCACTTATGAACCAACTTATGGTNACACCGCAAGAAANCTTCCAGTGGACACAAACCCTCAAGGGGAAGTCCAATACGCCAAATGCAAACCCAATATTCACCTTCCCACTGAGAACCCATAAGGGAGTAGATTCAAAGTTTACCGACTGGCTCACCGAACAGCTGACACAAGGGCGACAACGTATTACCAAGCCAACCATCCAAGCGGTTAAGTGTATAGCTGTCAATCTTGCCTGTGCGATGAACTTAGGCACCGATACAGGTTTCGTATACTCGCTAGGTAAGCGCCTAAAAGCTATCCCGAAGAGATTTCGTAGGGAGCCGTACAGCAGAGACACGATGAACACCTTGCTGGCGCAAGGAGAACAGCTAGGCTTGATTAAGATTGAGCGAGGATTCAAAAGCGAGAACTACACGTCTGGCATTCCGTCACTTATTCTTCCGACTGAGACCTGTATCAATCAAGCTCGCCTTCTGGAAGCAATTGAGGTAACTGACATCTCTGTTCCTATTGACCCGCTCATTCTTCGCAACAATCCTTATGATTACGTTAACTACAGCGACGAACCAAGCACTCTTCGCATGAGAAAGTCGATAATGGAACATAATGAGGTACGCACAAGTTACAACTGGGTATATACATCTGAAGACAACAGAACCATTCAACTATCGCAGTCTGACCTCTCATGCAGACGGATATTCAAAGGGCAATGGTGCATTGGTGGCAGGTTTTACTGTGATGCGCAGAACCTACCTCAAGTTGTCAGAAGCAACATTACGATTAATGGAGAGCCTTGTGTTGAACTTGACTACAAGTCGATGCACCCTCGCCTTCTGTATCATTTATCAGGCGCAGAAGCTCCGAGTGATTGCTACGACATCGAAGGAGTAACAAGAGACAAAGTTAAAAAGATAGCCTTGATTGCGACCAGTACCAGCAGCAAAAACCAAGCAGTCAGAGCGGTATCTTTCCATCTTAAAGTCAACGCTAAAAAGGCGGGTAGCCTTCTAGGGATGTTTGAAGCCAGACATAAGGCTATTTCAGACTTACTTTACCGCAATGCTTGGCAAACACTTCAAAATATCGATAGCAAGATTGCAAATGATGTTATGGATTCATTAACGCAAGAAGCTATTCCTGTGATACCTGTTCATGACAGCTTTATAGTTCCTGAGTCAAAAGCTCATCAGTTACGACAAGCTATGCACGAACAGTATGAAATAAATACGGGGATGGAGGCATCTATAGCCTGATAACACCAAAGGGAAAGGACTCCCAATAATGACTTGATTTTGTATTGAATGAGCACTTGTTATAATGTTGTCAGAAGGATTAGCAGACACGGATTACAGTTATGGGCTCGATTGAAGCTCTTCCAAGTGATTATGGACATATCATTACCTACGCTTTGATTTTCGCAGTCATATCGTTGCTAGTGTTTTCACTATTAAAATCTCGCGAGCTAAAGTCAGAGCTCAACAAAGTCAAATCTCACCTTCAAGACTCGAAGCAAAGAACGACAGAGCTGCTTGAGAAGTACCAACCGATAAGCTCTATTGAAGCTCGTGTGACGGAGCTTAACGCCGAGTCAGAAGCAATCACATCAAACATCCAGACGCTTCGGGCGTCTTATGCGACTAAACGAAAGCTATTTGATGAACTTGAAAGAGAGCTGGCTGTATTTGATGAAAAAATTGAGTTGTCTACATTGGGGTACTATGAACCTCACTTCGACTTTGGAACGTCAGATAGATTCAAAGCTGAAATCACTGCTGTGCGAGAGCAGCAGAAAGATATGCTGAAAGCCAAACAAGCGGCCGTTTGCCATACTGAGTGGAAAGTTAATAACAGTGCCAGAGAAGGTCAGACGATGACAAACCGAGCACTTAAACTAACGCTGAGAGCTTTCAATAACGAATGTGATGCAGCAGTATCAAACGTAAGATGGAATAATATCCGCAGAATGGAAGAGCGCTTATCTAAAGCGAGAGATGCAATAGACAAGCTCAATAAGTCTAACAACATCCAAATCACAGAACCCTATTTCCAACTCAAGTTGCAAGAGCTCAGGCTAACTTATGAATATGCTGAGAAGCTCAGACAAGAGAAGGAAGAACGAGCAGAAGCGAAGCGCCAACTCAGAGAAGAACAACAGCTAATAAAGGAACAAGAGGCAGCGGCAAGAGAACAGCATAAATACGAAGAGCTTGTTGCTAAGGCCAATGCTAAAGCCAATAAAGCTACTGGTGACGAGCTGGAGCGCTTAAAGTCTGAACTTGAAGAACTTGAGGCACAACTAAACGAGGCCAGAGCAAAATCAGAACGGGCTCTATCGATGGCACAACAAACCAAATCTGGTTACGTCTATATCATCAGTAACATCGGTTCATTTGGTGATGGGGTATTCAAAATTGGGATGACCAGAAGGCTGGAGCCCCTAGACCGTGTGCGTGAGCTTGGGGATGCCAGTGTACCATTCACATTTGACGTCCATGCTCTTATTTACTCCGAGGATGCGCCTGCACTTGAAGCTGAACTGCATCGTCATTTCAATGAACATCGACTCAACTTAGTCAACAACCGTAAGGAATTTTTCAGAGTAGATTTAGCTGAACTGAAGGGCAAGCTTGAGGAGTTAAAGCCTGATGTAGATTTTCTGACTGATGCTGAAGCTCAGGACTATCATCAAAGTCTATTAATCACTCAAGACAAAATCAAAGAAGACAACACTGTCAACCGAAAGCTACCTGAAGAAATTTGAAGGAACTCCCGAAGTCAGCAATCGGGCAACTTCACGATTACTTGATACTCTGAACGTATTTAGCAAGTGTGAACAAGATTGTGAACGTTCACAAATTTGACTATCATTGAGCCGAAAGTGAAGTTTGTGTGCAGTCTTGAAGATTGATTTTAAGAAATGCTGTAGAGTACGCCAGATAAGGCTTTAGGGTGTCGCTTCGAAGAGAGAAGTTGGTCGGTGTGAGAGGATTTGAACCTCCGACCCCTGACACCCCATGACAGTGCGCTACCAGGCTGCGCTACACACCGACCGAAAGAGCGAGTAAGTCTACTCAATTTTACTCACAATGCAACGAGAATTAGCAATTAGACGGTTCAAGCGCTCAATTGCTAACCACCTTGTTAAATATCCCCGTAAAACACAGCGTTACAAATGCCGCTAATAGGTGCTAAGCCAATGTCACGTAGCACACTGCGGTAACAACCAAGGCCACCAACACGTTCAGCATCACACCTTCTCTCGCCATGGTTTTTATATCGAACTTTTCGGTTGAATAAGCAATGGCGTTTGGCGCTGTGGCTACGGGTAGCATAAACGCACAGCTTGCGCTTATGGCTGCGGGTATCATTAGCAATTTCGGGTCAACCCCAACCGCCATTCCTGCTGCAGCTAAAATAGGCATAAGCAATGTGGATGTTGCCGTGTTAGACGTGATTTCCGTTAAAAACGTAACGAACAAGCAAATACCAAGCACTATTAAGATAACAGGTAACGTAGCTAGCCCCGTTAGCCAAGACCCCATTAGAACGCTTAGCCCCGATGCCATAAACGCCTTAGCAATACAAATACCGCCAGCAAACAGTAACAACATGCCCCACGGTATATCGTTAGCTGTTTTCCAATCCAGTAACTTGTCGTTATTACCCTTGGCATCAACGTGGCCATTGTCGTTACCACTATTGGTAAAAAACATAGCCGCAACGCCCGCTACGGCAATAGTGCTATCGCTAATTGTGCTTACGCCTATCCACGCTGTCCAAAAGGGCCTGAAGATCCACGCCAGCACTACAGTTCCGAATATCGCCAGCACTCGCTTTTCTGCCCTACTCCACGTGCTTGGCACTGGCAAATCTATATGACCAACTTCTTTGATTCCCCTTGCCAGCCACAACGCCATAATGGGAACGCCAAGAATCACAATAGGTACGCCTGTTTTCATCCAATCGATAAAGCTGTACTCAATGCCTTGCGTTTCCTCATATACACTCATGAAAATAATATTAGGCGGTGTACCGATAGGTGTTCCCACACCCCCAAGGCTTGCCGAATAAGCTATACCAAGAATAAGCGCCACACCAAAGCGTGGGTTATCTACCGCATTGATAATGGCGATAGCCATGGGCAACATCATTAAAACGGTGGCGGTATTACTGATCCACATACTCAGTACGGCAGTGGTTAGCATAAACCCCAGGACCAGCTTTAACGGGCTTCCGCTGCCGGTTAACCGCAGCATATAAATTGCGAAACGCTTATGGAGGTTAGCGCGCTCTAACCCTTTAGACAGCATAAATGCAGCCATTAAAAGAATAATAACGTGGCTGCCAAGCGAAGACGCAGCCTCGCTGTGAGAAAGCACACCAAACAAGGGGAATAACGCGAAGGGTAATAACGATGTGGCCGGAATGGGTAGCGCCTCTGTAACCCAAAGAATGGCGACAAATAGGGTAATGGCTGCGGTAAAGATGATCTCGTTTGGCTGGCCGGCCGTCCACAAGCCAAGGCCGCTAATTACAGACACAATTAGCGCAATCAAGATAATGGTGTTCTTGCGCGTGGGTGTGCGTTGTGTTTTTTCTGACGTAGGTTGAGGGTTTGAGTGCATTGCGCTTCCCTTTACTGATAGCTTTCTTATAAGTGCTAGGGATTGTTGACTTTTTACTGTAACGCAAAGGTCAACAGGCCCTTATTATTTGCTCTTATAATATCTATCAGTAATTCGAGTAACGCACTAGGCTTTTTTTAAAAACGGCGCTTTTATTGTGCAAGTGAGCCTATTTACTTTGGTCATCCGAAGAAATTCGGCTAGCTACAGCACCGGCTTGGCCCTTGTATTTAGCATCAACCCTTGCGTTGTAAGGCTTCTCAGCGGGCGCTGATAACACCTCAAAGCTAAGCGCGCCAATTTTCATTTTTGGTCGAAGCGCTAGGGGCAGTTTACCGCTGTTGTAAAACTCAAGCACGATATTACCCGACCAACCCGGGTCAATACGATGAGCCGTGACGTGCACCATTAGGCCTAAGCGCGCAAGCGATGAACGCCCGTCTAGCCATCCTACGATGTTATCTGGCAAGGTTACCGACTCGTGCGTAATTGCCAGCGCAAGTTCTCCAGGATGCAAGAAAAAGGCTTTACCTTCTTCTAGTTCAATTTCGTCGCTCATTACGTGGTCGAGGGCTTCTTGAACCTGCGCTTTAGGGCCGCTTAAATCAATAAACGGCGCTTGGTGATCTTCAAACACGCGAAATTTATTGCCTAAACGGATATCTACCGTTACACCACTAATCTGATCGTAGTCTGGTGTTGGGTCAATTTTGATTTTTCCATCTTGAAGATGTTGATAGATATCGCGGTCGCACAAGCGCATGGTGTATTCCTCATTTCAGTAGGCCGCTATTATGCGTATGTCACCGCATGCATTCAACTGCTCAAAGGCTTGTTTTCTCTGCTTTTGCGCAATTTTTTAAAAGGTTTTACCAAATTTAAGCTAAAGCCGTGAGAACGTACATCACGTTAGCAACTCGCTAGGCTTTGCCTACTATACCAATGGGGTCGCCTTTTATGTGTTTTTCAGCCCCTTCGCGGGGCTTAACGGTTAAGGCTAATTGCATAGAGAGTGCGCGTGCCGCCTCGCGATAGCTCTCGCTTAAGGGGCTGTCTGGAGAGGTTATCAAAAGCGGCGTGCCGGCATCGCCGTGTTCACGAATGTGGATATCAAGCGGCAATTGACCTAAGAGGGGCAATCCGTGACGTTCTGCCAATGCCTCTCCACCATCTTTAGCAAACACGTAATCTTTGGTGCCGCAAGCCCTGCACTGGTAATAACTCATGTTTTCGATAAGCCCTAACACCGGCACGTTAACCTTCTCAAACATGCTTATACCTTTTTGGGCATCGGCCAGCGCTAAATCTTGCGGTGTTGTTACCACCACAGAAGCCGTTAGCGGCACCTGTTGGGCCATGGTCAGCTGGATATCGCCAGTGCCTGGTGGCATGTCAACAATTAAGTAATCCAGCACAGGCCACAATGTTTCATCTAATAACTGTTTAAGTGCCCTACTTGCCATTGGTCCTCGCCACACCGCCGCGTCTTCCTGCGGTACTAGGTAGCCTATCGAGTTAGCCAACAGCCCATGTGCCGATAGCGGCTGCATGTGCTTATTATCTTCGCTTTCAGGGTGCGCCTCTGGGTTGCCAAGCATAATAGGAATAGACGGGCCGTAAATATCAGCATCTAGAATGCCCACTTTCGCACCTTCCTGCATAAGCGCAAACGCAAGATTAATACTGGTTGTAGACTTCCCTACCCCACCCTTGCCGGAGGCAACCGCTATAATGTTTTTAATATTGGTAACCGGCGCAACTTCAGTTTCCCCACTAGCAACCTTGTGTTTAAACGTGAGCTTGCTTGCATCAAACTTACCTTCAAGCTGCTCAAGCACGGTTTGTTTAAGCGCGTCTAGCTGCGTAGCAATGCAAAACGGTAGAGTAACGGTAATGCCCGCGCTTTCATTGTCGGGGTGAGTGAATGCACACCACGGCAAGGTATCTTCTACGTCTACGCTAAAATACGTGGCCAAAATAGCAGCAACTTTTTGTGTTGCGGGCTTTGCTTTACGAGAAAAGAACATAAAATGCCTTACTAGTAGTAGAATTGTGTGAATTACGTAATGCAAAAAACGCGGTTTTCCGCTAGTATTTGCAGCCATTTTGAAACGCAAAGAATCAATAACGTCATTATGTCAGAAAAACGCCGAATTCTGGTAACCAGTGCGTTGCCATACGCAAATGGCTCTATTCACTTAGGTCATTTGCTAGAACACATTCAAACCGACATCTGGACTCGTTTTCAGCGCCTTCGCGGAAACGAATGTTACAGTGTTTGCGCCGACGATGCACACGGTACGCCGGTTATGCTTAAAGCCCAAGAGCTTGGCATTACGCCAGAAGAAATGGTGGCTAGAACCCGTGCTGAACACCATCAAGACCTTGTTGATTTTCATGTTAACTACGACAATTACTATGTAACTCATTCGCCAGAAAACAAGGCGTTCTGTGAAGAAATTTACACTCGTTTGGATAACGCAGGTTACATCAGCAAGCGAACTATTAACCAATTGTTCGACCCTGAAAAAGAAATGTTCTTACCGGATCGTTTCGTTAAGGGCACATGCCCAAGTTGTGGCGCAGAAGACCAAAACGGCGACAGCTGTGACGTATGTGGCGCAACGTATAGCCCGACTGAAGTTAAGAACCCGCGAAGCGTTGTTTCTGGCGCTACACCGGTACTACGTGAGTCTGAGCACTTCTTCTTTGACCTGCCAAAGTTTGAGGGCATGTTAAAAGAGTGGATCCGCTCAGGTGCCCTTCAAGAAGAAATGGCAAACAAGCTACAAGAATGGTTCACCGAAGGTCTTCAGCAGTGGGACATTAGCCGTGATGCGCCTTACTTCGGCTTTGAAATTCCAGGTGCGCCGAACAAGTTCTTCTACGTGTGGGTAGATGCGCCTGTTGGCTACATGGCTAGTTTCAAAAACTTCTGCGACCAGAACAACCTAGAGTTTGATGATTTCTGGAAGGCCGACTCAGAAGCTGAGCTTTACCACTTTATCGGTAAAGACATTACTTATTTCCACTGCCTTTTCTGGCCTGCCATGCTAGAAGGAGCGGGATACCGTAAGCCCACTGGCGTAAACATTCACGGTTTCGTAACCGTAAACGGTGCGAAAATGTCAAAGTCGCGCGGTACCTTTATTAAAGGCCGCACCTACTTAGACCACTTAAACCCAGAATACTTGCGCTACTACTTTGCCTCTAAGCTGGGTGACGGTGTTACCGACATCGACCTTAACTTTACTGACTTCGCACAAAAAGTGAATTCAGACCTGGTAGGTAAAGTGGTTAACATTGCAAGCCGCTGTGCAAGCTTTATCACCAAGCGTTTCGACGGAAAACTGTCTGACAACGTGATTGAGCCAGAACTTATTGCTGAGTTCCAAAACGCATCAGAAAGCATTGCTGCCCTTTTTGAAAAGCGTAAGTATCACCAAGCTGTGCGCGAAATTATGGCTCTTGCCGACAAAGCGAACCAGTTCATTGATAACAATGCGCCTTGGGTTACCATTAAAGACGAGACTAAGCAGCAGTTCACACACGATGTGTGCTCGCTAGGTATCAACATGTTCCGTCTGTTGGTTATTTACTTAAAGCCTGTACTGCCAGTACTGGCAGAAAAAGCAGAAGCATTCTTAAACGACAAGTTCGACTGGAATTCACTGCAAACCCTATTGAAAGGCCACGCCATCAACAAATTTAAGCCAATGATGCAACGTGTAGAAATGGAGAAAATCGACGCCATGGTTGAAGATTCAAAAGAAAGCCTAGCGCCAGCAGCACCGGCTATCGACCCAGACAGCCCGCTTGCTAAAGACCCTATCAGCGACACTATCTCGTTTGATGATTTCGCAAAGGTAGATTTACGTATTGCACGCATTGCTAACGCCGAGCACGTAGAAAAAGCAGACAAACTTTTACGTTTAGAGCTGGATTTAGGCGGCGAAACTAAGCAAGTATTTGCAGGTATTAAGTCGGCCTACTCGCCTGAAGCGCTTATCGGTAAGCACACGGTAATGGTGGCTAACCTAGCGCCCCGCAAAATGCGCTTTGGGATGAGTGAAGGCATGGTATTAGCCGCGGGCCCTGGTGGCGACGAGCTATACATTCTTGAGCCACACGAAGGTGCAAAGCCGGGTATGCGTGTTAAATAACGCCCAAAAGCGCTTCGCATTAAAGCAAGGTGACATTCAACGTTATAAAGCGAAAGGATGTCACCTTTTTTATTGAGCGGTTGATGAAGCCCTCTCATTTGTGAAACCCAAAATCACGTAAATAGGTTCAAGGTGCAAACATAAAGGCTTTTAATCTGAGTAACGTCATCACGCACTATGCAACTCAATCATCACTTACACATTCTTTAAGCCACCCGCCTTTCAGTAAAATAGGCTAACGGCCTTTAGTCAACAAAAGGGCCAATTCAACGTGAGTCAATTTACGGCGATCTAACATTCTTTCTTTAACGTAATCAACGTGTTTGATTAACGAAAGAGGTATTTATGGAAGATTTCTTCGGGACTAATATCGATTTATCGGAATTAACCGAAAAAGCGATATCACTGGTGATGACTTATACCCCCAAATTGCTATTGGCTATTCTTACTTTGGTGGTGGGTCTCTGGTTAGTGAATCGTTTTGTAAACCTATTGGATCACCGATTAGGTAAAAAGGACCCCACGTTAAATAAGTTTTTATGCGGACTTATAAGCGCCGTTTTAAAAGTGATGTTGTTGATTTCTGTTGCCTCTATGATAGGTATTGAAACCACCTCATTTATCGCCGTAGTGGGTGCAGCAGGTTTGGCAATCGGTCTTGCATTACAAGGCAGCCTGGCTAATTTTGCTGGCGGTGTGCTAATACTGATCTTTAAACCCTTCAGAGTGGGTGACACCATTGAAGCAGAAGGTTATCTCGGGTCGGTTGCCGAGATACAAATTCTTTATACGGTACTTAACACTTTCGACAATAGGCGTGTTGTTATCCCCAACGGTAATCTGTCTAATGCCACGTTGACTAACGTTAGCGTATACGATAAACGCCGCTGCGACATGACATTTGGTATTGGCTACGATGATGATATCGACAAAGCAAAGAAAATTTTGCAACGTCTGTTTGAAGAGGATGAACGCTCATTGACCGAACCTGCACCTAGGATCTGTGTAGGGGGATTAGGTGATAACTCGGTCGACCTGATGTTTAGACCTTGGGTCGGCACAGATGATTTGTGGCCTTACTACTGGGATATGCAGGAAAAAGTTAAAAAAGCCTTCGATGAAGAAGGTATTAGCATCCCTTATCCGCAGCGAGATGTACATCTGTATAACGCAAGTAACGATTAACCCCCCAAAAGGGAGATAGCTTTCTAAGCTATCTCCAATTTTTCTTTTAAAGTTGGCTTATTAACTCGAAAGTCTGGCGACATCGACTATCGCAGCGCAGCACATATCGAAAATAGTTAGCCACTTGTCATCACCACATGCCTAATAGCAAAATGCGTTGCACGTGTATGACGTATACTTTAACGCAGCGAACGGTTCACGGCTGAAGTTCTTGCACTTGCCCCTACTGCAGAAAAGCGCGGTTTTAAATTACGTTTAGGCTTTATAGCAGTCATAGGGATGACCCGTTTTTTAGCCAATATAACGTATACGGCGCTGCACCAAGGCAAATAAGACGCTAAATAGTGCTGAAGCTTAGCGGCCCCTTTCCACCGTTGCTGAAAAAATAGCGTAGAGAACAGCACCTGGCGCTGCTCAACAATTTCAAACCCAAGTAGTTGTAGCCAATCTTTCATGCGGTAGGACGTGAAAAAGCGTGCATCGTGTAAAATATTTCCACGCTTAACGGGCAAAAACTTGGCAATTCCGGCAAGGCTTAAAGGGTTAAAGCCGCTAATAATGACGTAACCGTTTTGTGTAATAACGCGGTCTACTTCTCTTAATATTTCATGGGGATCTTGGGCAAAATCTAGCTCGTTAGCCAATAAAAAGCCGTCAATACTGTTTTCAGCAAAGGGTAAGGAATGCGACTGCCCTACGACCATATTTCCTTTGTTGATTGTCGACTCGCTGCTTTTTTCATGTAACTGTGAAGGTGAAACTTTATTGTCGGCGATATCTTCAGATGCGTTATTGGCGTCTAATTGGCGGCCAAACTGGTTATCAAATGGCACTTGGTTAATATGATGTCTTATAGGGCTAGTGTCTAAATTAATCTCGGCACTTAAAGAGCCTAGCTTAGCAAAGTGATATCCAAATATGTGCTCGGCATAATCGTCGCACACCGTTTTAACAGCATCGCGTATGTGCTCGCCCGCGGGGAAGTCTTTCCAACTTGTTGGGTAGCGGGGAGGTTTGGCTCTAAACGCCGATTTCATTATCACTGCGCGCTCTTTGGTTGCTCTGCTGTCCACAAGCCCCTATAGTAACGCATAATTCTACCTACACAAGCAGGTACAAATATGACGGCAGAAACATTTCCTTCAGGCATCACCATTCACCCCATTCCCGCTTTTACCGATAACTATATTTGGTGTATTCACGATGATACCAACGCGATTGTGGTAGACCCGGGTGACGCTGAGCCAGTATTGGCATTTATTAACGCGAAAGGCCTAACGCTGAGTGCGGTGCTCATTACCCATCACCATAGAGACCATACTGGTGGTATTGCCAAACTGGCTACCGCGGTGCCAGAGTTGCCGATTATAGGCCCACGAGGCAATCATATCCGTGGCATCACCAAGTCGGTGGCCCAAGGCGATACGGTATCACTGCCTATATTGAATCTGTCGTTCCAGGTAATGGAAGTGCCTGGACACACGCTCGATCATATCGCCTTCTTTGGCCATGGCGCGCTGTTTTGCGGCGATACACTGTTTTCGGCCGGATGCGGTCGTTTATTTGAAGGCTCGCCCGAACAAATGTATCACTCTTTAAATAAACTCAAGCGCCTTCCCGATGACACCAAAGTGTACTGCACGCACGAGTATACTCAAGCCAACGTTAACTTTGCGTTAGCCGTAGAGCCTGATAATGGCGCACTTAACCACTACGCAGATTGGGTTGCATCGATGCGTGAGCAAAACCTTCCCACGTTACCCAGTAATCTTGAAGAGCAAAAAAACATAAACCCATTTTTACGCGCCCATGAACTTTCTGTAAAAACTGCTGCCGAAGCCTATTGCGAAAATAACCTGGCCGACGATGTAGCAGTCTTTGCTGCAGTTCGCCGCTGGAAAGATGAGTTTTGATGCAATAGTAAACCGTTTATCGTAACATTGACGGTTTGCAGTGCTCCAAGAGGTTTCTTCATATATGCAGTTGAAGTTTTTCCCACTATCGCCGCTGATATTAGCGATAGGTTTAACGGGTTGTCAGTTAACCGATAATAATAACGACAGTGCGCAATTAGAAAGTAACGAGAACGCTTCATTAGAAGCGTGTAGTGAAATTCACAATACCGAAGAAGCCATTTCCGATTGCGAAATTGCAAGAGACGGCGTTATTGATGTTGTTCATCCTAATGACGACGTCTTAGAAGAAGGTGCAGAACTTACCGATACGCCAGATTTACACACGCAGGCCGTTGTCACTAATGTGTGGGAACGGGCCAGCACCAATTTTGCGCTGCCTATTCCAGATGAAAAGCGGATAAGCTCGCAAAGAAAATGGTATCTAAAGCACCCCGAATACATGGCCCGCGTAGTCAAGCGTGCCAAACCTTTTTTGTATTACATTGTTGAAGAAATTGAAAAGCGCGACATGCCTATGGAGCTTGTGCTTTTACCCATCGTAGAAAGTGCGTTCGACCCTTTTGCCTACTCTCACGGACGTGCAGCGGGAATGTGGCAGTTTATACCTGGCACAGGCAAACGCTTCGGTATGCCTCAGAACTGGTGGTACGATGGCCGCCGCGACGTGGTTGCTTCTACAAAAGGGGCGTTAGACTACCTCACATATCTAAACGATATGTTCGACGGAGACTGGCTTCATGCACTTGCCGCGTACAATAGCGGTGAAGGCAGAGTGCAAAGAGCGATTAAAGCGAATATACGGGCGGGTAAACCTACTGACTTTTGGAATTTGAACTTACCGAAAGAAACCCGTGCATACGTGCCAAAGCTGTTAGCCCTAGCCGACATTCTTAAAAACAAAGACGAATATGCCTATTCATGGCCGGAAGTGGAAAACGTAGCGGTTATTGAAGTGGTAGATATTGGTTCTCAGGTAGACCTTGCCTTTGCCGCAGACCTAGCCGGCATGTCGTTAAAAGAGCTACATGCACTCAACCCTGGCTTTAACCGTTGGGCCACATCGCCAGATGGACCACATAGGCTTGTCTTACCCTTAGTAAAAGCCGCCGCGTTTTCTCAAGCTCTGGCCAAAATCGATCAAAAAGAGCGCCTAAACTGGGTTCGCCACACGGTGAAGTCAGGCGACAGCTTGAGTAAAATTGCTAAGCAATACCACACTACGGTGAAAGTGCTAAAAAGAATTAACGAGCTGGATAGCTCTATGATTCGAGTGGGCCAAGCGATTATGGTACCCGTTGCACTGCAAGAACTCGATAGCTACACGTTATCACAGGAACAGCGCCTTGCCAGTTTGCAAAGTGGCAGTGGGTCTAAACAGAAAGTACGCCATACGGTTAAATCAGGTGATACGCTTTGGGATATCGCCCGTAAGTACAAAATAAGCACCAAACAACTTGCTAAGTGGAACGGTATGGCGCCTGGCGATATGCTTCATCCAGGTAAAACATTAGTAATATGGCAACAAGGAACGCCTCAAAACGGCGTTACCAAGAAGCTAACTTACACGGTAAGAAATGGTGACTCCTTGTCTCGTATTGCCAGCAAGTTCAATGTTAAAGTAAGCGACATAGGCAAGTGGAACTCACTAAATACCAAACGTTATTTACAGCCAGGCCAGAAGCTTAAGCTTTACGTAGATGTAACTAGGTCTAGCGCCTCAGGCTAACCCTTGTTCGACTAGCACCAAACAGGATATGGAAATGCTAAGAATTAACCGAGAAAATCTGCGAAACAGTCACGAAACGCCTTGGTTAATTTTAGACTTAGTCATGTTAGGTATACTTTTTGTGAACCTAACATGGCTTATTTTCGATGCGCTTTATGCTACAGACTTTGTATACGGTCTATTAGGTACATATTTCCCCGCCTTTCTTAACGCTTACGACCCAATTCACGCCAACTTCCTGTTGGTCGACTTAGTGTTTATTGCCATCTTCTTTACCGAGTTCTGTTTTCGTTGGGCCGTTGCTATTGTTCGTAAAGAGCACTTACGCTGGTACTTCTTTCCGTTTTTGCATTGGTACGACATCATAGGCCTTATCCCTACTGGGCCTACCCGCCTATTTCGTTTCTTGCGCATATTTTCTATTTTGCACCGCCTGCACAAATTCGAAATCATCGACTTAAATCAAACCGCGGTCTTTCGCTTTTTTGCGTTTTACTACGATGTATTTGTTGAAGAGTTAAGCGACCGAATTGTTGTAAAAGTGCTCAGCGATGCGCAAAAAGACATCTCAGCAGGTTCGCCTTTATTAGACGACATCAATGCTCAGGTGCTGGCACCACGCCGTCCTGTGATTACTCAATGGATGGCAGGTGTCATCAATCATTTAGGTCAGTCAATTCAAAGCGAAGAGCACGGCGAAGTGATTCGCGAACACGTGAGAAAAAGCGTGGGCAAAGCGGTGAGAAGTAATGCACAAGTTTCTTCCCTGCATTACCTACCTGTTATCGGCAAAACCATTGAAAATACGTTGGAAGAGTCAGTCACCGATATCGTTACCACATCGCTAGTGAACCTGTTAAGCGACTTAGACGCAGAGCGCATCGACCATTTCATTTCAGTCGGCATACACGACTATACCCCTACCGCCGATGCACTTGATAAAGAAGTACTTAACGTTGTAAACGAATGCTTAGAACTGGTGAAAGCGCACGTTGCACAGCAGCGGTGGAAGTCACATCTCACCGAAAAAGAATCGGCTATCCCCACTGGCAAGCCCGAAATTTAATTAATTTGCAAAGCGGTAGAGTCAAGGTGAACGCTAGCCAGTATTCTGTTCAGCCATTGTTCATACAAATAAGCTAATATAAAGTCCTTACGAATATAATTATAACGATTAGAGGGACTTATGATGAAAATGAAACGCTGCAGAATGTTCAGCCGCTCATTTAACCACGCAATACTAGCAAGTTGTATAACGGCATTTGCTTCAGGCTGCATGGTGATCTTGCCGACCTCTTCTATTTCCACCAACCAAGAACCTGAAAAAATAGTTGAGCGCATTGAATACAATGCAAACCGATGCTGGTCCACACTGCATCAGCCAATCCATAGCGATATAGTCGTAAACACGTACACAATACAAAACGGCTACAAACTCACGGCCAGTCGTAAAGAAGGGAGCACCCCGCAATATCCTTTTTTACACGTCACCGTTACCCACTCAACCTACGGCAGCGAGGTATCTGTTCGAGAAGGTGAGTTTAACTTGGGCACAGACTTAAATTTAAGTGATGATGTAAATCGATGGATAAATGGCGACAATAGCTGTTAAGAATAAAAGTTAGCGAAGGTACTGGGTTCGTCACCGAGAGTAAAATTAAGCTTATCGCCACGTTAAGCCAGCCTTTTTATGCAATGATGGCAGAAACCGAAGAACAAGACGAAATAGCTGTTATTTCTCGCAAAACAGCACAAGCATTAAACGTTAGATCGGGAGATACCATTTTACTTTCAAATGTTTAGCTTCGTACGTATATCCAAAAACCGCTGTTCAATGACGAAAACTCGGTGTGCGCTTTAAGCTTAACTAAAAAGAAAACCCGCAAATGCGGGCTTTCATTCTGTTAAAAAGTATTGGCTGCTAATTATGCTTTACGCCACGTAGTACCGCTTGGGCCGTCTTCTAACACTACGCCTTTTGCGTTTAACGCATCGCGTGCGGCATCTGCCGCTGCCCAATCTTTGGAGGCACGGGCATCGTTACGCTGTTTAATTAACGCTTCAATTTCAGCCGCTTCATCGTCATTGCCTTCACCGCCTTTAAGGTAAGTATCTGGGTCGCTTTGAAGCATACCCAAAATTGCGCCTAGGCCTTTAAGAACAGCAGCCAGTTTACCGGCTTCTTCAGCATTGTCTTTTTGGCGGTTAAGCTCACGTGCCACATCGAACAATACCGAAAAGGCTTCAGGTACGTTTAGGTCATCGTTCATAGCCGCTTCGAAACGCGCTAGGTAGCCACCGTAGCTAAGGTCTGTGCTCTCATTTACTACAACACCACGCAGCGCAGTATATAAACGCTCCAGCGCCGCTTTCGCTTGGGTGATATTGTCTTGAGAGTAACTTAACTGGCTACGATAATGCGCCGACATCAAAAAGAAACGCAAGGTTTCTGAATCGTGCTCTTTTAGCACATCGCGTAAAGTAAAAAAGTTACCCAACGATTTAGACATTTTTTCGTCGTTAACTTGAACCATACCCGCGTGCATCCACACGTTTACGTAAGGCGTATCATATGCGCAGCACGACTGAGCCACTTCATTTTCATGGTGCGGGAAGGTTAAATCTGAGCCACCGCCGTGAATATCAAAGTGCGCACCAAGATGCTTATGATTCATTGCAGAACATTCAATGTGCCAGCCCGGGCGGCCTTCGCCCCATGGCGATTGCCATGCAGGCTCTCCAGGCTTGGTGGTCTTCCACAGCACGAAGTCTAGCGGGTCATCTTTACCTGCCGCCACTTCAACACGGGCACCGGCTTTAAGCTGATCTAAGTCTTGTTTGCTTAGCTTGCCGTAATCTTCATACTTACTTACGTCGAATAGCACATCGCCGCTTTTAGCTTGATAAGCATAGCCTTTATCCATCAGGCGCTGAATGATTTCTATAATTTCATCCATGTGGCCGCTTACTGTCGGCTCAACATCTGGCTCTAGTAGGTTAATCGCTGCAAAGTCTTCGTGCATCATGGCGATAGTACGTGCCGTGAGTGCTTCGAAGCTTTCGCCGTTTTCATTAGCGCGAGCAATAATTTTGTCGTCTATGTCTGTGATATTACGCACGTACTTAACGTCTAAACCAAGGTGGCGCAAATAGCGTACTAACACGTCGAAACTTAGGTAAGTACGGGCATGGCCCATGTGACTTAGGTCATAAACGGTGATACCACACACATACAAACCCACTTTCCCTTCTTGAAGCGGAACAAACTTCGCTTTTTCACGGGTTCGGGTGTTGTAAAGATGTAGCATGTCTATATTTCCTATTTGTCATAATTTTTGGGCCGCAAAGTTTAGCACTGTCACCATGCAAATGGTACAAGGCTTTTGCGCTGTAGTAGTATTTTGCGCTACCGCCCTCTTTTGCGCTAAAATCGGCGCACTTTATATATGCTAACACACAGGACAAACCACAATGGTTACGTTGAAAACAAATTTCGGTGATATCACCCTAGAGCTTTTTGAAGATAAAGCGCCTAAAACCGTAGCGAACTTTCTTTCTTATGTAGAAGACGGCTTCTTTGACAACACTATTTTCCATCGTGTAATTAACAACTTCATGATTCAAGGTGGTGGTTTCACCCCTGATATGGAACAAAAAGACACCAAAGACCCTATTGAAAACGAAGCTGACAACGGCGTTGCAAACGAAGTTGGCACCATAGCGATGGCGCGTACTCAAGACCCACACTCAGCCACAGCTCAGTTTTTCATTAACGTGAACAACAACGACTTCCTAAACCATACAAGCAAGTCGATGAATGGTTGGGGCTACTGTGCATTCGGTAAAGTAACTGAAGGCATGGATGTTGTAGAGAAAATTAAAGCGGTTAAAACAGGTAATAACGGCTACCACCAAGACGTACCTGTAGAGCCAGTGATCATTGAAAAAGCAGTGGTTGCTTAATTAGCTGCTTAAACTATAGCCTTATTGATCGTATGGCTGGCATGTTTTTCAAAACATGCTTGAAATATTAAGCTAAAAGCAAGCCGCGTTTTTTTAACGCGGCTTTTTAAACTACGTTAAGAAGAATTATGTCGTTCACCTACTTCATCGCTGATTTACACCTAAGTGCCGATCGTCCAGATATCACAGAATGCTTGATGCGCTTTTTAAAAGAAGATGCAATTAATGCTGACGCACTTTATGTTCTTGGCGACCTATTCGAAGTGTGGATTGGCGACGACAATGTCACGCCCTTTAACACTGCCATTGCGTCAGCCTTTAAAGAAGTCAGTCAGCACTGCCCTATTTACTTCATTCATGGCAACCGCGATTTCGCCATACGGGAAAAGTGGCTATCGAAAGCCGGTATGACTCTCTTAAACGAACAAGAAGTTATTGATTTGTACGGCACACCTACCCTGCTCACGCACGGTGATGAGCTTTGTACTCGCGATGTTGCCTATCAAAAGTTTCGCAAAAAATCTCGCGGGTGGTGGTGGCCACGCTTAATGCTAGCCTTGCCCTTGTGGTATCGACAGCGTGTAGCAGATAACGGCCGTGCCGAAAGCAAAGAAAAGCAACAGAACCTAAAACCTGAGATTATGGATGTCACCCCTGAAGAGGTGGTGAAAGTGATGGAAAAGTGGGGCGTACAGCGCATGATCCATGGTCATACGCACAGGCCAAACATTCATAGCCTCAAAGCAAACGGAAAATCAGCGACGCGCATAGTCCTTGGCGACTGGTACGATCAAGGTAGCGTATTACGGGTTACCGCCGATGAAGTGCTTCTGGAAAAGCACAATTTCAACTGAGCATTTTCATGTAGAAAGGGCTTTAAAAGTTTAGCCTAAGCCGTTTTCTATATCGACCATGATTTGTGGCGAAAAGGCTGCAGCATACCTTTCGCTCACACTAAATAGAATAACAGATAATCTGATAATTTATTGTTACAAACTAGTCGAAAGTACATAAGTTATTCACTAGCTTAATTATTGTTCTGTGGTATAACGTAAGAAAACGAGTTAGTCATCATGGATGGTGTAAATGACAGATGTTCTTCTTTCCCCCTCAAACTTCTGGTTCAGCATTGCGCTTATAGCCGTTTTCATTGTTTTTGTGTTAGAGCTTATTGGCACGATTTTCGGTGCAAGCGTGTTAGGTGTAGGCGACGATTTTGGCGAGTTAGATAGCGAAGGTTTCCTTAACACGGCCTTTGCCAACTTTTTAAATATCAATAAAGTTCCGTTTCTAATTTATTTAATTGTATTACTGACCGTTTTTGGTCTTAGTGGCTTGCTTATAAACGGCCTGTCAGCTACGGTTTTAAGTGTTACTCCCCCTTCACTCATCTCAGTGCCACTTGCGTTTTTAGTAGGGTTATTTATTACCGCTAAAACGGTACACATTATTTCGAGTTTGCTTCCCACGATAGAATCGAGCGCAGTTAACAGCGACGAGTTTGTAGGGTCAGTAGCAGAGATTACCATCGGCAAAGCCAGTAGAGGCAACCCCGCAGAAGCAAAGTTCACTGATTGTTATTCACAACCTCATTTCGTGCTAGTAGAGCCTTTTGAAGAAGAAGAGCTTTTTTCGCAAGGAGAGCGCGTAATCTTAATTCAAAAAAATAAACACAGTTGGTTAGCAACACGCTACCTATAACCTAAAAAGAGATAAAAGTATGGATACAATTCAACCATCTAGCTTGCCGTCAATACTCTTTATTGCCGGTGCTATTGTTGTAGGGCTTATCGTTATTGGCCTTATTTTCGCTAAGCTCTACACCCGAGCAACGAAGGAAACGGCATTTGTAAGAACTGGCCTGGGCGGTGAGAAAGTTATAAAAGACGGCGGCGCGCTTGTGCTCCCTGTTGTTCACGAAATAATTCCCGTGAACATGAACACCCTTCGCATAGAAGTGGAGAAAATTCAAAAAGACGCCCTGATTACTAAAGATCGCATGCGCGTTGACGTTAAAGCCGACTTCTATCTGCGTGTAGCACCTAATGCCAACGGCATCTCAATGGCGGCGCAAACGCTAGGTACCCGTACCACCCGCGCCGAAGAAGTTAAGAAATTGATGGAGTCGAAATTCGTTGACGTACTTCGCGCCGTAGCAGCTGAAATGAGCATGACCGAAATGCATGAACAGCGTGCTGATTTTGTGCAGAAGGTTCAACAAAGTGTTGCTAACGACCTTGAAAAGAACGGTTTAGAGTTAGAGTCGGTAAGCTTAACGGGCTTCGACCAAACTGACTTGCAATTCTTTAATGAAAATAACGCGTTCGATGCCGAAGGTCGCGCACGCTTGACCAAAATCATCGAAGAAAAACGCAAAGAAACCAACGATATCCAGCAAGAAAATCGCATTTTTATTGAGCAGCGTAATTTAGCCGCAGAAAAGCAGTCTTTAGACGTTAAACGGGACGAAGAAGAAGCTCGACTCGCCCAAGAACAGGTGCTTGCTTTTAAGCGTCAGGAACAAAAAGCGGAAATTGCTAAACAGCGTGAAATGAAAGAGCGTGAAGAGCGCGAGGCAGAAATTGCTAAAAATCGCGCTATAGAAGCTGCGGAAATTGAAAAGTCGCGAGAAATTGAAACCCAAGAAATTGCCAAACGCCAAGCGCTAGAACAAGCGCGAATTCGCCAGCAACAAGAAGTAGAAGTTTCCGAGCAAGTGAAACAAATTGCCGTTGCGACCAAGTCTGAAGAAGAGTCTGCAGCGCGTGCAAAAGCCGCTGAAGCGGAAAAACAAAAAGTTGAAAAAGAAGAAGCCGTACTGACCGCGAAATCAGTAGCAGAGGCTGAACGTAAGAAGCAAATTGAAGTTATAGACGCCCGTAAAGAAGCTGAACGTGAAGCGGTAAGTATTACCGTTGAAGCACAGGCTAAAAAAGAAGCGGCAGAAAACACCGCTGAAGCGATCCTAACCGAAGCGAAAGCCACCGCTGATGCGAAAATGCTGCAAGCAGAGGCCGACGAGAAGGTACTTGCGGTTGAGGCACAAGGTAAACAGGCCCTTTACGAAGCTGAAAATACCCTAAAAGATGAGCAGATTGAGCTACAGAAGTCGCTTGCCATGCTTAAGGTATTGCCCGAACTGGTGGCGCATGCCGTTAAGCCACTTGAAAATATTGATGGTATTAAAATTCTTCAAGGGTACGGCCAGGGTAGTGGCGTTAAAGGCGACCACACCGTTGCTACTGCAGGAAGTGGCTTAGCAGAGCAAGTTACTCAAGCAGCACTTAATTACCGCGCTAATGCACCTCTTGTAGATTCAATGTTGCGCGAAGTAGGTTTAGTCGAGGCCGACAAAGGCACCTTGGAAGATTTAGTGACGGGCAATAGTGACTTACTATCGCAAGCCAGCGCAGTAAGGCCTAAGCCTGTTGTGGCAGAACCAGGGAAACTTACCCCAAAAACAGCCACTGAAGAACGCCCCACTGAATAAGCATCTGCAAACTGACTATCAGTATACAGCCCTGTTCTAAACAGGGCTTTTTGTTGGTACGCCCCCTCTCTTCGTTTATAATACCTACTGGCTTAGAGGATATTTAGTATGGCAACGCTACCTGAAGAACCAGAAAAACCGCTACGTGATGACTGTTGCGGTGGCGGCGCTTGCTGCCCTTGTATCTGGGATGTGTATTACGAAAAGCTGGATAAATGGAGAGAAGCTAAAAAAGCACAAGAAGAATCTCAACAACAGCCGTCTGACACATCTCAGCTAGATAAAGGCGAATAAAAAACACTCGCCACAACTGTTAACCAATTGTTAAGCCTGCGTTATACGTGCCCTGCCGCCTCATTTCATAAACTTTTCATTTACAAATACACATTCTACTGTTACCTTATCTTAATCGATTAAGAGTTGAGTTTTTTGTAAATCTCGCCCCATGTGGCTGAGTTTGAAAAAGCAGGTTAAGAATTAAGCTAAGCCCGTTAACAATTCACTGTGAATGAAAAAGACTGGTAGCGCTTAATTCGAGGTAATGCTCGCTCGATAGATGTAAAGAAGTACGAGCAAGCACATGCTGAATTTTGGAGAGTTATCATGTCTATACGCAATGGCGTTCAGTTAATTACATATGCGGACCGACTAGGCGACGGCAACATCGAAAGTCTAACCAATCTACTGGATGGCCCCCTTAAAGGCTTGTTTAAAGGTGTTCATATTTTACCTTTTTACTACCCTTACGACGGAGAAGATGCAGGGTTTGACCCCATCGATCACACCACAGTAGACGAACGTCTAGGCGATTGGAACAATATTAAAAAGCTTGGTGAGTCGGTAGATATTATGGCCGACCTCATTGTGAACCATATGTCAGGTCAAAGCGAAGCATTTACAGATGTGCTAAAAAAGGGACGAGAGTCTGAATACTGGCCACTATTCCTTACAAAAGAAGATGTTTTCTCTGGCAACGATCAGGCTGAAATTGACGAACAGATCGCAAAAGTCTTCCGCCCTCGCCCTACGCCATTTTTCAGCGACTACGAAGTTGGTATAGAGACAGACTCGACAGAAACGGTACCATTTTGGACAACATTTACATCGAACCAAATTGATATTGACGTTGAGTCGGAGTTAGGGAAAGAGTACCTTTCTTCTATCCTTCAGTCGTTTACCGAAAGTAACGTTGATCTAATACGTTTAGATGCAGCCGGTTACGCTATTAAACGCGCGGGTTCAAATTGCTTCATGCTTGAAGAGACATTTGAATTTATTGAAGCCCTTTCTAAGCGAGCTCGCACCATGGGCATGCAATGCCTGGTTGAAATTCACAGCCATTACCAAACGCAAATTGATATCGCGGCGCGTTGTGACAGCGTTTATGACTTCGCACTACCGCCTTTGGTGCTGCACACTCTATTCACCAAAGATGCGAGCGCACTAGCGCATTGGTTGTCTATTTCTCCTCGCAACTGCTTTACAGTACTCGATACGCACGACGGTATCGGTATTGTTGATGTGGGTGCAAGCGGCGACAAACCAGGCCTGATTAGCGCCGACGCTATCAACGCATTAGTTGAACAAATTCACGTTAATTCAAATGGCGAGTCTAAAAAGGCAACCGGCGCGGCAGCCAACAACGTTGACCTTTATCAGGTCAACTGTACCTACTATGACGCGCTAGGCAAAGACGACTTTGCTTACTTAGTAGCGAGAGCTATCCAATTCTTCAGCCCAGGTATTCCTCAAGTTTATTACGGTGGCTTACTTGCTGCGCACAACGACATGGAGCTACTAGCAAACACGAATGTGGGTCGCGATATAAACCGCCCTTATTTAACAACAGCGATGGTTGAAGACGCTATTCAAAAGCCAGTTGTTAAAGGTTTAATGCAGCTTATTACGCTTAGAAACGAAAACAAAGCGTTTGGCGGCGCTTTTGACGTTACGTATACGGATAACACTCTTGTACTGTCGTGGAGCAACGACGGTGATGCAGCATCATTAACCGTAGATTTCGCTGCAATGGACGCGACTATTAACACGGTTAGCAATGGCGAAGAAAGCACGCTTTCTATAGGCGCTTTATTAGCCTAAGCCGTGAGAGGTACATCCTCACATATACATTGAAGGCGAGCATTGGGAGGGTCTCTTTTCAATGCTCGCCTTTTTTATTTATGTGTAGGTGATTGGTATTCTTTACGGTTTATGTTCGTCATTATACGTTCTTCCCCAATCGCATAGTTGACGCAGGGTTGGCTCTAAAGTGCGACCTAATTCGGTTAGCGAATACTCCACCCGCGGCGGAACTTCGGCATACACCTTTCTATTTACCAGCCCGTCTCGCTCTAACTCTCTAAGTTGCTGTGTCAGCATTTTTTGCGTCACCCCCTGAAGCCGTCGCCTTAACTGGCTAAAGCGAAGGGTTTTATGGCAAAGATGCCAAAGGATCACCCCTTTCCACTTACCGCCAATAATTTCTAGCGACACCGCAACACCACAAATATATTGCTTCGGTTCGCTGACTGTTCCGCTCGGTTTTTCGATATTTTCATCTGTACTCAGTGAGCCGACAGTACCATTCTCTGGGGTACTGTCTACGGATTTTAAACTTGCTGTCATCTTTCCTCCGAGACTGGTGTTCTCGCTATCGTTTATGTCTAAACCTTGAAGTTATGTACGGGAAAGCCCAATAGTATCTTTTAGGGTACTACCCTACCAAAAAGTGCATACTTGCGCAAAAATAATATAGCGTCACAATGGGTAGCGTAAATTTTCGACCAACGGAGACAGGTATGACATCGTTTAACGCTTTGCTTGTAGAAAAACAGGAAGATAAATCATTTACTCGAAGTGTGACGCAGCGCTCACTAGAGGATTTACCAGAAGGCGCACTGCTTATTAAGGTGCATTACTCGTCGCTTAATTACAAAGATGCTTTGTCGGCAACGGGTAACCCTGGTGTAAGTCGAAACTTTCCGCACACTCCGGGCATCGATGCTGCGGGCGTTGTAGTCTCATGCGACGACGACCGCTTCAGCGAGGGCGACGAAGTGATCGTAACGGGTTACGATTTAGGAATGAATACCGCTGGCGGCTTCGGTGAATACATTCGAATTCCTAGCGAATGGGCAGTAGCCAAACCTGAAGGCTTATCTTTAAAAGAGTCGATGGTAATTGGTACGGCAGGCTTTACCGCTGGTCTTTCTGTACTGGGCCTAGTTGAACATGGTGTTACACCCGATAAAGGCGAAATCTTAGTAACTGGGGCCACAGGAGGCGTAGGCTCGGTGGCAGTGGCAATTTTAGCCAAGGCAGGGTATTCGGTGGTAGCTTGTACCGGGAAGAAGGAACATGAGTCTTTTCTAACTTCACTAGGGGCAATTAAAGTCATTACCCGTGACGAACTACTCGAGAACAAAGAGCGCCCTATGTTAAAAGAGCAATATGCAGGCGCAATTGATACCGTGGGCGGTGAATATCTTGCACAAGCCATAAAAGCAACCCAATATGGTGGTGCGGTAACATGTTGTGGGCTGACTGCTTCAGCCGATCTTAATGTAAGTGTATTTCCGTTTATCTTACGCGGCGTGTCTTTGCTAGGTATCGACTCAGTGCAATGCCCCATGCCGCCTAGATTAAAACTTTGGGATAAATTAGCCAGCGAATGGAAACTTGAATGTCTTGACGACTTAACTGAAGAAGTTTCGCTAGGTGACGTTAGCCAAAAAATAGATGCCATTTTAAAAGGGCAAATTTCTGGAAGGACACTTCTAAAACTGTAAAGCCCCGCAACGTGTGAGGTCATATCGAGTAGGGTGAGGCTTGCGCCTCATCCCTCTCACAGAACCGTACGTACGGGCCTCGTATACGGCTCCTGCATACTTCATATCACTTGCTAAGTGACACAATGCTAATTTGCAATCTAGTATCGTGCGCCCTATGGACATCGTTCATTTTCTAACATTGTGGTAACTTTCATTGCAGGGTTTGGCGTTCTAGCACTGAGGCAATCTACCAAATTTGACTACAATTACTTCCCATATACGGCCTGTCTCACCAGACATCACTATTCCTAGCGCACCGATTCGACTTGTCCCGCTGATCAGGCGGCTTGTGTATCAATGATAAAAAAACTCACAACTCATCAGAGTCTTAAAGTCTGCTTCCCCCCTTCGCAATCCATTTAAGCTTTTGGCTAAAATGGATCCTATCAAACACAATGCTGATAGTCGGCTTGGTTTTACCCTCCACACCATTACTGGCTTTCATCGGCCTAGCCTTACTCACTACTACGGGTTCATCTGCCACCTCACACTCGCAACATTCTTGGATCACTCCTTGAACGATACGTCCAACCATTTGATTGGATCCAATGCCAGGCTTCCCCAGTTACTGCACTGGCTCCCTGTTAGAAATTCCACCCTCAAACACAAAACAGGTCTGACTGAGTATCGGGCTTCGCGCTATTTTGCACGCTTACCCACCTGCCTTGCCGAATCAGGTTCACTTTCATTGTGTACCTCTAACTTCCTATGGCTTCCTTCGGACCCTGTCGTTGGCCAACAACGCCCTTGCCATTCGGATTATCTTCCCCTCAGTCAGGGTGATTCAGGTTTCTTTCAACCTGACGGGTTTGCCAGCTTCGCTGGGCAAACAAAAAAGGACGCCTCAAAAAGCGTCCTTCTATCATTAAAAAAACTGCAAAGGCTGAATTAAGATCTAGCCCAATAGCGAATACCACGCAGTGTTTTAATAAATTCGTCTGCCGACTTTTGTTTAAGGTCCACAAAACCTTCGTCTATCATGCTATCTAAGCCAACGGCCTTGATAAGTGGCATTGCGGCATCTGTGTAGCCGATAAACTTGTTGTGAGCAAACGCATCAGAAACAAAATCTTTTGCTTCAGGCTTGCCCGCTAACTTTTCGGCTCCCGACTGCGACATTAGTAACAGCACCGCATCGTATAATACTGATGGCCCACCATCGACCTTCTGCTGTGCATCTACTTTTTTACCCTTATCACAAGTAACGCCGCCAATTTGAGGCGCAACAACCTCGTACATAGCGCCTTCATTATCTAAAGCAGTTTTTACTTTCCCAAGCAATTCACCGTCAAGGTCATCACTCACTAAAATACCCAGCTTTCTGCCTTTAAACGTATCCGGCGCATTTTTTAAGATACTTAACGCATCAGACTCAACGAGGTCTTCTCTAGTTTCCATTGCAGCCTCTGCTGGCTCTGGCATCTCTGAGAAGCCCAGCGCTTCACCCACGGCTTTCGCAAGGTCTTTATCTACATTTAATAGATGTGATACTACTCGCTCACGAATCGACAAACGCTCTACTTTGGATAGCTCAAAAGCGAATGCGTCGCGAATATGCTCTTTCTCGGTTTCAGTTTGGCTGATATAAAACTGACGAGCTTGGCTGTAATGGTCAGCGAAAGTTTCTGAGCGATGTCTAACCTTTTCACCTGATACTTCTTCATTATGCGATTTAAATCCATGTGCTGGACACGCGCGCGGATTATTCTCATCGGCTTCCCAAGAGTTTGGCTCGTAATTAGCACGACCTTTGGGGTTATGCATTGCCATATGGCCGTCTTGCTGGAAATGACGCATCGGGCATTTAGGCGCGTTAATGGGCAAGTGCGTAAAATTAGTACTACCTAATCGTTTCAACTGAGTATCTAAATAAGAGAAATTACGCCCCTGTAGTAGTGGGTCGTTGGTAAAATCTATACCAGGTACAATGTTTTGTGTACAAAATGCAACTTGCTCTGTTTCAGCGAAGAAGTTATCTACCACCTTATTAAGCACCATTTTACCTACAATTTTAACTGGTACTTGCTCTTCGGGTATAAGCTTGGTTGCGTCTAAAACATCGAATTCAAAATTATCTGCAAACTCTTGGTCGAAGACCTGCATACCTAACTCCCATTCTGGGAAGTCGCCAGCAAGTATTGCATTCCAAAGGTCTCTTCTGTGGAAATCGGGATCTGCACCATTAATTTTCAGTGCTTCATTCCACACGACTGACTGCAAACCTTGTTTCGGTTTCCAATGAAACTTCACATATTTCATTTCACCTTTGGCATTTATAAGCTTAAAGGTGTGTACACCAAAACCTTCCATGAAGCGGAATGAACGCGGAATAGCACGGTCTGACATCGCCCACATAAGCATGTGAACAGACTCTGGGCTTAAGCTTGTGAAGTCCCAAAAGTTATCGTGCGCGGTTTGCGCTTGTGGAAAACCTCGGTCAGGCTCTTGTTTAGCTGAGTGAATTAAATCTGGGAACTTGATAGCATCTTGAATAAAGAAGACGGGAATGTTATTGCCAACTAAATCCCAATTGCCCTCTTGAGTATAGAATTTAACAGCAAAACCTCGTACATCGCGCGCTAAATCTGGAGAACCCTGGTTGCCCGCTACGGTAGAGAATCTAGTGAATACCGGGGTCTTTTTACCTTTTTCCTGAAAAATTTCAGCACAGGTGATGTCAGATAGTGACTCGTACGTTTCAAAATATCCGTGGGCCCCGTACCCTCGAGCATGCACCACGCGCTCGGGAATGCGCTCGTGATCAAAGTGAAATATTTTCTCACGCATCACGTGATCTTCTAGTGCTGAAGGCCCTCTTGCTCCAGCTTTTAGTGAATTCTGGTCATCGTGTACAGGACAACCCTGCGCGGTTGTCATTGTAGGGTAACCGTCGCCAGCCTTCTGATGTAATTCGCCGCCTTGTCCTTTATTTCCTTCATACTTGAATGATTCAGCCATGATTATTCCTTGTGGTTAAAGTTTAAACACACATCAATGTTTAATGCTATTCGCCACTGTTACAGCAAGTTAGATTCCAAGTAAAATTCACATAAATTTCAACGCGTTAAATAATAAAGAATAGATTACCGGGGCATTCTTACAAAATTAGAAGAAAGAATTACAAATAAGACAAAGCGGTCAAGGGAGCGCGATGCCGCCTAAACCGCTTTTAGTGACGCGATAAGATATAAGCCCTCTGAGAGGGCTTAGTGAGTGCCAATAGTGATTAAATGCGCCTTAAAATCCTTCTAATACCAATTTGCCTATTGCGCGCCCTTCTTCAAGTATTCTATGGGCCGCAATAAGGTTTTGTGCCGTAATCTTACCTAAGTGCTTGCCTACCGTGGTTTTTATTTTGCCTTCGTCAATTAGTGTAGCAACATGCGTTAGCAACCGACTCTGCTCAACCATATCTTCGGTTTCAAACATTGAACGGGTAAACATAAATTCCCAATGTAACGATAGACTCTTTTGTTTTAACTTTGCTACGTCCAAGCTTTCTGGGTCGTCAATTAACGCCAGTTTACCTTTCGGTTTCATCACCTCAACATACTCGTCAATGTATTGATGCGTGTTGTTTAAACTGGCTACGTGGGTCACCTCACCAATGTTGAGCGACTTAATTTGCTCGGCCAAAGGTTTACTGTGATCAACGACATAGTCTGCGCCGAGTTCTTGCACCCAGTTTTTAGAGCTTTCACGAGACGCCGTTGCTATTACCACTGCGCCGGTCAGGACTTTAAGCAGCTGCAGCATAATAGAGCCTACGCCACCGGCAGCGCCTACTACCAACACAACTTCATCGCTTTTCTCACTTTGCTGCTTCAGCGCCAAGTGATCAAATAGTAGCTCATAAGCTGTGATGGTGGTTAAAGGAAGCGCTGCCGCTTCGCTATCAGAAAGGGAACTCGGCGCCTTACCTACAATGCGCTCGTCAACCAACTGGAATTCTGCATTAGAGCCCGCCCGCGTTAGGTCTCCGGCATAATACACCTTATCACCTACCGCAAACTGGGTTACATCAGCGCCAATTTCTGCGACTTCACCTACCGCATCCCAGCCTAAAATTTTAGGATCGCCACCCTCAGGGTTTACTCGTTGACGAATTTTGTAATCTACAGGGTTTACCGCTATCGCATTTATTTTTACCAATAAGTCTCTACCCGACGCGCTGGGCTTGTCTACGTCTAAATCTATTAGTGCATTAGGTTCGTTAATGTCTAGTGAGTGGGTATAACCAATAGCTTTCATCATTCGTTTCTCCTTTTGAGTAATATTCTCATCATACTCTTGATTAAATTTCGATAAACAGCACAATATAAGAAACATTATCAAATGGTTTTTGAAAATCATGTTGCTCGATGACTTGAACGTTGTGATAAAAGTAGCCGAATTTAGAAACATTACCGCTGCAGCTACCCACCTAAATATGCGTACGGCTACGGCGAGTGCAGCTGTTAAACGGGTAGAACAAGCGGTTGGTGCTGAGTTGTTTGTACGCACCACCCGATCACTTAGGCTTTCTTCTGCTGGTGAGCGCTTCTTGCCAACGTGTGAACAAGCCATGTCGATGCTAAAAAACGCCAAACAAAACTTAAAAGGTGAAACTGGCGTTATTGAGGGCGAATTACGGCTAGGTTTATCCTCTGACTTAGGCCGTAACGTCATTGCACCATGGCTTGATGATTTCATGAATGAGCATGAGAAAATAAGCGTAAAACTCAATTTGAACGACAGTAATATCGACTTCTATCGCGACCCAATTGACTTAGCTTTACGTTATGGCTCGCCTGATGATGCAAGCGTTTACGGGTTTAAGATATGTGATGTACCACGCTTACTTGTTGCTTCGCCCTCTTATATCAGCACCTATGGTGCCCCTGAACAATTTGAAGATTTACAAGCTCACAATGGGCTGTTTTATCAACTGCACGATAAAGTGTATAACGAATGGGAATTCGTGCACGAGGGTAAACCGTTAAAGATAAAAATGCAGGGCAACAGAACGGCGAACGACGGTGAAATGGTTAGAAGGTGGGCTGTCGCAGGTAAAGGGGTAGCTGTTAAATCAAGCTTAGACGCCTGTGATGACATTCTAAATGGACGTCTTATTACGTTATTGTCAGACTACCAACCGAAACCCACGCAACTTTGGCTAATTTGCCCGAGCCGCCAGTCTATTACACCAGCGGTTAGGCTGTTAAGAGACATGTTAAAAACGCGCTGCGCTGAATGTTTAGCGCAGCTAGCTCATTTCTGAGCCTCCAATTTTTATTGCATCGCTTTTATGGTGGCTCAGAAAAAAGAATGGCTCACTGATTTCGACTATCGCTTGTATTCAGCAGGTTCACCTTTGCTCGGCGTGCTTGCTTTAATGAATTCACGTAAATCTTGGTTAGACTGTTTTAAGTCATCGCGACGCAGGTACATCATGTGCCCACTGCGATACCCTTTAAAGCTTAAACGGTCTTTTAAGGTCCCACTTTGATCTAGCTGCCACATGGTGTATTTAGCATCGAAGTAATTCGTTGCACCATCGTAATAACCTGCTTGAATCATTACATTTAAATAGGGATTTTGCGCCATCGCCAATCGCAAATTCTGCCCCGTTTGGTTGTTACTTCTATCCCACGGATGCACGTTTCCGAACATGTTGTATTTCATGTCGGTTTTGTAATTTAACTCTTCACGCAAATAGTAATTAATAGCAGGTGTGAAGGAATGCAGCCATGACGTTAGCTCTGCCCAGTAATCAGGGCGGTCACCGCTTTGCTTCGCGTCTATACCCAAATAACGGCTATCCAATCTGCCTAAGGTCTTCCCTTCATCTCGTAATAAATCTTTCCAGAAAAAAGCGGTGCTTACATCTAGGTTATTTTGAGCAATAGACGCCTCACTTAAACCAGAATAGCGCGCCATTTGATTTAGCACCTCATGCTTTTCTTTATCGCCGATAAACCCACCTTTAGCCAGCGCCGGAATAAGCGTGTTGATAGTGAAATCTTCGACTTCGGGTAAGAGTTCAGTTAAGTCTTTATTTTGTAGTTCTGGGTCTAGCTTATTGTGATACCACGCGGCAGCCGCAAAATAAGGTAGTCGGTTGGCGGCTTTTACTGGACCGTTACGCTCAATACCTATATCGGTTGGCGATACCAACACGACACCGTTTAGATACATCCACTGTCGGTTTTGAAGCTCTAATGCAAGACCCGAAACCCGAGTTGTACCGTAGCTTTCACCGATAAGGTATTTCGGGGAGCGCCAGCGATTGTTGCGTGTTACAAAGGTATTCACCCAATCTGCTAAATAGCTAATATCTGCACTTACCCCAAAGAACATTTTTTGTTGCTCATCTTGCGATGGCATTGAACCGTCTGCTTTAGGAAGCACACGGCTATAACCCGTGTTTACCGGGTTAACAAATACAATATCAGCCACGTCTAAAATCGAATATGGGTTGGTTTGAATGCCATAAGGCTGAACCGGGTAGCCTTCATCATCGATATTGAGAATACGCGGGCCGGTATACGCGACATGCATCCACACAGAGGCGGAACCCGGGCCACCGTTAAATGAAATGATAAGCGGGCGCTCGGTATTCTCTTTTACGTCCGTTCGCTGATAGTAAGTATAGAACAAGGTCGCAACCGCTTCGTCTTTTGTGTTCCAAACCGGTTGCGTACCTGTGGTAGCGCTGTATTTCACGCGCTTACCCGAAATTTTTGTTTCATGCTCAGTTACCACGCTACTGTCTATTTCAACTGAACGAGCATGCGTTACGGGGCCTTCATCTTTCGCGGTAGCAACACCAGTTAAACTCGCGAAAACGAAAAGAGTAGCAGTAAACCATGAAACGGCTTTGCCTGACTTGGCACCTTTATGGTGTGATGCAGATAGCGTTGAGGGATATATTTTCATCATTATTTTTTATCTGTCTTTTATCGTGTACTTTTAGTTAAGTAATCGTTGATGTATACCTCAGTTTGCAAGCTTTGAGGTATCATCTGCTGATAACACTATATAGCGGTTAATAATACAGCTTTGTAATCAACGATAAATCGCCGAATTTCGTCGATACTCTTCGTAATCTAGCTTACCTACTTAAATTGAGGCGCAGATTTATTTTCTGGCCCCTCATTTTCAATATGCGCAATGAGCTCTGGAAAAAATGCTAAAAACAGCTGCTCTATCTCTTCTTGATGCTCACTGATATCGTCAACGCTTTTATGAAATGTATTGGCAAAGCGAATGCGTTTAGCCACTACGGAGATAGCTTTCGCAATCCCATCTTCTCTCGCGTAATCCTCAAACCAATCGTGAGTGATCATGTGCCCTATGCTTAACTGCATAGTTCTTGGCATACTAGGTAGGCGCTTTTCTAATAATGCAAAACTTTGCTCCCGAAAATCATCAAAACCTTGTGGTGTAAATGTAGCCCAGTGTTTGATAAGTAAATGATCGAAATAGATATCCAGCGCTACAGGCGCAAAGCGCCTGCGACTTTTATGAAATAATGTTTTCGCCGCTAGTACGGTTTCGTGCCTATCGGTAAATCTATCAACTTCGTAGTGATTTTTAAGGCCTAGCCGTACTGCATTTCCAAACGTGTTGATATCAACGCCCCTTCTAAAATCTCCCAACAAGTTACCAAAATGAGAGTCGGCAGTGGGGCGAGCAAGAAAGAGATGGGCAAGATAATTCATTTTGTAATTTAAAGGCCTCGATTTTAAGTTGTAAGGGCTTGTGGGTATCAAGTAAAATTAGCATTCATTTAGACGCCTTGAACATAGGTTTGCCGAAACGAATCACGGCAGTATGCCAAATTCATAAGTATCTGAAAATCTGTAGCACTTTAAACCGAGCTCCCACATGTCTGTAATTTCTCCTTCTGAAGTAACGTCTCTTCTTTCACCCGTCAATGCGTTTTTACATTGCGAGACCCCGCAGTCGTGGATAAATGAAGCACAAAAAGAAGAAAACTTACGGGTTATTCTTACTGATCACTTAATTTGTGAGCTTAAAGCGGCACAATCGGCCATGTACCTGTTACGCCGCTATGTGGCCGACGAGGAAACCAGTAAAGTACTACTGGGGTGGCTTAAGCCTTATGAAGATTTCACGTATCGCCATGAAGGCGATTGGCAATCCCTAAACACTAAGCACCTTTCAAAAAGTGTGTTCAATGTAGAAGGCCTCGACCCGTTCAAAAAAGACATGCTCGATAAAATGGTAATGCTGATAAAAGAAGAGCTACATCATTTTTATCAAGTGCTAGAAATTATGCACGAGCTAGGTTTCGAATATAAATCGGTGACATCTAGCCGTTATGCCAACGGCTTACTCCGTCACGTACGCACTTACGAACCAGAAAAACTTGTCGACAAGCTCATTTGTGGTGCCTATATCGAAGCGCGCTCATGCGAGCGTTTTGCCAAGCTAGCCCCGCATGTTTCCGAAGACTTAGGTAAGTTTTATGTGTCACTGCTGCGCTCAGAGGCACGCCATTTCGAAGATTATTTAACCTTAGCCAGTCAGATATCTAAAACCGACATCAGCGAGCGCATTAACCACTTTGGCAGCGTAGAAAAATCATTGATTGAAAGCGACGATAATGAACTGCGCTTCCATTCAGGTGCACCAGACTTTACTTAACAGGCTTGCCTCGTTCATAAATCAACCAATTTATATTGACGGCTTTGCGTTTCTGCTGCACACTCGATTTGTAAATGTATTGTTAATGGCAGTTTTTTAGCGCTTTGCGCTGTGTCCGTGAGTATTCGAATTTACGGCTTATTCGTGTGTTTCACTGCCTCACAACAATATTCTTAAAATAACGTTGGTGAACAAGGCAGGACTTTATGATTTTGAATCATTTAATTGGTATTTACACTCATCCCAGAGAAGAGTGGCAAACCATTGATACCAAGCACGAAACCTATTTCTACGCGCTTACCCATATTGCTTTTATAGCGCTCATTCCTTCACTCGTTGCTTACTATTCAAGTGCTCACACCGGTTGGAGCATTGGAGCTGGCGACGTAATAAGACTAAGCGAAAATACCGCTATTATGATGGGTATAGGCATGTACTTCGGCTTAATTGGCGGTGTAGTCGCCCTAGCCGTCCTCATTCATGAGTTAGCGAAAGCATTTGACGCTACGCCAACTTATACCCAATCTTTAGAGCTTGCCGCGTATACCGCAACGCCACTTTTCATGGTGGGTTTTGCCGGTCTTTACCCCGAGCTATGGGTTGTGATGACAGCATTATTAGTAGGCATCAGCTATTCGGTGTACCTACTGTATTCAGGCGTTCCCATTTTGATGCACATGCCAGAGGACAAAGGGTTTATTTATTCAAGCTCGGTGGTAACTTGTGGTTTAGTGCTGCTTGTTATTCTTATGACAGGGTCAGTTCTGCTGTGGGGCGTAACTGGCGGGCCAGTATTTGTTCACTAATACCTGTAAAAAAGCCGCTTCTTAAAGCGGCTTTTCTTTATTAGGCATATCAACTGTAATTAGTCTGCTGCGTCAATGTTGTGTACATCAAGATTACTTAGCTCAGCCTGAACAACAGGCGCATTTCGCGACTGCTCCCCGCGCGACATGTCGATGCGCTCAAGGTACTCTTGGTCAATGTCGGCAGTGATGTAGTTGCCATCAAAAACAGACGTTTCAAAGCGTTGTATTGATTCATTTTCTTCACGAACTGCTTCAACCAAGTCAGAAATGTCTTGGAAAATGAGCCCATCCGCCTGAATAAGCTCGGCAATTTGATCGATTTCACGGCCGTAGGCAATAAGTTCGTTAGCCGAAGGCATATCGATACCGTATACGTTCGGGAAGCGAATTTCTGGTGCAGCTGATGCGAAGTACACTTTCTTCGCGCCAGATTCTCTGGCCATTTCAATAATTTGCCCTGATGTTGTGCCACGAACGATAGAGTCATCGACAAGTAATACGCTTTTGCCTTTAAATTCAGATGAAATGGCGTTCAGCTTACGGCGTACTGATTTCTTACGCATGGTTTGGCCAGGCATAATAAATGTACGCCCTATATAGCGGTTTTTAACAAAGCCTTGGCGATACGGCAGCTCTAGTGTATTCGCAATTTGAAGCGCGACGTCCATGGATGTTTCAGGAATAGGAATAACCACGTCGATATCGAGGTCAGCCCACTCACGTTTTATTTTCTCACCAAGTTTACGACCCATGTTTACACGTGACGCATAAACTGAGATACCGTCAATAAAGCTATCTGGACGTGCAAAGTAAACAAACTCAAAGATACAAGGTGAAGTGACTGGGTTTTCAGCACACTGTCTGGTGTGTAGCTGACCTTCTTCGGTAATAAATACCGCTTCACCCGGCATAACGTCACGTACAAACTGAAAGCCTACCGCATCAAGTGCAACGCTTTCAGAGGCGACCATCCATTCTTCACCCAGTTCGCTCATACGCTTGCCCAGCGCTAATGGGCGAATACCGTGCGGGTCGCGAAACGCCACAATACCTTGACCAATAATGGCAGCCACTACGGCATAGGCACCACGTATTTTCTTATGAACTTTAGTTACCACTTCAAATATGTGTTCAGCACTTACGCTTAAACCCGCTACCTGCTGAAGCTCATGAGCAAGAATGTTTAGTAGAAGCTCTGAATCTGAGGTGGTATTGATATGGCGACGAGCAATGCGGAAAACTTCTTCTTGAAGCTCATGGGCGTTAGTAAGGTTACCGTTATGCGCAAAGGCAATACCAAACGGCGAGTTCACATAAAACGGCTGGGCTTCAGCTGAACTTGATGTACCGGCAGTTGGGTAGCGTACATGACCAATTCCCATATTGCCCGATAGCCTTTTCATATGACGCGTATGAAAAACATCCCGAACCAAGCCATTTGCCTTACGCAAATTAAACATATTTTGGTCGATAGTCATTATGCCTGCGGCATCCTGTCCACGGTGCTGAATAACCGTTAGACCGTCGTACAGTGACTGAGCTACGGGCGTTTTACCAACTATTCCGACTATACCACACATGTGCGTTACCTATTTCAAGCGGGATTTAAAAACTGGAGGAGTCTTTCACATAACTGAAAACCACTCAATAATGACACCAAACTCTGGGATGAGTACCGACGCTTGCCACCACGCTGCAGTGGCTGCACTAGTAAAGGTATCCATGAAAAAGAGCAATGCGCTAACAATAAGCACGCCACGCAATGCGCCAAAAACTATACCTAGGGCTCTGTCTGTACCAGACAGCCCGGTGGCCAGTACCAGCTGGCTAATTACATAATTGATCATACCGCCCAAAATGAGCGTTGCGACAAATAGCGCGGCAATGGCAGCGCCATTTTTTAGATACGGATCGTCAATGGCCGTGAAGTAAACGGCGAGGTCAGCGTAGAAATTGCTTGAAATAAAGAGTGCAGCAAACCATACCACTAATGAGATGGCTTCTTTAACAAACCCTCTAATAAGGCTTATTAAGGTAGATACCGCAATGATACCCAGTATGGAAAAGTCTACCCAGTTCATCGTCTCTTTATTGCGTTGATGTTGCTTTCAGTTGTGAAGCAACGAGCCTTTGGCGAGATGGCGCGCATTCTAACAGAAGATAGAAATATTACTAGTCTGTAATGCTAATCGTCACACTAAAGCTAAGGAGCTACTCCACTTTAAACGTGGTGACTTTACCTTTAAGGCTCGTGAGTTCTTTTAAATGTGGCAACGCTGATTCAAGCTTCTTTTTATCTAGGTCAGGGCCAACAAAAACCTTGTTAAGTGGCCCCGAGTTTGTTTGGATTTTACGGCTAAACGCGCGATAGCCTGCTTTTTCCAGCTTAGCTAGTAGCGCCTTAACATTTTTTTCGTGGCGGAAACTTCCAAGTTGAATTACCCAACCCGCATCGTCGTCGGCCGTAGCACTTTTCGTATCGACAACGGTTTGACTAGCAAGCTTATCTTCTTCAATAACTTTCGTTTGTGGCGATTTCGCTACGTTTGCCTTCGAGCTTTCAGACAACTGAGCCTGTGCGGGCTCATCGTCAATTGCCTTTTCGTCTTCTAGTTTTACAGCAGGAACCGCCGCTTTTGCCACCCGCTCAGAAGGAAAAGGTTCAGGATCTACAATTGGTTTCTTGGGAGGGTTAGCAGGGACAGAGGCGAAAGGCTCTCTGTTAGTTTGCTTTTTGCCATCAAGAAAGTCTGGTAAAAAAATGACCGCTAAAGCAACGACGATAATCGTTCCTACCAGTCTATTCTTTAATGCCGATGTCACTGTGCTCTCCTGCTTGAATACACGTATTTTTACTCTACAAAGACCGTGTTAGTTTTGCTCAGCAAGCACGTCTGCTACGGTAACAAAAGAACCAAAAACGAGAATAAGTTCACCGGTTTGATAATCTGCAAGCGCGCGTTGATATGCCGAGGTCACGGTTTGAAACGTCTCTATATTCTCTATGGTTGTGCCGGCATTAACAAGTGCATTTTCAAGTACTTCTGCCTCACACCCTCTCGGGCCACTTGTGGATGCTACATACCAATCAGCATTCAGCGCTGCTAAAGGGGCCAATGTTTCCGCTATAGACTTATCTTTAAGCATGCCTACCACAATACGCATCTTGCTTACATCGTATCGGTTTAGCCAGTTTTGCATCTCAGCCGTTGCTTGTGGATTATGCGCTACATCTACAACCACTAATGGCGACTCGCTAATGGTTTCCTGTCGTCCTGGCATAGTGGTGTTTTTAATAATATCTCGAACCACTTGCTCTTCAGGCAGTAACTCTAGCAATTCTAATGCGGCAAGCGCAGTGCTTGCGTTTTGAAGTGGGATCTTTGGATAAGGTAACGATGCATAGCTGCTGTTTTTTCCTTTCCAGCTCCACTCGCTATAATCACTTGCTACTACAGTAACGAAGTCTTGTGTTGCCCAGCGTACATTCGCCTGTAGCTCGTTTACCACATCGTAAAGCGAAGATGGCGGGAATAAATCGCCCACCACCGCATTACCGTTTTTACGCATAATGCCTGCTTTTTCTCGGGCAATCTTTTCACGGGTATTGCCTAGCCAATCTTGATGGTCAAGGTCGATAGTAGTGATGATGGCCAAATCTGGGTGGATAATGTTGGTCGCATCGAGTCGCCCGCCAAGCCCTACTTCTAGAATAACCACATCCACTTCCCACGACTGCATCATTTTCATTGCCGCTAAGGTGCCGAATTCAAAATAGGTTAAGGTGATGGGGTCGCCTTCCGTTTCCTTTCGCGACTTTTCAACAAACTCGAAAGCTTTAACGAACTCATTCGCTGGCGGTAACTCACCATTATAACGAACCCGTTCTCGATAATCGGTTAAATGGGGCGAACTGTATACCGCAACACTTTTTCCTTGCGACAGCATAGCTTGCTCGAGCAAACGACACGTGGTGCCTTTACCGTTAGTACCAGCTACCGTAATAACAAGCGATTGCGATAAAGAAAGCGCCATAGACTGCGCTACAGCTTTAACTCTGTCTAGCCCCATATCAATGGCACTAGGATGAATAGATTCGAGGTAGGATAACCACTGGCCCAGGCTTTTTTGCGTATTTGAAGACAATGTGCCCTCGTTTGCGTTTGGCGCCGAGCCAGCTTTTAGATTGTTTTCGTTATTCACTAATTCTTATAATGCAACTTAACCAACAGGCTGTGTAATCTATCACGCATATCTCTGCGGTCAACAATCATATCAATTGCGCCCTTCTCAACAAGGAATTCACTGCGCTGGAAACCTTCAGGCAGTTTTTCTCTTACCGTTTGTTCAATTACGCGAGGGCCAGCAAAACCAATAAGCGCTTTTGGCTCTGCCACGTTGATATCACCAAGCATAGCTAAGCTTGCAGAAACACCACCCATTGTAGGGTCTGTTAAAACTGAGATGTAAGGCAGACCTTTTTTACTCATTTTGGCCAAGGCTGCTGAAGTTTTTGCCATTTGCATTAGTGACATGAGGGCTTCTTGCATACGCGCGCCACCACTTGCACTAAAACAAATAAGCGGCATGTCGTTTTCTAAACACGCATTTACTGCGGCAACAAAACGCGCACCGACAACCGAGGCCATTGACCCACCCATAAAGGCGAACTCGAAGCAGGCAACTACAACTGGCATGCCTTTAAGCTTACCCTGCATGACCACTAGTGCGTCTTTCTCGTTAGTGGATTTTTGCGCAGCTACTATACGGTCTTTGTAGCGCTTTGAGTCTTTAAATTTGAGTACGTCTTGAGGTTCGTGCTCGGCACCGAGTTCTACGCGATCGCCGTCGTCTAGGAACGCATCAATGCGGCGGCGTGCTGTAATTCGCATGTGGTGATCACACTTAGGGCAAACTTCCTGAAGTTTTTCCAGTTCGCTTTTATACAGCACAGCTTGGCACGAACCACATTTTGTCCAAATACCCTCAGGTACATTACCTTTGTGCGATGTTTGCGTGCGAGGAAGAATTTTTTGAATCCAGCTCATGGAAATTGAATCCTTTGTTTTTGTTTGCCGACCGTGACGATTAATATTTGTTCATACTTGTGGTCAACAACACATTAAATTTTTAAGTTTCATACTGTATTACAAAGAAAAAATGCGTAACACAATAGAACAGCTACCTAATATAGCGCGCTATTAGACCACAATACAACGAAATGGAAAAAACAAAACTGGTCTTAGAAGTTAGCAGTCGACATAAGTAATGCTAACCGCTGTTAGCTTTTACTTAAATTATCACTTGCGAGATTCATAGAATGCTGGTTTCACCGAGCACCGTGACATTTAACTTTTGGAAACTGATTAACCCCTGAATGACGTTCTAGCGATAGTTGCCTTTGTCCGCTTTCGACAAAATGCTTCAGTGCGCTATCTATTTTATTTTTGAGAGAGTTTGAATCAGAACGAATAACAAACACTAAATGAGCCCGACTAACAACGTTAGGTGACTGATAGAATTCCGAAGAGCAAAACGTCTTGTTAAACATAACAGCACGCGCATTATGCTCATTCATTATCGCAAAGTCACAGCGCCCTTTCGACATCATCATAGCCATTGTAAATTGGCTACTTGAGTCAACCCTCTGAATATTGACTTCTTTTCTCTCAAAGTACTGCTGTAAAACGGGATAAGTAAAGCCGTATCTAGTACAAATACTAGAAGATAAGTTTTCCTCAGGTACAAATGGCCCTTCAAAATTTGAAGTTGAGTAGATATAGCTGTCATGCTTTATCAACTCTTCGCTAAACAGAAAGTCGTTCGGTTTACTTATCCAACTTTCAGAAGATAAAAACAAATCTATCGATGATGACTTTAATAAATCTTCGCTTCTAGCACGATTCGAGTCTAAATAAACGATACGAAACTGATTCGCTAGCTCATCCGAGTTAAAAAAATCGACGACTATGCCTTCATAGCGTTTTGAATTCTCATCATAATATAAATAAGGGGCAGCGCCTGGTGTGTTAACCGCGAAGCGTACGCTAGAGATTTTATCTTTTATATCGGCACCACACTCTAATGCCGTTAAACACAGTAATAAACCAAAAATTCTTGATAATAATTGAAACGTGGTCACACGACTTCCTTGTATACGTCGACGGTGCTATGTGCAATCTGGCANGAAACAGCGGCCCNAAAGGCCCTTTAGGCAGGTTATGCTCTTCAGGGTAAGTTACGTCTACCAGGTACAAACCGTTTGGCTTCGCCGTGGCTGCAGATTTGCTTCTATCTTTTAAACTTAACAGGTGAGCAATCCAGTTTACATCTTGCTCCCCTGCCCCAATTTCAACAAGCGCGCCAGTGATATTGCGAACCATGTGATGCAGGAAAGCATTGGCACGGATATCTATAATCACATAGCGACCTTGGCGGTACACGCCTACATTGGTAACGTTGCGAAACGGCGTTTTACTTTGGCATAGCGCGGCGCGAAACGACGTAAAATCCTGCTCACCCAATAGTGCTTGAGCAGCAAGGTGCATTTTTTTTTCGTCTAATTCGCGATGAATGTGGGTAACGCCCGAACTGAGTATGGCGGGGCGCATTTTGGCGTTGTGGATAACATAGCGATAGCGGCGATGGGTAGCTGAAAAACGTGCGTGGAAATCATCAGCCACATTTTTTGCCCATGTAACGGCAACAGAGTTTGGTAAATTAGCATTTACACCTAACGTCCATGCACGCTCTGACCGTGGTGCGTCACAGTTAAAGTGAACAACTTGGCCAGTGGCGTGAACACCTGCATCAGTGCGTCCAGCGCATTGCACCTCAATAGGCTCATTGGCCACCGTTGATAATGCTTTCTCAAGATGCTCTTGAACACTGGGTACCTCCCGCTGGCGTTGCCAACCGTAAACAGCAGCCCCATCGTATTCAATCCCTAAGGCAATTCGCCCCATGTCTGTGTTACCCCTTCGCTAAAAAGGCGCTAAGTGTAGTCATCTCATTAGCAACTTGCAACGACGTGACTACCTAAAAGCCCCATATAAAAAGACCGGTATACCGTAAAAGTAAACAGGCCGATATTCATTAATTTTTTAAAAACTATTGTCCGCTATACGATTTTAGCCAGTATGGACTCCGCTTCCTGCTTTTGCTCTTCACTACCCTCTTTTATTACTTCGTCAAGTAACTCTTTTGCCGCTTCCACATCTTCCATTTCTATATAAGCTCGCGCCAAATCAAGGTTAGCGTTCTGACCTGCGTCTTTATCAATATCAATAACAGTATCCTCATCAGATACGCCTGTGAAATCAGATAAACTCACGTCAAGGTCTAGCATTTGGCTGTCTGGGTCTATTGTATTTCCATCATCACCGTCATCCATTAACGATTCTACGTCTAGAAAATCTTCAGGTGGCGTTTGCGAATCACCTTCACTTTCTCCGTCACTTAATAATGCCGCTAGGTCTAAGTCAGGGTTATCAAGCTTCAGGTCGTTCTCTTGCGTTTCAGAGCTTTGTGCTTCTTCTGACAGCGGCCCATCGGGCTCGACCTCAGATGGCGTGGCGATATCTAAATCAACGTCATCTGGAATAGCAAGATCATCTAACTCGTCTGTGTCGTTCTCAAGCTCGAAGGTGTCTTCGGCTTCGTCATCTTGCTCTAGCGCGAAGGTATCTTCGGCCTCATCATCTTGCTCAAGCTCAAAGGTATCTTCAGCCTCGTTATCTTGCTCTAGCCCGAAGGTGTCTTCGGCTTCGTCATCTTGCTCTAGCGCGAAGGTATCTTCGGCCTCATCATCTTGCTCAAGCTCGAAGGTATCTTCAGCCTCGTTATCTTGCTTTGGCTCAGAATCCGTGGATTCATCTTCATCATCAATATCAGCAGGTTCAGCTAAACCGTCCGACTCAAGACTTTGAAGTAATTCATCAAACTCTGCGCTATCTAAATCGTCCAGTATTTCATTGTCGTCCACCGAATCGTCATCGTCTGAACCAGTTAACCAATCATCAAGGCCTGGTACATCGTCAAGCTCGTTAAACTCGCTTTGTTTACTATCCTGAACGCTATTTTCATCAATTGGGTTTTCTTCGTCTGAACTTGCAGCAGCAGGAGTTTCTTCATCTATTGAAAGCGCATCATCTTCGACACTTTCTTCTGATTGTGGCGCTTCATCGTCAACAACACCATCAACTTCCTGTTCAAGTTCAAAACTGTCTATGTCATCAAACGCCGCATCTAACAAACTATCGTCATATTCATCCTTATCGGAAGACGGCTCATCTTCGATAGGCGTATCTTGTTGTGAGGTACTCTCTTGCGCTGAGCTAGTATCTTCTTCGTCAACAGCATCAGTATCCATCTGACTAAACGATGGAATATCATCCATCATTTCTCTTTCAAACGCTTCAATAGCATCATCTAGTGGATCGCCAGATGTTTCACCTTGTTCCTGCGCTGGCTCTAACTCTGCTTCTTCATCTGCGGCCTCGCCTGCTGATTCGTCTTCTTCGAGCATTGGCTCTAGCTCTACTTCATCACCTGCGACTCCGCCTGCTGATTCGTCTTCTTCAAGCGCTGGCTCTAACTCTGCTTCTTCATCTGCGGCCTCGCCTGCTGATTCGTCTTCTTCGAGCGCAGGCTCTAACTCTGCTGCTTCATCTGCGGCCTCGCCTGCTGATTCGTCTTCTTCGAGCGCAGGCTCTAGCTCTACTTCATCACCTGCGGCTTCGTCGCTGTCCTGTACTGCGTCTGATTCGAGTTCCGCCAATAATTCGTCGGTTAGTAGGTCTACATCTTCGCTACTTTTCGACTCTTCCGCTTCCAGTTCCGCGAGTAGTTCGTCAGTTAATGGGTCGCTAAAGTCTGCTTCATTATCTTCGCTGCCTTCATTGTCTTCACTTTCGGTACTTTCGGCATTGTCCGTATCTACACCGTCTGAAATGTCTATACTTTCGTCATCAGACTCAGGACTAACCTCAGGCTCTTCTTCTAATTCAGCTTCAAGTTCAGCAAGTAATTCATCGGTAAATGGGTCTTCGAATTCACCATCATCGCTTTCAGACATTGGTTCCGACACATCCGAAGGGGCGCTTTCTTCTGACGGGGCGTCAGACGTAAGAGGCTGTTTTTCCGCTGAAGGCTGTTTTTCCGCTAAAGGCTGTTTTTCCGCTAAAGGCTCTTCACCATCCGGTTCAGCAGCTTCATCCTCGGCCTGTAGCTCTGCAATAAGATCGTCGGATAGTGGGTCGCTAAAATCAGCATCCAACTCTATCTCGTCACTATCAATTATCTCATCGCTATCAAATTCATCTAAATCATCAGTGATAGCGTCAAGGCTTTGAATAGACTGCGGCGAAGGAGACGTTGTCGTTATTTCTTCATCAAAATCGTCATCTTCATCATCGTCACCGAGACCGCCCATCATCTCTATCTGCTCAATTTCATTAAGCAAATCGTCGGTTATTTTGTCTATTTCTTTGTTCTGCTGATTAATCTCGTCATCAAGCTTACTCAGCATATCCTCGTTAATGAGGTCATCATTACTATCTAATTCATCGGTAAGCCCCGCGTCAACGCCATGCTCTTCTAGCAAGTCGTCAATACTTATCTCGGGCTTATCATCCTCATCTTCCACACTCGGAAGCGAGGTTAGGCTTTCGCTTTCTTCTTTATCATCAACGTCGTTTTCAACCTCTTCCACAGAGCTTGCTAGTAACGCGTCAATATCATCTTCATCAACGTTACCTGATTCAGATGCTTCATTGACCTCATTTAAAATCTCATCAGGGTCTATATCATCGACATCCGCCAGTTCGTCGGTATCTGGCTCATTCGCTTCTTGGCTCTGCACATCGTCGAGTAAGTCATCGATATCGAAGTCTTCAACGTCATCGCTTGCTAATTCATCGTCAGATTCGCTTGATTCCTGCTCGCTACTGTCGTCGCCGCTCTCTTCGAAAACATCGTCATCGCCTGATAAGTCGAAACCTTCTAGGTCATCATCATCGTTATCATTTAAGACTTTATCTGATAAGTCATCGTCATCGAACAGGCTGTCTAACTCACTTTGGTCCAACTCGTCGTCACCGGCCTCAAATAGATCGTCGCCGCCATCATCTGGCACCAACATGTCGTCTTCAAGGTCTGCAAACGTTTCAAGTTCGTCATCCAAGCTTTCCTCTAAATCAGATGTCAGTACGTCATCAAGTAAATCATCGTCGTTAAATAAATCATCGTCTGACAACTCTGCGTTATCGTCTAAATCTGGCGCAAGAGCACTTGAAAGATCGCCGATATCCGCGTCAGGCACAGGTACATCATCACTTTCGGAAGTAATCGTAGGGCCGGGCGAAGGTTCTTCTTCCGGTTTGCTATTGCGTTTCAATAGCCACATGATTAAGCCACCCACGAGCAATAGCGAGAGCAGCGCCGAACCGGTTATTAAACTAATTGGGCTAGTTAGTGCTGAAAGAAAAGATGACTGCTTCTCTGCTTCGCGCTGTGCTTGCTCGGCCTTAATCATATCCAGCAACTCTTGCTGCAGCGCTACCTGCATATCAAGCTGTGATTTTACGTCGCCTTCAACTTGCCCTCGTAGTGATTCTAGCTCCCCATTCACTGCTTCAACGCGCTCGTACAGCCGTCTGTTTTCGTTAAGAATGGCTTCTACGTTTTCCAATGAAGCAGCAAATTGCATACGCAACTCATCGAATTGACGTGTTTGCTCTGCATCTAAACGGGTTATCTTCTGCTCAATGTCAGTTTGTGTTTGGGTAAGGTCTTGCTGATTAACTAAAGGAGACGCCGGTTTAATGTTTTTGACACTGCTGCCAGGCTGGTTAAGCATTTCTGCAAATGCCCTATCGTCCTGTTCAGCGCGCATTTGGGCTTTTTGCTTATCAATACGAGCTATGTAGCGTTCTGATGGCAGCTTCAAAACAGCACCATCAACCAATAGGTTTAAATTGCCGTTTTCAAAAGCGTTGGGGTTAAGTTCATAAATGGCAGCCATCACCTGATAAACACTCAGGTTATTATTCTGGCGGTAACGCTCGGCAATTCGCCACAGAGTGTCGTTGGCATCTATAGGGCCATATTCCAACCCTGAAAATTGGTCGGTAGCGTCCTTAGGACCTTTTAGAAAGGTAACACGTTCCTGTGCATCTACAGTAATAATAGGGCCAGACAAACATAGTGTGAGTAAAAGTAAGCCCGTCAAATGCAATTTCATAGCAGTCCTATATGCCCTCAAGCGTCTTTACCACCCGTGACCTGTGGGCGGATTTTTTAGCCAATCAGTACTGAAGAAAATATTGGCTTTTATTTTTATTCTGAAGCCACCTTGTCGTGTTTCTCATCAAGTTGGCGTTTAACAGTTGTTATGACCTTGGCGGTAAGATTTTTTTGCGCTTTTAAGTGTTCTTACACTTTGCCTAAGTGTCTGACTGTCTATTGTTTTTTAACGTTGTTTTGTTCCTAACTTTACAAACTATAAACCAGTTATCAAGGGTGATCTAGTTTGACGACAGTATTGCCTTACTATGCCCCTTAAGTTAACCGTCTATGTTACTTCAATAACATCCCTTTCATTGCGTATCGGCAAGCACAGAAAAATATTTACCTTTTCCTGTGCTTAGCCGAACAAGCGGCTAAAAAATTAACCGCTTTTACTAACTATAGATAGTCGCGAATCAAGGTCTCTGCGATTTGAATGCTGTTTGTCGCTGCGCCTTTACGGATGTTGTCAGAAACAACCCATAGGTTTAAACCACATGGATGGCTAATATCGTTGCGAATTCTTCCAACGTGCACGATATCATTGCCGCTCGCGCTGCTTACCTGAGTAGGAAACTGCTCGTTTCCGTCATAAACAGTAACGCCGGGAGCATCAGCTAATAGCTCTTTGACATGCTGCGCATCAATGGGTGAGCTAGTTTCTAAATGGATTGCCTCAGCGTGCCCATAAAACACGGGTACACGTACCGCTGTCGCGTTCACCAAAATACTTTGATCGCCCATTATCTTCTGCGTTTCCCACACCATTTTCATTTCTTCTTTGGTGTAGTCGTTGTCTTGGAAGACATCGATTTGAGGGATAACGTTAAACGCAATCTGACGGCTGAACGCTTCATTTTTAACTTCTCGAGCGTTTAGCAAGCCAGCGGTTTGTTTAGCCAGTTCTTCCATTGCTTCTTTGCCAGCACCCGATACTGATTGATAGGTACAGACGTTAATGCGGTCGATACCTACAGCATCTTGAATAGGCTTTAACGCAACCATCATTTGAATGGTCGAGCAGTTAGGGTTGGCAATAATGTTTCTATTGCGAAATTCTGCCAGTGCATGCGCGTTAACTTCTGGCACTACAAGAGGGATATCTGGCTCGTAACGAAACTCTGAAGTATTGTCGATAACGATACAGCCTTCCTCTGCGGCTAGCGGGGCAAATTTTGCAGAAATACTGCCACCCGCTGAGAAAAAGCCGAACTGCACTAATGACCAATCGAAGTCATCAGCATCTAACACTTCAATGTCTTCGCCTTTAAACGATACGGTACTACCAGCTGAACGTTTACTGGCAAGCGGATACAAACGGTTTACCGGAAAGTCTCGCTCTTCTAATAGTTCAATCATGGTTTGGCCCACTAAACCTGTGGCGCCAAGTACCGCGACGTCAAACGCTTGCGACATAATGCTTTATGCTCCTAATTTATATATAACTAAACCAAGCTTACCTGAAAGCCAAGCTCGGTGAATGTGTTTTGAATTTGCTTACTGGTGTTCTGTGGCAAGTGTAACGCATAGGCGCTGCACTCGCGACGCACTCTGTATTGCTTGCGCAGTGCCGAGAACGTATTCGCAATGTGTGCGTCTGGCGTTTCATCATGGCCCGACGTTAACGCAAATGCGTTTCGCGTTATCTCATCGTCTATGGCAACGTCATACACATTGTGGAATACGGCAATGAGATCATCAACCGACAACCGCGTTGCCTCGGGCGAATTTAACGCAGCTTTGATCGGGTTGGTCTTCTCTAAAAAGTCGCTAAGCGCTTTGTTTGGTGCTGTACCCACTACCTCACAAATTTGTTCGTAAATCATTTGCGTACCGCGAACTTTGCCTTCTACAGAATGACCCGCAATATGTGGCGTAACAAACCAAACATAATCAAATAGTGCTGTGTTTATGGCAGGTTCATTATCGAATACATCGAGTACTACCGTTGGCGATTTTTCCCCTTGAAGTACGCTAAGCAGTGCTGCTTCATCGATAACCTCGCCTCGGCATGCATTGATAAGCAGTTGGTTTGACGTTAATCCTTCCAGAAATGTCTTGTCGATCATCTGATAGGTGGGATAATCGCCGCCTTTAATAAAAGGCACGTGAAGCGAAATAACGTCGCACTGTGCTATTTGTGCTAAATCTACAAATGACTGCCCGTTATGCTTCGTTTTACCAGTACCGGCTAACGCTTGCTGTAGCGGAGGGTCGTACAAGCAGTGTTCAATGCCAACTGCCGTTAAAATACGTGATAGTGCAGTCCCCACATTACCAGCGCCTACTATTCCCACTGTCGCATTATATAAATCAAGCTTTTGGGCTTTTTGCGCGTGCAGCAAAGCACTCAACACGTATTCGGCAACCGCTACGGCATTACAGCCTGCTGCACTGCTATGCATAATACCCACGCTATCTAAATGCGTTTTATCTAGATGATTTATCCCCGCCGTTGCCGTAGTAACAAACTTGAGCTTGCTAGCGCTGATCAGCAGTTCAGGGGTAACCTTGGTGGTAGAACGTAGCGCAAGAATATCTACATCGCGCAGCATTTCAGGCACAAGAGATTGCCATGCATAGGTTTCAACCTCACCTACGCTATTAAGGTAATCGGTGCCAAACGGAATGGTATCTTCAAGAAGTATTTTCATGGCGCTAAGTGTACCTTAACTTAGGCTTTTAGTAACCCAGCGCCCTTGATTTATCTTGTCGGTGATTCGTTTAATTTACGTCATTTTGATGCACGTTTGGCCGCAACATTAAAGAGACGGCCGAAGTTCATACAATCCTTTAAAACGGGAACGCTTAGAGCAAACCGCTTTAGCTCACGTTTTTTGTCCACTTCATCCGTTGCGATCATCGTATTAGATAACGTTAAACTTCACGCCGTTACTTGTCATATCCAGGGAAACGGCGTTCAACGCGTCGTTTAATACCCGGCCATGCTAACGAACCACCAGCCTGCCGGGTGACTTGATCGGCCTGCATTCGAATGCCATCTAGAATTGCCGAATGAATTGGAATAAGCGGTTTGCCTGTGGCCTGCGCTTTTAACTGAATTTCACAGGCGCGCTGCATAATAAACATAAACAAGAATGCATCGGGAATATTGTCTGCACAGGTTAAAAGCCCGTGATTGCGCAAAATCATAAATTGGGTATCGCCAAGGTCGCGAACCAATCGCACTTTTTCTTCTGGGTTTAGCGCCACGCCTTCGTAGGCATGATAGGAAAGCGACGCCAGCGGAAAAAGCGACTGTTGCGAGTATGGCTGCAACCCTTCTTCTAAAATGGATACCGCCACACCTTCTGCTGTGTGCAAATGCAACACACATTTTGCATCGTCTCTAGCCTCATGTACAGCGCTATGAATAGTAAAACCTGCTGGGTTAATGTCGTACTCACTTTCCATTACCTTGTTACCGTGAAGATCAACTTTAACCAAGCTTGATGCAGTAACTTCATCAAACATTAAACCGTAAGGATTAATCAAGAAATGATGGTCAGGCCCAGGAACACGGGCAGAAATATGGGTGAAAATAAGGTCGTCCCAACCATACATAGCAACTGCGCGATAACATGCGGCAAGGTCAACACGGGTTTGCCATTCTTCACTGCTAACTTTCGACTTTACTGAATCTGTCATAGCTTTACTCTTTTAATGTACAAATTAATTTCATTTGAGGCGGGAGAGCCCTAGGTGGAAGGCTCGCTACCTTGAGCGTTTCAATAAAACTTCCACTTACTTTTTCTTACCGCCTACATTACGCGCAGTAATTGCTATACACTGTCGGATATACGACATTGTAAGAAATTTGTTAAATGGAAAAATTTAAACCTGTTCTCGCTAGCTCTACATGGTTCGGCGCGCTTCCACCCTATTTGCAGGAAGCCATGTTCGACAAGATGCGTCTAAAACACCTAAAAGCTGGGCAGCAACTGCATGCCAAAGGTGAAGACGGTGTCGGTTTTTATGGGGTATGCGAGGGCCGTTTAAGAGTTGTTACAGTGGGCGTAGATGGTCGAGAGATGCTATTTGCGCTACTGGGCCCCGGCACCTGGTTTGGTGAGATATCGATGTTTGACGACCTCCCTCGTACTCACGACAACTTCTGCGAGACAAATTGCACCGTGGCGATTATTCAAAAGAACGCGTTTAAAGCACTGCTTGAGCAATATCCTGAACTCTACCCGCATTTTACTCGCCTTTTATGCACACGGGTGCGCAGTGCTTTTCAGTTTATTGACTCGAGCGCAGGGCTTAGCCTTAAGCACCAACTGGTAAAACGGCTTTTAATGCTTACCACCAGCTACGGTCAGCACTTACCAAGAAACAATGCGATTACCCTCACCCTTTCGCAAGAGTCTTTAGCGCAAATGATAAACAGCAGCAGGCAAACGGTTAATCAGCTTTTAGGTGAGCTTGAAAGTGAAGGTTTACTGAAACGGCATTATGGGAAAATCACTATTCCCGAGCCAGAAACTCTGTTTAGTCGTTACCAGTTTAATTGACCGAAATAATTAGCGGAATCGCTCATTTACTGTAGTGATTGTTGCTCGAAATAAATGAGCAGACATTTAATGAGTAATTTGTTTCTCTATTTGACTTGGCACTTTCGCCGCATTACTAGGTCTTTCCTGAGAGTTTCAATCGGATAGATGCATAGAGTATTTCATTTGTTGATGAAGCACCCTAATGACGAAAATACCATCATCGACTTTTTTATAGAAGACCATGTGCCTATGAACTGGCAGTTGAAAGTAAGTCTTTCTGATATCCTCTGCTGAAGTACCGATACTAGGGTTTTCCGCCAAAATAACGAGAGCTTCGTGTAGGGCAACAAGATAGGCTTCAGCTTGAGTTACGCCATGAATATTGGCTGAATAATCGTAAATCACGGAGATATCTTCCTCTGCTTTATTAGAGAGGGTATATTTATTCATTCTGAGGCTCGGGTTTTCTTAGCTTGAATAATATCTAAAACATTCTTATCACTTTTCCCACTCAATTCACCTTCTATGAGAGCTAAGCTAATTGCCTCTCGCTCACTCTGATTGCGACGTACTAAATCGCGAATATAATCACTAGCATTAGCAAATTTGCCAGTTTTTACTTGTTCATCAATCCACGTACGCATTTCGTCAGGAAGCGACACATTTAAAGTTGCCATTGTCTATTTCCGAATGTTCACCACCCTCAAATTATGGCAGATATTGGCAAAGACTGCCAATGAAGTGATAAAAGTTTGGCTTAACAGGTGGCTCCAGAGCACTTCGTTAAACGACTAGTTTAGCGCCACTCGAAACACTGCACTTAATCAAAATCCGACCTTCTGCTTCACGTACACGTCGGCCCCTCAAAATCACTGGCTTCAAAAGACAAAAAGTGGCCTAACACTCAAATCAGCCATGACCGGTATCGAGCAATCTTATGTTGTTTGAGAAGTAGCAAGTAGCAAGTAGCAAGTAGCAAGTAGCAAGTAGCAAGTAGCGCAAGGATTGCGTAAAAGCAGCTGTCGAACAAAAATCGTGTGTTATATTTGAGTCACTGCCTTATTATGCGGTTTAATAGCTTTTGCGTTTTTCTACAGCGTATTGACGTTTGCTCTTCGTCGGAAAAAATTGAAAATAAGTGATAACAAGGAATCGTTAAAATGCCTAATCTTGCAGCGCGTCTAGTCATTAGTTTACTACTATTGATTGGTTTAAGCGCCTGCCAACCATCTTCAAAACCTGAAAAGCCTCTTAATGGCCCTTCACAACAAACACTCGAGTTTGACCGGCTATTTACCCAATTCGATGATATTAATAAGCCAGGGGCCTCAGTTGCAGTAATGCAGGATGGAGAGATTATATTTTCAAAAGGTTATGGCAGCGCAAACCTAGAATACGATATACCTGTTACGCCAGAAACTATGTTTCACGTTGCATCTGTATCGAAGCAATTTACCGTATTCGCCATTCTTCTACTTGCTGAAGAAGGTAAGTTAAATTTCGATGATGACATACGACAATACATTCCAGAAGTACCGGATTTTGGTCACACTATAACCTTACGACACTTAGCATCACATACAAGCGGCATGCGTGATCAATGGAATTTGTTGCGTATGGCTGGTTGGCGATTAGATGACGTAATCACTACCGAACACGTACTAAAAATGGTAGCAAAACAGAAAGAGCTAAACTTCAAACCGGGAGAAGAGTTTCTGTACTCAAATACCGGGTTCACACTATTAGCAGAGGTTGTTGCACGTGTTAGTGGTAAATCTTTTGCTCAATTCACACAGGAAAGGCTGTTCACGCCATTGAATATGAGTAACAGCTTGTTTTACGACGACCATCAAAAGATCGTTAGCAATAGGGCCTACTCATACGAACGCAGCGGCAATGGTTACAAAAAAAGTGTGCTGAACTTTTCAAATGTAGGTGCAACAAGTTTGTTTACGACAGCAGAAGATCTGCTGAAATGGTCGGCTAATTTCACCGAACCGACTGTGGGTAGCCCTGCCGTAATCGAGCAAATGAATACCCTTGCGTCCTTAAACAACGGAGAAACATTTGGTGGTGCATATGGGCAATTTATTAGCTACTACAAAGGTACCAAATATATTCAGCATAGCGGCGGAGACGCAGGATTTCGTTCGTATTTGGCTCGATTTCCTAAACAAAATTTAGCAATAGCAATATTGAATAATGGCGCAGATGCAAGACCTTGGGAATTGGCTCTGCAAATTGCTGACAGGCTTATAAAGAAAAACAACCCTCCCCCTCAGAACGCGATTGCTGACGCATTTCTGGAGTCAATCTCACCTAAACAAATATCTGATTCTCTTGAGTTAAGTGAAGACATACTAAATGCCTTTGTGGGTCACTATTGGTATGAACCAGAAACGTACTCACGAGAGATATATTTAGAAAACGGTAAATTAATGTATTCAAGGGGCCAAGACGACGTAAGCGCCCTCGCTCCTATCAGCAAAAACACATTCAAGATGCTGAATGTAGAGGGAGAGATTTATGTTAAATTTACTAAAAATGACGAGAAAAGCTTAATGACAGTGAAAGTAGACAATGTCGATACGTATGTGTCGGTTGCCTATACACCAGTCAAAATAACCAAAACCTGGTTATCGCAATTCGCCGGCAGTTACTTCAGCCCTGAACTTTCTTCCACTTATCACTTTTCACCAGAAAATAAACAGCTGAAAATTTCTCATCACCGTCTAAGCGACCATTATATTGCGCCAGTCAAAGATGACTTTTTTAGCTCACAAATTGGCGATATCCTATTTGAGCGTGATGTTCACGGCAAGGTGAATGGCTTTAGGATATCTAACGGTCGTGTTCGCAATCTTTACTTTAGAAAGCTATAGATAACACCAATAAAAAAGGGCATAAACACAAACACTCGTGGTGTTCGGGTTTACGCCCTTTTTGTTTTCAAGCTTCTTAAATGAAGCTAAAAACTTATTAGTTCTAACGGTTTTGCTTAACCATTATAACGCTGCATAACCAGCGTTGCGTTAGTGCCGCCGAAGCCAAAGCTATTTGACATCACTGTGTTCAGCGTTGCTTCACGTGCTTGGGTAACAATATCTAAGCCTTGTGCCGCGTCGTCCAGCGTGTCTATGTTAATTGATGGCGCGATAAAGTTATTTTCCATCATTAACAAGCTATAAATAGCTTCGTTTACACCCGCTGCGCCCAGTGCGTGGCCCGTTAATGATTTGGTTGCACTAATAGGTACGCCCGCTTGGCCAAACACTTCTTGAATCGCCGCAAGTTCTTTCACATCGCCTACAGGCGTAGACGTGCCGTGGGTGTTCAAGTAATCGATTGGAGCATCGATATTTTGCATCGCCATCTTCATACAGCGAATTGCGCCTTCACCCGATGGTGCAACCATGTCGAAGCCATCTGATGTAGCACCGTAACCTACTACTTCACCGTAGATTTTTGCACCGCGTGCTAGTGCGTGCTCAAGTTCTTCAACAACGACCATACCGCCGCCGCCAGAGCTTACAAAGCCATCGCGTGCTGCGTCATAAGTACGTGATGCAACCGCTGGGTTGTCATTATATTTCGAGCTTAGCGCGCCCATCGCGTCGAATTGGCTTGATAGTGACCAATGTAGCTCTTCACCGCCACCGGCGAATACTACGTCTTGCTTACCAAGTTGAATAAGCTCTAGTGCGTTACCTATACAGTGGGCACTGGTGGCACACGCAGAGGCAATTGAATAGTTCACGCCGCGAATTTTAAACGGTGTCGCTAAGCAAGCTGATACCGTCGAAGCCATACAGCGAGGCACCATGTAGGGGCCCACACGCTTAACGCCTTTTTCGCGAAGAATATCCGCAGAAAGCACTTGGTTTTCAGAAGACGCGCCACCTGAGCCAGCAATAATACCTGTACGCTCGTTTGAAATATCGCTTTCTTCTAGTCCAGAGTCTGCAATGGCTTGCTGCATTGCCACGTATGCATAGCCTGCTGCATCGCCCATAAAACGCATTGCTTTACGGTCGATGTGCTCTTTTAAATCGATTTCGATGTCGCCCCAAACTTGGCTGCGAAGGCCCATTTCGGCGAACTGTTCTGAAAATGTAATTCCAGACTTACCCGCTTTAAGTGAAGCAAGTACGTCTTCTTTATTTACGCCGATGCTTGATACGATACCAAGACCGGTGATAACTGCTCTTCTCATAGTTTACCCTTTGCGTTGTTGCGGCTTATGGTAACGATTTTGAATGGTAAAGTGGTCTGCTCTGCCAATAACCAAGCTCAAGTTAGCCAAACTTCAGCGTCGCAGTACCTGTTTCAATTCTGGGCTTAAGTGTACAAACAGGTGGTTTACCACTTCCCTTCTTTTTCGTTTTTACCGTCTTTGTCTAAGCTTACCTATTAGGAATAAGTCCAATGTAGCACGAATGCACAGGGTCATGACCAGCGTTAATTTATACCTTCACAAAACCTTCAAAATAGCTTTAGTGGTTTCTTTTATTGACTAAATTGAGCTCTAAGTTTGTTCTTAAATATTTTACCCGTATCTTCTCTGGGCAGAGCATCGAGTATTTGCAACATTTTAGGCCACTTGAACCGCGCTAGCTTGCCACCTAAATACCCGTGTAGGGTATCAATAGAAAGCGTATTGCCGGGTGAGCATTGAACAGCCACCACGACTTTTTCGCCATACTCAGCATCAGACACACCGAATACCGCACAGTCTGCAACCTCAGGCATTTCTATGATGACGCTTTCTATTTCAGCAGGAAATATATTGGCGCCACCTGAGATGATCATGTCTTTTTTCCTATCACAAATATATAAGTAGCCATCTTCGTCCACATAACCCATATCGCCTAATGTCGTGAATTCACCAACATGTAAGTCACTCGGCGTGCCCGTAGTATTGGTATATTTGAATGGCGCGAACATAGAAAGATGCGCGTATATAACGCCAACGTCCCCTACTTCACAAGCCTCTTTATTGTCGCTCAGTATTTTAAGTGCTGCACCGGGAATGGGCTTGCCCACAGAATTAGGCTTCTCTAATGCCTCTTGAGATGAAATTAAGGTCATAAAGCCTAATTCGCTAGCGCCGTAAGACTCATAGAAAATTGGACCAAACCAGTTAATCATTGCTTCTTTCACGTCGCCTGGCAGTGCAGACCCCGTTGATAAGGCAAAACGCAAGCTTGAGGTGTCGTATTTGCTTCTTATCGACTCGGGCAGTTTAAGTAGCCTCACCATCATAGTGGGAACAATATAAGCGTGAGTCAGTTTAAACCGCTCTATGTCCTGTAAAAAGCGTTCGGGGTCGAATTGAGGCTCAATGTATACATCAATATTACCCGCTGCCAGACAGCAGAGCGTAAGCGCGTGTGGTGCACTGTGATAAAGTGGTGCCGAGACGAAAAAGCGATCACCTATTGATAGCTGCATTAATGCTTCAGACAGCCCCTTAAATATCAAATACGGGTCTGGCCGCGTTAGGTCTTCATCTCGCTTAATACCTTTAGGTTTTCCGGTACTGCCAGATGTGTAGGGAAACATGCCTTTAAAACGTTTTGGCGGTTTACTGTGCCGCTTTGCGTTTGGGGCAGCTAATAGCGTATCAAAGCACTGGTACTGTTCCCCAGCTTTCGGCTCGGATGCTAACAGTGAATTATCTGTAAGATGATAGCGCTCTAAAATGCTTTTTGGCGTTTTAATCGTGTATATCGCTGACAAGGTGGGAACGAGTGACAATGGTTTGAGGTCATTCTCACCCTTTAGTAAATCGCGATGAGCGAACAGCACTTTAGCACCGCAGTCGTCCAGAATAGGCACAAGTTCGACAATAGGGCTGTGCCAATTAAGTAAAACATAGCGCGAGCCCACATATCGACATGCCTCTACTATTTCGAATATGTCGACGTGGTTTCGCATAAAAATGGCTACCACATCGTTATCGCACACACCTTGCTCAGCAAGTGCATGCGCGATGATACGTGCACGTTCATCCATTTCGTCTCTAGTGCGTTTGCAAATGCTTTGACCACATTGGTGAAACACGCCCGCCATATCTTCTCCCTGAACAATCTTCAATAGACCTACGGTCAAACTTAACAAATTATTTACAACAACAATCAAATAAACGTATTGTTTTTACTGATAGATTGTTATTTGCAGAAGCAATAAGAAAAGAAGAGTTTTAAACAGGTACAAACTTTTGCGGAAAAACAAAAAGGTGACAGGTAGAATACGCGGCCAAACGTTCGAAATTTAGATAAAACTGAAGATTGCTGTGTTATTAAAAAAGCCAAGAAACATTGCTCTACGCATTTTCCTAAGTGCGGTGCCCCGACTTTCTTTCGTGGTGGCTGCCTTTATCATTGCTTCTGCAGCGACTGTCTCAGCAACAGCTGCGCCTATCGCCCTCCCCGCGCTACCAGAGCCAGTTTCAAACAATGCCGTAGCTTCTGTCACCATAGACGACACACAATATGTATTTAGTTTTATGGGACTGGGTAAAGGTAAAACCCATAACGATGTTCACAACCGTGCTTGGCAGCTTGTTATCAACAACAACGATAAACCTTTGCAGTGGCAAGCCCTTCCCCCAGTTCCATCCAGCCTTGCGCTAAAAGGCCGCTTGGCATCCGTAGCCGTGGGTGTTAAAGACAGCGTTTATATTTTTGGCGGCTACACGGTGGATGAACATCACAATGAAATTAGTACGCCAGATGTTTATAAATATTCGCCCACAACTGGGGAATATACGCTTTTGGCGCCTATGCCCGTCCCTGTTGATGATGCAACTGCACTGGTTTACCAAGACCGTTACGTGTACTTAGTTTCTGGCTGGCACAACGATGGCAACGTAAATCTTGTGCAGGCCTACGATACGCAAACCGGTCAATGGCAACAGGCGAGCCCATTCTTAGGTAATCCGGTATTCGGGCACGCTGGCGGCATCGTTAATAACACTATGGTAATTTGTGACGGCGTATCGGTAACACCGCACAGCGATAAACGCCGCAGCTTTGCTGCTGAAACCGCCTGCTTTAAAGGTGTAATTGATAAGCAAAACCCTTTGAAAATTGATTGGCGCACACTTGACCATCCAACGGGTACTGCGCGCTATCGCATGGCCGCAGCGGGCGATGAGGCCACCAATAAAATCTATTTTGTGGGTGGCTCGACTAACCCCTACAACTACAATGGCATTGGCTATAACGGCGAGCCTTCAAATGCGGATAGCGCAATTTGGACCTTTGATATTGCAGAAGAAACCTGGGTTATATCAAAAACAGAAGCTGTAGCGCCTACCATGGATCACCGCGGATTAATCGACATTAACGGTACATGGGTCACCATTGGCGGTATGCTTGGCGCACAGCGCGTTACTAGTAAAGTCACCTCGCACTTTTCAGCACTCGCAGAGGCGTCTTGTTCACTAACACAACAAACTAGCTCTGACGTTTCAAGTCAATCGTCGGATGGGCAAGCTGATGAACGAGTAAAAACAACCCCCAATTTAGAGTGCCAACACCAAAACAACATAAACGGAGAAAAATAAACAGTGAAATCTAAGCATGCACAGGTTCATTTTAATGAGAGCGGTACGCCTGTCGCCGACCATTTTGACGACGTTTATTTTTCTAACGACAGCGGTATAGATGAAACCCAACACGTTTTTGTAGCAGGCAACGACCTTCTTGAACGCTGGCAACAGTGGCGCAACCCTACTTTTGTCATCGCTGAAACAGGTTTCGGAACTGGGCTGAATTTCTTAGTTGCCATGCGTGCTTTTAATGAATTTAAAGCAACGAACCCGAATCATCCGCTTAAGCACCTTTACTTTATTACCACAGAAAAGTTTCCACTGCCTCAACAGGATATGCAACGTGCACTAGAAGCTTTTCCTGCCCTTAAAGCAGAAGCGGAAGCGCTAGCTGAGCTTTACCCCATGGGGCTCGAGGGCTGTCACCGCTTGTATTTCGAACGCCACTCAACAACGCTCGACCTGTGGATTGGTGATGTTCATGAACTCTTACCCCAGTGGCACGCACCTATAGAAGGGTTGATTGATGCTTGGTTTTTAGATGGTTTCGCACCTAGCAAAAACCCTGACATGTGGACCGATGCTCTGTTTAGCCAAATGGCTCGCTTGTCAAAAACCGGCACAACCTTTGGCACATTTACCGCTGCGGGCATCGTAAAGCGTGGGCTTGCTGGCGTAGGATTTGACATCAAAAAGCGTAAGGGGTTTGGCCGTAAGCGCGACATGCTGACCGGCGTTTTTAACACCGCTAACGACAGTGTACAACATAAGCTTCGCCTGCCAAATGGTCCATACTACCGCTACGTTAATAGTGCAGTTACCGAGGCGAGCAAAGTTGCAGTGGTTGGTTCAGGCCTTGCGGCAGCCACGGCGTGCCTTGCGTTAGTGAAGCGCGGCATTAACACCACGCTATATTTTGATGGTGACACCCTTGCAAGTGGTGCGTCTGGCAACCCGCAAGGTGGGTTTTACCCCCAGCTTCACAGTGAAGCAAGCATTGCTAGCCGCATTCAGGCACACAGTTTTTTATATGCGCGCCAAGCCTACGACCATATTATTAAACATGTAAAAAACAATGGTCTAGCCGACGTTGCCCATGATTTCTGTGGCGTAATTCAACTAAGCTTTAACGACAAAGTAGCAGAGCGCCAAAATAAACTTGCGACAGCCGATGTATGGCCTGAAGCTTTGATTAAGCCCGTGGACAGTAAAGAAGTGAGCGATATCGCTAACCTAGCCCTTCCTTACTCTGGCTTGTACATTGGCTTGGGCGGATGGCTTTCTCCTCCACAGCTAGTTAATGCCATGATTGAAGAAGCACTTCAAAGCGGCAAACTCACGCTGAAACTCAATCACACCTATGTATCGCATAAAGTGATTGAGGGAACGCCACACAATCAAGAAGGTGGCGCTTTACCCGGCGTTCTTGATGCGGATGATGTGGAAATAGCTTCAGGCGAGGCCGTTAACGGGGCAGTAAGACAGCAAGTACAAATTCGTTTTAATGTTAGTGAGCCTGAAAAATGTGGTGGAAATGAAACGGCGTGCGCTACTGCCAATGCCGGTTTACCCCAAGAGAAGCCGGCACTCAGCGGTAATGAAAAAAACGTTATTGCCGATCACCTTATCCTTGCGTTGGGCGCAGGGGCAATAAATTCAGAAGATTTTAACAGTCTCTCTCTTCGCCCTGTTCGCGGCCAAGTAGAAGCCATTCCTACGCAACCTCCTATCGACGGTCTTAATACGGTTTTATGTCACAAGGGCTATATGACTCCGGCATTAGAGGGTAGGCATGCGCTAGGTTCAACCTACGTGAAAAACGACTTAACTACGGAGGTTCGAAACGAAGAAACTGAAACGAACCTTGCCACACATGAACAGGCACTGGCAAACACCAGCATAGTTCAGGCATTACAACACGACGGCAAAGCAAGGGCGGCTACGCGTTTGGGCTCGCCTGACCATCAGCCTGTGGTTGGTGCTCTGCATAACTTTGACGTGATCAAAAGCCAGTTCGCCATGTTAAGCGTAGGTAAACCACTGACAAGCGCGCCGTTGCTGCCTAACAGCGTGGTCAGTACCCTAACCTGTTTAGGCTCACGTGGTTTAACTACGGCGCCATTGATGGCTGAGGTACTAGTAAGCAGTTTATGCAAGGAGCCATTGCCACTAAGCAATGACCTTCTCAATGCGGTGAACACAAGCCGCTTTATGACAAGAGAGATGATAAGAAGCCAGAGCTAGGCTAGAGAATATGTTACGCACTGTATAGCGTACTTAGTTGAACGTAGATAGATAGCGGTTATGCTAAAGAAATGAGTAACGCTATTAGGTGGGCGTTACTCGATAGGATTATGGCGAGACGGCCCTCGCCATTTTGTTTAAGTCCATTACGATAAACGCAGGAATATACACGTTTGCGCTTGCCACAACTTGCTTGTTCTTTAGCGACACAATACGCGCATTAACACGCACACCGCGTTCATCCTCGATAATAGTGCCGGTTACCACATGGTCCATTTCAACCTGTTTAGCAAGGGCTGCCCCATCACGAGTTAAAACGAAATCGCCTACAGGTGTAACGGTAATCCCACCTGCCAGTTTAAAATCGACAATCGCTAATCCAAAATCTTGAAGTTCGGCAATTAAATATTCAGAAAGTTGATTCCCAAGCACTGTGCTGTTGTTGAGCGACTGATTAAGCCGAACAAAACTCGCCACACCTACCATGTCTTGTTGAGTTAACCGGGTTGTATTTTCCATTAACTCCATGGCCAGCTGCGAGGCGTAATCGTTCAGCCGCTTGTGGGTTTGGGACGGTGAGTACCCATTATGTAGCGGGTCTTTATAGCCGGGCTCTACCGCAACATGCTGCTGATATTCTCTATCTCGCGAGTCTGGTGTGTATTGTAAGCCTGAACGGCTGGGCACAGGGACCGGCTCTTCATGATGGGTAATTTCGCCATCTTCACCTAGCCAAAAAGAACCTATGGATTTGGTGCTTGTACAACCGCTAAGCGACAAACCACAAAACACCAGCGCGCAGGTCAGTCGCTTTTTAAGCGCTACATTGAGGTTACGGCTAAACATCATGTTGCTGCTCCTAGCCTCGACTTAACTTTACGCCATCGCGCATGCCGTTTTGCTGACTACCGTCACTTGGAATAAGTGCATCTACCACGTAGAACGGCACTAACATTTGTGCGGTTGCTACGACGGCACGTGACTCCATGCCTAAAATACGCGCGTTAACCAAAACGCCACCTTGATGCTTGGTCATGGTTCCGGTTAGCACATATTCAATAGGAAGGCTGCTGCTCAATTCCAAATAGTCTCGGCTTAATACAAAATCGCCATCGTCAGTAATGCGAATATACTCGGTGGCTTTGAAGTCGATAACCGGCACGCGGAATTTATGCAGTTCGTGAACAAAAGATTCCGCCATCTGACGGCCTAGCAAATCCGTTTTCTGCAAGTCAGTGTCTAACAATGCGAAATGGGTTACACCGATAGGTGTCTTGTTATTCACATATTCCATATTCGCAATTAAGTCTTGCGCCATGTTCTTCACATAGTCGCCAATGTGCTTGGTTAGAGGTCGACCTTTATACGCGCCCTGTACGCTCGAATACAAAGGAGGTTGACCAATGGCGCCATACGCGTCCATACCCTGAGATTGGGTATCATTGGTACTTTCGACTGGCTTTGAGGGAGCACGGTCAGCGGCTGTAATATCGATAACATTCATGGCCGGGCGCTGAGGCGCTTGTTCTGCTACCTCTTCCTCCCCCATCATCATAGAGCACCCGCTAACGCTTAGCAGTGAGGCACAGAGCGAAAGCGCCGCGTATTGATTTCGTCTTTTCATGGGGTTACCTCGTACCTTCAGTTCTGTATAACTTGCCGTTTCGGGTTGTTACTTGCTCTTCTCGCCAAAACAGTTCGGCAGGGAAAAAGCGTGTTGCCGCAGCGACAATGTTTTTATTTCTAGCGTTGATAATTCGAGCGTTAACCACCGCACCAGACTCTTGGTACACCATAGTGCCGGTAATATAAAAATCGACGCGCTCAATGTTGGAAAGCTGGTCGATATTGCGCGTTAACACTCTGTCGCTTTCGTTACTAACAATTATATCGTTCGAAAGCTTAAATTCTTGAGTAGAAAAGCCTCTTTTCGTCGCCTCAGTAATCATTCCCTGTTCAAGTTGATGGCCCAACAACATTAACGGGTGTTGATGGTCGGCACTGTATTTCATGGTATCGGCAGGTACAAAGCCGACTACCGCATAGCGAGACTGGCGCGCTGGGCCCACATCCTCGAAAAGCTCGTTGGCCAACATGTATGTGTGATATTCCACATTGCCTAAGGCAGTTACCTCACTGGTATCGATTTGCGCAAATTGACTCTTAGGTTCGTCAGATGAAGAGCAACCAGAGAGTAAGCCCAAGATAAGCGCGGTATATGCCAAGGCTTTCGCGACCAAGCGACCATTTTCTGTCAGCAAAGCGTGAGAGACAGGTTTTGTCATACTTTTCATTACACGTGTCCAGTGAAAAACGTCAAATTTCTATCGGAAAGAAGCAAAAACTCATCGAAAAACAGTGATCAGCTACTACGCAAACCGACATTTTCAGTGTCTTTAAACAGGCTTTTGCAAAATTCACACCAAAGAGAGACTACAAGCAGCATTGACCGTTACATTGAAGGTTACATTGAAAAAAATTGCTGATAACCAAGTGACGTAAAGCGCCTAGTTTCAGGAGATGTACTTTTCTCAGTGTTAGAAGAACTTGATGTTTATCGTCAGGCCGTGCATGAAAAGCGGAGGCGACCTGCCGCCTTAGGACAGAAAGCTGCCGATAATTAAACGGCTAGCTACCTAATTCGGTAATGTGAAGTAGTTCGCCCGACGGGCCCCATAGATAGAAAATGCTTCCCCAATGTTGTTGCTCAATTGATGAAATTTTCGTTTTATGTAAAGAGCGCGAGCACAATTCAAAAGCGTCCTGAATGTCTGCCACACAGATTTGTAGCATAAAGTTATTCGCCAATTCAGGATTATAGAAGCGCTGAAGAAAGAAGAGACAATCACCATTTTCAAACAGTGTTAGATCTTCATTTACGTATTCTGCATTAAATCCAATCTCAGAATAAAATGCTTTAGAAATGTCGTAGTTTTTGCTTGGAATAAAAGTCTTAATATCTATGACGTCCATATCTTAAGATCCCTTAAGCTTCTCTGTTTCATTATTTTTAACCGTGGCTAAATGGCAATAACAGCAAGCATGTCTTCGCCATCTTCATCTAAACCCACTTCTTCGAAACCAAAACTTGAATAGAAGGTTTTGGCGACAGGATTCTTAGGGTTATAGCATATCTCAATAAATTTGAGCTCAGAAGTTTGCTTTATAAGCGTGATAGCTTGAGATAAAGCAACTCTGCCAATTCCTTTATTTTGATGGCTCTCATCAATCATAAAGCGCCAAATAGACACCTTAGTTGGCGTTTCCTGAACCCACATCAAGAATCCTACGGGCTGGTCGTTGCAATAAATGGCTTTACAGGTATGGTTATCATTATAAAAAGACTCAACCAGCGACCACATATTGCACGCAACAAGCGCTTGCTGATCTTCGGCCACGTCCAAGTCACAAACCTGCTCATAGTTAGATTTGTTTATTTCTTCCAGTGAAATTTTCATCCTGTCTTCGTTTACGCTCGTTTTATTTCAATACGCATTATACGCCGAACTTTATTCAATTAATCAACAAGCGATTATAGCCACGTCTAAAGTACGAGCCTTAGAACCAATGCCGAAAGGTACAACCCTAAGCCAAATACTGCATGGTTTAAAACGCTGTGTAGGCGAACAGCGTTAGGATTAGGCGTTTTCGACGCAGCAATTCCTGCGCCCATACCAGGCTGCAATACGAAAAACGGTGCAACTACTGTGGCTATACCTAGTGCTAAAGCTGGCCCAGCCGTGGGTTGAAGCAACCAAGTCTCTCCAAATAAAAGAAAAAGTAACACCGCATAGCCAATACCAATCACGTAATGCGCTGTCCAACCAATGATCTTCTCACCACTCACAGCATCGGCGTTTGCAATAGAAGTATGGGAGAACCGTCCTTTTCTCATATGCCCTATCCAACGCCCTACCATGCCCCAATTTGTTGGAGCAATACTAAACAATTGTTGCCTTAGCAGCGCCCACAAATCCATCACTAGGGTAGCCCCAATACCAATTAACACGATAAAAACAATATTCTGCATATTAACACTCAACAGCTAGTTTCAATTAGTTAGAGATGCTAGCCTACAACTTCAAGTTAACTTTAAGTCAAGCATTCCTTTGGAAAAATGTATGGAAATATCTCAAGTTGCCAAAAAATCCGGAGTTTCAGCATCCACGCTGCGGTTTTATGAAGAGAAAGGTCTTATCACTTCTATTGGTAGGCAAGGTATACGTCGCGTTTTTAGCCCGAATGTACTAGAGCGGCTTGAATTAATTGCATTAGGTCGCGCTGCAGGTTTTTCTTTAGAAGAAATTGCGGGCATTTTGGGGAACGAGGCAAAGCCTGAAATTAATCGTGAACTACTACTGAGAAAAGCCAACGAACTAGACAGAACAATAAAAAAGCTCACAGCCATGCGCGATGGTCTGAAACATGCGGCCGCCTGTACAGCACCAAGCCACTTAGAATGCCCAAGATTTCGTCGTTTGATGAACCTTGCCGGTACGGGGGCAATAAAAGGTTTAGCAACTAGCAAAAAGTAAAATGCCCGCATTTAGCGGGCATTTTAATGTCATCTAAAACAATTTAACCGTAGTTGAAACATAGTACTCATTGTTTCAAGCTATCGATAAAATCCTGTTGCGGTGGCGTTTGCTCAGGAGGCAGCAACACAATTTTACCCACGTGCTTTTTCTCAGAGAAATCTTTTTGTGCTGTTACGATATCTTCTAGCGGGTAAGTTCTCGCTAACATAGGTTTTATTTCACCGCGTTCTATATATGAAACAAGATTCGGGAAAACCGGCTCGTCCCACGCAGTACAACCAATAAAGGTAAGATCTTTCAAATAAAAGCTGCGCATATCAAGCGTGACTATTGGCCCTGCGATGGCGCCGGAAGAAGCGTAGCGACCACCGCGTTTCATTACCACTGACATTTGAGTGAATCCTTCACCTGCAACGTTATCGACAACTACATCTACGGACTTTTCTCCTAACACTTCAACTAGGTCACTGTTACGTTCGATAACGCGATCTGCACCTATTTCCATAAGCACGTCCATTTTATTTTTGCCTACAACGGCAGTAACTTGTGCACCACGGCGTTTAGCTAACTGCACAACAGCAGAACCTACACCGCCGGAAGCCCCAGTCACCAAAACATGCTCCCCTTTAGATACGCCGGCTCGGTGAACCATATTTTCAGCAGTGCCATAAGCGCAAGGTATAGTTCCGAGTTCGGCATCCGACCAATCGCACTCGACGGCGAACGCTTCACTTATGTGGACTCCCCCTTTGTCAACAACAGTATTAGCCAGTTAAAGAATAAATGCGTGCTTATGTACGAGCTCTAATAGGGAAGCTATCCCAGGCTCTATGATATTTACGCGAACTTGTTGTCAAATCTCGATAACGAGCTCGAAGCTCTGAGCGAAGCACTGACTAAACAAGCTGATTTTCATCTTTTTTGAGCATTTTTGTTGTTGGGCAAAACCTCTATTAAGCAGCGAGTAGTTCTGCTTTGTATTCTGTGCCATTTGTAAGCATCGCGAATGCCGTTCTTACTGTTTTATTTGCTAGCGCGACCGCTGTACAGCGCTTACCTCTGCGTTCAACCATCTGCTGGATCCACATCTCTTTTTTGGTTTTTGCTGGTCGTCTCATCGCCTGATTAACTGCTGACATTGCACCGCTAACTAAGCAACTTCGTAGCATATTATTTTTAACGTACTTGCCCACCGAGCCCAATTTTACTTTACCGCCCGACGAATGTTGAATAGGCGTTAAACCAATACAGGCAGATGCATCGCGACCTTTTTCAAATTGCCCCATCTCTCCACAGCCCAGTGCCATATAAAGATTCACAGCGTTTAACGGACCTACACCTTCTAGGGCCTGTAGCGATTTACATATTTCGTGGCCGTTTGCTGCTTTTTCTAAATATAAATCGTACTGCTTTATCGACTCAATACCACGCTGGAGTTGTTGCCAGCTAGTACTGAGAGCTTGCCTAAAAACCATGGAAAAGCCATTTTCAGCATCTTCCAGTACGCCTTCAACAACGCCACTTAACCCTCCCTGACTAGGCGAGATTCGGATATTAAACTCTAGCAATAAAGATTTAATTTGTTGCTGCATTGCGACTTTATGCTTAACGGCCAACTCTCGCAGACGAACCAAGGTTTGTAGCTCTTGCTGCTCTTTTGATTTGCCGTTAATAAACGAAACATCGGTGAGTTGAGCAGCTTGCGCAACCGCTAAGGCGTCGTTTTTATCTGTTTTCTGATTTTGCCTAACACTAGCAACCAATTTTGCTGAAATTAATCGAGCATCATGCCCATATTCCAACGCTTTTTGCTTCCAGTAGTTTGATGTACTACATGCTTCAAAAACAATTGTCATTGGTTTTGACGACGCTAGCCAAGAACCAAATTCTATCGGTGTCATCGCCTGATTAGACTGCACCTTGTTGCGTTTACAAACGCAAACCTGAATTTCTTCTTTCGCTAAATCAACACCTGTGATTATATTGTGCATGTTGGACTCCATAATATTTTTTGTGTGAGAACTAAAATATTAACCCAGCTCACTGAGTTGGGGGAGTCCAATTATCTCGCCGTTATTTTTACGTACTGGGCGAAAGCACCATCGAAGTCTGACGCCATCCAAATATTTTCTAGTGAGTCCCAAGAATCTTTACGAATGCAAGAACGTATTAAAATTCGCTCTCCGATACGTGTAGGGTCCACGCCTTCCCCAACCGCCACGATTCGACCACAACAGTCAGTCCCTTGAATAAACGGAAACGGGGTTTGTTCATTCCATCCACCGTCTAACTCTTCTGCTGCGCTTGATTTCTCTTCGTCATTCTCGTCCAACGCGTCAGTGCCTTGAGTGACTTTAGAAGAATACCAACCTAATCGAGTATTAATTTCTGTATTATTGACACCAGCTGCTAAAACCTGAACTAGCACCTCGCCAGCAAGTGGTTTTGGCATGGGGACATCGGTGTAATTTAACTGCTCATAACCACCGTTCGCCATGGTCACCAAAGCCTTCATAGTCGTATCATCAGGTTTTACATCGAATCTTTGCTTGTCGCCAAGCAAGCTAGTAATACTCATAATCTCTCTTAAGTTTAGAATTAATAACAATTAGTACGCTAAAATAACGTATGCCTGTCGCTCATGCAAAGTAGCTACGCTATTCAGCTTTATATTTAAACGGTTGAACAGTCCCTTAGATTTGCTGAGCTTAAGGCTTTCTCCATCGCGCTTTGATCCCTCGGGTATCAACGTGAATAAACGGCCCCCGGTGAGGTTTTGGGCCGTATACCCCTAGACCGCCAATTAAGCCTTTATATTCACTACGTTTATTAAGCTCGGCTATCATTCTAGCCATAACGTCAGCATCTTTGATACTTACCGCGCCGTCTTTGTTTAGGTCGTCCATTCTGTAGTTACCGTCATTATCTACAAAAATGTCGGCGGCATCGCCATAGACATGTCGGCTAAATTTAACGTTGCCGATAGCTTTGTTGTACTGGGGAGTCCTGTAACCGCTCATGATCACCATGTTCGATACATTGATACTGTTCATGTTCATCTCTCTTCTAAGCATTTCCAGCTTTAACAGCAGAGACGGGCGAAGATATACAAACTTAGGGTAGCCAGAGCGCTGTTTACTGGTGAACTCCTTTAACTTGAAATGAGGAGATAAAAGTAGCTCTTGGTTTTCTTCTGTTACTTCAATAAACCCTTCAGGTTCAACATAAACATCTTTGTTTTTAATTTCACTTTCATCTGGATAAGGCCCGATATGATAATACTTTAATCGTCCGCCTTGGACTTCCTCGGCAGGAACCATAACAAACACATTTAACGACATATTGACCTGTCCGTCTTCGCTTCTTATTTCTAGGCGCTGCTCACCAGGGACATCTTTCGCCTGCCAATGCCATGTCATAGACTCGGATTTTTCAACCATTACACCGTTTTCAAACAACTGATAGGTTTTGTCCGGTTGTGGATAAATAATTTCTAGCTCGGTAACCTCTTCAGGCAATACAAATAGCGAGAAAGCGTTGTAAGGCACCACAATATTATCAATTTTTAAACTAAACTCCGCGTCTTCTAAGTGAGCTTTGTTTTCAACTACAACTGGCTCATGTGGCGCAGCACGAGCGGCCGTTTGAGAAGCTTTACCCTGAACCATTTCGACGGGTTTCGCATTTACGTTTTGCGCGGTCGAGAGCATTACCAGGGCCACTACCGAAGCTTTTAAGGTGCTCACTATCATCTTCATATCTTTCGTTACCATCATCACTTACCCTATTTTCACAAAGACGCTACCTGCGTTAGCGCTTCGGCATCGCGTCTATCGCGCTGATAAATATCGTTTCTAAAGTTAGCCTTACCGTTTTCATCGGCCCACGCGGTCCAGTACACCAAATGAATAGGCAAAGGCTCTTCAAGGTGAAAGGTTTTAGACTGACTTAGCTCGCGAGCCGAAATAACATTATCCATTAAGCTATCTACGCCCTGCTCTTCCGCTATAAGTTGGGCTAAAGAAAAAGGGTCTTCTAATCGAATGCAACCGTGAGAGGCGGCTCTGTTCGTTTCTTTGAACCATTGCTGATAAGGGGTATCGTGCACGTATACAGCGTGTCGGTTTGGAAAAAGGTATTTAACCTTGCCTAACGGATTTTTTTCGTTGGGGAGCTTTACTAAAAAATGGTCGAACTGATAAGGCTTCATGTCTTCCCAATCAATCGTATTGGGGTCAACCAACTCATCATCAACAAAACTGTCTTTGCGAATAACAATGTTGTTTTCTTCTAAGTAGTTTGGGTTATCCGCCACTTTTGGTGCTATTTCTTTCGTGGCAATAGAAATCGGGATACGCCATTCTGGGTTAACTACAAATTTTTCTATGTGATCGCTAAATGAAGGCGTCGCCCAGCTTGGCTTACCTACTACCACGTCTTTAGTGGCTTTTACTTTACCGTTACTAATATATCGAAGACGGAACTCGGGAATATTAACTAACACATAAGCGTCACTGTCTTTTTCTTCAAACATTTCCAAGCGCGTAATGTTTAGCGCTAGTTGCTGCGCTTTCTTTTTTGCTGTCACATTTAGCGCTGCAAGGGTTTTTCTTCCAACTACACCATCTACTAGAAGGCCGTGACGGCGTTGAAAATCTTTCACAGCGTTTTCAACGTCTTTATTGAAAACGCATGGCGCGGAGTTAACTGCTGTTAATGCATGGGTGCAGTTTGTATTTATTGAGGGGTATTCTCTGCCCAAACGAGAGATCAATGCAGTTATCGCTTGAGCCTGCTCTTCACTGTAAATGGGCGTTTCATCAGCCGCAGCTTTTCTTAACGCGCCATTTTTAAGAAGTAAGTCTTCATTTAAGGCTTTCCAGCCACCTTGCTGGGCGATAGAGGAATAAAAAGCATAGGCACTTTTCATTTGCTTTAACTGTGCTTGTAAGGCAGAAGCAGTACTAGCCTCTTCCAATGCTCTTGGCGTTGAAGTGGAAACGGCCGAGGCAACACCTACCAAGGGTAACCAGAAAGAAGCAGCAGCAACAATGAGTTTTTTCGTTATGCTAGAAGTTCGCTTTTTAGGCGCTGAGAAGCGACCAGAAGAGTTCACTTCCAATTGATGACTATGGCACAATTGAACAGTATGCTTGACGGCTCGATGTTCGGTTTCCATTTCTTGTTTCCTTAGATTCGCGGACAAACATAAGGTCGCAAAACGAGTGCCAAGCAATAAGAAAAACCACAAACCATTGAAAGTTATGAGTTATTTTGAAATTTAAAAATGAAAAGAATTTAGATAACAGAAATATTATGTGTAGGTAATTCAGCTTTTCAGTAAGATTTTTACGGGAAAAGGTTAGAAAATAGCCGTAAATTTTACAATTTGTGTTTAAGCCGCCTCGCGGTTAGATAGTTATCGTTGTTGCATTCGGTAGCAAAGCGAGGTGCTGAAGCCTTATTTAACATTGACACATAAACAGAAAACTTCACAATAGTTCTACTTCTTATCCACTCGCGATCATTAATGCTGTATCTTTCTGAATTTCAAACAAAGCTTTCTAATCAATATATTACCCCTGCATTTTCGTTAGCACTAAATAATGAAAAACCACCCTCGCACTACCTTATTGCAGGTAGAAATAGTAGCGGGAAGTCGCTTCTAATTTCTGCGCTTGCGGGTAACGGTAAAGTAGAAAGCGGTGTTCGCGAGTGTAGTTCGGTTGTTGCAGAAGTATCGGTTTTTAGGCAGCAGACGTTAATTGAAGAAGAAAAGCAAAAAGACAGTGCGGATATTTTAGATGTAATCGCTGAGCCAACAAAAGTTCGAGAGTTATTCTTACGCACGAATGAGGATTATCAAAATCACCTTTATTACAACGAGCTAACCTCCGCTCTTAGAATTGAGCATTTGCTAGATAATGCGTTTCTTTCACTGTCGACGGGAGAAACTCGCAAGGTAATTATCATGCTGGCGTGGTTGAACGATGCCGCAATTATTTTGCTTGATGAACCTTTTGAAGGCTTAGATGTTGAAGCGATTGATGCATTTAGTCGCTTTCTTGTTTCTCAACAGCAAGCCACACTGGCGTTGACCGCCAACAAGCTTGCAGACATTCCTGAGGGCCTTCATGCACAACTCATTGTTATGGATGATCTAGCTATTACGTGGAAATCTGACGGCACACTCAACTATGATGACTTGCGCTCAGAGTTAAGCACTTGGTTTGCGCTGGAGTCTGATGATATCGATGTACCCGCAGCGCTTAGCGCTAGTGATCAAAACCGCAGCGACCCAAACCGCAAGGACCAAAATCACAATAAGCAGAACAGTGAGCTTGATGCACTACCCCATACATTGATCCAGCTAAATGACGGCTTTATGCGTTTCGATGAACGTACTGTATTTGAAAAGCTTAACTTTACGCTTAATAAAAATGACCATTGGCAGATAACGGGCCCGAACGGGTCAGGTAAAACCTGTTTGCTTCAAATGTTTACTGGTGATAATTCCCATTGTTATACCAATGACTTAACAATGTTTGGCATAAAACGGGGAACTGGCGAAAGCATATGGGATATTAAGAAGCACATTGGCATTATGTCGAATTCGCTGCACATGCAATACAAAGTAAACGCAAGTGTTGAACATGTAATCATATCAGGCTTTCACGACAGCATTGGTCTATACACCCGCCCAACGTTGGCTGAGCGAAACGTAGCAGGACAATGGCTTGCTGTTCTGGGTTTACAACAGAAGAAGAACACACCGTTTCAGTCGCTATCGTTTGGCGATCAGCGATTAGTACTAATTGCACGTTCTATGGTTAAGCACCCCGCCGTGCTTATTTTAGATGAACCCTGCAATGGCTTAGACGACTTTAACCGCCAAAAAGCGCTTAAGCTTATTGATAAATTGGCTAAGGCTGGCACCAGTACTCTCTTGTATGTTAATCACAATCCAGAAGAGTGCATTCCCAGCATTCGCAACACGTTAAATATGAAAGACTATAATGTTTGAGATAGTATAAGCACCACCGCACAAGGCACTTAAATCAACGGTGGTAGTGCATTAGTTACTAAACATGCCCTTTTTCATATAACACTACAACGGCTAACGCAAAGCTTCTTCACACAAATCGTAAAACCAAGGAAATAATAACGCCAGTTACGATAAGCTGAACTAAGCAAAAACCCATTATATCTTTGGCTTTTAAGCCCGCTATGGCAAGTACGGGTAATGCCCAAAACGGCTGAATTAAGTTCGTCCAGGCATCGCCCCATGCCACCGCCATTGCTACCCTATTAACTTGCGCACCCAGTTCAGCAGCAGCGGGTAGGATTACAGGGGCTTGCACCGCCCACTGTCCTCCTCCCGAGGGTACGAAAATATTTACAATGCCTGCACTTATAAAACTCCACACGGGCAACGACTCTGCAGATGCAAAACTAATTAGCCATTCTGACATGGTCTGCGCTAATCCAGATTGCACCATAACCGCCATGATCCCCGCGTAAAACGGAAACTGTATTACAATCCCGCTGCCGCCCTGAACGGCTTGCTGCAAGCTATGTAATACATTACGTGGCGTACCATGAAGGACAATAGCAAGAAAAAGAAATAGCGTATTAACGATGTTTAGGTTTAACCCGCCGCCAGAAATAAAATAGTTCGTAAGATAAGCAAGCCCAGCGAAACCGACAAGTAAACCAAGAGCTTTGCTGTTTTCGAGTCTATCAGCGGGTCTTTCGTTTGTCGCCGAAGTTAAGGCATCGTCTTGTAGCTTTGCACTATCCACAATCACGCTTTCAGATTTAGGAGGTAGCATTAAACGATTCACAAGGGGAATAACTACAAACATAATTGCCAACAACAGTAAGTTGAAGCCACTAAAAATAGTCTCGCTGGTACCAATTACGCCTATTTGTGCCTCTGAAAAATGGCCCGGTGTTGCAATAGTTAACGGTACAGAGCCCGCCAAGCCGCCATGCCATACGATAAAACCTGAATATGCGCTCGCCACCAATAGTCGATAATCTACCGACACTTTTCTTGCAAGTGCTTTGGCGAACAACGCGCCTACCACTAGCCCGAAGCCCCAGTTTATCCAACTGGCTGTAAGCGACACTAAAGTAACCAGTACAATAGCGCTTCCTGGGCCTTTAGCTAAACGGGCGAGGTTTTCCAGCAGTGTCTTGACTAGCGGCGTGCATGCCAGCATAAACCCGGTTACTAACACTAAGAGCATTTGCATTGAAAAGGTTAGCAGCCCCCAGAATCCATCTCCCCACTGTTGAACTGTGGTAAGTGGAGATTGGTCTTGAATGACCACCGCAAAGACAAGCGTTATGAGCGTTAACAATAAAACGAAAATATAGGGGTCGGGCAGATATTTTTCGACGAGTTTTACGAAGGGTTTTGATGCACGATTTAGCATTAACGCTCTCACAACTTGTTAAAAACTTGTTGCATATTAACGTATTTTTTGATTTGAGGAGTGTTTTTATTATTTTAAGCTAGCCACTTTTGTAACGTGAGGATTACTTTCTCTTGGTCAATAGGTTTAGTAAGAAAGTCGTTCATGCCCGACTGAAGGCACTTATCTTTATCACTTTGCATAGCGTTAGCAGTAATAGCCACAATAGGTATGCTTTGATAGTGCGCACCGGCTGCCCCACTTCTTATATGCTTTGTTGTTTCAAAACCATCCATTTCAGGCATTTGGCAGTCCATAACCACGAGTGAATAAGGCTTTGCCTGTTGCGGCTGCTGTAAAAACGCTAAGGCCTCTTTACCGTTGTTTGCCACATCTACTGTGAGCCCTTCACCTTCGAGTATCGTTGTTGCTACTAGCTGATTTATCGCGTTATCCTCAACTAACAGTACCCGCAAACCCTCAGGCGAATTGTGAGGTGTAGCGTTATGGCTGGCCTCCTCTACAGGCGCACTGCGCCCAAAATCATCAGCCTTATGTTCTATTTCGTTGGGGACCTTGGCCAATATGTGTCTAAGATTCTCGGTGGTGAGGGGTTTCGGGAAAATTGATGCGATCCCTCGTGTTCTAAAGTGCTGCGCACTTTCGATATCTTGAAGTTCAGTCATTACCACTATCCGAATATCGGCAAATCTTGGTTCTTCAAAAAGCGCCATAGCAAAGTCTTTACCGCACATATCTGGCATTTTATTGTCGATAATAACTAAAGTGATTGGCGATGAAGACTTCAAACTGGCCTTACAGTGTGCAAGCGCACCTTTGGATGAATCTGCCACTGAAGTTTCTACACCCCAAACATTTAACTGGCGTTTCAGGACTTCTCTATTTGAAACGTTGCTGTCAACTATTAGGCAGTGTGTATGCGGGGCAACATCTGAAGGCGCCACGCCTTTAGCGTCATTAACCTTGTTCACTTCAAAAATAACTTCAAAGCAGCTTCCCTTTCCTACTTCGCTAGAGGCCTTTACATCACCACCTAACAGTTCACAAAGCTTTTTGGTAATTGATAAACCAAGTCCAGTTCCGCCATAGCGCCTTGTCGTCGATGCATCGACTTGCGTAAACGCTTCGAACAACTGTGCTAGCTTACGCGGCTCTATGCCTATACCCGTGTCTTTGACAGCGCAGCGCAGTACATATTGCCCTTCATTTTTTGAAGGTAATAGTGCTGCGGTAATACTCAATTCGCCTTGCTCGGTAAACTTCACTGCGTTGCTTAATAAGTTAGTGAGAATTTGCTGAATTCGTGTGGGGTCGGAGTTAACTTTTGATGCGTCGACTTTAGAAACATCAACAATAACCGCTAAACCTTTTAACTGAGCCGTGTGCGCAATAGATTGCGCCAAGGTCTCGATTAAACTTCGCAAATCAAAATCAACCGATTCAATTTCAAGCTTGTTAGCTTCTATTTTTGAAAAGTCTAAAATGTCATTGATAAGTACTAGCAGAGAGCTGGCGCTTGAACTCGCTATGTTAACCCGTTGCCCTTGTTCAACGGTTAAGTCACTTTTCTTAAGCAAGTCGAGCATACCAATAACACCGTTCATCGGTGTTCTTATCTCGTGACTCATATTGGCAAGAAATTCTGATTTTAGCTTGGTTGCTTCTTCAGCTTTTTCCAGCGCGTTTTTAAGGTTGTGGGCCTGTGCTTCGAGGGATGCCGTTTTTTCTGAAACCTGTTGTTCAAGCGCATGAACAAAGCGCTTCTGTTTAGTTATTTCCGTTTGGTGTAACCGGGTGCGCAAATACACTACCAGTATTATTACGCCAATAAGTAAGGCGCAATATAGTGTGTATGCCCACCACGTTTTCCAAGGAACCGTAGCTACGTGTAAGTTCACGAACAGATGATTTTCGCCCCACTCTCCATTTGGCTTCATTGCTCTTACTAACAATGTGTAGGTACCACCGTTTAAATTGGTAAAGGAAACCTTATTGTGGTCTCCCGTATCTATCCACTGCTCGTCATAACCTTCCAGTTTGTAGGCAAAGTGCGGTTTTTGCGACGCTGAAAAATCCAGTAAAGCAAACTCTAAGGAGAAGAAATAGTCTGTATATGAAAGGTAGATATCGGTGACATAGGATAGCGGTTTACTAAGCCGTATTTCTTGGCCCATTTTATTAAAACCTGTCAGCACTATTTTTGAATCGCGAACTTCCCGCTGCCCCTTCTGATAGTTAAAATACTCTATTCCCCGCTGGCTGCTGGTAAAATAGGTATTTTGAGCCGCGTTAAGCAAGCTGTTTGAGTAGTAATTTTTTCCTGCTAACTCGGTTTTACTATTATAGTTGGTCGCTTTTTTAGTTTCGGGATCATAGAGAAATATTCCCTTGTTAGTCGTAAGCCACAAGGTGCCATTTTCACCGTCCGCTAGCCCGCGAATAAGCGTTGTCGGTAGCCCGTGCTGTTCATTGAATTGCTGAAACGTTTTGGTACTCGGTAAATAAAGATTTAACCCTTTTTGTGTAGCAATCCATATCTGCCCACTTTGGCTTTCGTGTATATCTTCAATTATGTTACCTAATAGGCTGTTTTCTCGCTCTACGTCAGCAAAATAAGTAACAAACTTGTCGCCATCACGAGGCCACACGCTGACGCCCTTGCCCGTGCCAACCCACATATTGCCAGCACTATCTTTAAAAAGGTTATGAATTTCAGGGTGAGATAAACCTTGTGCTTGCGTTAAGTGCTCAAAACTATTGTCACTGAAGCGATAAATATACACGCCATTTTTGTAGGTACCTACCCACAAATCGCCGTTATCATCTACTGCCAATGCTCTAAACTCCTGAAACCGACGATAATTATTGTCAGATTTAGGGTACTCTATACGTGTTACTTCGCCTGTTTGACGATTTAATCTCGCTAGGTAGTTGTCCTGCGCAACCCACAGGGTATCGTTATCGTCTTGGACGACTATAGGTCGTTCTATCACCCCACTTTCAGCATACCCATCAAAGGAAGCAAAAATCGAAGAAGCGTTTTTTTCTAAGCGCTGCTCGTTTACACGCCATGTGTAAATCTCTGCTTTGGCAGTAACAATGAGTACATCGCCATTTTCATCGAGCTCAATCCCATTAGGGGCAACAAGCGCATCGCTATTAATAAGCTTCACTGTGCGTCGTGGAGACAACTTAAAAATGCCGTGAACTTCACTCGTTATCCATTTCGTACCGGTGTGGTCTTCAAATATGATCCTCAGGCCATTTGTGTAGCCAAAATCCATTTTCTCGACCACGTTGCCAGTGCCTGTATGGCGATATAAACCGTTTGTTGTTACAAACCACACACTCCCTTCACTGTCTTCAAGCATAGAGTTCACTTGGCCTAACTCTTTTCCATCGCTCGTGGTTTGTGAAACAAACTCCCCGCTTTGTGGCAGAAAAAGAAAAGGCCCATCTTGTGTAGCAACAAAAAATTGGTTTGATGTGGTTAAAAGCAGGCTTCGTATTTCATTGGCGCCTGTGGCCGTATTGTTATCTTTATCTGGGAAGAAGTGGGTTGCTGTTAAGGTTTCTTTGTTCAGTAAGTTCAAGCCGAAACTGGTTGCTACCCACAAACTATTTTCGTCATTATCAAGCATGTCCCAAATACGATTATGCGATAAACCCGCTGAATTACCCTCTGTTTTTTTAACCCGCTGAAATGCGTTCTCGCCAAGATACTTATTCAAACCCTGGTCGTAAGTACCAAGCCAGATGTCGCCATTTGTATCGTGAAGTAACGATTGAATTCGATTAGAAGAGAGTGTTGTTTTGTCGCCTAGAACGTGTAAAAAGCGCTGAAATATACCGGTCTTTGGGTTGTACTTATTAACGCCGCCTCCCCAAGTTCCTACCCATATGTTACCGTCTTTGTCTAACATCAGGTTGCCAGCGTCATCATGGGATAAAGTGTTTATTTGCTCTGCGTTAGACTCGAAAAGCTTGACCTGCCGACCGTCGTAGCGCATTACGCCGTTTTCAGCTGTACCGAACCACAAAAAGCCTTGGCGGTCCTGAATAATGGAATATATCTCAGAAGAAACAAAACCATCGTCAGCGGTAAGCAGCTCGACGGAGTATTCGTTCATAAGCTTGTCGGAATTCGAGGAATAAGCGTGTGGGGTACTCACCAAATAAACGAATGCACATAGTAGAAAGTGGCGAAACAGGAGCCGATAACGCGTTATATTTTGCAAAGAAACATGCTCTTACTAGAAAAAGAAAAGACGAAGATATACGTTCGCAATATTAGATGATCCCTTTTAGCTTATCCATTCTACCAAAGGTGCATATATTGACCTAGCTTACCGTTTTTATTGATTTGAATCATGTAATCTATTCTTCGGTTTGCAAAATAATTGCTGTTTATCTGATAACACGGTAAATAACCATACCGACAACAAAAAGAGTCATCATGTCTAAATCCTACAAAGAAATCACAGAAGGCCTTAATCCTTATCTTGCAGAGGTGAAAAAAGGTGTACCTGAAGTAATGAAAGGCTTTTCGGCTATGGCTAAAGCAGCGACTGCCGACGGCGCACTGGATAAAAAAACAAAAGAGCTCCTTGCTCTTGCTATTGGTATAGCGACAAGGTGCGATGGCTGTATTGGTTTTCACGCTAAAGCGCTGGTTCATTTAGGTGCAACAAGAGCTGAAATTGAAGAAGTCTGCGGTATGTCTGTATACATGGGTGGCGGCCCCTCGTTCATGTACGCGGCAGACGCTCTGCGTGCTTTCGATGAATTTAGTGAAAGTGAGTAAGAAAAAAGGGCCGATTATTTTCGGCCCTAAAATTCAATTTAAGGTTTAGGTCGTTACAGTGAATTCATACTTTGTACACTGACAGGACCAAGCTCTGCAGCTTCAACTTCTGCTTTGATTTTTTCAGCATCGCCGATGATGATCCACGTTAGTTTATCTGGGTGCAATACTTCTTCAGCCGCTTTACTGAGGTCACCTAAAGACAAGCTGTTGTACTTTTCGACCAAAGACTCTGGGTAGTTGTATTGTCTGTTGAACCTTTCACTCGACAATAGGCTGTACAGCACCGCATTGGCTGTCTCAAACTGACCTGGCAGTGAGCGAACTTCATCAAGTCGTGCTCGTTCAAGTTCCTGTGCCATTGGCGGCTTATCACCTATGTAGGCATTAAGCTCTTTCTTAAGTTCTAGCAACGACGGGCCTGTTTTATCGGTTTGAACCGGAGCATAAACCATAAATGGACGTTGACCTCGAGCATCTTGTAAGAAAGTGTACGCACCATAAGACCAGCTTTTATCTTCACGTAAGTTCATATTAATGCGAGCAGTAAAAGCGCCACCTAAGGTTAAATTCATGGCCTTGATGGCAATATTGTTTTCAGCACCAGTCGGTGGTGCTAAATGCGCAGCAAGTATAAGAGACTGCTGTGCTCCAGGACGGTCGATAATAATTGCTTGGCCTTGATCAGGCATTGATGCTTGGGCAATTTGCTTGGTGCCCTTGTCACCTGCAACTTTCCATTTGCCAAACTCTTTTTCGAGCATTGGCTTAATCGCGTCTAATGTGGTGTCGCCAACAACAAATATAGTCGCGTTATCAGGGCGAAGCCATGTATTCTTAAAGTTAACTAAGTCGCTTCGCGTAATTGCCTTCACGTCTTGCTCGGTTCCGGTACCGGTAAATGGAATACCATAGGCATGGTCATCACCATAGATAAGCGGTGGAAGCAAAGTAAGGGCAATACTTACAGGGCGAGTTTTTTGCTGTGCTATATTACTCAAAATAAGCGCACGTTGACGTTCAATCTCTTCTTCTTTAAACGTAGGTGATTTTAAGATATCACCGAGAAGTTCCAAAGAAAGTTCCATATTTTCCGTTAGCATCGACATGCTAACTGTCGTGGTATCTAAATTTGAGCCAGCGTTTAAATTAGTTCCTAACTGTTCAAGCTCTGCTGCTAGTTCTAAGGCATCGTATTTACCCGCGCCTTCGTCGAGCATCTGCGTGGTAAAACTTGCAAGGCCCAGCTTGCCACCTGCATCAGCGGCGTAGCCTGCGTCAAATTGCACCGCTACATTCACCAGTGGAACCGTCGAGCGTTTTGCAAACACCACATTAACGCCGTTAGAAAGCGTAGTTTCCGTAACGTCAGGGAAGCTTAACTGTGTTTCTGTATCAATTGATGGCAAACCTGAACTGCGATCAACACCTTCAGCAAGGGCTGCATGCTCAATGAAAGGTACAACCGTAATTTGGTGCCACCCTTCTTTTAGCCATTTATTCGCTGCCGCTTTAACGCCTTTAGGTGTTGCCTGTCCCAGCTCATCTAATTCGGTTTTAAAATAATTAGGATCGCCAGCAATAAATTCACCAGTAGCAAGCGTATCGGCTTTACCGCCGAAACCACCCACTTCTTCAAGACCACGAATAATTGAAGCTCGACGTTTAGTCGACACCAATTTGACTTCATCTTTACTTGGACCTTTACGCAAAAACTCACTAATGACTTTGTCGATTTCTTTTTCCACTTTAGCCACGTCAACGCCGTCTTTCACGTCAACCGCAACGCCAAAAATTGATGCCATTTGCAGCTCGTAATTGAACACTGAAGCATTGGTTGCGATTTGTTGGTCGTAAACCAGTTCTTTATAAAGACGAGAATTTTTGCCATCCCCCAGCGCGCTTGCCGCAATAAACAAATCGGTTGCGGTTGAAGATGTATTCTCAGGCGACACCCAAAGGCGATAAATACGTGATTGAGGCACTTTGTCTTGAATAATTTCACGGGTATTTACGCTGCGTTTCGGCACCCATGCTTGCCATTTAGATAGCGCAGGACCCGGCTCAATATCCCCAAAGTACTTGTTTACCAGCGGCTTCGCTTCTTTGGCGTTAATATCACCGCTTAACACTAAAATTGCGTTATTGGGGCCATAATATTTATTAAACCAGCCCTTTACGTCGTCTAAAGACGCTGAGTTAAGGTCTTCCATTGAACCAATCACCGTGTGGTGATAAGGATGCCCTACAGGAAATAAGCCTTCAAAGATGTGGGTAAACACGCTTCCATAAGGCTGATCTTCACCTTGGCGCTTTTCATTTTGTACAACGCCACGCTGTTCGTCTAACTTCTCTTGTGTTACCGCACCTAAAAGATGCCCCATGCGATCTGATTCCATCCACAATATGCGGTCAAGGGCTGGAGTAGGAACGGTTTGGAAGTAATTTGTGCGGTCAAAATTTGTGGTGCCGTTTAAGCCAGTAGCACCGGCTTCTTGAAGCGGACCGAACCATTCGTCGTCATAATTTTCGGTGCCGTTGAACATTAAGTGTTCAAATAAATGCGCAAACCCAGATTTACCCTCAGGCTCATCTTTGGAGCCTACTTTGTACCACACCGCCACAGCTACCACTGGCGCCTTGCGGTCTTCATGGACAATTACAGTTAACCCATTATCGGTAGTAAACTTTTCGTAGTCGATATTTATGTCGTTTTTAGCAAACGCTGAGCTTACCAGCGTGCTACTTACTGCCAATACACCTACGCTTACTTTTAAGCGCTTGGTGAGGTGTTTAAGTACACTCATTTCGTCATCCTTAATCTTTTTAATTGTGCTAAATACCACAAAGCGGCGCTATGCCTGCCTTAAAGATAAATCAATCTGGCAGTTAATAAAGGATTATGAGGTTGAAAACTGTAACGGATTGTAAAAAGAGAAAAAATATCGAGCGTGGAGATTTAAATGTCTAGGCTCAAGGCTAGAAGTCGCAATTATATTGCGACTAGTCGTGCCCAAAGCGCTTTAACTTGCTTTGCATCCTCGCTTTCCAGTTCATTGTTTTTAAACGCACTTTCAAGGCTTGATAGCATTTTTTCGTTTAACAATTCCAATGAAGCGTCTTCACGCATTTCTAGCTGTCGCGCTTCTACCGCGAAGTGGCCTTGCAAATAACTTGCAATGAAAAGTTCATCGTCACTGCCGTGGTTCACCACGTCATCAAGTGACGCTTCAATTTCAGCGATAGCTTTCACTACCCCTTGAGGGGCTGCAGCAGGTGGTAACACGTCTTACTCCTTCCTGTTGTTGTATATCAGTTTTCGATTTCTATATTTCAATTCGAGATGAAATTGGTTTGCACCAAACGCCAATCGTTTAAACAGCCTGGCAAAGTACTTTGTCTTTGTAGCCGGTAATAACCGTAAACGCACCTGCCAATTCAGCGTCAAGCGCGGCGTCGCTTGAATCTAAGCGAAGCGGTTTGCCGTTTAATGCCTGTAGCTTTTGCTTTGTAGCCACAACAAGCATGTTTTGTTTGCCAATTTGGCGAATAAAAGCCGGGCTTAACTGTTGATTTCCACGCCCTAAAATATGACCCTGACCACCAATCACAGTTAAAATGACTTTGGTCGGTTTGTTTTGAGTCAATGAAACAAGTTCATCAGCGGTAACGTCACTTGCTATTAACTCTCCTTGCTTAACCACATCCACACCTAGCAAGGTGTTGTCTAAGCCAAGAAACTCCATGACAGCGCCTACCGTGGAGCCTGACCCCATGACAAAGTACGTATCGGGTTCATCATCCATAATCTCGCTTACATAGGCAGCAATATCATCAAGCACCAGTGCTTCATCTTCTTTGCCGCCCATTTTTACCGCTTGTACGTAAGTTAACTCGGCCGGCACGCGCATTTCACCATAGTGTTTGGCAATAACTTTCCCTTCGCGAAACGCGTTTTCGTCAATATCTCGGACTTCAGCGTCCATTTCGCTTACTAGTTCACCGGCGATCATTTGGCTTACTACCTGCCCCGCTGCCGCTGGCGATACACAGTAAACGCCTGAGTGAATTTTACAGCCCGCTGGTACACCTAAAACCGGTATTTGAGTGCCAACCACACTGCAAATATTGCGCGCGGTACCGTCGCCTCCGGCAAATAGCAGTAAGTCGACTTGAGCATCTACCATGGCTTTTGCCGCGCGCTCTGAATCTTCACCTTCGGTTTGTTCAGCGTCAGAGGCGTAGATTACCTTGTAAGAAACACCCAAGGATTCACACACCGTCTCACCCATGTCACCGGACGCTGTGAATACGGTAAATTGACCTGACAGCGCTTCAAGAATACTGAGCGCTTTCGCCATTTTTTCATTGGCTTTTTTCTCGGCTCCCATAGCCAGCGCTTTTTCACGAATTTCAGCACCATCGCTGCCTTTTAACGCGAGCGCGCCGCCTATACCGGCAAACGGGTTTACCACAACCCCAAGTTTAAACAAGGCTGGGCTACTACTACCAGTTTCATTCATGCCGCATCTGCTCCTGTTGCTTTAGCTTGCCTATCACCGTTAAATGTTGCCGATAAAGCCTCTATGAAGCGCTTTGCTCGTGGGGGAAAGCCGTGTTCGTTATAATGAGCACGCTGAGCCGCTACGTTTCGCGTAAAGCCTTCTCTATCAGGCTCTGCCCCATTCAAATTATCGGTACTTACCTGAAACTTTCTGCCGGCGGCTTCTGTAAAAGCCCACTCAATGGCTTGCGGCTTAATTTCCACTTTTTCAAAGTCTGCTTGTTGGGCCTCGTCTCGCCCATCGGGGCAATACCAATAGCCGTAGTCCTCGAGCTGTCGGCGCTTCTCACCGGCAATACACCAATGCGCGATTTCGTGTAACGCACTCGAGAAGAAGCCGTGTGCAAAAACTATCTGGTGGTAACCCGTATCGTCGCCTGCCGGGATATAAATGGGCTCATCGTCACCTAACACCAATCGGGTGTTGTAATCTTCAAAGGTGCTATTAAATAATGAGATTAACGTGGGAACATCATTGTCTATTTCAGCGCTTGCGATTTGTGCGCCGCCTTTTTCTTCAATGGTGATATCTTTGATAGCAATGTCTTCAGGAGAAATTTGACTACGTTGGGTGTTCATTACGTCCAAAAAAATATTAACAAGCAAGCTGAGTTGGTGGCGCAAGAGTATATCAGTAAAACTTTGTCATCTCACTTGAAAGCAGCGCTTGCATGGGTCAATCTAGGTTTACAACGGACATGAATAAAAAACGACGTACTACGGAGTGCTTCACTTGGCGCAAGATATAGCAAAACATATTCACAGGGTAAATGCCCTTCGCGATTTAGCCAATCAGTTAGGGGTGATGTCAGTTATTCATCAACTGCAACACTGGCAATGTGAGCGCCTGTTAGTATCCCACGACGACTTAGCGACGCAAAGTCGCTATCAAAAAGCCATGGGGTTCTTCGTTGAAGAGCTATACGGACCCAAAGATTTCAGCCAGCGAGATGCCGACTTGGTTCGGGTCATTCCCAAGTTAGCCAAAGTGTTGCCAGACAAAGCCATGAATGCGATGGATGACGCGTTAGCGCTAAATGCCCTGTCTTTTGATTTAGACATGGAAATGGCCCAGTACCTTCAAACACATTTTCCCGATGAGCCTATTAATCGGGATAATTACGCATTGGCTTACCGAGCCGTTGGCCGAATGGACGACCGTAAGCATCAAATCGATATCATTTCACATTTGGGCGATCAACTTTCCGATGTGATAAAAGTTCGTGGTATCGGTATGTTGATTTCACTGTCTCGCCGCCCCGCTAAACTTGCGGGCTTGCTTGCGCTTCATGAATTTTTAGAACGGGGCTTCAATGCGTTTAAAGCGCTGGGCGACGTGCAAAGCTTTATTCAACCCGTGCTGGTACGAGAAAAAGCATTAATGCAGGCGCTATTAGATGAAAACGTAGCGCTGCCTGAAGATAACCCGTTACCTAACGTGTAACAGAGTTAGTCTAATCGCTGACTTATACCGCTTTCTACTGAAAATTTTAAGCAACAAGGAAAAAATTTGAGCCACACTAACCTAAACTGGGTGTTAGAGAATCCCTACGTTCAGCAATGGCACATAGATAAGACGCACATTGACCACTATCAGCATGTGAATAATGTAGCGTACCTGTCTCAAGTAGAAAATCTGGCTTGGGCACATTCAAATTCGCTGGGCTTACACTTTGCAGATTACCAGGCGCTAAACCGAGGCATGGTGATTAAACGTCACGAACTCAATTATCACCTGCCTACTCATCTTGGCGACATCTTAGAATGCGCCACTTGGATTGTGCATTGTGATAACAAACTGACCTTGAAACGCCAGTTCCAGTTTATCTGCCCCAAGCGAAACAAAACGGTTTTTGATGCCGTGACAACCTTCGTATGCGTAAGTCTTGATACTGGCGCGCCAAAGCGTATGCCGAAGCAATTTATAGATGTTTACGGAAAGGCGTGTATAAAATAATGAAAAAATGGCTGGCTGTTCTGCTTACATTATTTCTGTGTGTGTCGTTAGGCATAAACGTTTACCTATGGCTTAGCTTAAAGCAGCATAACGGTACAGCTTATGGGATAGAGGCTAGCTATGAACACCTTTTAGAAGACGAATCAGCGTTAGACAGCGAAGCACACCTAAAGGGCAAGGCAGAGCCCTTCAATAAAAGACGTTCTCCCACCTCATTGTTGAATGCTAACGGCGCTAATACGCTATCAAGTGAAGGTGAAGATCGGCGCTCAACTTCAGCACAACTTAACCAATACGATGTAGATTCACTGACTACCCTGCTCAACAACGGACAGTACGCGTTGCTCGCTACTGAGCTATCGAACTTTTTAAAAAATGACCCGTTCAACGAATCGCTGCTGTTGCTAGAAGGTGAGCTGATTGAGTTAACAAAGCCCCTCCCCACGGCGCTCGTGCATTATTACGACGTGGCTGAACTTCCTCTTTCAAACGAAACGCTATCGCTTATCGATACAAAAATAGCCACCCTTTATCAGCAGGCGCAAACTCAACTCAGTCAAGACGAACAATGGGAATTAGTCGCCCGACTAAACGAGCCCTTATACCAGCGAATACCCGATGCTAAACATTACACCCTTAATTTGGCCGAAGCGTACGCCTACCAGCAAAAACTTACGCTAATGGAGGATGTACTCGCCGCTCTGCCATTAAACGACAGAGACGCCAATATCATTCGCGATAAAGCCTATGAAATACGTGATATGGCTAGCGCAGACACCACGCCGAACGATAGCGAAATTGAACCCACAAGCCCGGGAACTGCTCGATATCAAACCCGCGTGACCTTGGAACGCATTGGCGATCAATACCGCCTTGAGGCAAAGGCCCTTAACCAAAAAGCCACGATGATTTTAGATACCGGTGCCAGTACCACCGCAATATCCTCACGGCTATTTGCTCGATTAGGGCGTATGCGTAACCTCACGTTTATTGGTAACTTCAACGTGAGAACCGCGTCGGGAACGATAGAAGCTTCACTTGTTCAAATACCGCGCTTTTACTTTGCGGGATACGAGTTCAATGATGTTTCCGCCATTGTTTTACCTGAAGACGCCCTTCCCGATACCGATGGCCTGTTGGGCATGAATGTGTTGGGTGAGTTCGACTTCGCCATACTGCCAAAGACGAATGAATTGATTTTAAGTGAGAGAAATTAAGTTTAACCAAACGGTGTACTTTCATCAAAGTACACCTATTTAAACCACACTGAAAAGTCGTTTATTTGCTAACTTCAACTAACGGAAACACCTCAAATACCACACCTTCATGGCCTGTTTCCATAAAATTGCGGATATTGGCGTGATCGTCACCTTCGGGGTTATTGAGTACGTCTTCACGATAAAATCGCCCGAACAAGGCCAGTGTTTGTGCTTGACTAAGGTTTAAATACTGACCGAGTGCGAGTAGTTTGCATGAGCCGTTGTTCTGATTTGCATCGTTTGACACATCGCCATTGGTGAAAGCGGTTGGCGTGAAGGCAAAGGCGCTATCAACGAGCGCGATAACGTCGTTAAACTCGATAGCTTCAGGAGAATTGCTCACTGCTTGAACAAGGTCATTGGTGTTGCTGAATGTCATGGTTATCCCAATAGAAAAAGAGAAAGATAATAACAGATCTATATCACTGCAACAGATAGCAACAGCCTCACCTTCAATATTTACATATCGAGTAGGGTGAGGCTTGCGCCTCATCCCTCTCACAGAACCGTACGTACGGGCCTCGTATACGGCTCCTGCATACTTCATATCACTTGCTAAGTGACACAATGCTAATTTGCNATCTAGTATCGTGCGCCCTATGGACATCGTTCATTTTCTAACATTGTGGTAACTTTCATTGCAGGGTTTGGCGTTCTAGCACTGAGGCAATCTACCAAATTTGACTACAATTACTTCCCATATACGGCCTGTCTCACCAGACATCACTATTCCTAGCGCACCGATTCGACTTGTCCCGCTGATCAGGCGGCTTGTGTATCAATGATAAAAAAACTCACAACTCATCAGAGTCTTAAAGTCTGCTTCCCCCCTTCGCAATCCATTTAAGCTTTTGGCTAAAATGGATCCTATCAAACACAATGCTGATAGTCGGCTTGGTTTTACCCTCCACACCATTACTGGCTTTCATCGGCCTAGCCTTACTCACTACTACGGGTTCATCTGCCACCTCACACTCGCAACATTCTTGGATCACTCCTTGAACGATACGTCCAACCATTTGATTGGATCCAATGCCAGGCTTCCCCAGTTACTGCACTGGCTCCCTGTTAGAAATTCCACCCTCAAACACAAAACAGGTCTGACTGAGTATCGGGCTTCGCGCTATTTTGCACGCTTACCCACCTGCCTTGCCGAATCAGGTTCACTTTCATTGTGTACCTCTAACTTCCTATGGCTTCCTTCGGACCCTGTCGTTGGCCAACAACGCCCTTGCCATTCGGATTATCTTCCCCTCAGTCAGGGTGATTCAGGTTTCTTTCAACCTGACGGGTTTGCCAGCTTCGCTGGGCAAACAAAAAAGCGCTTCATACTGAAGCGCTTTCTACTATGCTAGCGTTTTACACTGCTAACGTTTTGTAGCTTATAAATTAAACCGCTGCACACACGCGCGTGCCTTGGTCGATGGCCCGTTTTGCATCAAGCTCTAACGCTTCGTCGGCACCGCCAATCAGGTGATATGGCATGTTTAAGCCTTCAACGATATCACGCATCGGCTCTTGTCCTGCGCAGATGATGATGTTGTCTACCGGCAATACTTGGCTATTGCCCTCTACCGTAATGTGTAGCCCTTCATCATCAATTTTGTCATAGCTTACGCCCGGGATCATGGTCACGCCTTTGGCTAGCAAGCCTACGCGGTGCGCCCATCCCGTTGTTTTGCCTAAACCCGCGCCAACTTTTGTGGTCTTGCGCTGAAGGAGGAAAATTTCTCTTGGCGAGGGTTCTGGCTGCGGCTTAACCCCTTCAATACCTGCGCGGGCCGAGAAGGTCATATCAATACCCCACTCTTTCATAAACGCAGGAATGTCTTGGCTTGGCGTTTCCTTACCATGAGACAGGTATTCAGCCGTATCAAAACCAATCCCGCCAGCACCGATAATGGCGACTTTATTGCCAACAGGTTTCTTTTCTTTTAACACTTCAATGTAGGTCAGTACTTTCTCATGCTCAATACCTTCAATCGCTGGCGTGCGTGGTTTAATACCCGTGGCAATCATCACTTCGTCAAACCCTTCATCGTTTAGCGCAGCCGCATCAACATAAGTATTCAGTTTAAGCGTAATGTTTTTATGAAGCTCAATCTGGCGCTTGAAATAGCGCAGCGTCTCGTAAAACTCTTCTTTGCCCGGAATTTGTTTTGCAATATTAAATTGGCCACCAATTTCGCTAGACGCATCGTAAATCACAACGTCGTGACCGCGCTCGGCAGACGTCACTGCCGCGGCTAATCCTGCTGGGCCTGCGCCCACTACCGCAACACGCTTTTTCGTCTCAGCAGGCTTTACGTTAATTTCCAGCTCGTGACAGGCGCGGGGGTTTACCAAACAGCTAGTCATTTTACCGTTAAATACGTGGTCAAGGCAGGCTTGGTTACAGCCAATACACGTGTTGATTTCATCGGCTTTATTTTGCTGCGCTTTGCGCACAAAGTCAGGGTCAGCCAAGAACGGACGGGCCATAGACACCATATCTGCATCACCACGAGACAGCACTTCTTCAGCCACTTCAGGCGTGTTAATACGGTTTGACGTAATAACCGGAATTGAAAGCGCTTCGCGAAATTTAGCGGTAACCCACGTAAATGCCGCACGAGGTACTTTGGTGGCAATGGTTGGAATACGCGCTTCGTGCCAACCAATACCGGTATTAATGATAGTTGCACCTGCTTTTTCTATTTCTTTACCAAGCTGTACTACTTCTTCGTAAGTAGAACCACCTTCAACAAGGTCAAGCATCGACAAGCGGTAGATAATGATGAAGTGCTTACCTACGGCCTCGCGCACGCGGCGCACGACTTCAATAGGCAAGCGGATGCGGTTTTCATATTCGCCGCCCCACTCATCCTCACGGTGATTTGTGCGTTTTGCAATAAACTGATTAAGGAAATAGCCCTCAGACCCCATGATTTCAACGCCATCGTATCCCGCGCGCTGAGCTTGGGTCGCTGCAGTAATGAAATCTTCAACCTGCTTTTCAATCTCTTCAGCCTCAAGTGCTTTAGGCTTAAACGGGTTAATAGGCGCTTGTACTGCAGAAGGTGCCACAAGCTTAGGGCTATACGCATAGCGACCCGTATGCAGAATTTGCATACAAATTTTGCCACCAGCAATGTGCACTGCATCTGTCACTTCTTTATGGTTTTTAACCGCTTCGTCGGTGTCTAAACGAAACGTTGACGGATGCGTAGCGCCTTCTTCATTTGGCCCAATACCACCGGTGACGATGAGACCTACGCCGCCTCTGGCACGTTCGCTATAAAAGGCCGCCATACGTTTGTGGCCGTCGGGTAACTCTTCTAACCCCGTGTGCATAGAGCCCATCAGAACGCGGTTTTTAAGAGTAGTAAAACCTAAATCTAACGGGCGAAATAAATGAGGGTAAACGGGATGATCGGTAACGGTCTGATTCATGATACATTCCTGAAAGTCGTTTTGGCTTGGTAAAAGCCGTTAAAAAGCCTGTTTAAATATTTTTATCTAATGCGCTCTTTCTCTGAAGGCGCGTTATGATTTCACTAATTACATACAATACGTGTGTAGGTTTGAGTTGCGCACCAGCGTTCACCTTCCCTTATAGTAAAAAGGCGACCATCGGCTACCACCGTTGCGCAGTTAGCGCGCTTTCAAACCTAAACCTATGAATTCATTTTTTTGATAGCGGGATGCAATGGCGGGTACTCCGGCAACGTTTTTGTTTTCTGTGCTTCCATAGCTTTAAACACATCTTCCATTTGGAACATTCCCGCTTGCCATGTGGCCATGTACGTTAAGCTTTCAGCTACCGTATGTTCGACTGCGTAATTAATCATCGTCTTGGTGCCTGAAACCGCTAGTGGCGAATTCATCGCAATCTGCTGAGCTATTTTCATTACGGCTTCTAGCATTGAAGCCTGGTCGTCAAAAACTTTATTTACAAAACCGAGTTGCTGCGCTTCTGCGGCACCAAAGTTACGCCCGGTGTAAGCCAGCTCTTTCACAACACCAATAGGAATAAGCTTAGGCAGTCGCTGAAGGGTGCCTACGTCCGCCGTCATGCCTAACTGGGTTTCTTTTATGGTGAAAAACGCATCTTGAGTGCAATAACGCATGTCGCACGCACTAAGCAAATCTACCGCACCACCGATAGCGCCACCTTGAACCGCCCCAATAACCGGCATACGTGCCTGTTCAATGGCGGTAAAGCTATCTTGTAGCAGCATAACCATACGGCGCATGCGTTCTGCTCTGCGCGATGGGTCGCCCTTAAAATCTTCTTTCATGTTCAGAAACACCGATAAATCCATACCGGCAGAGAAATGCTTTCCTGTAGATGAAATAACAATAACGCGGGCATTGGCTTCATCATCTATTTCACGAATAGCCGCTGGCAGCTCTGTCCAAAATTCAGGGATCATGCTGTTCATTGCATCTGGGCGGTTAAGTACTACGTGGGCAATATGGCCCTCTTGTTTTATTTCTAATGTAGAGTACTTCATGGTTTGCGCTGTCTCCTTGGGCTGTTCCTGTTAACAAATTTGCAAACTAGACAGCGTCAAGATAAAAGGCTATGTTGACACTGTCAAGATAAAACGTTATCTATTCGGCTTAATTTGAAAACGGACACATTTGATATATGGCTAATGCAGTACAAAGCTATCATCACGGCGATTTGCGAAGTGCGCTGTTAGAAGCCGCCACGGCGCGGTTATCTCAGCACGGTGTTGATAGTTTATCCCTTCGAAAACTGGCAGAAGACGCCGGAGTCTCGCGAACTGCACCCTATCATCATTTTAAAGATAAAAGCGCCTTGTTAAGCGCCATCGCGGCAAAAGGGTTTAGCGACTGGCATTCAACGGCCAAGCGTATATTTGAGCAAGAAGACAAAACACCGCAAGCGCGTTTTCGTGAGTTTGTTCACGAGTACATCGGCTACGCCGCCGACAACCCCGAAATGTATGAACTCATGTTTGGTCGCACTATTTGGCAGAACCAAGCTGCGACAAGCGACCTTAAAGAAGTGGCGTTTCCGTGTTTTCAGTTTCAGGTAACTATGACACGCTATTGGCAAGAAAAAGGCTTGCTGCCAAATAATCAAAATGCTCTTCGTTTAGCCCAGGTTACGTGGGGCACGTTACATGGTATTGCCAGACTGTTGATAGACGGTATTTATGCCGACAGCAGCCACATCGAAGAAATGTGCGACTGTGCTGCCGACCTTTTTATGCAAAAAACTAATTAGCTTTACGCCGACTCCGCATTTCCAATAGAAACGGGCTGGCCCTCGTGCGCCGCTTTAATAAATTCCGCAGCGCGCTCTGCAATCATAACGGTAGGTGCGTTGGTGTTGCCGCCGATTAAGCTTGGCATTACCGAGGCATCCACAACCCTTAAACCGGCCACACCGCGAACCCGTAACTGATTATCCACTACCGCCATTTCGTCGTCATCGCTGCCCATTTTGCAGGTACCGATAGGATGATAGATGGTCTCGGCTCGCTCTCTTAAAAACTCTAGAATTTCGTCATCGGATTGCGCTTCCTCTCCCGGATACAGTTCGCTTCCTTGGAACCTATCAAAGTCGGGGGCGGAAAGTAGTTTTCGTGCTATACGCACGCCTTCAATCATTACTTGTTGATCTTCAGCGGCGGATAAATAGTTTGGATCGATAAGCGCTTGATCAGCCGGGTGATTACTTTGAAGCGATATAGTACCGCGACTTTTTGGGTACAAACAGCATACGTGCAGCCCATAGCCGTAACCAAAAGCCAGTTGCCTACCATGGTCGTTCAATATCGCCGGTAAAAAGTGAAATTGAATATCTGGCCCCTGCGAGGCTAAACTTGAACTAACAAAACCGCCTGCTTCTGCGATATTCGATGAAAAGATGCCATTTCGTTTGAACGCATAGTCGGCAGTGGCTTTCACATAAGAGGGTAACGCGCCAAGTGCCACCGCATAGCCTTCTCTGGCCTTACAGGTATATTGAACAATCGCATCTAAATGGTCTTGTAAGTTTTGCCCCACGCCCGGCAAATCTTGGTGTACAAAAATGCCTTTATCTTCTAGCTCATTTCTTGGGCCGATACCCGATAGCATCAGAAGTTGTGGTGAATTAATCGCACCGCCGCATAGGATGACTTCGCTTTTAGCAAAATAGCGACTTACCGCGCCTTTTTCTCGCACCTGAACACCAATGGCCCGCCCTTCTTTTAGCAGCACTTTTTCTGCTGCGACCTTGGTAAGCACGGTTAAATTATTGCGATGCTTAGCTTGGGTTAAGTACCCTTTCGCGGTTGAGCAGCGCTGACCGTTAGCTTGAGTGACGTGATAGAAGCCGATCCCTTCGCGGTCGTCGCGGTTAAAGTCAGTAAGCTGTTTATAGCCAGCAAACGAAGCGGAATTTTTGAAGGTTTCAGACAAAACGCTAGTATGACGCAGCTTACTCACGTTTAGCGGTCCACCAGTTCCATGAAATTCATCCGCCCCTTCTTCAAAGTTTTCTGAACGTTTGAAGTAGGGTAATACGTCATCGAAAGACCAACCTTCAGCGCCCTCTTCACTTGCCCAGCGGTCGTAGTCTTCTTTTTGCCCTCGAATATAACACATGGCATTCACTGAACTACTGCCGCCCAACGTTTTGCCGCGAGGCCAGAATAACTCTCGGTCGTACAACTCTTTTTGCGGGGCGGTGTGGTACCCCCAGCCAATACCTTCAAAGCGACTAAGTATCGATAAGCCAAACGGTATGTGTATAAGTGGGTTAGTATCTTTCGAGCCAGCCTCCAGTAGCAAAATATCCAGCGCAGGGTTTTCAGACAAACGCGTGGCAAGCACCGCACCTGCTGAGCCGCCACCAATAATGATGTAATCGTATTTGCTGAGTACTTCGCTCATTTCGCCAGCTCCTTAAGCCGAAACCAAATAAATGTTAATAAAACGTTGTGGTATGACCAGATTAGCAAACATTGTTTCATCAAGAAAAGATTTAAATGGTAAGATTTAAAAAATCTAACAATCCTGATAACTTAAGTAGAAAATCGGTATCTACACTACGTTAAACTGTCTAGTTACAAGCCACTGCCTAGCAAAATTAGGCTAAGAATACACCTTGACCAATAACTTATCGTTTAAAGACAAATGCAAAGTATACCTAGCACAATGGCTTGTGAAACTGGGCAAGCTTACCCACGACGATTTTACTAAAGCTGAGCTTAACGCCCTTGTAAAAGATAGCTTTCCCTATACCTTTGTTTTCGAAATCCCTATCGGGGCCGGCACCGTATCCGTCCTTGAAGGCAAGGTGACGCTAGACAATGAAAGCAATCGAATTGGGCTGCAGTGCTTGTCAGCGGTAAAAATTGACGTAGCCGCTACCACTATTTATCGCGCTCACGTCGTATTTACCCTTTCTGCCACACCGGTTTACGACAAAAACATGAGTACGCTATACCTTACCGGACTTACCACCGATAGCGTAACGCTAGTGAACGATGATTACGCCTTAATTAAAGACACCCAATTTTTACTCACTCGTTTCTTTCCAAAAAGTGTTAATAGTCTGCTTGGTGGGCCGCTAAAATCAGCGCTTTCCTTATTTAGCGCAGGCACATCCGACATGGCGGCTGATTATTTGACACTCTATCTGTCAGGTTCAAAGCAAGCGGTGCTGGACTATCACGTTCCACACATTGACAGCGCGTTAAAAAAGCAAATTACTCAAAAAGATTTAACTCATACCATGCGAGATAACCACTGGCGCGAGGTTCTCTTTTCTAAACTCGGCCAAAACGTTCGGGTAGAAGAAGGCGTTTTACGCTTTTATCTACGTCAATAGTACTGTTTTAGCGGATGACTAATGGTCTGAGACTATGGAGACCGGTACCGTATCCACCTGCTCACCAATATCTTCTATATTCAGCCTAGGGTTATCAACACTGGCTTCAAGCATATCGAAAGCTTCTTCTACGTAGCGAGCTAGGGGCTGCAAGGATTCAATATTTTTATTGCAGCACACCAAGCCAACATTCGCCGTTCCGGCGTATGTCATCAGCGTGATATTGACACCGCCACCCGGTGTCATGGTGGAAATGGGGTAACACGCTAATAGCTTGGCGTCTTTTAAATAGCGAAAATCTTTAGGCCCGGGGACACTAGATATGAGTATATTTGCTATCGGTTTTACCACGCTTGATAGCCTGAGCCATTCAAAAACCAAGGCTAGTGATTGAATAACGATGGTATAGCCGCTAAATGCTGCCGGACGGGCGTGCTGTGCTGCATGTTTCACAATGCGGTGATTCACCACAATTTGGCGTAAACGAAGGTAAGGGTCGGTTTCGCCGTGGGCAAGTTGAACCGGGACTATCGCAATTTTGTTCCCAGTGGTTTTCTCACCCGGTTTTCGCAAATTAATGGGCATATTAGTAAAGAGCGCTTTTTTAAATACTTGACCGTGGTCTTGAAGCAGTTTGTGAACACCAATGTCAAACGCACAAAGTAATACCTCATTTGCCGTGGAGCGGGTGCGCCGGGCTAACGCTTTTACGCGCTTAAAATCTAAATCCATTGTAGCCACTGCCCGACCGGCCTTTACTTGCCCTGTGAGCACGGTTTTAGTGCCGGTAAACGGTATAGGCATATAGTGAGGGTTAACTCTTAGTATCTTCATAAAAATGCGGATAAAAATAATTAAGAGATCGAATGCCGTTTTTAGCGCATAACCCACCCCCACTAAGCGCTTGTAAAAGCTTGCGGGTTCCCGTCGTTTGTTTCTTAGCCGCTTAAGTGCCCATACTGGGGTGAATTTAGATTCATGGGAATGAGACACGTACCCTGATTGAAACCAACGCACTAGCGTGGCACCGTCGCCATACATGTGGTGTACTCTTGCGTAAATGGCAAAAGAGTCGCTGTTTTCATCAAAAATAAAGTGGTACTGCCACAACGGTTTGTCAGGGTCTAAACGCGAAGCATGAAGTCTTGCCACAAACCCATCCAAGGCTTCTCTGTTAGTAACATCAGCTACTTTGTGAATTTGAACGTGATAGTCCATGTTCAGTTTTTTTACCGGCGCAAAGCCTATTGGATAGCCCAATACTGTTTTTACCGCACAGTTAAACGGTGATGTAGCACGAGCAAAACTTCTTATTTCTTGAAACAAATTGGGGACATACTCAGTGCTTTTTGCTCCTTCAGGCAATGCGAGAAGCTGCAAGCACGCAACGTGTTTGGGGTTCTCGTCAGACTCTGTTATCCAAAATGACTTATCTAAGAAACTGAGCGTTTTTGCCATTTTTATTCCTTTAAGCGAAGTCGAGGGGCGAGTGAGTAGCAGAACCTCTCACAAAATCTTGAGAATTAAGGATTTGTTCTAACTGCTTTTTTTGCTCATCTGACAGTGCCAACCTAGGCAGCACACTTACCATCATAAGCGAGAGTGCATGATAGCGCTGCATTGTGCTATCCATATGACTGTTTAGCTCATCAAACTGGCAAGATTGAGTAATAATCAAAGAGATCAAATCTACCAGCAGCGCTCTGTCCGTTTTTGACGCAATTAACATGTCCCGTTGGGACAGCGAGTCAAACAGAAATGCCAGCTGTTTGTTTAAACGGGTGATAATGTGCTGACGAGGTCGCACTATTGCGGGGTATTTTTCCGCCAGATCTGCTGGGCTACGATAGAAAAAGCGAAATACGTGAATACTATCGATGAGCAGATATAGGTAGACCATGATTTCTTCTGGGTGAAGCGTATTGAGTTTGTCGCGGTTGAGTACTTTCTGCATTTGTTGTTCATGCATCTTCATTAACGCACTGACAAGGCTATCTTTCCCTTTAAAGTGGTAGTAAAGATTTCCGGGGCTAATATCTAACTCAAGCGCAATATCTACGCTGGTCACGGTATTCTCACCGTGTTCGTTAAACAAAGTAAGCGCGGTGAGTAAAATTTTTTGCGCAGTTTTCATAAGTTAGCCCATTTGAGAGGTTTTCGTTAGCTACATAAACACAAAATATAGCTGTGCGCCCCCTGCCAACATACCTAAAATCGCTCCGGTCACTATAAGTTTCCATTCGTCTTGTTGATAGGCTGGTCGCAATACGCCTTCGAACTCTTCAACGCTCAGCGCCTGCATTCGTTCACTTAAATCGTGCCCAACCTGCAGCGCGTTGTTGGCATAATCGAAGGCATACAACAAATATTTGTCTGAGTTATCGAATATCTGGCGGACCGCTAACGCTTTCATCTGATGATAATTTTCAGAGCCAACGCCAAGCGCAAAATAAGGCTGCGCTATAGCCACATAACGTTCAATGGCGTCATTCACGTGAAGTTCAATAAGCTCTAGAAGCTGCGCCGACCCCGAGCCATGTAAAATAACATGGGTAATATTTTTGGGCGTAATCAGCTTTTTCTCGATAATGGCCGAGTAAACTTCTGACACCTCTTTTTGGCGCTTTAAAAACATTCCCTGAATTGTGACTGGGCCAATTTTTCTGGGTCGTTTGGGCTCGAAGATTATTTTTATCGCGATCCAATTGGTGGCATACCCCACGAGTAAACCGCCCAAAGGTAATATCCACCAGGCTTGAAAAAGGTACCAGAACACCATTGTCGGTAAGCCAAATAAAAAACCAAAATAAAGCCCTGAACGCACGATAAATGGAAATTCTTTGCTGCCTGCGGTGAGAAAGATTTCGTTAACTAGCTCAGGCGCATTAACTAACTGCTCTACGACAAGTTCTTTGATATCTAAAATTTCAGATACGTTGTGTTGGAAGTCGTCCACCATTTTATGAACAACATTAGGAATGTCGTTTTCTATGCGCTGATAAACCAGGTTTTTACCCTGTACGGGCAACGCTGCCCATAACTGGGGAGCCGACTCTGCCATAACGTCGTTGATCACCTTACGGATAACTTGGCTCAAGCGACGCTCGATCGCTTTCGTTAGCTCATCGGCGTCCAAGCGCTGTGCTAATTCTTCAACGCTCAGCAATTTACCTAAAACCAGCTCAACCTCAATTTCTGCCATTTGACGACGCTTTGCGGGGATAAGCCCCTGCCAGCCAAAGAAAGGTTTTATGCCAACAAACTCGATGGGGTAAAACATCATCTTTACCGCCAAATAATTTGTAAGCCATCCAACGATAGCGCTAATTAAAGGAATTGATAGCAGGCTTAGTGTTTCAACATTCCATTCCATACTGCGAACTAGTGTCCGATTTATTATTCTCTTTGTCAGGCTACTGAGTGCTTATGAATTGGTCAACGTAAAAAGTGAAATTACTGCCAATTGTTGATTGAAGACAAGCAAATGAAAGTCTAAACGTTAGCTGTGAAAAGAAAGTTAAGTAGTAAGGTTTGTGACTTTCGCCAGTAAGAAGTTAGTGTGAATGTTTTTTGTATTAGGTAGTGGTTTCTAACTTTAGCCAATAGACTTAGTCAGTAATGTTGGAAGATTAGCATTCGCGGCGTGTATTGATACTGTGCACGAATCTAAGGACTTAAATATTATTGTTACCCGTTTTTAAAGCGGTATCGCGGCATGTAGACAAGGCGAATGTTCGAAGGTCTCTCGGCCGAAGTTAAACTTAATAGGTACTCTTCATGGCAGTATTCGACGTGCGGTTAAAAAAGCTTGAACATGATATTGAGCATGCGAGCAATTACGATGAGTTCGAGGCTGCGTGCTTAGCACACGACGCGCTATCTGGTGCACAAGAGTGGAAAGCAGAAGACGCTAGTGATGACTACGATTATAAGCTTATCCGCAAAAGAGTTCAGCGACTTCAGTTAGCCAGGGGAAAAGGCGATATTCACGCCCTGATGTCTATTCTTCACGAAGGGCTTCACGGCAACTTGGGCAATATTGCCAATCCATTACTCATTTTGCACTGTAAAGTGGGCACCAAGTATTTAATTGAGCAGTTCATTGACGAAGTTACCCTTGCGCTAGAGCAAATTTTCCACGCTGATGAACAACAGGTAGATTTTTACGAAAAGTTATCTTTCTTTGAAGAAACTGCCCATGCGTTTGGCCGTAGCTGCCTGATGTTATCTGGTGGCGCAGGTTTAGGCTTTTTTCATGCTGGTGTTGTAAAGTCACTTAACGAAAAAAACCTTTTGCCCACCGTTGTCTCAGGTTCAAGTGCCGGCTCAATTATTGCTGCCATGCTAGGCACGCGAAATCACGACCAGTTGTTGGAAGCGTTGAGCGCTGAATTTATTTATGAAACATTTAAGCACTGGCGAAGTTTTGCAGGTTTGGGGAAAAAAGGCTTATTCGATAGCTCCGTGCTTGAGAATGCATTAATAGAACTCTTTGACCTTACTACCTTTGAAGAAGCGTTCAAGAAAACAGGGCGGCACATCACCGTAACCGTATCTCCCGCCGATTTACACCAGCATTCTCGGTTATTAAATGCTAAAACCTCACCTAACGCGATCATAACGCAGGCGGTACGTGCCTCTTGCGCCGTCCCTGTTATTTATAGTCCAGTTCAACTGCGTGCTAAAACCCCGGCCGGCGACATTGTGCCTTATATTCCTAACCGTCGTTTTGCCGATGGCTCACTGATGGCAGACCTTCCGTATGAACGTCTCGCACGGCTATACGGTGTCAATCACAGCATAGTAAGTCAGACCAACCCCCTTGCCGTACCGTTTATTTCTTCTAATCGTATCGATCCGAACTCGTTATGGGATATGTCAGCTCGCCATCTTGGACAGCTTGCTAAAACCAACAGTATCTTTGCCATTGATATTATTGAGCGGCTCACAGGAAATAAAGAGGCCAAACTGGCGATTCATAAAGTTCGTTCTATTATTGATCAGCAGTACGTCGGCAACATCAATATTTTGCCCAAGCGTCAAATTAGAAATTTATCGCAAGTATTGTCTAATCCAACCCGAGACAGTATTGAACAATTGATTGTTAGCGGAGAACGAGCGTCGTGGCCGCAACTCCATGTTATTAAAAGAAATACCAAAATTAGTGAAAAATTACGGTATCATTTAGGTCAACTGAAGAAACGTGAAGCAGTAGAGCTAGGCCATGTTGTAAAATAAGACGTGCGCCCGCTAAACTGTCTCGAGTTGACCATAACCATTTAATGTCAATTCGCAGCATCATTTGAAAGGATTACGGTGAGCGCACAAAGCCAAAACCCCGATAGTATTTACACGCAACAAGTAAAACAACTCATCAATATGATATATCCTCAAGAGTCTGGCTATGGCTCTGTGTTCGAGGATGCACGCCATTACTTTTCTCTTACGCCTGCGCTTGAACAACATATCGAAGACTTAAAAGCCCAATTAAAAAAAATTGAGGGGAATAAAAATAGAGAAGTCTTAGCTGAACAGCTTACCAAACAAATAAAAAATAGCTCAGAGAAACTTGAAGAAGAGCGTTTAGCAAGGTTAGAGCGTCTGGGCGCTGTAAGCACTAAAATCATTGAGCTTTGCGAAGGTGATAACTGGCAAGAAACACAGCAGCTAAGTGCGAAACTTCTGGGCACAATTATGTTGCTAACGCGAGGTCCTGAGGGTAATTTTGCTCGTGTTCATATGCGCTTCAAACCTCTCTACAAAGCCGTTTTAACATTGCGATTAGTCGATAGACTCTTAGAGCACGATACTATCGCCCACAAGTACCTCTCAAAATATCGCGAGGCCTCTTCTCGCTTTCGCGGAAACCGTTACTGGCACGACAAATGGAAAGTAGAGCTGGGCCGTCCTCTTATCACTGCCGCGCTATTACAGGATATCGGCTTACAAAGCCCTGCCGCATTAACCATTTTAAAAGGTGAAAATGGCACGCTTGATGAATTCCGCTTACTTGAAGAATCACAGCGAAAGGACCTACTCAAGCTCAACTATCATTTTACGCTCAAATACATCGTTGATGGATTAGGCCTCCCCAGCTACGTAGGAAATAACAAAGAAGAGAGAGATAGGTTTGTTCTCACGCATAAAGAAGCGAATAATTTTCTACAAAGCATAGTTAAAGATGCGTTTGTTTCGAAAACGGGACTAGGCGAAATAGTCAAAATCCCTCAGATTTACGTTTCTATTGTACTGTCTACCAAATCCGATTACTCGCGAATGAGTTTGCCTAAAGGTTATTTGCTTATTGAGCAGTTGGCGAAGAAAGGTGCATTGAACAAACAATTGGCGCAAGACTTTATAGACCTGGTGGGCTATTTTCCTCAAGGCTTTGGCGTTACTTTTATACCAGAAAACGAAAAGGGCCAAGAAAAAGACCAATACGAGTGTGCCATTGTTATTGGCCTAAACCCTAAACATCCGGCGGAGCCACTATGTAAAGTGGTAACAAGAAACCAAAAATATGTCACCAGTGGTGAACAAGAAGTCATCCCGAAAAGCAGAAACCTGTACTTCCCCGCTAATAGAAAGAAGCTGATGCGTATAGGTAAAGACAGGCTCGGCGAAATAATGAGCCAACTTTCAAATAATTTCACGCCAGATGCAGTAGATGATTTAGTGCCAAGCTTCTGGGAACCTTTCGACTTTTTTGGCTATAAAAAACATCAAAATTTATGGGTTAAAAACAAATATCGAGTAGGGTGAGGCTTGCGCCTCATCCCTCTCACAGAACCGTACGTACGGGCCTCGTATACGGCTCCTGCATACTTCATATCACTTGCTAAGTGACACAATGCTAATTTGCAATCTAGTATCGTGCGCCCTATGGACATCGTTCATTTTCTAACATTGTGGTAACTTTCATTGCAGGGTTTGGCGTTCTAGCACTGAGGCAATCTACCAAATTTGACTACAATTACTTCCCATATACGGCCTGTCTCACCAGACATCACTATTCCTAGCGCACCGATTCGACTTGTCCCGCTGATCAGGCGGCTTGTGTATCAATGATAAAAAAACTCACAACTCATCAGAGTCTTAAAGTCTGCTTCCCCCCTTCGCAATCCATTTAAGCTTTTGGCTAAAATGGATCCTATCAAACACAATGCTGATAGTCGGCTTGGTTTTACCCTCCACACCATTACTGGCTTTCATCGGCCTAGCCTTACTCACTACTACGGGTTCATCTGCCACCTCACACTCGCAACATTCTTGGATCACTCCTTGAACGATACGTCCAACCATTTGATTGGATCCAATGCCAGGCTTCCCCAGTTACTGCACTGGCTCCCTGTTAGAAATTCCACCCTCAAACACAAAACAGGTCTGACTGAGTATCGGGCTTCGCGCTATTTTGCACGCTTACCCACCTGCCTTGCCGAATCAGGTTCACTTTCATTGTGTACCTCTAACTTCCTATGGCTTCCTTCGGACCCTGTCGTTGGCCAACAACGCCCTTGCCATTCGGATTATCTTCCCCTCAGTCAGGGTGATTCAGGTTTCTTTCAACCTGACGGGTTTGCCAGCTTCGCTGGGCAAACAAAAAGGCAAGTAGCTTTAATAGCTACCTGCCTGTACCCAACATTTAGTCAGGCTTCGCTCGCGCTATTCACCGTCTTTTTTGACATTGTTCGAGTTCGCAGCGCTCGTACTACTTTTCTCAGTTGAGGTGGTTGACGAGGCGCTAGTGCTTTTAGGGGCAGCCTTAGAACCCGACGTTTTAGGCGCTGTAGTTTTAGCCGTAGTCTTATTCGCTGACGTTTTTGTAGTTGTGCTTTTACTCGTCGTCGAACTTGCTTTACTTGATGCCGTCGACTTTGAAGTAGCTGGCTTCGTTGAGGTTGAGGCTGGTTTTGACGCCGCTTTCGTTGTAGCAGCAGATGTTTTGCGAGCGCGGGGAGTGTTCGCCGCTACGCTTGCTTTCGCTGTCGCAGGCTTAGCAACCGTCTCTTTTGCCTTTACTTGTTTTGCCGCTTCTTTTGCTGCAAGAAGGGCAACTTGCTCTACAAGCAAGTCAACCTTTGCATTTAATGCTTCTAACTGCTGCTCTTTTTGCTGGCGCTTCTGTCCACCGGAGAACATCGAAAAAAGCGGTGTTGAACTTACCAATTTTTGCGCTGAATCCACAATCGCAAAGGGATTAAGCGTTTGTCTTAGCTCGCTTTCAACTTCAAGCCCTTTGGTCTGCATCGCATTAATAGTTTCGTGCGTGTCATCAATTCTTTGACTGACCATTCCTGCGACTTGATCTAACTTGGCCGACAATAAATCAGTACCTGCGTATAGCCAACCGAATAATGGAGAAGACTTGATGGGCGTTGCCGCAATGCCGTTGCGCGCAGTAGAATTACTGTCTAGCGCAGACACTGACTTTGAATTAGGAGTATTTTTGTTGCTCATAACGCCTCCAACGTGGAGATTTACTAAGCATGCCAGCACCACGCTTGTGAACAAAAGCGATACTGTCACTCATATGCAATTAGGCAAATAACGGCCTTTCTTAACCTAGCTAAATGACTAAGTGCGTCATGGGCACCTAACCGGTGCCCATAAGGAACATGGAATTACTTGTTAGCCGCTAATTTTGCTACTGCCTCTGTCAAAGCGTCAATCTTAGCTGAGAGTTCTTCAATGCGCTGATCCGCTGGCTCTGAGTCAAGGCCTAGCTTTTTGCGTACGTCAGCCACGCGATTTTCAACATCGTTAGTGGTCGATTTCACTTTGGTTTTCGCGTCTTCTTCAAGAGACTCGCCCTTGGTTACCAGCTCATCGAACATTTTGTTCGCTTCTTCGCTTAACTTTTCGTAACGACCCTGTGCTTCTTCAACACTTTTACCGTATGCGCCAAGGCCTGCTAGCCAAATTTTACGGGCCATATCTTCGGCTTCGTTAATTTTGCCTTTGATTGTGTCTGTAGTCGTCATGTTCAGCTCCTATGAATGCTAATTGAAAGTGTTTTTCAACACCATGACTAAACTTTACGCCTTACAATTAGAATCCGCATACTAAAAACACACAAAAATAAAAAAGCCCGAATAAGCATTTTGCTTACTCGGGCAATTAGTTAAATATTGCTTAACGCATTTGAACCGTTTTTAGAGCGGTACGCCCGCTAGGTATAGCACAAATGCATATTCAAGGGCCGTGGACTCGAAACGTTTAAATCGTCCGGAAGCCCCGCCGTGTCCTGCTTCCATATCTGTTTTAAAGAGTAAAAGGTTATCGTCTGTTTTGTACTCTCTCAGCTTCGCGACCCATTTCATTGGCTCGAAATATTGCACTTGCGAATCGTGCAACCCTGTAGTTACCAGCATATGTGGATAATCTTTGGCTTCTACTTGGTCGTAAGGCGAGTACGAAAGCATATAGTCAAACTCAGCTTTATTCTCTGGGTTGCCCCATTCGGTATATTCGCCTGTGGTTAAAGGAATAGAAGCATCGCTCATGGTCGTTACCACATCAACGAAAGGAACATGTGCACTTACCCCAAGGTAAAGTTCAGGTGCCATGTTTACCACCGCGCCCATAAGCAAGCCACCGGCGCTTCCCCCCATAGCAAACACGCGAGTCTTATCGGCATATTGCTGTTCCACCAGTCCTTTGGTTACGTCAATATAGTCAGTAAACGTGTTCATTTTTTCAAACATCTTGCCGTCTTCATACCACTGGCGACCTAGCATTTGCCCACCGCGAATATGCGCTATAGCAACCACGAAACCTCTGTCTATCAACGACAGCCAACTACTTCTAAAGGTTGGGTCGATAGTCGCGCCGTAAGATCCGTACGCATACTGATAAAGTGGGTTAGTACCATCTTTTTTAAATTTATCTTTTCGGTAAACCAAAGACACGGGTACTTCTGCGCCATCTCGGGCTTCTATCATTACTCGCTCTGATGCGTAAGCCGATGAGTCGAAGGTGTCAGAAACTCGGGTTTGTTTCATTATCTCACTTTCTAACGTATCTAAATTAACATCGATAATGGAGCCAGGCGTCGTTAGTGAACTGTAGAAAATCCTCAGCTTATTCGTGTCCATCTGCGGGTTCGCGTTAAAATATGCACCGTAAATTGGATCTTGTGTGGGAATGACCTTTTCTTCACCTGACGTAAGGTTGTGTACCACCATACGTAGCATGCCGTTTTCTTTTTCTTTAACCACTAAGTGATTTTTAAACACCTCTATGTTTTGCAGAAAAACATTGGAACGGTGCGCCACCACCTCTTGCCATGTTGATACATCGCTAAAGCCATCGAGCGGCGCTTTCATAATTCTGAAGTTCTTTGCGTCGATATTCGTTAATACGTAGTACCCGTCTTCTGCTTTAGCGACACTGTATTCCTGCCCGTCTTTTAACGGAAAGAAGACTTCTGTCGATGCTGTCGGGTCATTCGCGTCGACTAAAGTTACACCGGTTTTATCGGTGTTATTGTGATGAATGTAAATAACGCGGCTGTCTTTACTTTTACTGATGTAGGTATAAAACGTCGGGTCGCTTTCTTCGTAAATCAAGGTATCGTCGCTTTGCGCAGTACCTAGTTTATGGCGATAAACTTGATACCCTAACAGGGTTTGCGGGTCTTTTTTAACGTAAAAAAGGTGGGTGTTATCGTTAGCCCAAACCACCCTTCCTGACGTACCTTCCAATACATCATTTAATTTGTCACCGCTTTCGAGATCTTTAACGAAAATAGTATAAATACGCCGACTTAATGTATCTTCAGAATATGCGAGCAATTTATTATCGCTGCTTATCGCATAGCTTCCGATGCTAAAATAATCATGCCCTTCAGACATGATATTTGCATCTAATAAGACCGAAGGTTCAGCCTCAAGGGTTGGCTTTCTTAAATAGATAGGGTATTCGTTTTCGCCCGAATAGCGGGTGTAATACCAATAGCCGTTATCGAAAACGGGCACGGTTGAATCGTCTTTCTCTATTCTAGATACCAATTCTTCATATAGCGCCTCGCGATTGCCTTTAAGCGGAGCTAGAACAGTCTCCACATAGCTGTTTTCTTCATCCAAATGCGCCAATATTTCTTTATCAGTGCGAGAGTCATCTCGCATCCAGTAGTAATTGTCATTGCGGGTGACGCTGTGGGCCGTCAATTCATGAAGCACTTTTTTCGCTACAGGAGCGCGAGTTTGAGTATTAAGCATAACGGCTGAAAGGCTACTCTCTTCTACTTGTTGAGAAACTTCTGTTTTATTTTCTACGCTACAGCCTGATATCAATCCGCCTGCAGCAAGTGCTATCCATAGATATTTCATTCTTATTCCTTTGTATGCACTGTTCAATAAAGGTTCGCTTACTGCCTGTGTTTATTCAAAGAACACAAGAGCTTAAAACGGTAATGCGCGATTAAAACAAATGAAAACGGTTCGCGCTAAATTATCGAGTATATATAAACTGGGGGAAGGGTCTAGTGATTCTTAAGCGCTCATTAGCTTAAGAAAAGTAACGTTGCTAGAAAGATAGGTGGTGCTGTATTTTTAAGATGGGGGTATCTCCTAATTACAGAACTACCGCATAAAAGGCATAAAAAAGCGCCGCTTGGCTATACAATTCAAAGCGACGCATTTATTAAAATATCGGGGCAAATAATAAACCGGTGGATTAAAGCTTTATCAGCTAGTTAATTCGCTTTAAACCGGCTTTAGCGCTTTAACCTAGCACGCTAGTCTACCAAGTCTTTTGGCATCTCGTCGCGAATAGAAAGCCATACTTTACCACTCTCGATACCGTAGTTTCTTACGACAACCGGCACTTTCTCATACTCGCCTTTCTCTGCCACGTCGAGCAAATCAGCATAGTATTTATTGGCTACATCTCGTGCTTGCTGATGCGAGAAAAAGTACCCGCCTATTCGCGAGTAAAGTCCGCGAAAGCCATTCATCATCAAAACGAAGACGTTGTTGTTAGAAGCAAGCGCCAAATCATGAGACATTTGATAATCGAACTGGGCAAACGCCATTCCTTCTTGCTCAACATTTTTGTATCGAGCAATAATTTCCGCCGACTCTTGAGGGTTATTACGAATAGCACCTCTAATGAACACTGCACTTAAGTTAGTGCGTGCTGCCAACAAATTATCTACGAGTTCAGGGATACCTTCTTGGTCTAGTCTAGCTAGCGTTTCTAAGATGTTTAACCCGCAGGTTTCCCAAAAATTATTTACTTTAGTTGGCTTACCGTGCTGAATGGTTAACCAACCATCCCTAGCTAAACGCTGAAGCACTTCACGTAAAGTGGTTCGCGTTACACCAATTAACTCAGAAAGCTCTCTTTCTGCAGGCAAAATGGTGCCAGGTGGAAATCTTCCACTCCAAATTGACTCAACAATATATTCTTCGGCGAATCCGGCTGGACTCTGTGCCTTATAAATCATAACTAATCGCCTGCACGTTATTGTTATTTTGTAACTGATTGTACCAGATGCTCTTTTATTATCACAATGAATTATATCTAGTCCACTAAAGGTTTTAACAACTCGTTAAAATTAAAGTGTTAATTCGAGAGCCTCCATATAAGGCTTTGTATATTTAATGTTCGAAATTCTAGACATTTTCAAATTCAATGATAAATATCATCAAAAAAGTGATAAATATTCAGTGACTTTCACATGGTGGGGTCTGTGAATTGCTTTCTCAAGACGTTAATATCATGTACGCTTAAATTCCGACTATAATGACAGCAACAAAACCACGGTTAAGCGAATTAAAACGCACTACACCAGCAGTTTATGTATGCAATAACCGGAACTACACAGTGTAAAGATGCGCAAAAATGCGTGCTTTGTTGTAAAAGGAACAGGAACTCATGCAAACCTCAATGATCGCGGCGATCTATAAGAACTTCCTGGGACATGCGCCCGACTGGTATAAAAAAACCATTATTGCCTTTCTCATTGTTAACCCCTTCATCTTTATGGTGGACCCATACATTGCTGGTTGGACTCTGGTTATCCAGTTTATTTTTACCTTGGCGATGGCACTAAAATGTTACCCACTCCAGCCAGGGGGGCTTCTTTTGATAGAAGCCATGTTTATCGGTATGACCTCCCCCGGTCACATGATGCACGAAATTGAAGTTAATCTTGAAGTACTGCTACTGCTAGTGTTTATGGTGGCCGGTATTTACTTCATGAAAGACTTGTTGATGTTTTTATTTACCAAACTGGTGATAAAAGTGCGCAACAAGTTAATTCTGTCTCTTTCTTTTATTTTTGCTTCTGCATTTTTATCAGCCTTCTTAGACGCGCTAACCGTGGTGGCAGTGATTATCAGTGTAGGCTTGGGTTTCTATTCGATTTATCACAAAGTCGCTTCAGGAAAAGAGTTTCATTCTGACCACGACCATACCAGCGATGACGAGTTGGGAAGTCACGACTTAGAAGACTTCAGGGCTTTCTTAAGAAACCTGATGATGCACTCTGCAGTGGGTACTGCATTAGGCGGCGTAATGACCATGGTGGGCGAACCACAAAACCTCATCATTGCCGATAAAGCTGGCTGGGACTTCGTTGAATTCTTTATTCGAATGGCTCCGGTAACATTGCCTGTATTTGTCTTTGGTTTGCTAACCACCGTTGTACTGGAAAAAACAGGCACCTTCTCTTACGGCGCTAAGTTGCCATCTGCAGTAAGGCAAATATTGGTTGATTACAACGACCACATGGATAAAGGTCGCAGTAAGCGCGAAACCGCAAAACTGGTGGTGCAAGCACTTATCGGTATCTGGCTAATTGTAGGCTTGGCGACGCACATGGCGTCTGTGGGCTTAATTGGTTTGTCTGTTATTGTACTTGCTACGTCGATGAGCGGTGTTATAGAAGAACACGCACTAGGCAAAGCTTTCGAAGAAGCCTTGCCCTTCACCGCTCTGCTTTGTGTTTTCTTTGGCGTAGTGGCGGTAATTATCGACCAGGGCCTTTTCCAGCCCGTAATCCATTGGGTACTGTCGTTTGAAGGCGAAACGCAAATGGTTATGTTCTATCTTGCTAACGGAGTGCTTTCGATGGTGAGTGACAACGTGTTTGTGGGCTCTGTTTATATCACTGAAGTGACCGCAGCGCTTGAAGCTGGCCAAATTACCCGTGACCAATACGACATGCTAGCCGTAGCGATTAACACAGGCACCAACTTGCCAAGTGTTGCAACACCTAACGGTCAAGCGGCGTTCTTATTCCTGCTGACGTCTGCAATTGCACCGCTACTGCGTTTATCCTACGGGCGCATGGTAATGATGGCATTGCCTTATACCATTGTGCTTACAATTGTAGGTTTAGTCGCAACATATATTGGCCTTGCTGATGCCACACAGGTTTTATATGACATGCATCTTATTGAGCACCACACTGCTGTCGAAGCCGGTGCTCAAGCAGTAGGTCACTAGTCTATGCGCGCTCTTGTTCACACTATTAGCCAATGGGCAGAGCACAAGTCTTCGTGGCTTGTGCTTTTTGCCACATCCTTGGCACTTGAAATTGCTGCTTTGTACTTTCAATATGGTATGGGGCTAAAGCCCTGTATCATGTGTATCTATCAGCGCACTGCTATGTATGGCATTGTGCTTTCTGCACTTTTAGTCGTAATAAAAAACAACGGCTTTACTCGAATGCTCGGGTTTGCTGGATGGGCTGTATCGGCGGGCTGGGGCTTTTTAATTGCTAAAGAGCACGTAGGCATTCTTAATGCCGCAAATCCGTTCTTTGCTAGCTGCGAAATAGTCCCTAATTTCCCGTCATGGCTTCAGCTACACGAATGGCTACCGGCCGTGTTTGCCGCTGAAGGCGACTGTCTAGCAGATTCATGGCAGTTTTTGTCTATGGGAATGGCAGAGTGGATGCAAATTATCTTTGCGGCTTACTTTGCTGTATTTGCCATTGTATTTGCATGCCGATTGTTGGATAAGAAACCCTTTTGATCGACTTATCCATTCTGCCCTCTCGCCTTCCTCCCATACATACTGAGCAAGGCCCTATTAGCATTCAGCGCATCGCAGAGAAACACTGCTATGCGCTTTGTGAGGCTGGGCAACAGTCCATTCACCACGTAAAGCCATGGTTTGGCTCATCAGTGTGCCCTGTTACCCCGGCTTTATCGAAGCAATGTATTGCCGACATGGAAAAAGCACGGGAAACTGGTTACGGCCTAACCTACCTGCTTATTCACGATGAAAAGTGCCTGGGTATGGGTATCATCAACCATATCCATCATACCCATCTAACGGCTAATTTAGGCTACTGGTTGCGCCCCGATGCTTGCGGTAAAGGCTTAGCCAGCGCTATCTGTGAAGCATTAAAAAAACTCGCGTTTACACAGATGAACCTAAACCGACTAGAGTGTTTTGTTGAGCCAAATAACAAAGCAAGTTTACGTGTAGTTGAGCGTATTGGTGGCATAAAAGAAGGGCTCTGCCGTAAGCGAGTATTCGGCAGAGACGCACTGTTGTACGCCATTACTAACGAGAGTTAAGTTAACATACTACTCGTGTAGTGCTCACCTACTATTTAAACGTATACATAAGCCCTGTAAAAGCATAGGCCGAATTGTCGGGATAGGCCCCCGTCTCTAGCGCGTTGCCTTTAGCGAGGTACGCACCACCTAGGCTGAACTGAAGCTGTGAAGAAACCTGATATTGCCAACGAAACTCTACTTGGTGTCCTAAGAAGTCTTCTTCACCTTCTGGCACTTGATGAAGCCACAGCGCTTTGTAACCCACCATAATGTTATGGATATCACTTATTTTAGTGACACTTCTTAGCCCTGGTGCCAAGATATTGCTTCTTGGGAACGTCTGATAAACGTCCGTAGGACCAAAGTCAAACCGACGTAAACCGTAGAGCGAGTCAAACGCATTTATGGTCCCATCATCACTGTTACTATCACCACTTGCCGCTTCAACTTCAGCTCTTAAGAAAGTACTTTTATTCAGCTGTTTGCCTACATGGCTATGTATCATCCACGCCTTCACGTTTCTGTCTGTGACATCAGAGGCTGACGCAGTCTGCCTGGCGTGACCTGTTTGCACCATAGCTTCGATGTTGTATTTCCAACTATTGAAGAAACGTTGGGTGCGGTCGACAGATAAAGTAATAATATCTCGGTTTTTCGTGGCGAGTTCGGCTGAATCCGACTCTTTTAACCAGTAGCTATGTACTGTCCAGGCTTTATCTTCAGACACCGCATAGAGACCAAAAAGCTTTCGATTGCTAAAACTCTTATCTAACGCCCGTTTATTGTCATCAATAGATGCTGAATCTGAAGGAAAACGAGCGACTGGAAACAGGTAAAAGCCACGAAGTTGCCAACCTGTTAAACGCGCGTCAACTAGCGCACCTTCAAAGCTACTGGTTGCGTTTCTAAAGCGCGTATGTCCTATCAGACGGCGACTACCGTGATCCAGCGTCACACGCCCTACCGTAACGCTATCTATGTATTCACTAACATCATGATAAGAGATATATAGTTGAACGGGTTCGAGGGTATTAACCTGTGAAGATTTGAGTGTAGGGTCGTTGTCATCGAGGTAGGCTCGGGAGTCTTCGATTTCTGCTACCGCCCGCCAGTTTCCATAAGCGGCGTCGCCTTTCAACCTTATACGGGTTGAAATACGTTCATTGGTTTGCGTGCGAACATTGTCGCTTGTCGGAAAAATAGGGTTATTTAATGTTTCGTAGCGTACTCTTAGCGAGCCACTGTAATTGAACGCTAAACTCTCTGCGTACACAGGTGCAGCTACGCTTGTAATAGCTATTAACGCGCCCAATGCGCTAATGCTTAACTTCCCCATCAAGAACCCTTATCTACATTGATTCAAAAAACAAAGCGGAAGTATAGACTAAGCGCATGAGCAGCACTCATGCTCTTTAGTCTAAGATAAACAACAATCTATACTGGTGTGTTTAAAGCAGTAGAAAAGGGCTAGCGACTTTCAATCGAGGTCTTCGAGCGGCCAAATCGCGATATAGTCTTCAAAGTGGTTAAGATCCACATCCGACTCAAACACGGTTTTATTGCGCACTGACATGCCCTTTGCGTGCATCACGTGCTTTTTCCCCTTGTTAAGCAAAGGGTGCCAAGACGGAAGTCCCCGCCCCTCGTAAAGTCGTCGATAAGCACAGCTATTTGGCATAAAGAAGATATCTTTAAGGTTGTCTTTGGTTAGCTTTACACAGTCAGGCACAAGCTCTGTACGCCTTGCATATTGGGTACATTCACATTTTTTGGTATTTAAATACGTGCACACAATATTGGTGTAGTGAATTTTTTCATTGTCATTAATGTGATCAGTAACTTCGTATTCTTCTACTGCGTCATCATCTATAAACTTCTGCAGGCAGCATTTGCCGCAGCCATCACAGAGCAACTCCCATTCCTTTTGCGTCATCTCCTCAAGAGACTTGGTTTCCCAAAATGCCACGGTCATTGTGCCACTACCTCGGTATATACACTTACTTGATTGCCGAGCGAGGCGAAAACCCTATCTGAAGGAGATAATTTGCCTACGCCCTTAGGCGTCCCGGTTAATATTACGTCGCCGCTATCTAAGGTAAATGTAGAAGACATATGCGCAATAAGCGTTACGATTTTGTGTAACATCAATGCTGTATGGCCTTGCTGTCTCACCTCACCATTAATGGTAAGGGTAAAACGTAAATCATCGAGGTTACCTACCGAACTTAAGGGTAAAAAGCCTGACAAAGGCGCACTGTTGTCAAAAGATTTGGCTCGCTCCCACGGCTGCCCTTGCTTTTTGAGTGTTGCCTGTACTTCGCGAAGGGTGAGATCTAGCCCTAGTCCTATTCCCCACATGGCTGACTTTACCTCATCTTCGCTGGCATTTTTTAAACAAGATTTAAGCAGTACCGATACTTCAAGCTCATTATGGCATTCACCTTTATCGGTGGGCACCGCAATGGGCTCATGCATGTGGCACATCGCTGCCTTTGGCTTCATAAAGAGTAAAGGTGCTTCAGATACCGTAGCGTTCATTTCTTGAATGTGATCAAGATAGTTACGACCAATGCAAACCACTTTGTTCACCGGCAACGCAATCTCATTGCCTTGCGTATCAATATGACGGTATGCCATTAGTAACCTCGCTTTATTCGTTCAGAAAGATAGCCAACCGACACCCCAAAATACGACGAGCGGTTCCACTTCATTAACGTATGAAAATTGTTATACACCAAGTAAATACGCCCATTCTCACCGTCGGGCATGATAAGCGACGCCTTAATATCAACATTGGGTAGTTCGCTGCCGTCAAAACGCGTTACACCGTTTGATTTCCAAAAAGAAAGGGGCTTCATATTCGCTTTAGATAAACCAGACACCGGCACATCTTGCGTTAGTTTTACTTGCCTACCCCACGTGCCTTCGCTATTCCACCCTTCAGATGCGAGGTAATTCGCAATTGATGCAAATACGTCAGCCTTGGTTCCCCAGATATCTTTTCTTCCATCACCATCATAGTCCACAGCGTAATTTAGAAACGAAACCGGCATAAATTGGGTTTGGCCCATCGCACCTGCCCACGAACCTTTTAGTTCATTAACGCTGGTATGCCCCTTTGCTAAAATCTGGAGTGCAGCAAAGAAGTTGTCTTTAAACAGCTTTTCCCTTCGCCCTTCATAAGCTAGCGAAGCGAGCGCAGAAAGCACACTATAGTTGCCTTGAATTTTGCCAAAGTTCGACTCATTCCCCCATAGCGCCACAATGAATCTGGATTGCACGCCGTATCGCTGCGCAATTTCTTCAAGCAACGCTTTATGGTCTTTGTACTGTGCTACTGCCTGCTTAACTTTCCAGTCGGGCACTCGTGTAGCGAGGTAGTCATCTAGCGTTATCTTTTTTTCGGGCTGATTTTTATCAGACTTCACAACCGTGGGCCTAAAAGCGATGTCGGCAAACGCGGCGTCGAGAAGTGGTCTATCAATGCCTTTCGATAACGCTTCTTCCTTTAACTGTGCCACATAAGCATTAAAACCACGTTCCGTTAATTCAGAGTTAGTCGCGGCCTCTATTGAAGCGGAAAGCAACAGAGTTAGCGTGATAAAAATCAATGGGACTTTACTTGCTATCAAGCGCTTACTTGAGCACTTTGCTGTAATACAAGCGCGCTTGCATAAACGATTTACAACATTAAACAACATGGTACTTCTTAGAATTTCTTATCAGGCGTTTTAGAAAGGCCAAGCGACTCGCGGTGCGTTTCAAGCAAGTTCTCTTCCTTTGGAGGCATCTGCAAGTAAAATCCTTTCTCGGTAAGTTCATCAATTAACTTTTGCTTATCGACTAAACCTAAACGCTCACGCTTATCGAGTGCAAGAATCGTCACTAGCTCTGGACGACCAAACATTTCCATCAAAGGTTCGGGGACATCTGCAAAATTGTCTTTTTTGGGCAAGTATAAGTACATGCCCTCTTTTTTTCGCGTTTTATAAACAGCGCATAACATAATTTAATTACTCTATTCGTTGTTAGCTAAAAGCAGGTAAATATTTGCCCACCTAGCGTTATTGTGTCGGTTCGTCGCCAAGTAAACGTGCTACATGTGGGCGAAACAAAGGCGCTCTCCACGTGGAGAGTAAATCGGGTTTCAAGCCCTGTACCCGCGTCTCATCTACAGGGAACCAATACCACTTCAACAGCTGATTAAGTTGCTTTTTAGACGCAATAACATCTGTGGTTACGCCGTTATCTTTGGCAATTTGTTCGCTTATGGTTTTAAGTTCAGCAAGGTACTTTTTATATTTCGCTATATCGATAAGCCGCTGTACGATTGGCAGTCTAAGTTTTTCCGGCGTCTGCGCATATCTTGCTCTTGCCTCTTCAATCAGCGTTACGATAGTGTCGCCATAACGCCTAACCGACTGATGATTTACGCCATTTATCCGTGATAAGCCAGACTTGTCGTCTATCAGTCGCTGCGCAGCCTCAAATAAATGTCCTTCTTTGAATACAAAGTTCAGCGCTAGGTCTTTCTTTCTCGCCGTGTTTAATCGCCATGCCGCCAGCGCTTGCAATACGGTGAGCTGTTCACTGTTTAAACGCCAGCTATTCTTAATGCTTAAGTAAGCAAAATCTTCTGGCATTTGCGCACGCTTTTTCTCAACCAAAAGCGCCACTTCTTCATATATCCAGTGCACTTTTCCTAGCGCCTGAACGTTGGACGCCAGCTGCTGATAACAGGGTAAAAGGTAAAGAACGTCGTTCGCCGCATAGCTCAGTTGAGCTTCCCGGAGCGGCCGTGCTAGCCAATCCGTTCGCGACTCGCCTTTGTCTAAGCTGATCTCGCAAAGTAGCTCCACTAACTTGGCATAGCCCAGAGAGGGGCCCATATCCAAGATACTACCGGCAATTTGCGTATCGAACACAGGCGTTGGCACCGTATCAAAGGCGGTAAGAAATGCCTCAAGATCTTCAGAACACGAATGCAGTACTTTAACGACTTCGGTATTTTCCAACAACGCAACAAATGGCTGCATGTTATCGATAGCGAGGGGGTCTATAAGTACTAGCTGGTGTCCATCGTATAGCTGAATAAGGCCAAGATGGGGAGTAAGGGTTTTAGTCCTCACAAATTCAGTATCAAGGGCGACTGCCTCTTGACGTTGTGCGGCTTCGCACACTTTTTCTAGATGTTCAAATGTTGTAATTAATTGATATTGCATATTTTTGCACAGTAATAAAAAAGCCGGCTAACGCCGGCTTTCAAAAACTATTTCAAAGAAACTAGTCTCGAAGCTCCCGACGCAGAATTTTACCTACATTGGTTTTTGGTAAGTCGTCTTTGAAAACAACTTGCTTAGGCACTTTGTAACCCGTTAAGTGGTTACGGCAGTGCGCGATAACGTCTTTCTCAGTCAGCGCGTCGTTGTTTTTAACCACAAACAACTTCACAACCTCGCCGCTAACCTCATGAGGAACCCCAACCGCAGCCGCTTCAACGATGTGATCGTGCATAGCAGCGACTTCTTCGATTTCGTTAGGGAACACGTTAAAGCCTGAGACTAGGATCATATCCTTTTTACGGTCAACAATATAGAAGTAACCTTCATCATCTACGGTAGCAATATCGCCAGTGGCTAGCCAACCCTCTTTTAGAATATCTTCTGTCGCTTCAGGGCGGTTCAAATATCCCTTCATCACCTGCGGGCCTTTAACCCACATTTCGCCTGGCTCACCTTTTTCAACTGGATTGCCATCGTCGTCTAATAACTTAATGTCAGTAGAAGGTACCGGCATACCAATTGCGCCTTTATAGGCTTCAATTTGAGGTGGGTTTACCGCTACCACAGGCGAACATTCAGTAAGGCCATAACCCTCTAACAACACCGTGCCCGTAACCTTTTCCCACTTTTCGGCAACAGGTTGCTGTACCGCCATGCCGCCACCTAGACCAAATTTGAACTTGCTAAAATCAAGCTCGTCAAACCCTGGTGTATTCAAAAGACCATTAAACAAGGTGTTTACGCCAGGCAAAATGGTGAACGGGTATTTGCTTAGTTCGTTTACAAACGCCGGCATGTCTCGCGGGTTAGTAATAAGCAAGTTGCGACAACCGTATTTAACGAACATCAGGCAGTTAGCCAGTAACGCAAAGATGTGGTAAAGCGGTAGTGCTGTTACAACAAAATCTTCACCTTCTTCAATTACGGTTTCTAAAATACCCGAGACCTGCTCTAGGTTTGCCACCATATTGCGGTGTGTTAGCATTGCGCCTTTCGATACGCCCGTTGTCCCACCTGTATATTGCAAGAACGCGATATCGCCGCTATCAATCTCAGGTCGCGTGTATTTAAGCGACTGACCTTTTTTAACTGCCGACATGAAAGAAGTAGTTTCAGGCAAGGTGAAGGAAGGCACCATCTTTTTGACGTATTTAACTACTGCATTAACAATCCAGCGCTTCGGTGCAGGCAACATGTCGCCCAGTGCGGTCAAAAAGACTTCTTGAAGGTTTGTATCTGCAATCACTTCTTCAAGAGTACATGCAAAGTTTTCAACAATTACAATGGCTTTAGCATTGGCGTCGTTAAGTTGATGCTTTAGTTCTCTGGCCGTGTAGAGCGGGTTTACATTCACCACCACCATACCTGCGCGCAAAATACCAAACATGGCGACAGGATATTGGAGAAGGTTAGGCATCATAATTGCCACCGCATCACCGCGCTTAAGCCCGCTTGCTTGTAAGTAAGCAGCAAATTGAGCTGAAAGCGTATCTAGCTCCTCAAACGAAATTGAATGCCCCATGTTAATGAAGGCTTCTTTATTTTTAAACTTCTTTACCGACTGCTCGAAAATGTCTACTACAGATGCGTAACGATCGGCATCAATTTCTGCGGAAACGCGAGGGTCGTAATGCTTAAGCCAGGTTTTTTCCACCAAAACCTCCTCTACTTTATTCTTATACTATTTTATGAGCACATGGAAAGGCGCACTCATACAACTGGTCTGATAACTTGCGAATAGTATAGGATGTGTAAAAAAAAATAAACGGTACAATTTACAATTGCTCAACAAATTGACGTATTAACACCCCTATATCGTCAGTATTTTCCATGTGAATATGGTGACCGCCTACAAATTGCTCATATTGTGCATTTAAAAACCACATCTTTCGTTTAGGGAAAAGGGTTTCGAGGTTTTTAAAACTGTTAGATGCACCAATAAAAAGTATAGGGCATACAATAGCACGCATAAGCGCTTCTGCCTGCTTTTCTGTAAGTCTTAGCATCGATTTTGTGCGAAGTTTTGGGTCGCTAGACCAAAAGCAATGCCCACCCGCATCTTGGGTAAGGTTGCGGGATAAGATTGAGCGCGCGTGCGCTTCGGGAATATCTGAAATTTTACATCGGGCTTTTACGGCGTCTTCAAGTTCAACAACCCGCAACTTATTACGTGATTTTGCATGACGACTGAGTATTGCATCTCGCATTTGAGCCACAGTGGTATCTTCGTCCTCAGTTAGCGGTCCACACGCATCTATACTGATTACGGCACTAACTTTTTCAGGAAATAGAGCAGCAAACAAACTCGCTAAAATGCCGCCAAGAGAATGGCCTAATAAAATTACCTCGTCCCAACCTTGAGATTCAATTAGCGCATAGAGGTCTTGCAAATAGTCAGCTTGATTGTAGTGAGCCCCTGCAGTGCGATGACCAGAGCGACCATGCCCAGCAAGGTCGATAGCAACAAAGCGGTGAGTTTGCAGGTAAGGTGCTAACAACCTTAAGCTTTCAGCGTTATCTAAATAACCGTGCAAACCAATAACAACGCTACCGCTTCCTTGGTTATCTAATGCGGCTAAGTTAAGATTTCCAATGTTAAATTCTGTCTCAATCATAACGTTCCCTTTGGCAACTTATTGCCAGCTTTAGTCCATACCTGCCTTTAAAATAGAAAAAGGCGGCAATAATATGCCGCCTGTAAGCAATATTGTTTACTTCTGTTTGTCTTTTCGAAGCGGCTGACTCGTCGACTTAGTACTGCTTTTACTTGCACCGCTGTTGCGAGTAGGAAGTTTGGCTTTACTAGGTCCATTCTCGTAGCGAATTACCCGTGTACGATTAAAGTGAGGGTACATCCACGGCCCGTTAAACCGATAGAAAGGCGAATACCAGCCCGTATGGTAGTTAAAGAAATAAGTGTTTACATCGTAAACTTGCTGCTTTCTCCACATGTGGTAATCGTCGGCGATAATCGTCGGATAAATATAAGGTTGTTCGCCCACCATACCCGCTGTTGGCGCCGTTATAGTACCGAGGAACGTTGCCGAACGGCCTTCTTCAAAGACAATAGGATCGACAAAGCCGTCAATTTGAACCTTAAAGCGTCCAGAGGTCTCGCCATTTGTTCCCGGCTTACCGTAGTGATTTAGCGGAAAATGAGCAAGTTCGATAAGCGTTTGGTTCGGCTTGTTCTCAACCCCCACAATTAAACCGCCCCAGCGCGCTTTTTGGCCTTGAGCACTGGCGCCTGATGTGACAGCTTTGGAATAGCTCACTAATTGTGTGCCTTCTGGTACATCAATACTATCAGGTACAATGGTACAGCCTGCGAATAAAAAGACTGCTAGTAAAACAAAATAACGAGACATTAAAGCGCTCCTCTGAACCCTAGAAAAATGCTGCATTTATATGGCAATCAGCCAAAACATACCATGGGTATAACGATAAAGACCAACGTAATTTCTTTAATAAACTTACACGCACTTTGTCGTATCTCTTTAAGCTGAAAAGAAAAAACAGACTTTAGTAACCTAAACATTAGCACTTATACGAAACGACAACCACTGTCGTTCAAGTACAATGTGTACATAAATTGGCGTAGTTACCTTTAGAGATATCTTAAGTGAGTTTGTTCAATAAAAGCGCCGGGGTTTAACGGATTGTTAGAATTTTCGAAGAGATTAAGTGTAGTTGCCTAACCAAACGTGAAGATACAGGTTACCGAACGTTCGCCAGACTTTTATTTAGCAATGGCTAAGCGTAGATATCTACCCCGAACATAGACTGAATAGACTCGCGCTGCTGTTGCTTTTCAAAACTGGTGTAAGAAGCTATAGCATTTTGCGAATAGGTATTGCCCTCTTCGCGAATAAATTGTTGGTAAGCCTGAGCGTTATTTGTACCTTTTTCATCAGGCGCGACAACAATCGCCCTAGCAGACGCTTCATTTTGCCCTTTACTTTGTTGTTCAGGGTCTTTGTTAATTTTAGCAACACGGCCTTGCGATGGCTCGGAAGACGGTAACGCGAAATTATTATTAATAATCATACAATTTCAGTGAGGCAAAAATCGTACCACTGGTTTTTTATACGAATCTGGCCATGGGCGGGCTGGAGGCTAGGCTATCGCCCGCCGTTTCCACCACGCCCGCTGTCATTTTACTCTCTGCCCGGCAGCTTTTTCCACGTAACTTTATCACGCAAGTAAACGGGCTCTACATTGACGGCTTCAGATACATTGCCATTCTCACTTGCTGTCACCGCTAACGTAAGCATGTACTGCGCGTTTGGTAGCGTCACTTCTTGCGACATTGCTACAGCGCTATTCGAACGCCATTCGGTAAGCTTATCGTATGCTGCCCACCCGGTACCGGCTGTAATGACGCTAACGCCGTGCCCAAGTGAATTAAGTTGTTCAATAGCCACCGCTGGAGGACACACCTGCTCATCAAGACGCAGAGTTACCCCCTTGTCTGTTTGCGAATAAACGGCGAAATACACTTCGTCCATACGGGCGTCAGAGGCCACAGCGATTAGCGCATCTTTGTCCATGCTTTTCGTCGCAGCTTCACAAGCCATGGCTTCTAGCGTACTAACGCCAGCAACCTTTAGACCTGTACCTAAAGCTAAACCTTGAATCATGCCTGTCGCAATGCGAACACCGGTAAAACTGCCGGGACCTCGTCCAAAAGCCAGCAACTCTATGTCGCTCAGGCCGACATTAGCTTCTTTCAACACGTCATCGACCATAGGAAGTAAACGTTGGCTATGTTGCTGTGGGCATATTTCAAAACGGGTAATTACACGCTCGTTATATTGCAGCGCAACCGAACACGCTTCGGTTGCAGTGTCTATCGCTAAAATATTCATGTATTTCTCTTGTGTTGTATAACCTAAGTTCAAGCATTGTGTTTCAACACACGTAACACTCAAGCCTAGGGCTTTAACTTAGGCTTCATCAATGCCGGCTAAAAATTTTTCTACTTCGTCTAAACTTCTGGTGCGCTTCATGTCAGGCAGACTGCCAACAAAGGTTTTCGCGTAGGGCTTGGTAACCAAACGGTTATCACAAATAACCAGTACGCCCTTATCTGACGGGTCTCGAATTAAGCGCCCTGCTCCCTGCTTTAGCGTAATAACAGCCTGAGGGATCTGTATAACACCAAACGGGTTTGCGCCACGCTTTTTAACGTCTTCCATACGGGCCTGAAGCAGCGGGTCGTCCGGTGATGCAAAGGGCAATTTATCAATCATGACACAAACAAGGTCATTACCGCGTACGTCTACCCCTTCCCAGAATGCCCCCGTGCCCATTAACACCGCTTTTTCATCAGCAAGATAGGCATCCAACAGTGCTTGTTTTGTTGTAGTACCTTGTACTAGCAGCGGGTTGTCTACCTCATCCTCCAGCTTTTGTGCAATTTCTCTAAGCATCGCATGGCTGGTAAACAGTAAGAAGCAGCGACCACGACTTGCTTTAATCAACCGCTTGGCCGTTTCGAGAAGCGTTTCCCGCATGGCATAACTATTGGGCTCTGGTAAATAACGAGGCACACAAAGCATGGCTTGTTCGGGGTAGTTAAATGGGCTGTCTAACCCTAAGGTTTCAGCATCCTCTAACCCCATTCGACGCTGGAAGTGATCAAATCCACCATTGACCATTAGCGTTGCCGAGGTAAAAATCCACCCGCGAGGGGGAGATGACACAAACCGTCTAAATTTGGCCGCTATCGACAATGGCGTGAGGTGCATGATCAAATGACGTTGCGTAGTTTCATACCATAAGCTGACATTTTCTTGCTTATTGTCACTGAGCGCGTCTAGCTGCTCTCTTGCAGCCACAACCCGTTCATACATATTGTCTAAATCTTTATCGCGCCCGATATGCAGCTTACACACCTCGTGCAGCACGCCAAGGGCTTCAGCAAGTTTACCTACCTGCATACGCACATCATCTCGGTCTAATGCCTCTGCCCAGTTGCCGCGCTCTGCGGTATCGGGAAACAGCAACCGTAAGTCAGAAGCAATCATTCTGCACTTGTCGGCGGCTTTATCTAGTTGACCCGCATCTTTCAATACGGTCCTAAACAACAAGGTGATGTCTTTCGCGATATCGTGAATTTGCCGTGTTGAAAGCGATTCACCAAAATAGTCGCTGGCAATATCTGGAATTTGGTGCGCTTCATCAAAGATGATGGCATCGGCCTCGGGAATAAGTTCTCCAAAACCGGTATCTTTTAGCGCCATATCGGCAAAGAAAAGGTGGTGGTTAACCACGATAATGTCGGCATCCAGCGCCTTTCTGCGCGCTTTAACCAAATAGCAGTCTTCGTAGTCAGGGCAGTCCCGGCCTAAACAATTATCCACGGTAGACGTCACTAACGGCAGTACTCGGGCATCTTCTGGCAGCGTTTTTAACTCGCCCATATCCCCGGTCTTCGTGGTGCTCGACCAACGCTTAACTTCTGAAAGCTGCCCCAACACGTCTTTTTCAACCAGCGTAGAATTGCCGCCGTGCTGCGCAAGCCGGTGAAGACAAAGGTAATTGGCGCGGCCTTTTAACAGTGCGGTTTTACGCTTACTGCCAAGCGCTTTTTTAACGAGGGGGAGATCGCGATGAAAGAGCTGTTCTTGAAGGTTTTTCGTGCCGGTCGAGACAATCGCTTTGCCATCGCTCAATAAAGCAGGCGCCAAATACGCAAACGTCTTTCCCGTACCTGTACCTGCTTCAACAATTAAACTGCCCGTGGTTTCAATGGCATGCTTAACGGCTTTAGCCATTTCAGTTTGTGCTTCGCGAGGCACAAAGCCTTTAATAGCACTGGCAAGAAGGCCATCTGAAGAAAATACATTGTTTATTGTGGGCATGGTTTAAGCGCTGTCATTACTTTTCTATTCTAAGCCGCGCATTATGCCAAAAAGCCTATTGAATGCCCATTAAAGGTTTTCACTTTACATTGAGGTGGTCTGCTTAACCGCGCATTTTCTAAAACGCGAAAAAACACACGCGCTTAACAGGTTCGTTGGGCCTCATCAGCAAAAAAGCATTCAGCTTTCGATAAGCGTTAGCGTTTGATTTTTTGTTAACAACTACCGGGTAACTTTTTCACAACATGCTATAGAACTCACAAAGTTGTTTCTTCACACTCCACCACAAAAAACCGCTAAGCAATTGTTATACATTGAATTAGTGCACATGGTACGCGCCGTGAATAGCCTATTATGAACGCTTTCCTCCGTTTTAACGCAGTATGGAGGCCACAAACAAGGAGTAAGATATGAAAAAGTTAACGATTGCTACATTGATAACTACAGCCCTTTCTGCTGGCGCTTTTGCGGGTGAAGAACTTGATAAAATAGACACAACATTTGCAGATTTAGATAATGACGATAATGGGTACATCTCTCGCGAAGAGGCTGACGACGATGAAATATCTGATCATTTCGCAAAAATAGACGCTAACTCAGACATGCAGCTTTCTGTAAAAGAATTCAACACCCATGTTAAGAAGCATCCGCAGCATTTCGACGATGAAGTTGTTGCTTCTGCACAGTCAATGAAAGCGAGTATGAGAAGCCAAGGTACGATGGAAACCGATGTTAACGTTGACACAGATGTAGATGAAGTGGTTGCTGCCACGAAAGACAAGAGACTCACGCATGAGCTTCGCGCTAAGAGTGAATTAAAAGCGAATGGCGAACTGATGGAGAAAAACGTTGACGTTGCCGCTGACAATGCAGTGACTGCCGACAAAACAGTAATTGCCGTAAATCAATTCGAAATGATGGATGCAAACAGTGACGGTGAACTGACGAAAGCGGAAGCATCTCGTAGTGGTGTAACGCGCAACTTCGACAAGATTGATGCGAATGACGATGAGCTCATCACCCGTACTGAATACTCTCAATACCAAGCTGAGACGAAGGATAGTTCAGATGAGTAGTTAAAAAGAGCAATGAGTTGTTGGAATAGGCCGCCACTGCGGCTTATTCCGCATCCATAAACTATTACTTGTCATTTCAATATTCACCGATTCGAACTACAGAAGTTTATAACGACTTCGACACAAAACGTTTAAGGAATATATATGTTAGCGTCCACAGGAATGAAAAGTTGGCTTGCTTATAAGACGTTGAGAAAGCTAAATACACGAAGCGTCTCGTCTCCCTCAAGCCAAGATAGTCTCATTGCTTCAAGCACATTGAGTAAAGTGACAACGCCACCGTCAGTAGCAGCCGCAACAGGCGCGGCTTATACGCTATCAAAACTAACGAACACGCCGAAACTTCAGCGTTTTTTGTTGAAATCCACCCTGTCAGCTTCAGCCGCAGGGCTGTTAAACGCAGGCCTTAAAAGGCTAATTGGCCGAAAGCGCCCACGCGCTGATTCAGGGACGGAATTCAAAGGCCCAGCGCTAAAAGATAAATTTAACGCGATGCCCTCAGGCCATGCCTCTGCCGTAGCGGCGGTAGCAGGCAGTATACCTCGCTCGTCAGGCCCATTGCTATTGGCGTCAGCCGCAGGCTTAGCTGCCACCGCGGTAATAGGAAAGTCGAGGACTAAACGAGACGCGCACCATTTGTCAGATGTTTTAGTCGGGAGCTGCTTGGGCTTTGGTGTAGCCTATGCCGTTTCCAAGTTGGAAAAGCCTGTGGAAAACGAGGTTAAGCGGCTTACTGAAACACATTAACAATGGGTTTCATCGCTAGCGCTGTATTCATGTATTGGTTTATTACTGTGCCCTATCTATTGGTGGGGCAATGCTACGCGAACCAGATTACATGCGCCTTATCGAGCAAAATGCTTAGCGTTCAAAAAACTCATCAACTAAATCCGCCAGTGCTTCTTCTAACGACTCTTCAAAGGTCTCTTTATCAATATCAAACCGTGCAAGGTATTTTTCAGCATTTTCTTGAGACACCATCGTGTTTTTCATCTGGTATTCAAGCTCGGGTAATGACTTATCGTACCGGGGTTTAATAGTCCAGCGTAAACAGTGGCCATGATGGGCTTTGAGTTTTTGCTTAGCAAAGACACAAAACTCTTCTACATAGTCGGCACCTTGTGGGCCAAGACAACCCGGCTCAATACGATACATAACCAGTAATTTTTTATAAAGCGGAAGCCGATTTTCCATTTTATCTCTGCATAAATTAAAGGCTTAAGTATCGGAAATATTTGCTGAATTTGCCACCTTTTAGTATCTGACGTTAACATTTCTTTACCTATCGGCCGAAGGCTTTAGCTTCTTTCTGATACAAAAAAAGAAAGAAGCCCAAGGAAAATGCGCGTGATTGTATAAAGGAAAGCGAGGAAGCGTAGCGCGTAGGTTCCGCGCTAAGACTCAGGGGTTGCTTCGATGACATCGACAATTTCGCTATTTCCGCTTAATCGTGCGAGATCAATTAAATAGCCCTTCTCTAGTTTGTCCAAAGACTTGCCGTTAAGCCTTGCCTTTACTTCAGCCACATCGCCATTGGCTATTGAGGTTTTTAGCGCGGCAAAATTACCTAATGAGCGGTCTGTTTCATGTTCATCCGTTGTGTTAGCTGCCATGGTTTCTCCTTAAATAGAACTTGTTAAATGAAGCAAGATTGTATTGCTTTGTTTTTTGTAGTTCTGTTTGGCGCTTCTCGATCAAACTTCCGTTCGCCCTGTGGTGAAGTCGACTTGCTTAGGCGACCCAAATGTCAAACTGCCAAGGCCCTAATTCAAGTGTTGTTTGCGACGAAAACTTGCACGTAGCGCTGCCTTTCCAATAACAATATTCGCCTTCAAACAATGGCTCTTCGAAGGTGACATTGACCGCCTCTTGTGAAAAATTAATAATAACGAACACTTTTTCATGCTCGTTATGGCGCACGAAGCTGAACACCTTATCCATTTTGGAGTTAGGAACTTGGGTCATTCTTGCACCAAATTCTCCGTTTCCTAATACACTTTTAGATTTTTTGAGCGCGACTAATTCGCGGTACAAGTCGCCAGTTTCATGGTCTTGCCATTCGATGGGGTCGCGCTCAAAAAAGGCGAGCCGTTTGTTTTCTCCCGCTTCTTGGCCATTGTGGATTAGGGGCATGCCCTCTCCTATGACTGAAAGCGCGATACAGGCATCTAATGCTTCACCAAACTGTTCGTGCTGTGTACCGTCCCACGCATTCTTGTCGTGATTACTTACGAAAGTCATTCTGTAGGCTGATTGAGGCCAGCTGCGCTCGTTCCAAGAGTAGTACTTGCGCAACCTGTCTAGAGAGCATCGGCCATGGGCAAGTTCATGCAAGGTTTCATTCCAGCTCCATGCGTAGGTCATATTGAAGGCATGCTCGTGAAGGTCGCGGTTTTCCCATTCTGCAAGCATAAACACCGGTCTAATTGCATTTAAAGTAGATACGGCCTGTTGCCAAAAGTCATTAGGCACATAACCCGCTACATCACATCGAAAGCCATCAATATCAAACTTTTCTACCCAATAACACAAGGCATTGATCATGTATTTGCGCAAACCGATTTGTTCAAAGTCGAACTCGATGATATCACTCCAGTCCCACCAGGGTGACGGGCGAAAGTCGCCCTTATAATCTTTGGCATACCACTCGGGATGCTCTGACGCTAATGGGTTGTCCCACGCACTGTGATTTGGCACCCAATCAATAATCACTTTTAGCGATAAGCGGTGCGCTTCATCCACTAACGCGCGAAAATCCTGTTCACTGCCAAATTCAGGGTTAATACCTAGGTAATCTTTCACCGCATACGGGCTGCCAAGCTCACCTTTTCGATTTTGCTCACCGATTGGATGAATGGGCATTAACCAAACAATATCTGCACCGAGAGACTTAATATGCGCTAACCCTTTCCTCACCCCCTCGAAGTTTCCTTCTTTTGAAAACTGCCGGGTGTTCACTTGATAAATCACGGCGTGGGATGACCACTCAGGCTGCATGACTTTGTAGCGCTGCTGGGGTTGAGGATTGATGTCCATACTATCTTTCCTTCTATATATTAATTAGCTCTTTTTAACGCCTTGCCTACCGAGAAATCATCTTCAGATAAAGGCAACGCTCGCTTAAAAGATAGGTAAACTGGTTATACCTAACATTAGTACCCATATACCGAAAAAAAGTTTTAGGCGCTGTACAGAAAATGCTAACACCACATATTTAGCAATCATGCCGCCAACAATAGCGCCCGCACCGGCAAATAACACCACCTGCCACACAATGGACTCGCCAATGAACGCGTGGTAAGGCAGCGCACTCCATACCGTGAACGCTGACAAGATGACCGCGATAGCAATGGACATAGTTACGTTAAAGCCCCGAATAATGAGGTATACCGCAACTAACTCACCCACGCCAACAGAAAGCCACGCGGTAATAACGCCACCTAAAAACCCAATAAACGGCAACCCTAGCAGGTCTTTACTTTGCAGATCTTTTTCAAAGTGCGTGCGTTTCATTAACGGAACCGAGGCAAATATGGCCAAGGCTAACACAATAGAAAAGCTGCCAAACGCAATGTGAAGGTTATTTGCGCCTCCCCATAAGTGCTCAAGTAGCAGGTTACTTTGGGAGGAATATTGCGCAAACCCTACTCCACATATAGAAGTGGGGATAGTAAGCATAAGTGCGCTTGGTAATGCCTTCCAATAATTGTCATGGCTATGTTGCTTTTTGTAATAGTGGGCCCACGTCAATGCGCCTGCTGTCATGCCGCAGCATTGAATAGCAAAACTGGTGGCAACCACGCTTTGGGGCGAAAAGGACAAATAATTAAAAAAGGGGACAAACACCACGCCGCCGCCCGCTCCTGTGGCGTTGGCAAATATGGCCCCTATCACACCTAACCCGCTAAAAAGTCCAAATTCTTTTATAAGCTGGAACGGCGTGGGCTGAGACAGTAATAAGCCTAACCATACGCACAAAAGTAAAGCCACTATAAACTTAACTGCATTTTGTTTTTTAAAAGAGATCACACTTTTCCTACGAATCATCATCACACATTGACAATTTTTGAATGCTTAACACTCGACAACGTCTAGCATGTGTACAAAATTCGAACTATTGTTAAAAATCTGCGTAAAAGCTTTTGCTTACTCGCTTAACCTACACAACATTTCGAAAAACATGGTTGAAGTATCTACATTTGAGCAACAGGTGCAACTGCATCTTTCGCCGAATCGCTCAGCAACATGGCAACAAACCAAATACCTTATAGCGGTATTTGCACTCTTTATCAGCACTATCGCTATTGCATGGGCAATTGTTGGTGCTTGGGTCATATTGCCTTTTGCAGGTGCAGAGGTCGGTCTTCTGGCTTTCATCATGTACATGGTGTCGAAAGCCACCTACCAATGGCAAACTCTATTAATATCCCAACAAAGTATCACCGTGTACTGCTCAAACGGAGTGCAGTTGTGCTTTCCTCGTTACGATACCTCGCTATATTTTTTTGAAGACCTTAGCAAGAAGCGTTTGCCGCGCTTAGTGCTACAAAGTCATCTTCAGCAGTTTGAAGTGGGCGCATTTTTAAATTCAAGTGACAAGAAGCAGGTGCACGAACGTTTAAAACAAGCGGGCGTGTTAATATGTACAAACAAGTGGTGGTAAACACCGGCTCATTTATTCTCACCTTATGTGTAATTTATTAATTTACGCGCCCATGTATGACACAAAATTAATGATCAATACGTCGGATTTCGACTAATTAGATATAGAGCGCACGCAACGTTAGCAGCGACACTAAGAGGGCAACCCCATGAATTTATACATCGAGTCATTAGAAGGTGGTAATTATCTTGCTTCAACGGGAATGGGCGCTACGCGAACATTAGTCCGAGATAAAAAATCTCAACCCAAAACCTTTCACTGCCTCAACGAAATTAGAGAGCATTTTTATTCGAAGTCGTTTGAACACGTTTGGCTACGTCAAAGTACGCCCTATGAAGAGATGGTTGGACAGACCGATCATCCGGGAGCATTAGAGCTTGAAATTGAGCGGTAACTTTATTTAGTTGTCCGCGGGTAATAATTTAAATACACGACTTAGCATACTTTTTGCGTAATAAGCATGTAATTAAAAAAACATCGGGGTTTTATTGAATTTTAAACGGTGAAAGCGGTCTTTCATCATAGAATAGGAAACACCGGCATGCTTAGGAGAATTGCATGAAAATAAGTAAGTTAGCTATTAAATCAGTATTTTTAGCCGCGGTATTAGCGCTAACCGCATGCGCGTCAATGGGAGATGGTACTGTCGCTGAAAAGCAACAAGCTATTCTCGATATGCAGGAGAATGCCTTAGCTCGCCTTTACACTGAAAAACCTGATACTCGCTCTCAAATAAGAGATGCGGCGGGTTACGCCGTGTTTACCAATGCTAATATTAACGTCTTTTTCGTGGCGGCAGGCACGGGGTACGGCGTAGTAAACAACAATGTAACTGGCGAAAAAACCTATATGAACATGGCTGAAGGTGGTGTTGGACTTGGTTTAGGCGCAAAAGACTACCGTGTTGTCATGGTGTTCCATACGCAAAAAGCAATGAAGTATTTCATTGAAAATGGCTGGACCGTAGGCGGTAATGCAGACGTTGCTGCAAAAGCGGGGAATAAAGGGGCCTCTGCTGAAGGTGAAGGGTATTTAGGAAACGTAACTGTTTATACCATGACCGAAAGCGGCCTAACGCTTCAGGCTACGGTAAAGGGTACCAAGTTTTGGGTTGATAAGACGCTAAATTAGGCTGCAGTGAACGCGCCCGCAACATTTGCGCTTATGATTTTCGCAATGGGCCTGGTCAGCGCAAGTAACTTTATATTCCTTGTGAGTTTCGTGTTATAGCCAATATCGAATACACCTACACCCGGAGAAAGTATAGAGCGTGATGATACAGACGTAAGGGCAGTTTCTTCGCCCCTCACTGTCCAACGCGACCAAATTTCTCCCGTTTCAGAAAGTCGGTAAGTGGTATTAAGGGTAAATAAATGTTTAGGTTGCTGAACTAACGGCAGGCCCTCGTTAGCCCCCGTTTTTTGCTCTGAGCGAGTGTAACTGTAGGCGCCGTTAAACGACCAGTTTCCTATATTGTATCTGGCAGCAAGCTCTGCACCGTAAGACTCAACCTCATCTATGTTAATGTTGTAGCGGTCAGTGTCATCTAAGCAAACGTCCAATTCGCATGTAGCTATCGCAATCTTATCGTCAAAGTCGTTGTGAAACGCGGTGATACTATATTCAAAACCATCGTCACCTGAGAAGTAGAGTGCAATTTCTTTGTTCACCGTGGTTTCCGGCGATAAAGCTGGATTGCCGTAAATGTTCCCGCCCCGGCTTTCTTGTACCCATCCTTCAGCCATTTCACGCAACTCAGGCGTGCGATAGCCCGTTGATACTCCGCCTTTTAACACCCAATTATCGTTAATATTGTAAACCGCATAAGCACGGGGACTTACCTGAGAGCTAAATTGCTCGTTATCATCAAGTCGAAGCCCGAGAGTAAACGCAAGTTTATCCGTAAGTCGCCATTCATCTTCGCCGTACACCGACCACTGGCTGTTTTCAATATTTGTTGCATCGCCACTGTTTGTATCGAAGTCATCGAGCGACTCTTCTAAAAACTCAGCGCCAAGGGTAACCATATGGCTTTCATTGAGTATTAAAGACCATTGGGTGTTCGCAACAAGGTTATCGATAGTGATATTCCGCCCTACATTCTCAACCGATTCTTGCTGCACATAACTTCGAGAGGTCAAGTCTTTATACTTACCTTCGTGGGTCAACGCATAGGAATGACGCTCGCTCTCTGTTTCTGACAACGAGTTGCGCTCTGGTAGCGATTTACCCGGTGTTGAGGTACGCGTCTGGTCTTGAAGAATATATTCAAAAGTCAGGGTGTCTGTGGTGTTTGGGGTTAAGTGAAACGCGGTTCGCATATTGCGCAATTCTTTTTCTGCATAACCGCGCTCAATATCATCTTCTTCACGCTTTTGGTACAAACCACTGGCAGTAATGCTCAATAGGTTTTCAATTAACGGGCCCGAAAACGCAAGTTGAATTTGGCTATCGGCGCCACTATCGGAGTTTTCTTGAATTTTGATTTCAGCGCGTAAATTGCCACTCCATTTCCTGTAGTTTTTACGCGTAATAATATTAATTACGCCGCCCATGGCATCTGAACCATAAAGGGTAGACATAGGGCCACGCACAATTTCAATTCGCTCAATACTATCAAGAGGCGGTAACCAGTCTTGTTCATATCCCCCACTACCATTTGGCTGTGACTCTCGCCCGGTCTGCTTTTTGCCGTCTACCAAAATAGTGGTGTACTGAGCGGGTAGACCGCGAACACTGATGTCTTGTCGGTAGCCACCGCCTGTCACCGTAACGCCCGGTACATCGCGAAGCGCGTCGGTAATATCTTTGTACGCGCGCTGCGCTAGTTGTTTTCTAACAATCACACTCACCGACGCAGGTGCTTGAGACAAGAGTTGCTCGAAGCCCGAAGCAGTGACGGTGATATTTTCAATCTTATCTTGACCCGTAGCTTGCGCTAATGCCTAACTCGCCTTGAGCATCTAACATAATGCTGTATATAAATAGGCAGCGATAAAAAGTCCGCCCGCACCCTTAAGGCCCGTGGTAAGGAAGGAGCAAACTAAACATCTACATCGATGTGTTTAAGAAACCCCTTATCGTTGTCTTGGTCTTTGTTTTTTTCTTTCGTGTTGTTATTCGTGCTTTCTACAATCTCAGTTCGCTTTATATCTGGCAACTGATCATGGTCGTCTTCAGACACATGCTCTGTTTTTTTTGTCTTTTGCACTTTTTTCACGCGCTCATCGACTTCCACCGGTACTTTCGTATTGCGAGGTAAAATAGGAAACAGTAAGTCATTACTCATGCACCCTCCTAAAGATAGTAGTTTGCTCTATTAATTTTATCGGCCTTTTTGTGCCGGTCTTTACAGATCAAAACGAGTTCATAACGAATAGTTTTATTATATATATATTAATTTAGAGTTAATGTACCAAAAGAGTTCATTTTTGCCTTGCAAATCCATGTCCAAACCGCTAATGTTTCAGCCGTTCGAAATTAGGATTTAAATTTTTCAAAATGATTAACTGCGCGGCGAAACACCACCATCACCACAAAGCATAACCTTTCAGGTTCGTGCTGGAAGGTCTATGTATCCTTCCGGTGGCGCAGATAGCAAAATTCTCGACCCTCGGAAGGAAACTTCCGGGGGTTTTTCGTTTTAGGCGCAATCAAAAAGTCAAAACACAACGTGTAAGGAACGTTTCAATGAGTAACAGCAACAGACTTCGAATTGCCGTACAGAAATCAGGCCGCTTAAGCGATGACAGCATCGCGCTATTAAAAGCTATCGGCATCAAACTGAACATTCGCGATCGCCTGCTGATTGCGCATTCGACGAACCAGCCTATCGACTTACTGCGCGTACGTGATGATGACATTCCCGGCCTTGTTATGGACGGCGTGGTAGACTTAGGTTTCATTGGCGAAAATGAGCTTGAAGAAAAAATGCTAGAGCGTAAAGCGGCAGGCAAGCCTTTTGAGTATGAAGTATTGCGCCGCCTAGACTACGGCGGCTGTCGCTTATCAATCGCCGTACCTAACGAGATGGACTACGACGGCATCCAGTCGCTAGAAGGTAAAAAAGTAGCAACTACCTACCCATACCTGCTTGAGCGCTACTTTAAAGAACAGGGCATTAATGCGAAAGCTGTGATGCTGCAAGGTTCTGTAGAAGTCGCCCCCCGCGCTGGCGTGGCTGACGCTATCTGTGATCTTGTATCTACAGGCGCTACCCTTGAAGCAAATGGCCTTGTAGAAAAAGACGTTATTTTCCGCAGTAAAGCAGTGTTAATAAAGCGTGCGGATGGCGAGCTAAGCGATGAAAAAGAAACGCTGGTTAACCGCCTTATGCCGCGTGTTGACGGCGTACTTTTAGCAAAAGAAAGCAAGTACATTATGCTTCACGCCCCTAAAGCTTACTTAGAGCAAGTGAAGAGCCTTCTTCCGGGTGCTGAAAATCCGACGGTGCTTCCTCTTGCTGGTAATGAAGAGCAAGTTGCTATCCACGTTGTTTCTACAGAAACCTTATTCTGGGAAACCATGGAAAAGCTTAAAGCCCTAGGTTGTAGCTCTATTCTTGTAATGCCAATCGAAAAAATGATGGGCTAAAAGGCAGGCAATTATGATTACTTGGTCATCTCTTTCAGTAAATGAGAAAAAACAGGCGTTAGCACGCCCGGCTATGGCCAATAGCCAACAGTTAAAGCAAACGGTGGGCGAGATCATCGCCCGCGTAGAGGCAGAAGGCGATACAGCAGTACTCGACTACACCCGTAGATTCGACTGCCCTGACTTAACTAACCTTGTACTTTCACAAGAGAGCATCGATATTCTGGCAGCGAAAGTCACGCCAGAGGTTGCAAGTGCTATCGATACCGCGTTTGATAACATTAAGACCTTTCACGAAGCGCAAAAGCCCAGTGACATAGCGCTTACCACAACGCCGGGTGTGAAGTGCGAGCTACGCTTTACCGCGCTTGATACGGTAGGCCTTTATATTCCAGGAGGCAGCGCACCGCTTCCATCAACGGTACTAATGTTAGGCGTGCCTGCATTGGTTGCGGGTTGCGAAAACAAACTGCTGTGTACGCCCCCAAATAAAGCGCAGCTAATTGCTCCTGAAATTGCTTATGCAGCAAGAAAGTGCGGTATCGACAAGATATACTTATGCGGTGGTGCGCAGGCAGTAGCCGCTATGGCACTAGGCACTGATACTATCCCGCAGGTGGATAAAATTTTTGGCCCCGGCAACAGCTTTGTGACCGAAGCCAAGCAACAGGTAAGCCAGCGGGCTGATGGCGCGGCCATTGATATGCCAGCAGGCCCATCAGAGGTGTTGGTACTTGCAGATGAATTCGCAAACCCTGAATTCGTGGCAGCAGACCTGCTTTCTCAAGCCGAACACGGCCCAGATTCCCAGGCTATTTTAGTTTCGAACAGTGCGACGCTGATTGAAGAAGCAAAAGCCGCGGTTGAGCGTCAATTAGCCACGCTATCTCGTGCTGAAATTGCTCGCCCTGCTATGGAAAATGCCCGCTATATTTTGGCTGATAGTATCGAGCAAGCCATTGAAGCTAGCAATGCATACGCGGCTGAACACTTGATTGTACAAATTGAAAATGCCCGTGACTATTTGCCGAAAATTAAATACGCAGGCTCTATTTTCTTAGGCCCATGGTCGCCGGAATCTGCCGGTGATTACGCGTCAGGTACTAACCACGTGCTGCCCACTTACGGGTATGCAAAAAATTACTCTAGCCTTGGGCTCTTAGACTTTATGCGTCGCTATACCATTCAAGAGCTAAGTGAAGACGGCATGCGCAATTTAGGCCCAGCTATTATGGCCTTAGCTGCAGCAGAAGGATTAGACGCCCACGAACAGGCTGTTGCCCTTCGTATGCAGGCACTTAAGCAAGGAGACGCCTAATGTCGGCGCTTATCGATAATTTAATAAACGACAACCTAGTACCGCTTAAGCCATATGAATCAGCGCGTCGTTTGTTTTCAGGCGGTCAAGACTGGCTTAATGCTAACGAGTCACCCTATGCGAACGAATACAGCGTGGACAGTAGCAATTTTAATCGCTACCCGTCTTGTCAGCCTGAAGCGGTTGTGAGTGGTTACGCAGATTATGCAGGCCTTGATAAGTCTCAGTTAATTGTGACACGAGGCGCTGATGAAGGTATTGAATTGCTTATCCGTACTTTCTGCACGCCCGGCAAAGACAACATTCTTATTTGCCCCCCTACCTACGGCATGTACGCCATTAGCGCAGAAACCTGCGATGTAGGTATAAAGAAAGTACCGCTTAACGATGATTTCAGCCTAAATGTGAATGCGGTTTGCGCTGAAGATGACGTAAACGTTATTTTCATTTGCGCGCCGAATAACCCAACTGGGACTCCGGTAGCCCGCGAAGACATCAAAACCGTGCTCAGTCATTTTGCTGATAAAGCCCTTGTGGTAGTAGATGAAGCTTACATTGAATTTGATGCTGAAAATACATGGGCAAATGAGATTAACAATTACCCGAATTTAGTGGTGCTTCGTACTTTGTCAAAGGCCTTTGCGCTAGCCGGCCTTCGCTGTGGTTTCACCCTTGCCCAGGCACCAATAATTCAGGCGCTACTAAAAGTCATTGCCCCCTACCCGATTCCAGAGCCAGTTGCACAAATAGCAGCGAAAGCGCTATCGGCTGAATCACTGACGTTATTAGAACTTCAGGTCGCTACGCTTAACCGCGAAAAAGAAACGCTAGCCGAAGCGCTTCAAGCGCTAGACGGTATAGAGCTGGTAGGAGATAGAAAGGCGAATTTTGTTTTATTCCGCTATGAAAAAGCACCGGCTTTAATGCAGTATTTAGTAAGTCAGGGCATGCTTATTCGCGATCAGTCTAAACAGCTTAATTTACACAACTGTTTACGGGTTAGCATTGGTACTGAAGAGCAGAATCAACGCTTAATACAGTTAATTAACGAATTTAAAAATAATGAGGACGCGGCATGAGTCAGCAAGCCATTTTATTTATCGACCGCGACGGAACACTTGTTGAAGAGCCGCCAATTGATAAGCAGTTAGACAGCTTAGAAAAACTGGTTTTTGAGCCTAACGTTATTCCCGTGTTGCTAAAGCTTAAAGCCAGCGACTTCAAGCTGGTAATGGTGAGTAACCAAGACGGCTTAGGCACAGACAGCTTTCCGCAGGAAGACTTCGATAAGCCACACAATGCCATGATGGCTATCTTTGAAAGCCAAGGTGTAACCTTTGACGACGTACTTATTTGCCCACACTTTGATGAAGACAACTGTACGTGTCGCAAGCCAAAGCTGGGCTTGGTGCAAGAGTACTTGCAGAAAGGTAAAGTCGACTTTACCCGTTCATTTGTAATTGGCGACAGAATTACCGACGTTCAGCTTGCTGAAAACATGGGCATTCGCAGCTTTCAATACAATCGCGAAAGTTTAAACTGGAATGATATTCAGAAAAGCCTGTTAGCATCGTCACGCATTGCCGAGGTCGTGCGCACGACCTCTGAGACCGACATTAAAGTGCGTGTTGATTTAGACTCGCAAGCCAAGTCGACCATTCAAACTGGCATGGGCTTTTTTGATCACATGCTAGATCAGATTGCTACCCACGGCGGGTTTGAACTTAACCTAACCACAAACGGCGATTTACACATTGACGACCACCACAGTGTGGAAGACACCGCCCTAGCATTAGGTGAAGCGCTTAAAAAAGCACTAGGCGACAAGCGCGGTATTGGCCGCTTTGGTTTTGCCCTGCCGATGGATGAGTGCCGTGCTGAATGTATCATGGATATTTCAAACCGCCCTCACCTTAAATTCGACGCTGAATTCAGTCGTGATCAAGTGGGTGAAATGGCTACTGAAATGGTGCCACACTTTTTCTATTCACTGGCGCAAAGTATGGGGCTATCGCTTCACCTTTCCACTAGCGAAGGGAACGCTCACCACCAAGTAGAAAGCTTGTTTAAAGTATTTGGGCGCGCGCTTCGTCAGGCGATTACTCGCCAAGGTGATGCGCTACCAAGCAGTAAAGGAGCCCTGTAATGTCAGTGGTAAACACCAGCCAGCGACAAAAAATAGTAATTGTAAATACTGGCTGCGCGAACATCTCATCGGTACGCTTTGCCCTTGAACGTTTAGGCGTTGAAGTTGATGTATCAGATGATGTGAAGGTCATTAAAAGCGCAGACAAAGTGTTCTTACCTGGCGTAGGCACTGCGGCTGCGGCTATGGCTAGCATTAAGCAAAAAGCCTTGGCTGATACACTACAGACGCTAACTCAGCCCGTGCTAGGTGTATGCTTAGGCATGCAGCTAATGGTAGAAACCAGTGCTGAAGGTGGTTTTCAAGGAACAGGCAACATCGACTGTTTGAACCTTATGCCAGGTCATGTGGCGCGCATGGAGTCAAAAGGTGTTCGCTTGCCTCATATGGGTTGGAACACAGTCGCTCATAAAGAAGAAAGTTTATTTAAGGGCATCCCACAAGATACCTACTTTTATTTTGTACATAGCTTTGCTGTGCCGGAGTACGAGCATACGCTAGCTAGCTGCACCTATGGCAAAACGTTTTCTGCGGCGATTAATAAAAACAACTTTTACGGGGTGCAATTCCACCCAGAACGCTCTGGCGAAGCCGGAGCCCAACTACTGACTAATTTTGTGAATCTATAATGATTATTCCAGCGATAGATCTTATTGACGGACACGTAGTACGCTTATATCAAGGTGACTACGAGCAAAAAACCCAATACGAACTGGACCCTGTAGAAGTGGTTCACGACTATGCCGACCAAGGCGCAACCTGGCTACACATTGTTGACCTTACTGGCGCTAAAGACACCAGCAAACGTCAGCTAGAGTTGATTAAATCCATGGTGGATACCAAGCGCATGCAGTTTCAAGCCGGCGGCGGTATTCGCAGTGAAGAAGAAGTTGCGCAGCTGCTTGAAACCGGTGTGAGCCGCGTAGTAATTGGCTCGCTAGCGGTAAAACAGCCAGAACTTGTAAAGTCTTGGGTAGAGAAATATGGCCCTGAGCGCATTGTGCTGGCCCTTGATATCAATATTAACGAAAGCGGTGAAAAGCTTATTGCGACGCACGGCTGGCAGGAAAACTCAGGCGTAGCCCTTGAAGGCTTGCTTGAAGACTTCGCTACAGTGGGCGCAAAGCATGTGCTATGTACTGACATTAGCCGCGACGGTACGCTACAAGGCGCGAACACAGAGTTATACCAAGAGATGGCGGCACGTTTTCCTAATGTAAGCTGGCAAGCTTCTGGTGGTATTGGCAGCATTAACGACATCGAAGCACTTAAGCCCACTAACGTTGGTGGCGTAATTTTAGGTCGCGCCTTACTTGAAGGTAAGTTTACCGTGAAGGAGGCTATCGCATGCTGGCAAAGCGCATAATTCCCTGTTTAGATGTACGCGACGGTAAAGTCGTTAAAGGCGTTCAATTTAGAAACCATGAAATTATTGGTGACATCGTGCCTCTTGCCGAGCAATACGCGAAAGCGGGGGCCGACGAGTTGGTATTTTACGATATCACTGCAAGCTCTGACGCCCGCGTGGTAGACAAAAGCTGGGTGAGCCGTATTGCACAGGTCATTGATATACCGTTTTGCGTAGCGGGCGGTATTAAGAGCATTGAAGACGCTGGGCGCATTTTGGAAATGGGCGCAGATAAAATCTCGATTAACTCCCCTGCCCTTAATAACCCCGAGCTTATTAATCAGCTTCATGATGTGTACGGTCAGCAGTGCGTAGTAATTGGTATCGATAGCTTCTACAACGAAGCGACTGATCAATACGAAGTGTACAAATTTACCGGTGATGAGGCCCGCACACAGAAAAGCCAGTGGCAAACCATCGACTGGATAAAAGAAGTGCAGTCACGGGGCGCAGGTGAAATTGTGCTTAACTGCATGAATCAAGATGGCGTGCGCAAAGGCTATGACGTAAAGCAGCTGAAAGCCGTGCGTGACGTATGTGAAGTACCGCTAATCGCCTCGGGCGGCGCTGGCGAAATCGCCCATTTTACTGATGTGTTTCAGCAAGCCGATGTAGATGGGGCGCTAGCCGCTTCAGTATTTCACAAAGGCATCATCAACATTGATGAGCTAAAAGCAGAATTAACCAGCAATGGCGTTGCCATGCGTAAGCGTCACGGTTTAACGGCGCAAGCGGAAGGAGTAAACCCGTGATCATTACTAATGAGAACAGCAATAAATTAGCGTGGGACAAAATGGATAACCTGCTACCTGCTATTGTGCAAGATGCACTATCTGGCAAGGTATTGATGCAAGGTTACATGGACCAAGACGCGCTGACCAAAACCTTTGAAACTGGCAAAGTGACGTTTTTCAGCCGCTCGAAGCAGCGCCTTTGGACCAAGGGTGAAACATCAGGTAACACGCTAGATTTAGTAAGCGTAGCCTGCGATTGTGACCAAGACTCACTATTAGTCCTTGCCACCCCCAACGGCCCTACTTGCCACACCGGTGCAGAAAGCTGTTGGTTTGACGGTAATACACCTGCATTTACTTTCCTTGCAGACCTAGAACGTGTATTGGCGGCTCGTAAAGATGCTGACCCGAAAAGCAGCTACACCGCTAGCCTTTACAATAAGGGCATTAAGCGCATAGCGCAAAAAGTGGGTGAAGAAGGCGTAGAAACCGCACTTGCGGCTACAGTTCACGACAAAGAAGAGCTTAAAAACGAAGTCGCTGACTTGTTGTACCACTTAACCGTATTGCTTCAAGCCAGCGATATGTCGCTAAACGATGCACTTAATGTGTTGCGCGAGCGTCATAAATAAATCGCTAAATGAGTAAGCCGTGTTAGAAAATGCCCTTATTGCTTCTTTGTGTAAGGGCATTTTTCATTTACTGCTCTGTTTTATCGTTCTACTTACCGCTCTATTTACCGTTCTATCTCTCGCACAACTTGCCCATAGGCTAATAACGCGAATAACCCTGTTCCGCCTACAATATTACCCATCAAGGTTGCACCAATTAAAGCGACAGTTTCAGCAACACTAATATGCCCTTGAAGCACGAGTAAAAAGAGCTCTGTTGAACCGGCAATTACGTGGGTAAAATTACCGATGGCGATAAGGTATGTGAAAATGACAATCATCAACACTTGAGAATGTTTCACCGATGGCTTCATCCACACAATAGCGGCAATAATAAAACCTGAGGTTATGCCATAAGAAAACGCTTCTGAAACGCTGAATTCGGCGTAGTGTTGAGAAATGGCCGTCATTCCTTCCACCAGCTCGGGAGGTACAGCTTGCAAAGTATAACTGAATACCGCAGCCAAAAATGTACCTACCATGTTAGCGGCAAACACAATCAGCCATAATCTTGCTATACAAAACGACATATTCACGGAAGGCTTGCTAAGAAGCGGTAAGATGACCGATAAGGTATTTTCAGTAAATAGCTGAAGCCGCCCCACTATTACTAAAACGAAACCTACGGTATAGCCCAAATTTTCTATTACGAACTGGTATTGGGAGTCTTTAAATAAGTGATGCAAGATCCCTTCAGCTAAAATGGAAAGCGATATGCCGATACCTGCCGCTACGCCTGACCACCATAAAGACATCATGGGTCGCTGAAGCTCTTCTAATCCCTCGCGATGCACAATGGCATAAAGAGAAACTGAATTTAAGCTTTGGTTGTCCCTTACATCTTGTTCTTCGGTATGGCTCAATGCCACGTCCTTTTCTCTTTTTTTTGATTGCTGCGATTTTTCAGCCATCAATGCCTCCAGCATAGTCCAGTAGGCTCACGCCCTACATTAAATCAGTATAAACTGGTACGTGTGGCGCCCTACATTTCGGTCACATTCACCTGCATTGCCTTTGCGTATTAAAATCAATACCAAGGTACAAGACACGAAACCTTAAATTAAAAAACAATGCGTTTTTGCTCGTGTATCATCCGCGGTCGTAATTATCAGGATTTGTTTTTTACTTATCCGATTACAACTTTGGTAAACATCGAACGCTTTACCATTTTAAGTATTAGCGGTAAGCGCACTTTCTTACATCACTTGTCCACTCACAAACCACGTTGTTTCTGTATGAAAAAAAGCCACTCACTATCTTCTAAGCTTATGTCTGTTGTCGGCATGCTTTTTGTTTTAATCGCTCTGGTATTCATTGGTGTCAGCTATGCTTTGCTTGACCGCACAGAAAGCGAAATAGGACAGCATGTTAATACCGAAGTCGTCAGTCAAATACAGAAAACAGTATCTGCAAAAGCGTCTCAATATGCGGCGCAAACGGAAGCCTTAATAAACAGTGCCCATTTTCTACCTTACACGTTGGCGAGCCAGTTAAGCGCGAGTATTGAAGCGAGCGACGATCTATCGCTAAGTCGCGAACAAACGCAACGTCTAGTGAAAAGTGTGTTGAATACCGGCACAACGTCTAGCATGTACGCTCAGTTCGAAACTAACTTATTTGATGGAAACGCTGAAGCCAACAAAACCGGTAAGATACATTCAACGCCCGGGACAGGAAGCTTTGAAGTTTATTTTATTCGCGGTAATAACGGCTTGGCGGAGCAGATCCCGATTACTGACCCAGAGTTAAAACACGACACAAGGTTAGATGAGTTTGGGTTTCGAGCAGCAGAATGGTATTTGTGCAATAAGGAAACCCGTAAGCCGTGCGTATCTAACCCCTATCAATACGAAATTCGCGAGGGCTATACGGAATTAATGACCAGCTTGACCGTACCGGTTATAGCCAATAATCAATTTCGTGGCGTGCTAGGTACTGACCTTAACCTGCCAATTATTCAAAAGCGTGCAGAAAACCTTAAAGCGTCGCTTTACAACGGTAATGCAGAAGTTTATGTAATAAGCCAAAATGGCTTAGTGGTTGCCGCTACTAACGCGACAAGCAAACTCGCTCGTCCTTTTTCCGAGGTATTTGCTGACAAAGCCAAATCTGAAACATTGCTAAGTGCCAATAAACAAGCAGGGCTTCTTGAAAACGACGGGATGCTCTATGTATCAGAAGATATTGATTTAGACTTAGCTGGTGTGAAGTGGAAAATGATTGTCGGTGTCAGTAAAGCCCATGCCATGGCCCCTGTCACATCTCTTGAAACCATGATTTCGACTGCCGTGACTTCGCTATTAACGACTCAATTTATTGTTGCTGTGGTGTGCACGGTAATTGCGCTTGTTTTGGTCTTTTTATTTACGAAAAGTATTATTCAACCTGTGCGACAGGTGGCAGCGCGAATGGAAGAACTCGCTGGCCAAGGTGGTGACCTTACTCAAGATATTCACGTTCATTCTCACGCAGAGCTCATTCAACTAAGCGAAGCGTTTAATCACTTCAAAGAAAGCGTGCGTGAAATGTTAGATCAAGCCAAGCAATCGTGTTCACACGTCATTGAGCAAAGCGGAGAAACACAGGCGCACACGCAGAGCACTAATGAACTAATACAAGTTCAACAAGCGGAAATAGACAGCGTGGTGACCGCCATAACGGAAATGTCGCAAACTGCACAGGAAGTGGCAAGGACGGCTGCAGATGCGGCCAATAATGCAGACAACGCTACCGATTCGGTAAAACAGACAGAAACGGAAATCTCTGAAGCAACACGCTCGGTGGTTGACCTATCGCAAGAAATGCAAAACGCGTCAACAGCAGTGCAAGCCGTTTCTCAGCGTAGTGCAGATATTAAAAAGATACTCGACGTTATTGGTGCTATTGCGGATCAAACCAACCTATTGGCACTCAACGCGGCCATTGAGGCGGCTCGGGCAGGAGACAACGGTCGCGGGTTTAGCGTGGTTGCTGACGAAGTACGCTCTCTCGCCTCTAAAACGGCAGAGTCTGTAGAGGAAATTGGCAATGTAATAACGGCCCTTCAAGGCGAAGTTGACCATACGGTAGAGACTATCTACTCAGGTAGCCAAAAAGCCAATGATGCATCTCATCGCTCGCAGTCTGCACTCGATAAAATGCAAACTACCGTACTTCAAATCGGTGAAATTAGCGAACGCATGACACAAATGGCTGCAGCTGCAGAAGAGCAAAGCCAGGTTAGCGAGGAGTTAAACAGAAACATGGTGGTGATTGGTAACGCCACGTCTGAAGTTGCAACCAACTCAGAAGCATCAGCGGCTAGCTCAAAGGCTATAAACAACGCAGTCAGTAAATTAGCAGCGCTTCTTGCAAAACTCAAAACGCATCAATAGCACACAACATTGCTACTACGGCCCGTATGAACACTTTTCATACGGGCCTTTTTATTAATAGCAGCCTTGTTTTAGTCAGTTCAGTTGGTTTTACGGGTTAAGCAATACTGGCGTGCCAAGGCCCAGCGCTTCTAAGCGTTTAAACTGTGTCGCTTTATCCCCTACAACTAGGTAAATCATTTTACCTGGGTGTACGTAAGCGTTGTACAGGCGCTTTACGTCGTCTACTGTTAGCGCTTTTACTTCTGCCTGCTGCTGTAGTACGTAGTCGTTAGGTAACCCAATATCACTTATTTCATCTACCATATTCAACTTTGCCCCGAGTGTCTCAAAGGCACGCGCACCAGATTTCAATGTGAATCCTTTCGTAACCTCAAGATCTTCACTTGAATACCCGTTGCCGTATGAAAGCAAAATATCTTGTATAGCCTGTGTCGCTTCTAAAGTTACATTCGAACGCACTGCACTTTTTATAATAAATTCACCGGTATACTGGTCGCTTGAAAACGATGAACGAATACCATAGGTGTAGCCCTTGTTCTCACGCAGTTCTTGCATCAGTTGTGAAGCGAAGCCGCCGCCTCCTAAACGGTAATTCATCACGCTGGCCAGATAGGCATCACTGTGCGTCGCTTTAGGGCCTGCATGGCCAAAATACAAAACAGACTGCTTGGCATCCGGTACGTCATAGAAAAATAATTGAGACGTTTCAGGTAAAGATGGCTCTGAAACGATGGGAAGCGATACCTTTTTCGGTACCCAAGCACTATTTAGCGTAACTAATGCCTGTTTAACGTCTGACGGCTCGATATCGCCCACCACATGAAACTTAGCTACAGATGGGGAAATATTGTTCCTGTAAAAAGCCTTAACGTCATCGAGGCTGATGGCCGTGACACTTTCCTTTTCACCCAGCGGGGTCTGCGCGAACGGATGTGCGTTACCGTAAAGCAGCGCTTTAAATTCTGCCGCAGCAATGGCATTTGGGTTGGCCTTAATTTGCTCAATTTGATTAATTACATCGTCTTTGGCAAGTGCAAACTCTGCTTCATCAAAGCGAGGCGAGAGCAATACTTCAGTAACAAGCGCCATTAGCGCATCGTAATGCTTAGACAGTACCGAGCCGCTAATTGTTACTGCCGTTTCCGATGCATTCGTTTGAAGAGTGGCGCCTAAAAGCTGTATTTCCTGTTCTAACTGCTTTGGTGTTTTCGTTGCCGTTCCCTTAAGTAAAAGTTCTGCTAATAAGTTAGCTGTGCCTGCTTTTCCTGCTGGGTCGAGCAGCATTCCACCATCGAGTTTTATTTCAAAAGCCACTAACGGCACTTCGTCATTTGAAATACCGGCTATATCAATGCCAGATGACAAGGTGCTTTGCCATACTTGTGGCGGCGTAACCTCTATACTCGCTCCATAAGCAGGCTCTTTTGCTCTATCAAAGGAGGAAGGCGTACGCTCATAGTCAGCAGCAATTGATGCATCAAACGCCTCTTCTGCACCTTCAACGATTAATTCTTCAACCACGTTAGCTTTTGTTGACCCGGCAAGAACAAGTTCCTTATTGCCTTTAGGTACAAAACTAGAGGCGACATAAGGCTTGTCTTTAAGATAGGTGCGATATACACGCATTACATCGTCTTGTGAAACACCTAGAATTTTTTTGACGTCTTGGCTGATAAAAGCCGCGTTTCCCGCAAAAATTTCGTACTGTGCAAGCTGAAAGCCTTTTCCTAACACACTAGAAAGCCCTTGATAGAATTCGGTTTCCTGCCCCGCTTTAATGCGCGCAAGGTCTTCAGGTGCAATACCCTCTTTCTCAAAACGCGCAAATGCTTCTTCAATGCCTGCATATACTGCATTTAAATCAACGCCATTAAATGCCATGACCTGAAGCTGTAGCTGCCCCGCTAATTCTGCATCGTAACCATAAAGATAAAGGTTACTGGTGAGTTTTTTCTCATCAATAAGTACTTTGTTTAACGGCGCGTTTTTACCTTCGCTTAGATATTGAGAAAGCACCTGAAGCGCGTAGTAGTCGTCGTGGTACTGGGGAACCGTGGGCCAAACCATGGTAAGCATAGGTGCTTGAGCAAAGTTATCGATATGGAAGCGTTTGACTGTTTCATCTAACTTTGCTGGCTGGGTTGCAAGTTTAGGAATTGTTTCTCCCGCCGGTATTTCAGCGAAATACTTTTTAACCCAAGACTTTGTTTGTGCAACATCGATATCCCCCGCGATGGTTAACACCACATTATTTGGTACATACCATGTATTGAAAAACGCTTTAACATCGGCAAGCGTTGCATTTTGAAGGTCGTCTAACGACCCTATTACCTGCCAACTGTATGGATGCCCGGCTGGGTACAAGTTTTTGTCGATGACATACTGGTTGTGTCCGTAGGCGCGATTATCTACGCGTTGACGTTTTTCGTTTTTCACCACCTGCTTTTCTTTCGCTAGCACGGGGTCTGTTACCGTATTAATAAAGAAGCCTAATTTGTCAGCTTCAGCCCAAATCATTTTTTCCAACGCATCGATAGGTACAGTTTGATAATAATTAGTGCTGTCTCGGCTTGTTGAGCCATTCGCCCCTGAACCTCCAATACGGGCACTGAGCTTATCAAGCCCGCCTTTACCTAAGTTTTCAGATTCTAAGAAAAGGAGATGTTCAAACAGATGCGCAAACCCCGTGCGGCCCTCTTTCTCCCTTGCTGAGCCCACGTGTGCAGTCAGTGCCACCGCGGCGACAGGGTCAGACCTATCTACGTGTAGCAACACGGTTAGCCCGTTTTCTAGCGTAAAGCGTTCATACTCTACATTGAACGAGGACGCGCGCTTGTTAACGGTTTGAGACGCTGATAGTGAGGCTGCTTGTGTGTTGAGGGCAGGCTTGCCGCTGTTAGTGCAACCTATGGAGATTGCACTTAACGCCATAACAGCAACGGCATTACACATTCGCGTTCGTTTGAATGTTTTGAGCATGGTTCTTAATCTTCGCTAATTAAAAGACGTAACAAGTACCACAAGCACACAGTGAGCGCTACGGCATTCCCTATCCCTCATCATTTGTTTTGCACTAATAGCATTTGAAGCGTTGGCAGAAACCTCTCAAATTAGCAATTTAAGTACATGATTTTTAATATATTTATAAGTAAGTACAACAAGCGAAAACGAAACTTTTTGTAGTGGACCCGACCACTTTTCGACACAGTTAGTTACATTTTCCCCATCGCAATGTTGAACGAACTGATTAGATTTATATCTGCACCTGTTACAAGAGATTGTCAAAGGGCACTGGCGACCTTTACATGCGTTCATTTTCCCGGCAGTGAAACGCTGGTCAGATCTGTAAAAATAGCCGCTGTTGAGCGGCGGATAAAAATGTAGAGGTACTACACGATAACTTAAATATTACAATTCATACGACTGTACAAGCGTGTATATCCCACACTCCCTTCTATCCATAACCCCCACAAAATACACTAAGCCATTGATTATATGAAATTTTAACTTCTTATTAATTACTCAAACAAAAAGAATATCATACGATTAAGTAAGAGACGGTTTACACACTTTGTAACCAAGTGTCACATATTTCGCATATTCCCCTATTGCAACTTTAGTATGAGGAGTGCTATTGATAAATCTGCAACAAATAGTGTTGCCGAAACACACAACAAGTAAAATGGATAATAAGGAAATAACAATGAAACAAGGTCGTAAAGTAAGTGCTATAGCAGTGGGATTAGCGCTTGCAGGAATTACCTCACTAAGCCCAGTGCATGCACAACAAGCTGACGAAGAAGCAGCGAACCTTGAACGAATTGCAGTAACGGGCTCTCGCATTAAACGCACAGATATGGAAGGTCCCTCTCCTATTCAGTCAATTGACGCCACAATGATTGAAGGCATGGGCTATGAAAACCTTCAGCAACTATTAGAAAGAATGCCCGCTACCGGGGCAGGTACTTTCTCAACACGTAACAATAGCCAAGACTCAACCGCTAACGGCGCAGCAGCTGTATCGCTTCGAGGTATGGGGCCAGATGCAACGCTAGTGCTTATTAACGGTCGCCGAGTAGCAATCAGCGCGTTTGCAGAAAGTATCACTAACTCATTTGTTGATATTAACTCTATCCCGGTATCAGCCATTGAGCGCATTGATATTCTAAAGGACGGCGCCTCGGCTATTTATGGCTCAGATGCGGTTGCGGGTGTAGTAAACGTAGTACTTAAAAAAGATTATGAAGGTCTAGAGATCAATGCAGGCTACGGCGGCACAACAGGCCCTAGTTACGATGAAACCACAGCAAGCATTTTGTGGGGTTCGCAAAGCGAGAAAAGCAGTGCCACTGTTATTATCGACTATTTCAATAACAGCACCCTAGGAGCTGACGAAATGGGTCGCTTCGGTACAGCAAACCAATCGCCTTACGGCGGCATGGATTTTCGCTCATCACGTGGGTACCCGGGTTATTTTTATGTTGATGGCGTAAAAACTATCGACCCAGACTGCCCGGAAGATAGCGCCACTGCGTCTGGTAGTTGTTTATTCGACTACGGCCCGTTTGGTTTAACGATTCCAGCCTCTGAGCGCGTAGGCTTTATCGGTCAATTCGACTATAAAATTGGCGATGAAACTACCGCGTTTATGGAAGTTGCTATGCAGCACAATACGTCTGAAGCAGGCGGTGCAGCAACGCCCCTTGACGAAGACGCAGGCTTGACAGTTCCGGGCACTCACCCTGATAACCCTTTCGGACAAGACATTGAAATAGGTCGCTACCGCCCTGTGGATGCTGGCGCTCGCCGTTGGGATATTGAGTCAGACACCCTTCGATTAGTCGCAGGTTTACGCGGTACGTTTAACGACTACGACTGGGAAGCGTCGGTTCAAAAAGGCCGCAGCCGTTCAGAGCAAAGCGGTGACCAATCGCAAGGTTGGGTTCGCGTTGATTGGCTACAAGAGCAAATTGATCTTGGCAACTACAATCCCTTTGGCGGCGTAACTAATCCTCAAAGCGTAATTGACGAAATTACGACCAGCCTAGTGCGTCGTGGTGAATCGCGCATGACCAGTGTTGATGCGCATATCACGGGCGAAGCGTTTGATTTTGGCGATGATGTCGTCATGATGGCGGCGGGTGTTGAATACCGTGAAGAGCAAGTGTCTGACGTTCCAGACGTTCAGTTCCAACGCGGTCTGATCTTTGGTACTGAGTCAGTATCAGCTTCAGCAGAACGCGATCAGTACGCAGCATATTTAGAGCTTTCAATTCCTTTGGCTGAAGAGCTAGAGCTACAGCTTGCAGGCCGTTACGACCACTACAGCGACTTTGGCAGCACGACTAACCCTAAAATTGCGTTACGTTGGGCACCAAGCGATGAAGTTACGGTTCGCGGTTCATGGGCCCAAGGCTTTAGAGCGCCTTCGCTTGCACAAGTGGGTTTAGGCCCATCACAGAAAAGCGTATTCTTTGTTGATCAATACCGCTGTCAAGCAACAGGTCAAGACTGTGAATCATTGGATTACAACATCGAGTTTGCGGGTAACCCTAATCTAGATGCAGAAGAATCAGAGTCATGGAACGTGGGCGTGATCTATGCGCCTATTCAAGAACTGGGCCTAAGCATCGACGTGTGGAGTATTACTCAAGATAACAAAATTGACGAACAGCAATTTGGTTTGGTTTACGACGCTGAGTGTAATAACCAGGACAGCACAATCTGTGTACGTCTAGACCCACAACAGGGTGAGTCGCTAGGTGTTATCCAGAAGATATTTAACACTTACCAAAACGTATCGTCACAAAAAGCCTCAGGTGTTGATTTCAGCGCTAATTACAGCATGGAACTACAAGAGTACGGCAACGTACGCTTCAACCTAGATTGGTCTTACATGAACGAGTTTGAAAAAGACGGTCTAGAGTATACGGGCGAATACGGTTACCCAGAGCACCGCTGGTTGTTTGGTACAACGTGGTCGAAAGGCGCGTTTGATGCCAATTTAAACATCAGCTTTATTGGGGAGTTTGAAGACACCCCTGATATCGACTTCGACGGTGTATTAGATTTTGAAGAAAATACCTCTAGAACCGTGGATTCTCAAATGCTGGTAGACCTTCAGTTTGGTTACAACTACAGCGATAACCTTCGCCTAGTGATTGGTTCTAACAACTTGCTAGATGAAGAGCCGCCGTTTGCAATCGGTAACGGCGATAGCGACCTTTATGGTTATGTTGGCAGCGTACACAACCCGCGTGGCCGCTTTGTTTACTCTAAACTAACTTACCGCTTCTAAAAGTAGCTAAAACGACAAAGCCCTCAATGCATTTAATATGCATCGAGGGCTTTTTATTTGTGTTGTTGAATGAATGTTTAAAAAAACAGATATTCAAAAAGGTACCTCTTTGCTGACGAAAACACTATATCTATAAAAATTAGAAAAAAGACCTGTTCTCTATACCTGATTATCGAATATTGCTAACTATGCGTTTGTATGAAAAATTACTCGAACCACCGACTATTTAGCGTTAACCATAAAAAATGCCAGCTAAGCCGGCATTATCTCTTTATAAGCTTTCACTTCAACGACCTTGAGTTTACATGCCAAAGTGGATAAGTATTAAATTACCGACCGCAGCACAAAGCATTGCCAAAAAGGTAAGAATCATGCCCGTAAAGCGCTGCCAGCTAACGCCAGAGTGGCGACCTAGCCCGTAAGCATGCAAAGCACGTCCAAACAGTAACGCGCTGCCTAGGGCATGTACGGCCCAAATTTGGCCGGTGTTTGCTTCGAAACACGCGATCATAATAAGCGTAATAGGTACGTATTCGCTAAAATTGCCATGGGCTCTAGCTAAGCGACTGAGATCTTCATGACCACCATCGCCAATGCCCACTTGGTGTCGACGTCTGGCACCAATGACTAAAAACGATAAATACAGGTAGCAAATACCCAGTAAGCTGGCGTAAAACGCCGTGATTGGCAAAACCATGGTCTACTCCACATGTTATAGTTATATCGCGTTGCGTTAATCTGCGCATGTCTTCTCATAGCATCAAAAGACATTAAACGTTATCCGCTAATAAGTTACAAGCAACAAAAAAGGCCGCACAAGCGACCTTTTATAAACGTTGTTAGTGATTAACCTAAACGCTCTGCAAGTTCAGCACTTACTTCTTCAACTGGGCGAGTACCATCTAGCTTGTGGTATTCACAGTTTCCGGCTTCGGCTTCAGCACTGTAATAATTTACTAACGGCTTTGTTTGCTCGTGATAAATCGCTAAGCGCTTGCGTACCGTTTCTTCTTTGTCGTCATCACGCACGATGAGGTCGTCACCCGTCTCGTTGTCTTTACCTTCCACTTTCGGCGGGTTGTAAACCACATGATATACGCGACCAGAGGCGGGGTGTACGCGACGGCCACCCATACGCTCAACAATAACGTCATCCGGCACATCGAACTCAATACAATGATCAACAGAAACACCTGCTTCTTTCATTGCATCAGCTTGTGGAATAGTACGAGGGAAGCCATCTAGCAAGAAACCGTCTTTACAGTCGTCTTGTGCGATACGCTCTTTTACTAGGCCAATAATGATTTCATCAGACACTAGCTTGCCTTCGTCCATTACACGCTTAGCTTCAAGACCTAACTCTGTGCCTGCTTTAATTGCAGCACGAAGCATATCGCCCGTTGAAATTTGTGGAATGCCATATTTGCCCATTAAGAACTGAGCTTGTGTGCCCTTACCCGCGCCAGGAGCGCCGAGAAGAATGATTCGCATGAGTGCGTTCTCCGCTTATGATTTTTGAACTTTTTACTTCGGGCACTTTACACATTCAGCACTAGAGTGACAAGTGTAAGGCGTACCCAAAAGTTAATCTTAAGACTAATGGCGAATATATGTTCAGCTTATAGGCGCTTTTGCTTTTTTATACCTATAGCTGAAGTTCACCCCTTACTTATTCATCGTCGCTCAGAATAAAAGAACGCGCCTGAATTTGATTAACTCGAATGATTAAACCACTAAAATATAGCATAACGAAAACAGTAAACTTACTTTTGTTAGCCTTATAAATAGAAAAACGGGCATTACGCCCGTTTTTATTGATTAAACTGTGGGTTTAACCGGTTATTTTGCCAACTTCATTAACAATGTGTTCAAGTTCTGAACAAAGGTAGAAGGGTCTTTCAGACTGCCTTGTTCTGACAGTGATGCCTGGTCAAATAACACGCCAACCCACTGATTGAACAACTCTTCATCTTGGGTATCTGCTAGCAATTTAACTAAGCTGTGCTCAGGGTTAAGTTCAAAGTGATACTTCACGTCTGGCACAGTCTGACCCGCAGCTTGCATAAGCTTCATCATCTGCGTTGTCATGCCGTTATCATCGGCAACAATAACCGCAGGAGAATCTGTTAGGCGGTGCGTGAACTTCACGTCAACTACCTTATCACCTAGCGCAGCTTTCGCTCTTTCAAGTACGCCTTCTACTTCTTTTTCTGCTTCTTCTTGCGCTTTCTTAGACTCTTCGTCCTCTAAGTCGCCTAAATCTAGGTTTCCTTTCGCAATTGAAACAAATTGCTTCTCGTTAAATTCAGTCAGGTGAGACATTAACCATTCGTCAATGCGCTCGCCCATTAGCAGTACTTCAATTCCTTTCTTGCGGAAAATTTCAAGGTGCGGGCTAGATTTAGCGGCCTGCAGACTGTCTGCAGTTACATAGTAAATCTTGTCCTGACCCTCTTTCATCCGCTCGATGTAATCGGCGAGTGAAACGGTTTGAGCGTCAGACTCATCGTGGGTCGATGAGAAGCGCAGTAGGCCCGCAATTTTTTCGCGATTACTAAAGTCTTCTGCTGGACCTTCCTTAAGCACGTTACCAAACTCGTTCCAGAACGACTGATACTTGTCGCTGTCGTTCTTCGCCATTTTCTCAAGCATTTGTAGCACACGCTTAGTGCAACCTTGACGCAGCGCTTGCGTGATCTTGTTATCTTGAAGGATTTCACGAGACACGTTAAGCGGAAGGTCGTTGCTGTCTAGTAAACCTTTTACAAAGCGTAGATAGGTTGGCATGAACTGCTCTGCGTCATCCATAATGAAAACGCGCTGAACGTAAAGCTTAAGACCGTGGTTTTGATCGCGGTTCCACATGTCAAATGGCGCTTTAGAAGGGATATACAATAAGCTCGTGTACTCGGTTTTACCTTCTACTTTATTATGTGCCCATGCTAGCGGGTCTGCAAAGTCGTGAGAAATATGCTTGTAAAACTCATTGTACTCTTCATCAGTAATCTCTGACTTCTCACGAGTCCATAGTGCGGTAGCCTTGTTAACCACTTCCCACTCGCCAGGCTGCGCTTCAATTTTCTCGCCATCTGGGCCTTCACTTTCAGGCACCTCATCTTTCCACATTTGTACAGGAATGCTGATGTGGTCTGAGTACTTGCTTACAATAGAGCGCAGACGCCATGTATCGGCAAATTCTTTTTCATCCTCGCGTAGATGAAGCGTAATCTCGGTACCGCGAGTAGGCTTGTTGATTTCAGCAATAGTGAATTCACCTTCACCGTCTGAAATCCATTCTACGCCAGCCGCTGCGTCAGCGCCCGCCGCACGGGTGCGCACGGTCACTTTATCTGCAACGATAAACGCTGAGTAGAAACCTACACCGAACTGACCGATAAGCTGCGAGTCTTTCGCACTATCGCCAGAAAGTTTGCTAAAGAAGTCTTTAGTGCCCGATTTTGCAATGGTACCAAGGTTGGCAATGACTTCATCGCGAGTCATACCAATACCGTTGTCTGTAATGGTCACTGTGTTAGCTTCTTTATCTACGCTTAACTTAACGCATAGGTCGCCATCATTTTCGTACAGGCTATCGTTTTCTAGCGCGCGAAAGCGAAGCTTATCTGCTGCATCTGCCGCATTTGACACGAGTTCACGTAGAAAAATTTCTTTGTTTGAATACAAAGAGTGAATCATCAGATGAAGAAGCTGTTTTACTTCTGTTTGAAAACCGTGAGTTTCTTTGTGGGCTGCTTCAGCCATAATCCAATATCTCCTCGTTGAATGGATCACGTTAACTGATAAACAGGTAAGGACGCTCAGCGCATTTTTCAACGTTTAGAACGAAAATTTATTTTATATGAGAGCGTTTTTTTGAAGGTAACGAGGCGGCGCAGAAATAATACACCGCAATTAAGGGCTTGATACGTTACTGTTACTGAGGTGCTAATTACGCGAAAACCATGCGCAACAAATTATAATTTGCGACGGCCTGAAAATGCATGAGTAAGGGTGTTGCCATCGATATACTCTAACTCCCCCCCAACAGGCACACCGTGGGCTATACGAGAGGCATCCACGTTGTGACTGGCGCACAACTGGGCAATATAATGCGCCGTGGCTTCTCCCTCAACCGTTGGGTTTGTAGCAAGAATGACCTCGTTAATGCCACCCGCGCTAAGGCGCCCTTCAAGTTCAGTTAATCCTATTTCTTCAGGCCCCACGCCATCGATAGGCGATAGATGCCCCATCAGCACGAAATACTGGCCTTTGTAGCTCAACGTTTGCTCGATAGCTAACACATCTTGAGGGCTTTCCACGATACACAATAAGCCACTAGCCTCTCTCTCTGGGTGACGGCATATTTCGCAAAGCTCATCTTCGGTAAACGTTCTACAGCGCTTACAGTGATGTATGTGCTCCATGGCATTGTGCAAAACGTTACTGAGGTCGATAGCACCTGTACGGTTTCGTTCCAAAAGGTGGAACGCCATTCTCTGGGCGCTTTTATTCCCAACGCCAGGGAGGCAGGTTAGTGCCTGGATTAATTCTGATAGTAACGGGCTAAACTTCATATTTTCTACTGCTTAGGTACTTCTTGGACGCTTTGTGGGCTTTCGCGGTATTTAATCACGTTCCGCTTTGCTTGGTCGAGTTTAACTTCGTAAATATTACCACCAAATAGCCCTTTGTACTCTTCATCGGTGAACACCAGAGTATTGTCATCATAGAATGTTACCGCTTCTTTTTGCGTCACCACACCAAGGTCTATGCGTGATACATAGCCACTGAAGAAATTATCACCCTCAAAGTTCTCAAATAACCATAAACTGGTTGAGTCAAGAAGTACCAGCTTAGTTCTATCTGGGCTTATTGCCGCTGAGGTTATCCAACATAACTTTTCTAGCGTGGTACAGGTTTTGAATTCCCCGATGAGCTGGGCATCGAAGTTAGCGGCGTGATCACCAACTTTATAAAGCTTGGTAATGCCGTCAAAGGGCTGTGTTCTGTTTTTCGTGAACAAATAAAGGTTGCGTTTATATTCAACAAACGCCTCTAAATCGTAATTTTTATCTTCAGGTTTAACTTTCCCATCACCCATTTCGGGGTAAGTAAACTTAATAATCTCCGCTTCCGTGGTGTCGGTTTTAATATCGATTGGGTTTTCTATTTTGTAAATAGTAAGCCAGCGGCGCTTGTTGTCGTTATTACCAAAGTCACCGAGAAAAAAGTGGCCAAAACTATTTTGCGTCATGTCCTCCCAATCCACATTTTTAGCATTTGTCACAGTCACTTTTCTTTCAATCGTGCCGTCTTTGTTAAGCATGTATAAGACGGGGCCGTCGCCACTGTCGTTTATTGCCCAAAGTCTTTTGTATTTGTCGAATTCAATACCGGAAATCTCTTTAAGCTTTGGGTCGACCGTCACTGTTTTCATTCTGAACAGTTCGTGAATACTCATGAAAAATAGCACGGCGGCAACGGGAAGTAGTATGACCGTGGTGATAACTAAGCCTTTCCTTAGCACTACAAAAGCCTCTAGATAATAATTGAGTTAACGTTTTCCCTGCGCTCAAAAATAGTGTTAGTTGAAAAGTAAGCTAGGGATAGGAAGTAAATAATATAACGAACCATGTGATAATAAAGACCATTTTCACACGAAGCGCATTTTAGTGCGATAGGTAAGTTTTTGATGACGTAAAATAGTACTTGAAGCAGCCTCTTCATTCCTCCTCGTCGTGTTATCTAACATTAACAAGCGGTGAAGCATGCTCTGCTTGCAGGTATTCCATTAATCCGACCAAGTTCACAGGCCTTGTAAAGTAGTACCCTTGCATAGCTTTGGCACCAATCTTTTTGGCGAACGACACCTGTTCAATGGTCTCTAAGCCTTCTAAAGTGCAAGGCATACCGAGTTTCACACACATTGACACTACATTCTCGATGATAAGCGCTCTGCGTTTTTCTTGTTCACTTTGCAGTGGAAAACCGGGCAGTAGTGAGCGATCAATTTTGATAGCGTCATACGTTTCGTCAGCTAACTCTGATATGCAAGAAAAACCTGTACCAAAGTCATCGATGGAAACGATGACGCCAAGAGCCTTAATCTTTATAAGCACGTCTCTTGCCTTTGCACTTTGAAGCGTGGATTCAGTGATTTCTATGACTATGCGTCCAGGGTCTATATTATGGAAAGCAAAACGTTCAGCAAACAGCTCTACAACACCATCATTCTGTAACTGTACCGCTGACATATTTAGATTGAATTTTACGTTTAAAAAACCCCATCCGCTTAATGCTTTGAGTGCAAAACAGACCTCGTCTAGCATTAGTAACCCAATATCGTGAATATGCTTTGTGCGTTCAGCTATAGGAATAAACTTGTCAGGGCTAATTGGACCATGGCTGGGTATGTGCCAGCGAGCTAACGCCTCCACGGCTAATACTTCACCTTTCGAATCTATTATAGGCTGAAAGTAGGCTGTGATTTGTTTATTTTGAATTGCGCTTTTAAGCCCTTGTTGAATAAATAACCTATACTCGATATTTTTCGAAAGATCATCGCTGAATGTGACAACACCATTTTTACCGCCTTGTTTTGCTGAAAACATAGCAATATCTGCATTTTTTAGTAGTTCTGTTGGCGACATACTTTCTGTAGATGAAGCAAGGCCGATACTTGCAGTAATTTGAAAGTCACCTGATGTTGTCTTAAAGATTTTTTTCAATGATAAAGATAACCGCGATGTCATTTTTTTCAAAAGCTTGTGGCAGGTAGTGCTTGTCACGACTACAAACTCGTCGCCCCCAAACCTTATAACAGTGTCATCACCTCTCAACGCAGCCTTAAATCGACTTGCGCATGCTCTCAATATCTCGTCTCCCACCTCATGTCCATGGGTATCATTTATAAGCTTGAATTCGTCGATATCTATAAAAATAATTGAGCAGGGCTCACATGATTCATTATAAGTCTCGACAATACTGTTCAAAAGGTTCCGGTTCCCAGCACCCGTAAGAGCGTCGGTAAAAGCTAAGTACTTAAGTTGACTTTCCGATGACTTGAGCTCTGAAACGTCAGTGAGAATGGCTACGAAATTTGTTTCACCATCATCAAGCTCGAATGAGGTTACCGACATGGTTAAATGAAACCTTCGTCCTTCGCTTACAATAGTGAGCTCAGTCCTTAAACCGTCTATTAGATAGTCCGGGCGAGGATCGTGTTTTCGCGCTTTAGGAAAAACACTGTTAATGTGAGTAGATATTAGATGTTTAACTTTGGTGCCAAGCATATCGCATAAGGATTGGTTGGCTTTAATTATGAGCCCTACAGCATCACAGACTAAAACACCTTCTTTAATTTCACTGACTATCTTATCTGCAACGCTTAGGTTCGACTGAGTACTTTGTAGTATTGATATATCTTGTATAGCGCCAATTTGTACATAGTCGTCGCCCCACCCTACGTCGGAAAGGACAACCTGAAACCATTTAGTCGGTTGCCCATCAACTTTTAGCTGCAGCGTTGTAAGGTAATTCGACTTCAAATGTATCGCCTGTTTTAATTCAGACTTCTTTTCCTCGGGAAACAGCGCAAGGAATTTGGATACGGGCATTTTACGTGGAAAATCAAAAAGGTTTTCTACACTCTCGATAACGACAGACTGAGCAGAAGTATCGACTTCTAACACGCCTAACTTCGCAATTTTTGAGGCCATTGCGAAACGTCTATTAGAGGAGGCAAGCGCTTTTTCGGTTTTTTTTCTTTCCAGCGCAACTTGAATAGTAGTGGTGAGCGAAAGCATGCCGTACGGTTTTACAAGATATCCATACGGGGAAATTGCGAGCGCATTAGAAATTGTCGTGTCATCACAGTAAGAGGTACTAAATACCACGGGCACTTTATACCTTTCTGTGATGTTTTTTGCTATTTCAATACCAGAATTTGAACCGCCCAAATCGATGTCCATCAAAATGAGATCGGGAACACGTTTCTCGACTAAAGAGTACAATTCACTTTCCGTCTTTGCTATACCTAACACCTCCATATCTGCTTCGGTCAGCGCATTTTTAACGTTCATCGCTTCGATTAAATTGTCTTCAACAACAAGTATTAGGGGGCGAGTGATATCAGTCACGGGTTTACACCTTGAAACCAAAAGCTTCGATAGAGCGCTTTAGCAAAGTTGTGTCGACAGGTTTCGTTAATATATCGACTTCAGATAGCTCGTCTGGCAGCTCTATTGCCGCTCCGTAACCAGTAATGAAAAGAAACGGTATTGATAATTTCTGTATTTCAATACCTAACTGAAAAGTATTTTCATTCCCCAGGTGAACGTCTAAAAACATCATCGAAGGTTTAACTTTCGCCAATGCCGCTCTGGCTGAATTAATGTCGCCAAAGATATCTATCTTATCAATGCCCAATTGTTTGAGGTGTTTTTTAAGGTCTAGCGATATAAGCAGGTTGTCTTCAACTATAAAGGCGCTTGTGAGAATTTTTTCAGTGTTAGCTGTACTGACAGCTTGAGGCTTGTCGCCACGAGTTGCATGCTGAGTGCTTGTTTGGCTAGTACCAAACTCTATGTATTTACGAGGAATGAGAAATTCCGCATTGAGTCCGGCAATTTGAGTACTCAATGACGCCTTTCCTTTTAGTTCATGGGGAATAACTGATTTTATAACCGTCATTCCAAACCCTTCATCGCCTACGCCATGTAAGGGCGGACCACCTAGCTCTTCCCATTTAATAGTGCAGCCTTTTTCATCTAAGCCCCAAGTTATCGCCACTTTGCCATCATTACTTGTGGCGCTCAAGGCTCCATATTTGGCTGCATTCGTGATCATCTCGTGGAAGACTAATACGATGGGGGTAACGGCATAGGGCACTAGGTATATATCAGGCCCTTCTATTTTAAAAGACGACTCTCTGATCATATAAGCCTTAAGCTCGTTATGAAGTAGATCCTTGAATCTTACGCTGTTGTATGAGGCATGCGTTAGCTGGTCATGGCCAAGAGCAAGCGCTGAAATTCTTGACGATAAAGAGGTAATAAATTCGTCAATATCTTTCTTATTTTGCGATGTCTGTCCAATAATCGCGCTTACTAAATTCAAGATATTGCGAACTCGGTGATTCAATTCACCAATGAGTAACTCGAGTCTTTTTTTCGCCTCACGTTGCAATTGCTCTTTTTCGTGCAAATGGCGAATTGTTAATTCCATCACTCCTAGTCTAATAGATTTAGCACGTTCAATATCGAGCGTGGTCCAAGGAGTAGAGGTTGACTCATTGGTCTCTACCCATTTCTCAAAACTCGCCCGTGGAGTAAGTACCTCTTCACCGTCCTTCAATTTAACACGCTTTGACGGATTGCCCGCCCACGACACTTGGTTGACCACTGAGTTTCTAAAAAGAAAAATATAGTCCATTGGCTGACTAGAGATTTTAAGTGCTAAAACCCCTGCCACATGTGTATCTGCTAACGAGTCATCAATGTCTGCCAAATTGTCAAATTGGTGGATTTCCTCATCTGGAAGGTCGGCTAGTATTGCTGTGAGCCGTTTGATTTTCTGAGAGCTAAATGCGGCACCCGACTTAGTATATTCACTGCTAAAAATACAGCCGATACCGTCGATATCTATAAGCGTCTTAAGCAATGAAAGTTGCTCTACAATGGCATTATTTAACGACCTGCCCAAAGAAAGGTTGCTAAGTACGCGGGTAAAAGTAGCATTCGCTTTTTCACTAACCCTTATGTGTTCATTAACAAGCCTTCTCGATAATTCTAGTGAAAACATTTCTCCGAAAAGCTCTAACTGTGCGACTAACCGGCCAGGGATGACTTTTTTACAGTTGTGATGGCAAGCAATTAGCCCCCACAATTCGCCTTCAACAATAAGCGATATCGACATAGAAGCGCCAACTTTCATATTCTTAAGATATTGAATATGCACTTCGGACACTGCCCTTAGACGTGAAAGAGAAAGGTCGATAGTATCTGTATCTTCTTTACCTTTCCCTATGATGCTGTAGGTTTCACCATTGACATCAGATATCGTTCTAATAAGATTTTTCTTATAGAGTTGTCTTGCTTGGCGAGGGATATCAGAGGCCGGATAACGCAACCCCAGAAAAGGTGTCATATCGCTAGAAGTTGACTCAGCAATAACCTCGCCTGAACCGTCTGCTAAAAATTGATAGAGCATTACCCTGTCATGGCCCGTCGCTGTTCTTACACTTTCAACCAAACCTTGATAAAGGTCATCAAGCTCAGAAAACATTGACATTTGAGCCATAAGTGCAGTGATAACGCCCTCGTATTTGCCAGCACTTTCTAGCTTTTCGAATTCAAGAATTAAATGCTCGGCACTTTGATGAATACACAAGTCGAACTTGTCTTCGCAGTGGGGTATTGAAATTGAATGAAGGTAGGTTGCTTTACTAAGGATCACCGCCTGACTCTGCGCGCCTCGTATAGCATGCACAAGCTTACGGTCAAGTAATTCCCATAGACTTTGGCCGATTAGGTTATCACGAGTCACATTGGCAAAATGCTCTAGGTTTTCCGATAAATGAGTAACCACACCCGCTTTATCAACAATAACCATGAAACCCTGATTTTGTATCTTACCTAAAAGATGAATCGGTTCTTTATCGCATTGGTTCACTAATGATGAGAGTTCGCTAGCTTTGTAGTGCATTATATTTGTTCCAACCACTTTATTTAGACGACTCTATCAAGAGTCTAAAGGCTATCAAGTTTCAGAAAACACCCTACAGAAAACCTTAAAGATAAAAGCAATATAAATATAGACTAGGAATTGGTTAACCTAAACCGTTCATGCGTATTTATTAATATTAGTGTAAATATAAGCAAACGCGTGTATTTAAACTGAAAAGCCTGAATAACGAGATGTAAAAGCCGTTGCTCGAGTCTGTGCTGGCGAAGCGGATTTAGCGTCGAGTGAAGAAATATGGTCGATTAGGTGAATTAGATATGATGAGCAAATGTTAAAAAGCTCCGGTATAGAACCAGAGCTTTATAAGAACTTACCACTTGCTGATGCTTTGAAGCCCAGCGCGTGTGAATATTTAATGTCTAAAAACCCGGCATTTTGAAGCCAGGGGGAAGTGGCATTCCGCCAGTGACATCACCCATCTTCTCTTTGCTGGTCTCTTGAACACGACGAACAGCATCGTTGAACGCTGCCGCAACCAAGTCTTCAACCATATCTTTATCGTCGTCCATCAACGACTCGTCGATATTAACGCGACGAACATTGTGGTTACACGTCATCGTTACTTTAACCATGCCCGCGCCAGCTTCACCAGTAACTTCTAGATTCGCTAAGTCGTCTTGTACTTTCTGCATGCGCTCTTGCATTTGCTGCGCCTGCTTCATGATATTGCCCATTCCACCTTTAAACATAATGTTTGTCTCGCTTCGTTTTGGTGTTAATAATTATGCTATCGCGCTTTAACCGTATCGGTTAGCACTGACCCATCGAAAGTCGATAGCAATGCTTGAATCGTCTCATCGGTTTTAATAACCGAGTGCGCATGCGCGTGTCGCATGGCATGAATTTCTTGCTGTAATGCAAACGGCGTGGATGACGGTTCACCCAACGTAATACTAACTTCTACGTTTTCACCCAGGCCGTGATGAATTGCATCAACTAACTGCTTTTTAGCACTGTCTTTTAATAAATGCGTCTGACTATGGTGAATTTCAAGGGACACGTGATTGCCATTTCGCGAAAATGCTGCATGTAATACCAACTGCTTAAGCAAGCCTGCTACCGGCATTTGCTCAACCAAGTTGCTCCAGTCATCAATTTGACTGGCGTGAGTCAGCTTACTTCCATCGGAAAGATAAGCTTGTAAACTACCCTCATAAGTTGTACTTAAGGGCGTATCAAAATCTAATGCGTCCCTAGTAAATGAACGTTCACCGGCATTTTCACCACGCTCATAAAAGCCGTGTTCCTTGCTCTCGAGTTCATTGGCGCGAGGAACAGGCGTAAGTGACGGCTCAACTGAATGTCCGTCTTGAACTGACTTCCCTGTATCCCAAGGCGGAGCATCTTCTACGTGCGGGTTAGGGTTATAATTTGCGTCACTCTCATCATTTGAAAAAGGCATATCCTCTTCAAAATCATCTAGGGCAAAGGCATCATGACCGGAATCATTGTTATCTGCAAAGTCAGCATTTGTGCTTGCCTGTTCACTACCACCAAGTAATTGTGTATCGCTACCGTCGTTAAGCGTATTGGCACTCTGATGGTCAGTTATACTGTCTTGGCTTTGTTCGGACTCTGGAGCGGCTTCAAGCGTAGGACTGTTAATGGGTTCAGGACTGTTACTTAGCTCAGGGCTGTTACTTAGCTCAGGGCTGTTAATCGGCTCAGGGCTGTTAATCGGCTCAGGGCTGTTCTTTTCATCAGCCACTGTGCTAGCAGAGTCCGTTTTACTTCTAGTAAACCGCGCTTGTATTTCACTAGCGCTTTGCGTTTTAGCATTAGCCGCACTATTACTTTTTGCGTCAGCATCTTGCGCTTTTTTTTGTTTGAGTTTTTGGCGCAATGCCAGCATATCGGCGGTAGAGGTTAACTGTTCTTCTGCTGACGGCGATGGCTCAACTATACGCTCGCTTTCGGGCGTGTCCAATTCGTAATGGCCACTCTCATCCTGTAGAGGTGGCATGTCATCCATATAAGCGTCTAGCGGTGGTTCATCAAAATATTGAGCAACAGGGCTTGCTTCTTCGTCTTCAACTGATGCATTGCTCTGAGGCTCTTGTGCCTCAGATGCACTGGCGCTGGAAAGATTCGCTTCAAACGCTATATCAGTTTCAGCGGCCGTATTTGTTTGCGTATTAGAAACCGCGGTGGGCTCTTCTTCGTTCGCTACGGTTTCAGCGGGAGCTGATGACGGAAGATCCGTCGACGCATCAGCTATAGGACTCTGTGGCGGTGTCTTAGGTGAAGTAGGTTCATGCTCTGGCTGCGCTTCAATTGGCGCTTCGCCTTGGTCTATCGTTGCAGAAGTTTCGCTTAAAGGCGGTTCCTCCTGCTTACTAACGTTTCCCGGGCCACCACTGGGAGAAGCATGGTTTACAGGTAAATTATGCTCACTCCTCCCGTTTTCTATCTCGTCTACGGTTTCAGCTATTGGCGCGTTTGGTGCAAAGGCCATCATACGCATTAGCGTCATTTCAAACGCGCTTTTACCATCGGCAGCAAAAGGTAAATCTTTTCTGCCTTGCAATGCAATTTGATAAAGTAGCTGTACTTGTTCTGCAGAAATAGTTTTGGCTAATTGAAATATCGCTTTTGCCGACGTGGTTTCAAGCTTGCAGGCTTCTGGCACCCATTGCGTCAACGCAATTTGGTGAAGCAAGCTCGCCAACTCACTATGCACATTGTCATAATCAGGTGCTTGTTCAGCAATGTCGTTAACCAACTGCAAAACCTCGGCAGGGCTTTTATTCACCACCGCATGAATTACTTTCAAAAGCTGGTTTTTGTCCATCAGGCCAAGCATGTCGGTAACAACCGACGCCATTACTTGATTCCCACCCTGAGCAATTGCTTGGTCGGTTAAACTCAGCGCATCACGCATACTGCCCTGTGCCGCCCTAGCCAGCAAAGCCAAAGCAGGCGCCTCAAAAGCAAGCTGCTCTTGCTGAAGTATATGAGTAAGCTGACCGACTATTTGCTCTCGCGACATCGCTTTCAGGTTAAACTGCAAGCATCGCGATAAAATGGTGATGGGGAGTTTTTGTGGATCTGTTGTCGCCAACAAGAACTTTACATGCGGAGGCGGCTCTTCTAGCGTTTTTAACAGCGCATTAAAGCTATGTTTAGAAAGCATGTGTACCTCATCGATAAGGTACACTTTGTAGCGCCCGCGGGTTGGCTTGTATTGTACGTTATCAAGAAGCTCTCGAGTGTCTTCCACTTTGGTTCTTGATGCCGCGTCAATTTCAAGCAAGTCAACGTAATTACCCTGCTCTATTTCTTTACAGGTATTGCATTGACCGCAAGGGTTTGCCCCTTGCCCTTCCTCACAGTTAAGGCTTTTTGAAAAAATACGAGCAATGGTCGTTTTACCAACACCACGCGTACCTGTAAAAAGATAAGCATGGTGTAAACGGTCGTTATCGAGCGCATTTGAAATAGCAGACACTACGTGCTCTTGACCTACAAGTTCACTGAACTTGCCTGGTCGCCACTTCCTTGCCAGTACCTGATAACTCATTATTACGTATTTCGCCCTTGTTGCTGTTTTTGCTTATTGACGTTTATTCGCCTTCAAACTCGCAAATAGAATAACTTTCTATATCAAGCGCTGAAAGCTTTTGTTTACCGCCTAAATCAGGAAGGTTAATAACAAAACCTGCATGATTGATCTCGCCACCTAACGAGCGAATTAACTTGGCAGAGGCAGCGATAGTTCCGCCCGTTGCAAGCAAGTCGTCGATAAGAAGTACTTTATCACCCAGTTCTATGGCGTCTTTATGGATTTCCAATGTATCCATACCATATTCCAGTTCGTAGCTTTCGCTTACTACTTCACGGGGAAGTTTATTGGGTTTTCTTACTGGTACAAAACCAATGCCCATTTCGATGGCCAATGGCGCACCAAAAAGGAACCCGCGTGCTTCGGTACCTGCGATCTTGGTAAAACCCATGCCCTGATACTTTTCTACAAGTAAGGAGATACAGCTACTGAATGCTTTGTGATCTTCTAAAACGCTGGTCACATCTCTAAATAAAATACCTGGCTTTGGATAGTCAGGTACGGTTTTCACTACTGATTTAATATATTCTGCAGTCACAATTATGCCTTGAATGTCTGCGTTATAACCAGAAGGTGAACCAGCCGGCGATGATATGCATCAACGGGAACGCGATTAGAGTTACTAGCGATGCTAGAAAGTACCACTTGTTATAGACTTCTTTGAAATCTGAATTGTTAGCCATTTGCACTACCTAAACAATTTTTGTGAACAAAAAAATGGTGCTAAATGTTAATCGAAAGCAAGCGTGATTGACAGCGCTAATATGATCGATCGCTCACTTTCACACCAGATCCTAGCGAAAGTTTAATGTAAAGCAGGAAAATTTTGCTTATCAGCTAGAAAACGGGAAGTAGTATACCTTTATTTAGCATGTCTGTGAGTGTCTCATTCATACCATTTTCAAGCACGTTTGAAGGTATTTGCGGAAGTTGCTGGGATAACGCGTTAGCTAATTGGTCTGTTTTCATTCCCTGTTCATTTTGTTCCAGTGTATTGACTAAAATAGCGGTGACCGGATTAACATGGGCAAATTGCACGTTACAGTTACGGTCTCTATAAACGACATAAAATTGTTGTTCTTGAGCCGGTTGCTCGGGAATGTAATCTTCACCAATAAGGTGAACCTCAAAATGGTACGCTGCTAGCGAGGCATAAGGCGAAACCCTGACAGCTGTAACAACGTCGTCTTGATTATAAAAATCGGCGTTTTTTTGATTTTTCCTTATGCTGACATCAAGCTCTAACCATTCGTAATGAGCAAGTTCTGCAGCAAAAGTAGGTAAAGCAATATCAAAGCTAGGCTCGGTTGAAAGATACTCAACAAACTCTTTACTGATTTCCGCGAAATACGGCGAACGACACTCGTGCTCAATAAAAAATTGACGCACAATGCCCTCCCATCCTTTCTCGCCATACAGCTTTAATACGATAGATTTTAAAACCGGAAACCCGGTACTAACGAAATTGTCGATATTATTAAAAAATAATGACTGATAGATCTTCATCCGCCGGGTAAGCTCTGCATCGCTGCTGTTAAATGTGCGAGGGTCTTTGATCGCATTTACGAATGTATTTTGCGTTGTCAGAAATGATCGCGTCACGCTACACTCCCTTTCGCATCTGCTATACGTGCGGCTTCACACCTTGATTGAATTTGCTTAATCTTTTTCACTTCTGTCAGCAACGCGCTTAGGGGCGGAATGTTAAAATCACGCTCTAGCAACGTCGGAAATACACCATGGGTAAGGTAAGCATACTCCAATAGTTCCCAAACTGGCTCAATGACATCTGCCCCGTGTGTATCAACCTTTAAATCTTCAGCTTCATCATAATGACCAGCAATATGACCATATACAATCTTGTCTGACGGCAAACCCTTTATAAATGTCTTTGCATCGTATTTGTGGTTAATGCTGTTCACGTAAACATTGTTTACATCGAGAAGCATCTGACACCCAGACTCTTTTAAGATACTCGAAGTAAATTCTAGCTCGTCCATTTCTTGGCCAGGCGCAATGTAATAAGAGACATTTTCTAACACTAACGGTCGTTCAATAATATCTTGAACTTGGATAATACGAGATACAACGTGATTAATAGCGTCCTCAGTAAAGGGAATTGGCATTAAATCGTACATGTGACCGTTACCAGAGCAAAAACTTAAGTGCTCACTGTAAAGGTCGATATTATTCGCATCTAAGAAGCGCTTAACGGTTTTTACAAACTCCACATCTAGTTTGTCGCTACTTCCTATAGATAAAGACAAGCCATGGGTAGTGAAAGGTGCCTGTGACGAAGCTTGTTTAAATTGTTCTTGATACCTGCCGCCAAGCGGGATCCAGTTCTCTGGTGCAACTTCCCAGAAATCAACCTCAGATGGCAACGTAGGTAACAACTCTTTTAGCATTTCTCGACGAAACCCAAGACCTGCGCCATAGATGTTTTTCATATCTTCCCCTTAAACCGCGTGGGATTGCAAAATAGCAACATACGTTATTAGACAAAAATGGCCATCATTCGACAGCCATTTTTTGCTAAGCGTAACTCGTACAGCGTTACATCATTCTATTTCGCGCTGCACGATGTTATTTGAGTGGCAATTACATGCTACCGCATTTACCTTCGCCACACTTACCTTCTTTGCCAGCTTTCTTATCGCCGCCACATTTGCCTTCGCCACACTTACCTTCTTTATCGGCTTTTTTGTCGCCGCCACATTTACCTTCGCCGCACTTACCTTCTTTATCGGCTTTCTTGTCGCCGCCACATTTGCCTTCGCCGCACTTACCTTCTTTTTCGGCTTTTTTGTCACCGCCGCACTTTCCTTCGCCGCACTTGCCTTCTTTTTCGGCTTTTTTGTCACCGCCGCACTTTCCTTCGCCGCACTTGCCTTCTTTTTCAGCTTTATCGCCGCCACATTTACCTTCTGCTGCGAACTGACTATAGCCCGACTCTAGTGCTTGCATACCAAATGGATTAGCGTCTGCTACTGCAACTGTTGACGCCAAAGATCCAATTACAACTGCACCTAATGCTGTTGCTACTGATGATTTTTTGATTTGTTTCATTGATGTACCCTCAATAATTTTAGTCATGTTTGACGTACGGTAAGCACGTGTACTTAAAGAGACCCTGCTGGATTAAAGGATATTTCATAAAATATTAATTTTTTTACAGCTATATTTTATCACATTGATATAAATGGGTTTTACATTAGCAATAATGCATTTCCGTATGTTAATTTACATTTTATTAAAAAAGTAAAGTACAGTGGTAGCGAAAAGTACAGGGTCGTAATAGTGAAGCAGCAATTTTATTTAGGCCAATGGCGTGTTGATGTTTCAAGCAACACGTTATCTCAAGGCAAAACGAAAAAGAGCATTGAGCCTAAAGCAATGGATGTTTTATTGTTACTGTGCCAACAAAAGGGACTTGTTGTCTCCGCCGATGAAATAGTCGCCCAATGTTGGCCGAACGCGCCTATCGGCGACAACCCGGTACATAAAGCAATTACTAACCTTCGCCGTGCGTTAGGCGATAAAGCGGCAGCCCCCTCCTACATTGAAACAATCAGAAAACGTGGTTACCGCGTTGTTGCAGAAGTACAGTTTATTGATGATGAGCAATCAAAAGCCGTCGAAGGCAAATGGGTAGATACCTCCCCCTTTGTTGGGTTGAGCGCGTTTTCTTCTAATGAAAGTCAGGTATTCTTTGGAAGAGACGCCCTGGTCCGCGATTTAATTTCTAAAGCCGCTGAGCTTTTCAATCGCCAGCGGCCATTTATGCTAGTGCTGGGGCCAAGCGGCTCTGGGAAAAGTTCGCTTATTCACGCAGGTTTCTTGCCCAAACTGTTGAGTAAAAAAGGCATAAACGGTATTTATGCCTCTGATCATCTTAGTTTTGATTTAGCTGATATTAATATCGATACCAGTGCATTTACTATCGTTGAAGAAATAGCCATTCGTATGCTTGATTGGGGCAACAACGAAACGGGGCTATTTGATGGGTTCAGTGCTTCAATACTTGCGGAAAAGCTGCTTTCCTCCCCCCAGCAAATAATCGACAGAGTCAAAAGCTGGCTTGACGTGTATGAACCTAATACCACCAACTCTTACTCTTGTTTCGTTATCGTAATTGACAGGTTAGAAGTATTTCTCGCTGATACAACGATAGATGAAAAAGATAAACGCACTATTTTTAATCTTCTCGAAGCGCTTAGCGAGAGCAACCTATTTTTGGTTGTACTGATAAGTAGAAACGATTTCTACCCCCAGATATCAACGTTTGATATTTTAATGAAAAACAAAGGGCGCGGCGCTCACATAGATGTTTCCCCTCCTTCTGTAAGCGAACTTGGTCAAGTCATAAAACTGCCCGCTATCGCCGCCGACCTATCGTGGGAGAAAGATGAAGCAACAAACGCTACATTAGACGATATCATTTTAGGCGATGCTGCATTAGCGCCAAACTGCCTGCCATTGCTACAGTACACACTACAAGAACTCTATTGGCAGCGCGAAGGTAAAGTACTAAAGAACAAGACATACCAAGCATTGGGTAAAATTGATGGCGCCATCGGATTCAAGGCAGAATCAACATTTATAAAAATGCCCCACGCCGTTCAAAACGCATTGAGCTCAATACTCCCGCTTATCATCAATTTGTCTGGTAGCAACACCATTACCAGTAAAACAGCCCCGTGGGAAAGTTTAGACAACGAAAATGAACGCTGCTTTGTTGAGCTTATGGTGGAACAGAGATTGTTCGTATCTTTCTTAAATCAAGGACGCGCCTGCTTCAAAGTGGCTCACGAAGCAGTATTGAGTAAGTGGGAGCGGGTACAGCAATGGATAATGGAGCATCAAAGCGCGCTATCAGCTAAAGCGGCACTTAATCAACAGACCCAACTATGGATAGAAAATAGTTTTGCAGAGGCTTACCTCATTCCAGCAGGAAAACCGCTTCTAGACGCTAGTGCACTTTTAACTGCAAACTATATTCGCTTAACCAACGAAGAAAAAAAGCTTATAAAACACAGCCAGCGAAAGGTAAGAACGCGAAACCTATTTAAAGGGTTAACCGCCGCGCTATTAGCTACATTAGCGGTGTTATCGTTTGCCGCAATGCTGCACAGTCAACAGTCTCAAGCGTTAGCTGAACGAAAGCGGTTAGAAGCCGAAAATCTAATGGGATTCATGATCGGCGACTTCGCGGATACCTTACGACGGGTTAAGCGAATGGATTTACTCGAGGGCGTCAGTCAGCATGCTTTAAAATATGTAGCTGAAGCACAGGAAAATAGCGCTGGCTGGCTTAATAGCACGTCTCCAAAACCGAGTTTTGAGCTTCGATTTCAACACGCGCTTTCGCTGCAGGCTATGGCAGAAGTACGTTTTTACCGTGACGATACTGAACAAGCCTTAATGCTATATGAAGAGGCCGATACACGTTTATTAGAACTTCTCGAAGAAGCGGAACAGCACTTCGAATTGTTAAAAGCGGCAGGCGCAAACGCATTTTGGATTGGCCATATACACAATACGCATAACAACGATGTTGACTCTGCGCAGTCTTATTTTGAGCGATACCTCAAACATAGCGAAACCATGCTTTTTGTTAAACCAAGTGACAGTACAGCAAAACTTGAAGTTGCTTATGCTAAAAGCTCATTGGGGAGTTTAGCCTACGACAGGTATCAATTTGAGCAGGCATCCTCGCTTTTTAAAGCATCTCTGGCACTTAAAAAAGAGGTATCTGAAGGCACTGAAAATAGTGAAGACGCTAAGCTGTACGCGACCAATTCTCTGTCATGGATAGCGTCTGCTAACATACACTTAGGCAAATACAAAGATGCCTACACCATCTTTAGCCAAGCAGAGACAGTGTTAGATGAGATAGGACAATCTGATTCTGCCAATGGCTCAATTATCGAAAATCACGTTGCGATTTTAATTCAAAAGGCCAACTTAGAGAAGTTCTTAGGCCTTAAACAAGCCTATGAGCAAAGCATATTTCAAGCGTACGCCTCGATTTTACGCGCCCTTGCACAAGACCCTGAAAATAGCGCTTGGCAGAAAGACAAAGCGACCGTTGAGTCTTATTTGATACAGAGTGAATTACCTTTGAAAGCGTCAGTTGACATTGATGCGCTACTTAGCCAATCGATATCACTGGACATCCCATGGGTAACTAATAGAGTAGCGGAAACCTTACAAATGGATGGTCACTGGCAAAAGGCCAAACCGTCAATCGACTATTTTATTACTTCATTTTCTGACGACGGAATAAGCAACGACATAACTAATTTAGAAAATGCGATAGTAACGCTAAAAAGCTTACTTCTTATTCATAGGCAAAAAAACGAATCTAACGATAAGCAACTCGCTTTAACCTACTGCCAAAAAGCCGCTCAGCGAGCAAACGAACTTATTCGGATGTCAAAACATCCAGATATCATATTAGCGTTTAATTATACAAAACGCTGTCGTCAGATAGATGAGAACCCAAAGATGTCTGTAGATAAATATATCTCACAGCTAACACCAATAAAATACTCTCAATTACAAAAAGGAAATTAAAAATGGCGGGACAAGTTCCGGTTTACGAATTTAACGTATCTGTCGAGAATGAAAAAAGCTCTCCAACTTATGTAATTACAACCAAAGATGGTAAGCCATCATCAGGTAGCGTAAGCGTCAACGAACCCAATACAACCATTATCTACACACTAAATGAGGACTCTGCTCACTTACAGTTTGTAGGGCCGGATATTAGTGGTGATGTTGGCAATAACATCAGTTTTAGTATCGCTAACAATGGTAGTAGCTTGATCCTCGTGGATTCAGACGCAACGATTGGTAATATTTGCATTAAGCTTGTTACGGCACCTCGCGGAATGGTCTACACTAGTTCAGACCCTGAAGTCATTAACAAAAATAAAACTTGAACACCCCTTGTTTCTCTAGGCCTTCAGTAAGCATACGTGTTAGGACCTAGAGGTAACAAATTTGATCTCTCCCCTGCGCTTTTGCTTGATAAAGAAGGGTATCCGCTGCGTTTAACAGTGACTCTTTACTTTCATAGCGGTGATTTTCATTAGTCGCTACGCCCATACTAACAGTAAGCCTACTATTCGATGAGAAAACAAAGTGCCTTGAACTTAATTGCGCCAAATGCCTTTTAATCCTTATTGCTAAAAGTTGCGCCGTTTGGGCAGAACAATTCGGCAGTACTATTGCAAACTCTTCACCACCATAACGAGCCGCAAGCGTATCTCGATTTGGCATGCTTAAGTCAAGTAGATCACCTATTCGTTTTAGACAACGGTCTCCAGCAATATGCCCATACTCATCGTTGAACAACTTAAAGTGATCTATATCAATAAGAATAAGACTTATCGGTAAATTATTACTATTGCATAGAATCCACTGACGAGTTAGGTAATCTGAAAACTTATGGCGATTTGCTAGGCCAGTCAAAAAGTCAGTTTCCGCTTTTTTCTTTAACGTTGCATACTCGGCTTTATGTAGCGTCAAGTCTCGTAAGATACAAATGAATAAAGAGTTGTTGGCAGAAAGCTCTTCCGGAAGAGAGGAAATTGAAATCTCAACACTGACATTATGGTACGGTTTATTTTGTTGTTTGATAACAACTTCAAATGGCGGTGACTCTATAGTTTCGCTCTCAGAACTATCTAAACACTGAATCACGTGGCTTTGCACTTTGCCTGTGTCATCAGAAAAAAAGCTCAGCAAGTTTTCACTTAGTAATACTTCACGTGTCTGACCTATTAGCGCGGACGCATTTGCGTTCACCATCTCAATTGTGCCATTGGCGTTTACTACTATAACCGCTTCGTTTATAAAATTAATCATCCTGCCCAATGAGCTGTCTTTGTAGAAATTGAATAATTTAAGGGGAGAATTTACGGTTTTATTTTTGCTTAACATAGATGACTGCATTCCAAGCTGCCTCCAATAGGCGTTGATTTGCATATAAGACTAACGGCATCTACACATTTATACCTTCCGAACACCTTCTATTGTAAGCTTATGTTTATAATGTGTTTTTTTGCTTTAGGAAGTCTATCGAAAGCTCTGCCCACGGCAATTTTTTAACACTACAGTATCCTCACGATTATGGGATCAGAGTACATTAAGCAAAAAAACACGCCGTTAGTCGGGTTTAGTGGTGCAAAATCGTGACGCTCTTTGTCGCGCTGCTTTTACTATAGTAGCGCGCAAGGAGGACACACAGTAAGTAGCGGGGTCAGAGTACATTTCTCTGATTTAACGGCACTGGGGATAAGGGTATAACTATGTTCTGATATTTAAAGCAATAAAGTACTCTGGCCCCAATTTATTCTTTCTGCCAAACGCAAAAAACCCGCCGTTAGGCGGGTTCTTCTTAATGGTGGCAGCCATAGCGATACGGTACCACCTGACTCCATTCCGAACTCAGAAGTGAAACGTATTAGCGCCGATGGTAGTGTGGGGTTTCCCCATGTGAGAGTAGGACACTGCCAGGTCGGAAAAACTTTTAGTGCAGAATCACGATGCTTTTTGTCGTGACTTCTGCGCAAGGAGGACTAACAGTACTCTTTAGAGTCTATTTAATCATCGTTGCTTAATAACTAACAAATCGGAAAGTTTAATATTAATTCAATCAGTGAGTAACTTACTTTTTACTCTATCTTGCTTTTAGCTTGTCTTTGCTTACAACGCCAACTTCTCTTCGAAGCCTTTTAGGCGTTTTTTAAGTGACGAAGCGTATACGGTGGATGCCTTGGCAGTTAGAGGCGATGAAGGACGTGTAAGTCTGCGAAAAGCTGTGGTGAGCCGACAAAATGCATTTGAGCCACAGATGTCCGAATGGGGAAACCCACCTGTTTACAGGTATCGTTACGTGAATACATAGCGTAACGAGGCGAACGAGGGGAACTGAAACATCTAAGTACCCTTAGGAAAAGAAATCAAACGAGATTCCCCTAGTAGCGGCGAGCGAACGGGGAACAGCCCTTAAGCTGTTTAGTGTGTAGTGGAATCCTTTGGGAAGAGGAGCGATACAGGGTGATAGCCCCGTACACAAAGCGTGCTTTACAGTGAAATCGAGTAGGTCGGGACACGTGTTATCTTGACTGAATATGGGGGGACCATCCTCCAAGGCTAAATACTCCTAACTGACCGATAGTGAACCAGTACCGTGAGGGAAAGGCGAAAAGAACCCCTGTGAGGGGAGTGAAATAGAACCTGAAACCGTATACGTACAAGCAGTGGGAGCCACTTCGTGTGGTGACTGCGTACCTTTTGTATAATGGGTCAGCGACTTATATTTAGTAGCAAGGTTAAGCGAATAGCGGAGCCGTAGCGAAAGCGAGTGTTAACTGCGCGTTTAGTTGCTAGGTATAGACCCGAAACCCGGTGATCTAGCCATGAGCAGGTTGAAGGTTGAGTAACATCAACTGGAGGACCGAACCCACTAACGTTGAAAAGTTAGGGGATGACTTGTGGCTGGGGGTGAAAGGCCAATCAAACCGGGAGATAGCTGGTTCTCCCCGAAATCTATTTAGGTAGAGCCTCGGACGAATTCCATTGGGGGTAGAGCACTGTTAAGGCTAGGGGGTCATCCCGACTTACCAACCCTTTGCAAACTCCGAATACCAATGAGAACTATCCGGGAGACACACGGCGGGTGCTAACGTCCGTCGTGGAGAGGGAAACAACCCAGACCGCCAGCTAAGGTCCCAAAATATTGCTAAGTGGGAAACGATGTGGGAAGGCACAGACAGCTAGGAGGTTGGCTTAGAAGCAGCCACCCTTTAAAGAAAGCGTAATAGCTCACTAGTCGAGTCGGCCTGCGCGGAAGATGTAACGGGGCTAAGCATATACCGAAGCTGCGGCAGCATGTTTTACATGCTGGGTAGGGGAGCGTTGTGTAAGTGGATGAAGGTGAGTTGTAAAGCTTGCTGGACATATCACAAGTGCGAATGCTGACATGAGTAACGATAATGGGAGTGAAAAACTCCCACGCCGGAAGACCAAGGTTTCCTGTCCCATGCTAATCAGGGCAGGGTAAGTCGGCCCCTAAGGCGAGGCAGAAATGCGTAGTCGATGGGAAACGGATTAATATTTCCGTACTTATATAATCAGTGATGGAGGGACGGAGAAGGCTAGGCAAGCTTGGCGTTGGTTGTCCAAGTGAAAGTGTGTAGGCTAGTGACTTAGGTAAATCCGGGTCGCTCTTTAAAAGAGAATGCCGAGACACGAGACGAGCTCCCAAGGGAGTGAAGTTGTTGATGCCCTGCTTCCAGGAAAAGCTTCTAAACTTATGATTATATGAACCGTACCCCAAACCGACACAGGTGGTCAGGTAGAGAATACTAAGGCGCTTGAGAGAACTCGGGTGAAGGAACTCGGCAAAATTGTACCGTAACTTCGGGAGAAGGTACGCCTCTGTTTGTGAACACTTTACGTGGTAAGCAAATGGAGGCCGCAGTGACCAGGTGGCTGGGACTGTTTATTAAAAACACAGCACTCTGCAAACTCGTAAGAGGACGTATAGGGTGTGACACCTGCCCGGTGCCGGAAGGTTAATTGATGGGGTTAGTCCTCGGACGAAGCTCTTGATCGAAGCCCCGGTAAACGGCGGCCGTAACTATAACGGTCCTAAGGTAGCGAAATTCCTTGTCGGGTAAGTTCCGACCTGCACGAATGGTGTAACCATGGCCACGCTGTCTCCACCCGAGACTCAGTGAAATTGAAATCGCAGTGAAGATGCTGTGTACCCGCACCTAGACGGAAAGACCCCGTGAACCTTTACTACAGCTTGGCACTGAACATTGAACCTACATGTGTAGGATAGGTGGGAGGCTTTGAAGCACAGTCGCTAGATTGTGTGGAGCCGTCCTTGAAATACCACCCTTGTATGTTTGATGTTCTAACATTGGCCCCTTATCGGGGTTGTGGACAGTGTCTGGTGGGTAGTTTGACTGGGGCGGTCTCCTCCCAAATAGTAACGGAGGAGCACGAAGGTTAGCTAATCACGGTCGGACATCGTGAGGTTAGTGCAATGGCATAAGCTAGCTTAACTGCGAGACAGACACGTCGAGCAGGTACGAAAGTAGGTCATAGTGATCCGGTGGTTCTGTATGGAAGGGCCATCGCTCAACGGATAAAAGGTACTCCGGGGATAACAGGCTGATACCGCCCAAGAGTTCATATCGACGGCGGTGTTTGGCACCTCGATGTCGGCTCATCACATCCTGGGGCTGAAGTCGGTCCCAAGGGTATGGCTGTTCGCCATTTAAAGTGGTACGCGAGCTGGGTTTAGAACGTCGTGAGACAGTTCGGTCCCTATCTGGTGTGGGCGTTGGATGATTGATGGGAGCTGCTCCTAGTACGAGAGGACCGGAGTGGACGAACCGCTGGTGTTCGGGTTGTCATGCCAATGGCATTGCCCGGTAGCTATGTTCGGAACGGATAACCGCTGAAAGCATCTAAGCGGGAAGCCGGCCCAAAGATGAGATGGTTAAGCCTCTCGGGCAATTAGTACAGGTTAGCTTAACGCCTTACAACGCTTCCACACCCTGCCTATCAACGTCATCGTCTATAACAACCCTTCCAGACCTTAAAGGTCAGGGATGACCATACAACCCTAAAAAGCCTTGAGTATCGGCCTCATGTCCGCCTTTTGAATTCGGACAAGGGTAATGTTGCATGCATGACAAGCTAATCGGAAGAATTGCCTTGCTATCAATCAATGTTGATAACAAGCAATTCAAGTCAAGTAGAGTAAAAAGTACGTCTTTCGACTTCTCAGTTACTCAATTTTGATTGATTACTATTAATATCAGCTTTCCAAATTGTTAAAGAACTATCGTGCAAAATCATGACGCTTTTTGTCATGACTTTTGCGCAAGGAGGACCTACATTACTCTTTAAAGTATCGTAAATGCTCCCTCAGGGTAAAAAACCCTAATCAATGCTTACTGAAACAGTAAATATTCATTAGGATTTCGGGTCCAACGTGACACAAAAATCAGCTTTCTACCATAGCTTTCGATTACCGCTAACTTTAGCGAGTAGAAAAACCGTCAGTAAGCTCTGCTTCCGGTTAAGCAGCTTTTCACGACCACTTGCAATGCAAGTAAGAAGGAAAATGGTAGGCTTGGGCAGACTTGAACTGCCGACCTCACCCTTATCAGGGGTGCGCTCTAACCAGCTGAGCTACAAGCCTAGGGTATCAAGCAAATGGTGGAGCTAAGCAGGATCGAACTGCTGACCTCCTGAATGCAAATCAGGCGCTCTCCCAGCTGAGCTATAGCCCCATAAACTTGTGTCGTTCTTCATTTTTAAACAAGACTATCTGTGTAGGCACTGCATCAAGTGCGTCTTTCGACGTAATGGTAAGGAGAGTTTGATCATGGCTCAGATTGAACGCTGGCGGCAGGCCTAACACATGCAAGTCGAACGGTAACAGGATTAGCTTGCTAATCGCTGACGAGTGGCGGACGGGTGAGTAATGCTTGGGAACTTGCCTTTGCGAGGGGGATAACAGTTGGAAACGACTGCTAATACCGCATAACGTCTACGGACCAAACGGGGCTTAGGCTCCGGCGCAAAGAGAGGCCCAAGTGAGATTAGCTAGTTGGTAAGGTAAAGGCTTACCAAGGCAACGATCTCTAGCTGTTCTGAGAGGAAGATCAGCCACACTGGAACTGAGACACGGTCCAGACTCCTACGGGAGGCAGCAGTGGGGAATATTGCACAATGGGGGAAACCCTGATGCAGCCATGCCGCGTGTGTGAAGAAGGCCTTCGGGTTGTAAAGCACTTTCAGTTGTGAGGAAAAGTTAGTAGTTAATACCTGCTAGCCATGACGTTAACAACAGAAGAAGCACCGGCTAACTCCGTGCCAGCAGCCGCGGTAATACGGAGGGTGCGAGCGTTAATCGGAATTACTGGGCGTAAAGCGCACGCAGGCGGTTTGTTAAGCTAGATGTGAAAGCCCCGGGCTCAACCTGGGATGGTCATTTAGAACTGGCAGACTAGAGTCTTGGAGAGGGGAGTGGAATTCCAGGTGTAGCGGTGAAATGCGTAGATATCTGGAGGAACATCAGTGGCGAAGGCGACTCCCTGGCCAAAGACTGACGCTCATGTGCGAAAGTGTGGGTAGCGAACAGGATTAGATACCCTGGTAGTCCACACCGTAAACGCTGTCTACTAGCTGTTTGTGACTTTAAGTCGTGAGTAGCGAAGCTAACGCGATAAGTAGACCGCCTGGGGAGTACGGCCGCAAGGTTAAAACTCAAATGAATTGACGGGGGCCCGCACAAGCGGTGGAGCATGTGGTTTAATTCGATGCAACGCGAAGAACCTTACCTACACTTGACATGCAGAGAACTTTCCAGAGATGGATTGGTGCCTTCGGGAACTCTGACACAGGTGCTGCATGGCTGTCGTCAGCTCGTGTCGTGAGATGTTGGGTTAAGTCCCGCAACGAGCGCAACCCTTGTCCTTAGTTGCCAGCATTCAGTTGGGCACTCTAAGGAGACTGCCGGTGACAAACCGGAGGAAGGTGGGGACGACGTCAAGTCATCATGGCCCTTACGTGTAGGGCTACACACGTGCTACAATGGCATTTACAGAGGGAAGCGAGACAGTGATGTGGAGCGGACCCCTTAAAGAATGTCGTAGTCCGGATTGGAGTCTGCAACTCGACTCCATGAAGTCGGAATCGCTAGTAATCGCAGGTCAGAATACTGCGGTGAATACGTTCCCGGGCCTTGTACACACCGCCCGTCACACCATGGGAGTGGGATGCAAAAGAAGTAGTTAGTCTAACCTTCGGGAGGACGATTACCACTTTGTGTTTCATGACTGGGGTGAAGTCGTAACAAGGTAACCCTAGGGGAACCTGGGGTTGGATCACCTTCAATTGTGAAATATGAATCGTCGTTGTGACACTCTTAACGAGTGCCCACACAGATTGTCTTGTCTAAATTGTTAAAGAACATCGTGCAGAATCATGACGCTTTTTGTCGTGACTTCTGCGCAAGGAGGACCAACATTACTCTCAGTTGATTCGTTTTCCTTGCTCACCGCGAAGCGCTTTGCTTCTTAGTGGCTCACCCTGTTCGAGTGAGGTGCGCATTATACGCTGGAAGTTTTCGTTGTCAACACTTTTTGAAAATTTATTTTCTGAAGCGCTTCTTCTAAACTCCCGTCTTTACTGGCCTATAAAGGTAGTAGAGACTTACCTCAGGAGGGTTGCTGTTTTGCTTTTCCCCCGAAGCGGATGCGCATTTTAGGGAAATGAGCGCTCACGTCAACTACTTTTTTAAATAAACATAAAAAAAGCGACCTTTCGGTCGCTTTTTAATCTAAACGTGTATTTAACCAGCGCTTTTATCAAAACTGCTACAATTTCGCTGAGTAAATCTAGAGTCACACTAACTATTGCTGCCTACCTTTTACAAGGTTATCTTCAGATAGAGTGCAAAGACTACTTATTTTCTTGATGCTCATCTTCCCGCTTAGCATCACCTTTAAAATCCGCGTCTTCTTCGTGATCGCCTACTACATCATCTAACGTTACTTTATCAACGGTTCTAAATGTATTAATTGGACCTGCCAGCGCATAAAGTGCAAATACTAAGAAAAGTACCAGTGCTGGCTCGGTTGCAACAACGACAAATATGAGAAGCACCAGCAATAGACCTACAAAAGGAACTTTGCCATGCCAGTTAACTTCTTTAAAGGAGTTATATTTGAAGTTACTCACCATAAGGAGGCCAGCTAGGCCTGTAACTGCTGCAACTAATAAGCCGTAGTCAGTACCAACCGCATCGTATTCTACGCCAACCCATACAAGCCCGGAAACAACTGCCGCAGCAGCTGGGCTAGCAAGACCTTGGAAGAAACGTTTGTCAGCTATTCCCACCTGCGTATTAAAGCGTGCAAGACGAAGTGCTGCGCCCGCCACATAGACGAAAGCGGCTAACCAGCCCAATTTACCAAGCTCTGTTAACCCCCAGTTATAAGCCACGAGTGCTGGCGCCATACCAAATGAAACCATGTCGGCCATAGAGTCATATTCAGCACCAAAGTCACTTTGCGTATTTGTCATTCGTGCTACACGACCATCGAGGCCATCAAAAATCATAGCTACAAATATAGCAACAGCGGCAGCTTCGAAGCGGCCGTTCATAGACGACACAACAGCGAAGAAACCTGAAAACAAACCTGCTGTTGTTAATAAATTGGGAAGTAAGTATATCCCTTTACGTTTTTGTTCAGACATATGTCCTCGTACTTCTACATATAATAAGGCTAATTATTTCACAGATATCCAGTAACGCATAGCAAAGTAAAAAGGCAGCGTGCTTCCTTACTAAAAATCCTTGAATAAGCTCAATTAGAAAAATCATTGAATATATTCAATATGCGCGCCTTCCCCAACTAAGCTTGCCTCCAGGCATTTCTATCTGCGGTGTGTTTTAGATATCGATTTCACAAACACTAATAACTAGGTATACGGCAACATACCTTAAATAGGTCACCGTTCATATATCATACAAGTCCATGTTGAAATTAGGTACTCACTAAGTGTGCGCCAATAGAAAGGTGCAACGCTATCTTAGTATGTACTAGAAGCGAAAAGCGCTTCTTTTATAGGAAAGCAATTATGCTATTACTTCCAAAACACTTTTCTTTGCAAACTGTGCTTTTACTTTCCACGGCATTGCTATCTTCGATTATCGTTAATCCAGCATCTGCTACATACTACAATAACCACAACTATTCTTACTGCGGCTCATCAAGTAACAATAGCGACCAAAGCAAAGTATGTAACTCCCCCCTTGGCGAGCATACTTATGACCTAGTAAGTGATGGTGTGTATAACAGTATTGAAACCACTAAATCATCGGTGAGTGTTAATGGCGTTAATATATCAATGTCTGCGTTCTCGGATACAAATAATGTCACTGGCGAGACCGTCGTTGGTGCCGAGTTGGAAAAAATATCTGATAAATGGGCTTATGGCGTTACCAACAATGATGAAGCTTGGTATAACGGTAGCTCTGACCATGCTATTGATAACCTCAACTACTATTACGAGGGTAGTAAAAATGCCTATTATAGTGGAATGACCAATGTCGAACGAGACTATGATTTTGTATTGCTATCGTTTGACTCTGCGGTAACACTGACTGGCGCCAGCTTTTCTTGGCTTTACAGCAGTAACGATAGCCAAGTATCTGTAGCGGCATTAAGCGATACTTCGAAATTGACCTCGGGTATTAATACTTGGGGTGATATCGTAGCCGATGCATTAACGTCAGCGTCGTTTGATATAGAAAACTGCGAATATTTAGACCACCGCGCAGACTTTACGTTCACTGAGTCGGCCCAGTATTGGTTGGTGGGTGCATACAACACTGTATTTGGTAAAACAACTGACGGAAGAATAGGTAACGACGCGTTTAAACTTGCGAATATCGGTTTCTCTATCTCAGAAACAGCGGGTACACCAGATACCACCGAAGTGTCTGAACCTGGAACTATCGGCCTACTCATGGCCTGCTCACTCTTCGTCATATGGCGCCGCAAAAAACTTGTTTAATGAAATTAGACTTTAGATCACTGACAGGTGGTACGACCTGTCAGTTTTTTTTACTACCTAGCAAGACCAGCGAAAAAAAACACCAAATAACAACAACTTAATTCTGGCACAAATTATGCCCAAGAAAGATTATCTGTAGTAGTAGTTGTTGTATGTAAAAATGAAAAAATTAATTCCTCTGTTTGTTTTATTTGCGCTACATGTTAGTTCCCTGAAAGCCGAAGATACGCTTGTTAAAGAGTATTCATATGACCTTATGTCACATAGCTCTTCAGACGTATTAAACCCTTTAGGGATTGATATAGACGGTGTGAATGTAACGCTATCCGCATGGGCGGATACTGCAACTTCATCACAGACTGATGTTCAATGGCAATGTCGGCGATGGGCATGTTATCCAAGGCAAGTCACAGTCACTCATGATCTTGACACTGTAGAATCTGCAACAGCACAACTTGTCAACGGCTGGGGATATGGAATAAGAAATGACCTGGAGTCTAGAGGCAGTCATCAAACCATCGATAACTATGGTGAAAGTATAAACGGAACGTTTGTAGATTCCTTCGAATATCTGCTATTTTCTTTTGACTCAGAAGTAAACATCTCTCAAATCGATTTCGGATGGCACGCAGGTTATGATCAACAAGTGTCTGTTGTATCAATCGCTAATTCGGCTGAGATAGAATCTGCCTCGTGGAGTTCTATTGTTTCAAACCAAACAACGCTTAACGCTATCTCTGCTTCTTTCAACATCGTTGGAAGCCAAAATAATGGGTCTGCAAATCTACAATCGTTAAGTAATACATATTCTAATTATTGGCTAGTGGGCGCTTACAATAAGACCTTCGGAGACATTGGTGGGCACGACTATAATGATGCTTTCAAAATATCATCAATTCAATTTGAAAGTAAGCTAACCCCACCACCTAGACAAGTAAGTGAACCTGGTGCTTTAGCTTTAATGAGCTTAGGTTTAGGTCTTGTTCTTTATAGACGTAAGCGTCGCGTTTAATTGTTTAAAAACGCTTAGAAAACACGTATCTTTAGAAGGTGGCTTAGGCCACCTTTTTTTATGCTATTTTAAAGCCAGTGGCTAGGCTAAATATCGAAGGTTTATATGGATTTTTTTAATAATAAAAAGCGTGTTGTGCATCGCGCTATTATCTCTGCAGTTGCCTCATCGTTAATCGTATTCAACAGTTTTGCTACTACATCAGAAGACTATGAGAAGGCCCTCACCGCATTTAATCAAAACGAGTACGATGAAGCCTATATTCACCTTAAAAATAGCTTACAAAAAGACCCAGAAAACTTGGCTGCAAAGATATTAATGGGCGAAATATTGCTTATTAATGGCTACTTAACTGCAGCCGAAATGGAGTTTGTAGAAGCGCTGGAAATGGGTGCTGATATCAATCTCCTTGCAGAACCCCTAGGCAACACCTGGCTGTTTCTTAACAGGTACCAAGAAATTGTAGATTTCTCTGATTTAAACAAGCTCTCTGGTGAAGCAGAGCGCGAGTGGCTGATGATTCGTGCAACAGCGTGCATCAGACTAGAAGACGAACAATGTGCATTGCGCGACTACAACACTATTGTGTCACGTACGCCTAACTTTGTGCCAGCCATAAATGGGTTAGCTTCCATTGCCCTTCAAAATGAAGATTTACCGAAAGCGACCTCCCTTGTCGACAAGGCTATGTCACTAGAGCCTGAGAACGCCATAACATGGCGCTTGAAAGGGCAACTTTCGTACCGACAGGGTGATACTGACGCAGCAACGGCACACTTACAAAAAGCGCTGACATTTAACCGCGACGACCCTATAGCGCTGCGAAATCTAGTGGACTTGTATTTAGAAGCGAAAGACTATGATACGGCCAAGCTATTCGTTGATGAAATTATTGAAGACACGCCAAACGATCCTTTGGCCATTTTACTTAATAGCTGGTTGCAAAGCAGAGACAACCAACAAGCTATCGACAACGAAAAGCTTAAAGAGCTTAACGACTTTATGGCGCAGCTCGACCCTGAGCTTATAACCTCGCAGCCTATGCTGCTTTATATAAGCGGTCTAACCAACTTCTTCAACAACAACATGGAGACTGCAGCAAAAGATTTTAGCGCTTATCTGCAACAAGAGCCGGAAGATTTGCAGGCGGTATTAATGCTGAGCCAAGTTTATATGGCTACACAGCAGGATAAGCAAGCGCTTGCGCTGCTTGAGCGTCATCAAGATGCACTAATGGAAGACCCTGACTCAGCATTGCTATTAGGTGATTTGTTTATTCGTCAAAACAAAGCATTTAAAGCTGAGCGCCTTTTGCAAAACCTTGAATACAAGTACCCGAATGAAAACAAGCTTCAGCTATTTAAAATCAAATTAATGGCTGCAAGGGGTAAGCAAGCCGAAGCCTTGAGTATTCTTGAGAAGAACCTACCTGCTTACAAAGATAACGCAGGCTTTCTTTTCACTTATTCATTGATGAATTTACAAGCACAGCAGTTTGAAAACGCACTAAAAGGTGCCAACCTGCTTAGCGAACTGTTTCCCGACGAAGCTGAAGTGTACAACCTAAAAGCGGGCATTTTGATTAGACAGGGTCAATTGGCGGAAGCTAAAGCCAATATCGAAAAAGCGCTCGCGCAGAACCCTACCCTCTTTCCGGCTAAATTCAATTTGGCCGCGACAGAAAGTCGCTTAGGAAACGTGGATACGTCTAATCAGTTAATAGAAGAACTTCTTGAGCTGTCACCGCAGCATAATGAAACCTTAATGCTGAAAGCGTTCAACTTGACCAAAGCGGGTAATGTAGATGAAGCGAAGCAAATTTACCTTGATATATTAACGCTTAATCCTTCGAATATCGGAGCGAGAGAGCGCGTTTCATCTTTATATCAGCAACAAGGCGATACAAAGAATGCACTGTATCATTTAGACCTGCTTATTAAAGATGACTTTGACAATGCTGACTACCTTCTTCGTAAAGCAGCGCTTCAGTTAGGGAATAACCAGCGTGCTGATGCCGAGAAAACACTGAGCATTGCAAGAAATTTCATAAACGACGATGCAGGTAAGTTAATTGCCTATGCCGACCAAGCTCGTAGCATTGGCAACGATGAAGACGCTTTAGATGCTATGGCACGTGCTTATGAAATAGCGAATTCAAGTACTTTTGTTACGTTGCGCTACACTAGTCTGCTATTAGACCTACAAAACAACGACAAAGCACAGTCTTTACTAACGAGCATTCCTAAAGACCAGCAGCAAAACCCGGTCTATCATTTCTTGAAAGGTCGTTTAGAAGCAAATAAGGGCAAAAATGATCGTGCAATCGCGGCTTTCGAAAAAGCACTGGACGTAGACTCTACGTTTGCTCAAGCGTTTATTGCTATATACAACTATGCACTGAACGAACAGTTCGTCGATGTATTTTTGAATACTGCTCGCAAACTCATTGCTGAAAATGAGAATAACCTGCTAGCAAAAAATCTGTTGGCTCAGTACTTATTCTTTATTCAAGAATTTGACGAATCGATAGCGCTTTATAAAGCGCTTATTGAGGAGCCGAACCTTCTCAACCCCGCCGAAGCCTATAACCGTTTGGCTATCATGCATATTGAAACGTCGCTGGTTACGGCAAAAAACTATGCCCGACAAGCTTACGAATTGCAGCCTAATTCAGCCAAAATACTGGATACTTACGGGCATATTAAAGCGCTGCAAGGAGATTACGAAGGCAGTCTTAAAATGCTTCGAGATGCCTTTGCCAGGGATGCTAACGACCCAAATATTCGCTACCACCTAGGCTATACCCTCGCTAAACTAAATAGAATTGAGGAAGCGAAGAAAGAGCTAGAGTATGCAGTAAATGTAGAGCGCCCTTTCTTTAGGCGTCCACAAGCTAGAGCATTATTAGAGAGCCTATAGGGCTCTCTTTATCTCTTGCTAAACACAGCATGAACAATTGCGTTTATGCTTCTCCATCTTACCAATGCCTGGGTTAAAGGTATTGGTAGGATCTAGCTCTCTGTAAAACTGCTGCAGAGTGTCCTCCGCTTCATATAGATGCCCAACATTATGCTCTGCGGGGTACTTAGCGCCTCTGCTATCTAGTAACGCCAACATGTCCGCTTTTACTTTTTTAGCGTCGCTGCCCTTTTTAAGTATGTAATCTTGATGGAAAACATGACAAAAGAAATGGCCGTAATAAAGGGGCTTTTCTACATGCATAGCGATATGCGCTGGCAGCTTTTCTACCCAGAACTCATCGTTACGCCTTAAAGCAATATCTAAGGCTAATATGTCCCCCACCTGCTTATGGTGTAAAGTTTGATAACGCACCGCTGCGCCCGCGGCGGCAAATCGTAGTAAAAACGCCTTGGCGGCCTCTTCGTCGCTACACTCAATATACCCACCGTCTAATTGCTCTTGCGTAAACAGCTTTGATAGCAGTGCTTTTGCCTCTTCAATACCACCATCGCTCATTTTAAGGATTAAGTGATGCTCGTACTTGTTGCGGAAAGTTCTCAAACTTTGCGGTATCTGGTCAGGAAAGAACTTACTGCCAAACTGCATTACCCTGTCACTAAAATAAGGTGGTAGTAGTGGTAGCTTATTCAGCACGCCATCCACCCGCCCTTTTAACGCGAACATTTTGGGTAACGAATCTGTGCCTAAACGCTGAACGCTCAAAATAGTATCTTTACCGTAGATATCAGCAATATCGAACATTTCTCTATGAAGATATTCTCCGACTTCTGGCACGTTGTCGAACTGCGACAGAATTTCTCGTCGAATGCGCGTAAGTACGGCAGCATCGTTTGTTCCAATATAAAACGTCTGCTCTTTTGTAGGTACTTCAAAGGTATCAAGGCGTACCGCAAACACGGCAATTTTCCCGGCACAGCCACTTGCTTCATAAAGACGTGTGGGGTCAGCATTAAAACGGCTTGGAGTATCGGCGTTTACGTCGCGAACTATGTGCACATAATCACTCGCTGACGCTTTTTTTTCCGTAGTAGGTAGCGTTGTAGGAAAATTGCCCGACGACAAATTTCCAATGATTTCTTCAGGCGTTTCGCCTAAGTCTATGCCTAGATGATTAACAAGCGTGAGTTCGCCGTTCTGGTCTACGTGGGCAAACAACGATAACTCTGTATACGCGGGCCCCCTCTTTACTAGTGCTCCCCCTGAGTTATTGGCAACACCACCAACGATAGATGCCCCTAAACACGAAGAGCCAATTACGGAATGCGGCGCACGCCCCAGTGGTTTTAATACCTTTTCAAGCTTAAATAACGTTGCTCCAGGAAAACTTAAAACCTGCTTTCCTTTGTTTAGCAACACGATGTCATCCATGGCTAAAGTATTAATAACCACTACTGGCCTGTCGTAATCCTCACCGCTTGGCGTAGAGCCTTCTGTTAACCCCGTTTTCGCGGCCTGCATGATGATAATACAATTATACTCAACGCAAACTTTAAGTGCTTCCCAATACTGCATTAGCGTATGCGGAAAAAGGACGGCTAATGCCTCACCTTCACCAGAGCGCCACCCTTTGCGATAGTGTTCTGTTTGGCGCTGCCCCACAGCAATATTACTTTCCCCGAGCACGCGTTTAAATGCGTTAATAATTGGGGCTGATTGCATGCTTAACTCCTAAAACTCATCACAAGATTTTTTCTCCCTGTAAACTAAAGGAAAAGGTTATACCAAAACAATAAAAAAGGCACTGGAGTGAAGTGCCTTTGTAATGATTAATACGTCTTCTTTTAGTTGCTAACTATAAAGAGCCCGCTCTCGTCTGCATCTATTCGAACGGTCGATTCGGGTATCAGCTCACCAGCAAGCAGCTGATGGGCGAGCGGATTTTCCACCTGCACTTGAATAGCGCGCTTAAGCGGTCGAGCGCCAAATACAGGGTCAAAGCCCGCGTCCGCCAATTTATCCATAGCCGCGGCAGACAGAGTAAGCTTATATCCTTTTTCTGCGAGCCTAGCGCGAAGCGAGGCAAGCTGAATTTTAGCAATAGATTTTATTTGCTCCTTCCCTAATGGATGGAATACCACAATATCATCGACGCGGTTGATGAACTCCGGTCTGAAGTGTTGCCCTACAACACTCATTACCGACGCTTTCATATCGTCATACTGACTTTCGTTGTGCTTATCTTGAATGATATCTGAACCTAAGTTGGACGTCATGATCACAACGGTATTTTTAAAATCTACAGTACGTCCTTGTCCGTCAGTCAACCGGCCGTCATCTAGTACTTGAAGCAGAATATTGAATACATCTGGATGTGCCTTTTCAACCTCATCCAACAAAATGACCGAGTATGGTTTGCGACGCACCGCTTCGGTTAAGTAGCCACCTTCCTCGTAGCCAACATAGCCAGGAGGTGCACCCACTAAGCGTGCTACCGAGTGTTTTTCCATAAATTCTGACATATCGATACGCACCATGGCATCTTCAGTATCGAACATAAAGCCTGCCAAGGCTTTGCAGAGCTCAGTTTTGCCCACGCCAGTTGGCCCTAAAAATAAGAATGAGCCAATAGGTCGATTTGGATCCGCAAGCCCAGCACGTGAACGGCGAATTGCGTTTGAAACCGCTTCAACCGCTTCTTCTTGTCCAACAACCCGTTTGTGAAGTACGTCTTCCATACGCAACAGCTTCTCACGCTCACCCTCAAGCATTCGCGCTACAGGTATACCCGTCCATCGCGAAAGCACATCTGCAATTTCAACGTCCGTCACTTTATTTTTGAGTAACGTCGTCTCGCGAGTTTCGTTTTCAGCCGCTTGCTCTAACTTTGCTTCAAGCTCTGGAATACGGCCGTACTGAAGTTCCGACATGCGATTCAAATCAGATGCACGTCGCGCTATTTCCAAGTCAAGTTTAGCCTGCTCAAGCTCCCCTTTAATGGTTTGAGTGCCCTGCATGGCGTCTTTTTCATCCAGCCACACTTTCTCAAGCTCTGCGTACTTGGTTTCCGCTTGCTCACGCTCTAACTCAATCATCTCAAGTCGCTTATGACTCGCATCATCTGTTTCTTTGGCCAGAGCTTGCTCTTCCAATTTTAGCTGGATGATACGACGCCCAAGACGATCCATCTCTTCGGGCTTGGAGTCTATTTGCAATCGAATGCTAGACGCAGCCTCGTCTATAAGATCAATGGCTTTGTCTGGCAATTGGCGGTCGCTAATATAACGATGCGACAAACTTGCCGCTGCAACGATAGCGGGATCAGTAATATCTACCGAGTGATGGAGCTCATAGCGCTCTTTTAAGCCACGCAGAATAGCAATAGTGTCTTCAACGCTTGGTTCTTCAACTAATACCTTTTGGAAACGACGTTCAAGTGCTGCGTCTTTTTCAATGTACTGACGATATTCATCCAGTGTTGTAGCACCAACGCAGTGAAGTTCACCACGGGCTAACGCAGGTTTAAGCATATTACCTGCATCCATCGCTCCATCGCCCTTCCCTGCACCTACCATGGTGTGCAGTTCGTCAACGAATAAGATCACGCGGCCTTCTTCTTTAGCCAGCTCATTAAGCACTGCTTTAAGGCGTTCTTCAAACTCACCGCGATATTTAGCTCCCGCCACTAACGCGCCCATATCAAGGGCAAGAACACGCTTGTTCTTTAAGCCCTCAGGCACTTCGCCATTAATGATGCGCTGAGCCAACCCTTCAACAATAGCCGTTTTACCCACACCCGGCTCACCAATGAGTACTGGGTTGTTTTTGGTTCGACGCTGCAGTACTTGAACAGTTCGGCGAATCTCATCGTCTCGACCAATGACCGGGTCGAGCTTGCCTTGTTCTGCTCGCTCGGTTAAATCTGTCGTGTATTTTTCAAGCGCTTGACGTACATCTTCAGCATTAGGATCCGTGACCTTCTGGCCACCACGCATGTCGTCTATTGCGCTTTCAATAGCTTCTTTAGTGATATTCAGGCTTTTGAGGATTTCCCCCAAGCGCCCTTTATCTTGTAGCGCCGCTAGAACAAAGATTTCTGAAGTGATGTATTCGTCTTTTCGCTGCTGCGCTATCTTGTCACAAAGATTTAGCAAAATGCCGCTGTCTTTACTTAATTGAACATCTCCCCCAATGCCTTCAATACGAGGTAGGCGCTCAATAGCTTGGCTCAGTGCTGAGCGTAGCGCATTTACATTGATGTTTGCTTGGTCAAGCAAAGGGCGTACTGACCCGCCTTGCTGATTTAGCATGGCAGTCATTAAATGGACAGGTTCAATGTATTGATGATCTCGCCCCAATGCGAGTGATTGAGCATCGGATATTGCGAGCTGAAATTTACTGGTAAATCTATCTAGTCTCATAATTTCAACCTAATTAATGAACAACTATACCTGCGGTAACACGCCGCAATTACGAACATTTTAACTCTCGCTGAGTGGGTAATGATCTATGCGGAATGGTATTCTTTATGTTCTAGTTATGTAGGCTGCTCAATTGCGATTCAAGTATGAGATTAAAAAGTTAGCCAAAAAGATAACAAATAATGTATGAAGTTTGATCTAGCGCAACTGTGTGATCAGACTAAAACTGCCGCCTTTTTTCGAAACAATTTAAAGCAGGCCTATTACGCTAACTATACGCCCAGTCGTGCGCTTGTTTTGATGCGTAGCTCTTCGATGGGAGTAAAAACGCTGTTCGTCAGTGTAAGTACACAAGTTACTTTGTGTAATACTCTCAACGCCAGCTTGCTGCAATTGCACCTGTGCCACTAGAGGTAGATCTAATAAGTACTTCCCTCTATTAGAGCTATTGGCAATGGCACCGTCTATATGGCGAAACTTACTCGCCAACTGTACATCAACTTCGTAGCAGGGCCCGCTGATTGCAGGACCAACCCAAGCGATGAGTTTTTTTGCATCGCTGCCAAAGTGTGAAACTGCACTTCCGATAATGTTAGTATCGAGACCTTTCCAACCAGCATGTACTGCCGCCACTTCTTGACCGCTTTCATCACACAATAAAATGGGCACGCAGTCTGCGGTCATCACCGCACAAAAATGCGATGTTGAAGAAGAATACGACGCATCAGCGGTGGTATCTGCGCTCGGCAATGACACCACGCGGTTGCTGTGCACTTGCTCCAACCATGTGATCTTTTCACTATGTGGAATTAGGCTTCTATTGGCTTTCACTAGTAGGAGGTCGTCCCCCACGTGGGCGCCAACGTTCAAACCTGCAAAATCACCTATGCTTGTACCTCCCATTCTTGTCGTTGTGTATGCAACAACATTTGCGGGACATGACCACGCTGGCGTAATCAAATCCAGCGTGGATGAAATAGGTGAATTCGCAGCTGACAATGTCATAAGTTCGCCTTACTCATTAAAGCATATCTTGTGGATTGTCCGCGGTGTCCTTTTTCACGGCTTTAAGCAAGTCCTGCATATCTTGAGGTAGGGGAGCTTTCCACGTCATCCACTCTTCAGTTTCAGGGTGAAACAGCGAGAGCTGTGCGGCGTGCAACGCCTGACGTTGGAATCCGCGAAGCGCAGCGATAAATTCTTCTGACGCCCCTTTAGGAAGACGAGGACGCCCGCCATAAACTTGGTCGCCAAGCAAAGGATGCTTAATGTGGGCCATGTGTACGCGGATTTGGTGCGTACGGCCAGTTTCAAGCTTCAAACGCAGGTGCGTGTATGCGCGAAATTTTTCGATAACACGAAAATGAGTGACCGCTGGTTTGCCCATTTCACGTACTGCCATATGCGTACGTTTTGTTGCGTGTCTACCAATAGGCGCATCTACAATACCACCAGCGACCATCGTACCTAAGGCAACGGCTTCGTATTCACGACTCATTTCCCGACGTTGAAGTTGGTCAACAAGATGCGTTTGAGCAGGAATTGTTTTTGCTACTACCATTAACCCCGTCGTGTCTTTGTCAAGGCGATGGACAATGCCCGCACGTGGAACTTTGTCTATCTCTGGACAATGATTTAACAAGGCATTTAGCACGGTACCGCTTGGGTTTCCTGCACCTGGATGCACAACCAAATCTGCAGGTTTGTTTATGACTAGGATGTGTTCATCTTCATAAACAATGTTTAACGCGATGTCTTGCGCTTCGCTCGTTACTTGTACATCCATTTCGGCCTGTACAGTAACAAGTTCATCCATTTGCATTTTGTGGCGAGGCACGGTGATTACTTCACCGTTTACAGCAACATTCCCATCTTGGATCCAAGTTTTTAACTTAGAACGAGAATATTCAGGGAACAAATCAGCCAAAACCTGATCTAACCGTAAACCAAAATGCGCAGCTTCCGTTGAAGCTTCTAATTGTATTGTGTTCGGCGACTGTGTCATAACACCATTGATTACGTCTAAAAAAGGGTATTATAACAAGTATTCACGCTGTACACTGCCTTGTTTACGTTTTTGTATGGTTTTTCTCATCGTTAGTACGTTAGAATGCAATTAAAGTGTTGTTGTTTAACACATGGGCTTAGACAGCGAAGTATTAAAACTGTTTAGCAGGAAAATAGAATTATTATGAAATCATTTCGTCTACTGGCACCCGTTTTACTTGGTGCTATGGTATCTGTCGCAGGATGTAGCTCTTCGGATAAAGAAGAGAAAGCCGTTTTAGCTAACATGGGTGCACAGCAACTGTATGACAGAGCGAAGCAAAGCATGGAAGTCGGGAACTTTAGTGCTGCCGCGCAAACCCTCAGCGCATTAGACTCGCGCTACCCGTTTGGTCCTCTATCGCACCAAGTACAGCTAGACCTTATCTATAGCTACTATAAATCGGGTAAGAACGAAGAAACTCTCGCCACTATCGATAGATTTATTCGCTTGAATCCAAACCATTCAGATGTTGACTACGCTTACTATATGCGTGGCTTAACTAACATGGAATCTGATAGCAATCTTTTCCAAGAGCTAATGAATATCGATCGTACGGACAGAGATCCATCGAAGTCTCGCCAAGCGTTTGAAGATTTTCGCAGATTGATTCAGCAGTACCCAGATAGCAAGTACGCCGCTGACGCTAAACAGCGTATGGTACACATTAAAGATCGTTTGGCTCGATATGAAATAGCAATTGCTCGCTTCTATATGAGACGCCAAGCGTACGTTGCCGCCGCTAATCGCGGCCGTTACGTGATTGAACATTTCCCCAATACTACACAGGTTCAACAGGCGCTTGAAATCATGGTTTCAAGTTACGAACAATTGGGGCTTAAAGAGTTGCGTGATAATGCGATGAAGACGTTAAAGCTTAACTACCCTGATAGCGAATTTATTAGTTAAGCAGAGTTGCTAACACCAGAAACTAAAAAACGCACCTAGGTGCGTTTTTTGTTGTTTGGTATTAACTATTCATTTTACCTTATCGAGGCTACGTTTATGTAAGCCCGCACGGATAACCTACTCTATCTGAAAAACAGGTGGCTAAAGGGGTTTAACAATCTCGCCAAACCAGACGTAAAATGGAGTGGCTGGTCGACGATACTAAAAACAAGACACCCGTCTTTGTCTTCAGACTTTGGCGTGTGAGTTTTCTCTCCATCCATGAAAATAAAATCCCCAGTATCGTAGCGATTTAAGCCGTCACTGAATTCTCCGTCGATAACTAGCGTGTATTCGGTGCCGCGGTGGGTATGTTCTGGTACGCTTCCGCCCCGCCCCATAAAAATGAAGTTCGCAACGCCTTGGTTACCTAAATCTACGGGCGCTTGCCATAGCTTTCCAACTAGACTCGACCAATTTCCCGTCTTATCGATATAGCGATGTAACGTTCTGGGTAGCGTAAAGACTCTTCCGTCTAGCTCTATCGCATTCGTAGCCTTGCGCTGACTGATGTTCGCTTCTTGATTGCGTGGTGAAGCAACAGCGTTGTTAGCTTTGATTGCTTTTGATTCGATTTGCGGTGCTGTAGGAAGTTGAGTAATCTGAGAGAGCATCTCATCTAATTGAAACGATACCTCTAACTTGTCACCTACACCTGCGCCAGATACGAGATCCTTAGCAAGACGTTCTGTTTCGACCTCAACAAAACGCTGACACTTCTCGCACATATCGCAATGTGCTGAGACCATCAATGATATTGCGGGTGACAATGTGCCCTCAACAAAGTCTGACAGCTGTCGGGCACTTGGGTGAAACCTAATCATTATCGTTTAACATGACCTTTAATCGTTGAAGCGCTAAGCGAGTTCTTGACTTTACTGTACCTAAGGGAATAGAAAGTTCGTCAGCGACTTCTTGCTGAGATTTGCCATCAATATAGATAGCTTCTACCACCGCCTTTTGTTTAACCGGAAGTGATTCAAACATATAGCCAATTTGCTCTAGAGTTACTTGCTCGTCAAGTGGCGCCTCATTCACATCTGCCGTCTGCTCACATAACACAGGCCACAGGTCGTCAGAGCACACGTCCTCTTTTCTATTTTGAAGCTTGCGTAACATGTCAAACCGTATGTTACGTGCAATAGTGAAAATCCACGTAGAAGGCGAGCCTTTCTCAGCATTAAACAAATGCGCTTTTTGCCAAACGTTTGACATGGTGTCTTGTACAAGCTCCATTGCTAGTGCTTCGTTCCCCATCTGCTTAAGGGCATAAGAGCGCAAACGTGGGGCAAAATAGTTGAACACTCGAGCAAATGAACGCTTGCATCGAGCATCTGCAACCGCGACTAGGTAATCAGACATTTCAGTAGCACACTCTTTAGGTTTGATTGTGCTGTTACTTTGTTCCAAAGGAATTCCAACTAACATAAGATTCGTCCGCTTTTCCGTTTTGGTTGTGACATTCTACGGCTTAATGACTTAAAACGTTCGCGAAATTCGCAAATATTGGATTACGATTTTGTAATGAAACTCTTCATTCATTTTGAGCTATGCAATCAAGGCAGAGAGATAGTTAAGTAAACTTGTACACTCTCGCTGTTCAAGAAAATGCTGCTTTTGCGAGCCATCAACAGGAAGCAACTCTAACCAGCGGTTTAACACCCAATTAGGGCAATCAAACTTCGGTGTTTCATAGAGCGCTGCTAGCTCTTCGTAATTTCCAAATATTTCTTTAAGTCGCTCATCCATAGGCGCTATTTGTTGAGGGGCTAAGTCACACTGCCAAGGCGGTAATGCTTCGCAGTTTCCTGTGCGAAGACCGTCTTTTTCAACTTCGATGCTATTTACCTCAACTAAGTGAGAACCAGCAACCTTTATGCCAAGCAACCCATCATCGAGCATATCGAAGTCTACAACCTGCGCGTACGTCCCTATTTTATGGATATGCTGATTCTTATCCTTGTCGCCATTTGCATTTAGCATACACATCACAAAGCCTTTATTTTCGGCACATGCCTGCTTAACCATGCGTACATATCGCGGCTCAAAAATTCGCAGCGCCATTCTGCCTTCGGGTAGAAGGTGGGCGGACAAAGGAAACAATGGAAAACGTTCTACACTCATATTTATCACATCCGAAAACACGAAATTCATTACGCAAGTGAGTACAAATAGGATCGAATGGGAAATATTTTCACAGGCAGGTTGTAAAACATGATCTTATCAACGGAAACTACTGTAAGTTAATTCCTTACTAGCAATATTATTAAACATTAGATCAGCCACTTGCGATTAGATTAAAAGTTAATCTCATTTAAGACCTAAACACTGTTAACGAATTTGCCTGTGGTCATTCATCAGTAATTTAGCGAGAGGAAGGGGTATGGACGTTATTTCCCGCTTTTGTAAGATTTACACGGATATATGTCAGATATCGCCAGACGACTTAGAAAGCGTCTATGGAAAAGATATCGTTTTCATCGATCCTATCACTACGCACCAAGGTATCGGCGAAGTCAAAAGTTACTTTTCTAATTTGTTGACGCAAGCGCAAAGCTGTAAGTTTGATATCGCTGACGTTTTTGTCTGTTCAAAAGAAAAAGACAGCAGGTCCAAAGTAACCCACGTTGTGAACTGGACGATGAGGCTGACGCTTAAAAATAACAGTAAGCATATAACCCTAGACGGCACGACCCAACTCGGCGTGGTTAACGACACCATCATTTATCACAAAGATTATTACGACTTGGGCGAAATGGTTTATGAGCACGTACCCATCTTAGGTTTTGTAATTAAAAAGATTAAAGGGAAGCTGGCATCGTGAAATCAATTCTTATTACTGGAGCAACCTCAGGTATTGGCAAAGCATTAGCCACCCACGCCGCTAATCAAGGTTACCGCGTTATTGCGTGCGGTCGCAATGAAGAGACGTTAAATGAGCTGAGTCGCTACAGCAACATCGAGGCTTGTCAATTTGATGTAACCGACCTAGAGGATGCTCGCCGCGCATTAGCAACGGTAAAGTTTGATATTGCCGTGCTGAACGCAGGTACGTGTGAGTATGTTGATATCGATAGCTTCGAGCCCGACATGTTCCGCCGCGTTTTCGAGCCAAACTTTTTCGGCGTGGTTCATTGTGTAGATGCTCTGTTACCCCGGTTTAAGAAAGGCGATAAGCTGGTCATAGTGGATAGCATGGCAAGACTACTTCCATTTACTAAAACGCAAGCATACGGTTCAAGTAAAGCGGCGCTGCATTACTTTACCAAGTCACTTGAAGTCGACCTTCATGAGAAAGGCGTTAAAGTGCAGGCCGTGTCTCCTGGATTCGTTGAAACCCCATTAACTGACAAAAATGACTTTGAAATGCCAATGAAAATTAGTGCAGAAGAAGCCGCAGAAGCTATGCTTAAAGGAATAGAAAGCAATAAGCAGTCGGTATTCTTCCCTCGGGCGTTTGGCTTTATTCTTCGTCTAATGCACGTACTGCCTACCCCGCTACAAAAGCGCTTATCGCTGGCGATGAGAGAAAAACAATAAGAGACAATAGAATGACAAATAGAGTTGCCGTTATAGGTACAGGAATTTCAGGGCTTACCTGCGCTCACCTTTTAAATAAACAGCATAACATCACCGTTTACGAAGCCAATGACTATATTGGAGGCCATACAGCTACGAAAACAATTATTGATGAGGGTGAAGAACACAATATCGATACGGGTTTTATCGTTTTTAACGACTGGACCTACCCTAATTTCATAAAGCTGATGACACAGCTTAATGTACCGTACCAGCCCACAGAAATGAGTTTCTCTGTGATGAGCAAAAAGGCCAACCTTGAGTACAACGGCAATAATTTAAACAGCTTGTTTGCGCAACGGCGCAACATTTTGAGGCCGAAGTTTTGGCGCATTGTTAAAGACATCCTTACATTTAATAAAGCGTGTAAGGCCATGGTTGCAGAAAAGCGCGACACTTCATCCCTTACCCTTGAAGACATTATCAAAGAATTAGGCCTTAGCGATGACTTTGCACGCTATTACATTTTACCTATGTGCGCGGCTATTTGGTCTAGCAGCTTGGAGCAAACCCGTAAGTTTCCGCTGACTTTTTTCTTACAGTTTTTCAATAACCACGGCTTGCTCAATATTACCGACCGCCCGCAGTGGTACACAATAAAAGGTGGGTCTAGCCAGTACATCCCTCCTTTGATAGCGCCCTTCAAATCGAAAATAAAATTATCATCGGCCGTGGTATCTGTTGCAAAGATGACAGATTCATGGGAAGTCACCGACGCTAACGGTGAACGTTTAAGCTATGACCACGTTGTCTTCGCGTGCCACAGTGATCAGGCATTAAAGATGCTTGAGGCCCCTTCAGCACTTCATAAAGAGATACTCGGCAGTATTCCTTACGCGGATAACGATGTCGTTATGCACAAAGACGTTTCTCAGCTTCCTAAAAGAAAGCTTGCATGGGCTAGCTGGAATTACCGGCTAAAAGAAGATGCAACAGAAGAGCAACGCCCGGCATCTGTGACCTACGACATGAACATTCTTCAGCGGTTAGAAGCTAAAAACACCTACTGTGTAACACTGAATAATACGCCAGAAATTGACCGCGCCAGTATATTGGGGAGCTATCAATACGCCCACCCGCAGTTCAGCGCCAGCATGGTTAAGGCTCAGCAAAGAAGAAACGAAATTTGCGGTGTCGATAACCTTCATTTTTGCGGGGCTTATTGGTACAACGGCTTTCATGAAGACGGTGTAAAAAGCGCGCTTGATGTTTGCGAACGCTTTGGTGAAACCTTGTGATTGAAAGCGCAATTTATAAGGGTAAAGTTTACCATCAGCGTTTTATGCCCACTCAGCACAAGTTCGACTACGATATCTATTTGTTTTGGCTAAAGCTAGAGCGCGGCGAACTCGAAACCTTATCAAGTACGCTTAAGCACTTTTCAGCAAAAAAGAAAGCCAGAGTTCGTTTTAAGCGTGAGGACTATTTAGGCGACCCATCAATACCCCTGAACCAAGCAGTGCTTGACAGGATGAGTAAGCTAAATGGCGGGACGCGCCTTGAAGGCGACGTATTCATGCTTGGACAGCTTCGCATGTGGGGGCTATATTTCAGCCCCGTCAATTTCTATTACTTGCGCAATAAAGAAGGTACGTTCACTCATTTATTAGCCGAGGTAAGCAACACGCCATGGAACGAGCGACACCATTATCTGGTAAATCTTGCAACACAGGACGATACCCCTAAAGCTTTCCACGTTTCCCCGTTTAACCCAATGGACATGACTTACCAATGGTCAATCTCCCAACCCTCAACGAGACTTTCTCTTGCGATGGACTGCGTAAGAGAGGACAAAGAATTTAGCGCTGGCATTAACTTAACAAAATTTACTTTAGATAATGCGAATCTATCTACAGCACTTAAACGTATACCCAGTATGACACTAAAAACTATGGCCGGAATTTATTGGCATGCGCTTAAATTGCTGCTTAAACGAACGCCGCTGTATACACACCCAAAAAAAAGTCAGGAACAATAACAATGTCTTTCGGTGAATCTGTACTCATGACCACTTCAGAGGTCTCTTTTGTAGATAAAGCATGTAGAAGCTTATTCTTACAATGCTTAAAGCAACTGCCTTTTGGTAGCTTAACTATTCAAGAAAATGGCGACGATATCGCCAAGTTTGGCACAGAAAATGACGATTTACGGGCAACGGTAAATATTAAAGATGTTAAGGCCTACCGTCGTCTTCTGCTTGGAGGCAGTGTTGGCGCAGGCGAAGCCTACATGGATGACTTATGGGACAGCGATGACGTAACGGCAGTAGTGAGAATTTTTGCCAGAAACTTGCCTACTCTTGATGAGTGGGAGAATAAATTTAAGTGGCTCACCATGCCTGTTAATAAGCTTCAACATTTTGCTCGTCGAAACACCACGGACCAAGCTAAAAGAAATATTGAAGCCCACTACGATTTAGGCAATAAGCTATATACCCGTTTTTTAGACCCTACCATGATGTATTCGTCGGCGATTTACCCCGACCCAAATGCATCATTAAATGAAGCGCAAAATTATAAGCTAAAAGCCATTTGCGATAAATTGCAGTTAAATGAGAGCGACCATCTTGTCGAAATCGGCACTGGGTGGGGCGGCCTTGCCGTTTATGCTGCTAAGCATTATGGATGTAAGGTTACCACCACTACCATATCAGAAGAGCAGCATGCCTGGGCAAAGAACTGGATTGCGAAAGAGGGGCTGGAAGACAAGGTTACTCTGCTCAAAAAAGATTACCGTTTGTTGGAAGGAAAATACGACAAACTTGTGTCTATCGAAATGATAGAGGCCGTGGGTAAACAATACTTAGGTAACTTCTTTGAAAAGTGTTCATCGCTTTTAAAAGACGATGGTCTGATGCTCCTTCAGTCCATCACTATTGATGACAGACGCTACGATAGCTACGCAGACAGCGTAGATTTCATTCAAAAATACATATTCCCCGGCGGTTTTTTACCATCTCAGCATCAATTAAATGCGCATCTTAAAAAGTATACCAATATGATGATTCGCGACCTTCACGACATTGGCGTTGACTACGCGAAAACGCTAAATCATTGGTATGAGGCGTTTATATCAGCCAAAGACGAATTATTAAACGACGGCTACGATGAGCGCTTTATGCGTATGTGGACCTACTATCTAAAATACTGTGAAGGCGGTTTTTTAGAAAGAACGATTAGCACGGTTCAGCTTGTCATTTCTAAGCCACACTGTAGAGAAGAACTCGTTCGGGTTTAGTGCAGTTGCTTGTTTAGTACAGCAAAACAATAAAGCGGCGCTGAATTCAGCGCCGCTTTTGTTTATATTTAACCATTATTCATAACGAGTAACGACACCACGCACTAACGCCTACTCATCCACCACTGATATCGGTTTAGATATCATTGGCTTACCCTGATTAATGTTTATTTCAACCCGACGATTTTTCGCCCTGTCGGCGGATGTGGTTGCGTTTTCCACAATAGGCGCAGTATCGGCTTTTCCTACTACCGACATGCGGCTTTCATCAAAGCCGGGGGCTGTACGCATGGCTTCTGCGACAGCAACTGCACGTTGTGAAGATAAGTCCCAGTTTGAGCGATATAGCTCATTGGCAATATGCTGACCATCGCTGTGCCCTGAAATTTCAATTTCTCCCGGCACATCAGCGAGTAGCGTACCGATTTTTCTTAAAACGGGCTGAAACTGCGGCTGTAAGAAAGCTGAGCCCGCTGAAAACGAACCGTTCTCTCGAATTCGAATAGTAAGCTGCTGACCTAGTGACTCCATTTCAACTGAGCCATCTAAAATTTGTTTTTCTAACTGTTGCGCCACTTTCTTCATCAATTCAGCCATTTGCGACTGATCAGTGCTCTGTTCTGCCGAAGAGGACGACTGGGTTGCGGTTTGTTGCGATTGACCGCCCCGCTGTTCGCCGCGCTGCTTCTGACGACCGCCCGCTGAGTCCTCATTTCCGGCCTGGAACTCTAGCATCTGTTGTGTCATTTCATTGGTTTGCTGCTGAATAGATTCAATAGGCGTAGGATCAGGTTTGCCCGGACGGAACTCCATAGCAATAACGCTTGTTCCCTTGGGAATATCCTTTACTTCAATTTTGTTCTGTACGCCGAAAGCGAACTTCATTGAGCCCGCTATCTGTTTAAACTTAAGTACGTCCATTTCAGAAAATGAGAGCAGAAGTACGAAAAAGCACATAAGCAATGACATCAAGTCAGCGAAGGTTCCCATCCAAGCTGGCAGCCCCTCGGGGGGGCATTTTGGGCATTCTTCTTCAGCCATTACTCTTCCTCTGCGCTTCCGCGTTTACTCGCCGCAAGGTAATTCTTTAGTACTCCCTCTATCACCCGAGGGTTCTGACCATCTGCGATACCGACTATTCCGTCAAGAACAAGGCTCTGGTTTAGCTTTTCCTCGCCGGCGCGCACTGACAATTTAAATGCAATTGGCAAACATATAACATTGGCAAAGAAAGCACCGTAAAGCGTGGTAAGTAGTGCAACCGCCATCGCGGGCCCAATTGCTTTTGGGTCATCCATATTAGAGAGCATGGCTACCAAGCCGATCAGTGTACCAATCATTCCCATTGCCGGTGCAATATCACCCATGCCTTTGAAAAATGAAGCACCAAAATCATGGCGTTCGGAAGTCATTGAAATATCTTTAGCGAGAGTCTCTCTGACTACTTCAATATCATGGCCGTCGACCAGCATATCGACGCCTTTTTGCATAAATTCGTTTGAAATTTCCGCCTCTTCTAGCGCAAGGAAGCCACCTTTTCGCGCGGCATCTGCCATTTCAACAATTTTCTCAATAAGCTCTTCAGGCGATTCAATTTTGAACATGAAGGCCTTGCCTGCAATTTTACCTGCGCCAAAAAACTGACCTAACGTAAATTGTGACAAAACAACGAATAAGGTCCCCCCGAATACGATAAGTATTGACTGGACGTCGATGAACATGCCCAAGCTGCCGCCTAAGATCATAGCCATAACTATGAAACCAATGGCGCCCAACATACCTATGACGGTTGCTAAATCCACTCACTCTTCCCCATTTATGCGCAGTCAGTGCTGTTGATGTACAATATTCTATCGGCAATAGATAGAAATACTAAAACGACATTATTGAAAAATATCACATTTATTTGTTTTTTATGAAGTGTAGGTGGCGTTAAATACGCTAGCTACACCTTCTATAACCCTATTTCATTATCGAGTTTATATGCCTAAAGCGTTTATTCTAGCGTTACGTTAGCACGCTAAAGAAAAAAGACACCTAGCAGTAGCATGGAATATAGCACAAAATGGTTAAATACTGCTTTTTGTACTGCATGAAAAAAAAGCGATATACCGGTGATATGGGCGATATAGAGACAAACCATTTGACCCCTGTGCGACCCTCGGTTAATGTGCGCGGTATACGTATTTTGGCCATTAAAATGAGTGTTTTTATGACGACAGAAAAAGTATCCGCGTCTTTCGAAGAAACGTTATCAGAGTTAGAAGCCATCGTTAACGAAATGGAAAACGGTGATCTGCCGCTAAATAAAGCACTAGAAAAGTTCGAACGAGGCATCGCCCTCTCTCGTCAAGGTCAACAATCTCTTGAAAACGCCGAACAAAAAGTAAAGATATTGCTTAGTGAACAAGGCGAAGACACCCTTCACACTCTACCTGAAAGTGAACAACCCTAATTTGTTCATTTTTACATTACAGGCAACCTATGAATTTTTCTGCTTTGCATCAGCAAGTTAAACAGCAAACTGATGCATCTCTTCTTACTCTGATTGATGAACTACCGGATTACGCACCGCGCCTGAAAGACGCTATGCGTCACGCGCTGCTTGCTGGTGGCAAACGCATGCGTCCGCTGCTAGTGCAAGTTGTAGGAAATACGCTAGACGTCCCTAAAACGGACCAAATGGCTATTAGTATGGCCATTGAATGCGTACATGCCTATTCTCTCGTTCATGACGATTTACCGGCCATGGATGATGATGACTTGCGTCGCGGTATGCCTACCTGTCACATCGCCTTCGATGAAGCAACAGCGATATTGGCAGGTGATGCATTACAAGCACTTGCATTTACCGTATTAGCCGATGCACCGTTGAGCACCTACGCTGAAGCCAAACGCCCTCAGCTATTATCTGTGTTAGCTAAAAGTGCCGGCTATGTGGGCATGTGTGGCGGTCAAGCCATCGATTTGGCCAGTACTGGCGAAAGTATTTCTCTTGATGAATTAAAACGGCTGCACAAGTTGAAAACCGGGGCTTTACTGCGCGCCTGTGTTGAAATGGTGGCTATAGTAAGTGAAGATTTATTGCCAGAGGCAAAAGTTGATTTGATGGCTTACGCTGCAGATATCGGGTTGGCGTTTCAAGTTCAAGATGACATCTTGGATGTGGTTGGCAGCAGCGAAAAATTAGGGAAACCCGCAGGGTCTGACGAAGCGTTAGGGAAAAATACATTTCCGGCCAAACTTGGTATGGAAGGCGCCAAGCGTGAATTAGAAATGCTTCATGATAATGCACTTCAAGCATTGGCGCGTTTGCCCTACAATACAGACAGTTTAATTGCGTTTAGCGAGCTTTTGGTAAAACGCGACCATTAGCCACGCGCCATGTTGAAAAAGATAATAAGTACATGAGTTTAGATCTCCAACATTACCCAACGCTTGCGCTTGCGCAAACACCTGATAAGTTGAGGCAGCTGCCTCAAGACAAATTACGCGAGCTCGCCGATGAATTACGTGAGTACTTACTTAATAGCGTAAGTCAAACCAGCGGGCACTTTGCCTCAGGTTTAGGCACAGTAGAGCTTACTGTCGCACTGCACTATGTATACAACACCCCCTTTGACCGTTTGTTGTGGGACGTGGGCCATCAAGCCTATCCACACAAAATTTTGACCGGCCGTGCTGAGCGCATGAGTACCATTCGCCAGAAAAACGGTTTACATCCGTTTCCGTGGCCGCCGGAAAGTGAATACGACACCTTTGCTGTTGGCCACTCGTCTACATCGATTAGCGCTGCGCTCGGCATGGCGGTAGCCGCAGAAAAGGAAGGTAAAGACAGAAAAGTGGTATCGGTCATTGGCGATGGCGCGATGACAGCGGGTATGGCGTTTGAAGCACTTAACCATGCAGGCGATATCAAAAAAGATATGGTGGTGGTGCTCAACGACAACGAAATGTCTATCTCTGAGAACGTAGGTGCACTGAATAGCCACCTAGCGCGTTTGCTGACAGGAAACTTTTTCAACTCCATTCGCGATGGCGGTAAAAAACTGCTTAGTAACGTACCGCCTATTAAAGAGTTTGCCAGCCGTGCAGAAGAGCACCTTAAAGGCATGGTCGTGCCTGGTACTATCTTCGAAGAGCTGGGCTTTAACTATATAGGTCCTATTGACGGTCACGACGTCAATGCTGTTGTAGATACCCTTCGCAACATGCGTAACTTCGATGGCCCGCAGCTGTTACACGTGGTCACCAAAAAAGGTAAAGGCTACGCCGTTGCAGAAGAAGACCCGATAAAATTTCACGCAGTGCCAAAATTCAACCCAGCAGACAATGCACTGCCTAAGTCTAAGCCTTCTGCACCCACCTACTCGGCTATTTTTGGCCAGTGGCTGTGTGATATGGCAGCACAAGACCCTAAGCTTATGGCGGTGACGCCTGCTATGCGTGAAGGCTCAGGCATGGTTGAGTTTTCTCAGCGTTTTCCTGAACAATACTTCGATGTTGCCATTGCCGAACAGCATGCAGTGACCTTTGGCGCCGGTCTTGCCAAAGACGGTATGAATGCGGTTGTTGCGATTTATTCATCGTTCCTTCAGCGCGCTTACGATCAGCTTATCCACGATGTGGCAATTCAAGACTTACCGGTATTATTTGCCATAGACAGAGCCGGCATAGTTGGCGCCGATGGCCCTACTCACCAAGGCGCGTTTGATATTGCTTTCCTTCGCTGTATTCCAAACATGGTCGTGATGGCACCTTCAGACGAAAACGAATGTCGTCAAATGCTCTACACTGGTCACAAGCTTCAAAAGCCAGCGGCGGTACGGTACCCTCGCGGGGCAGGCATGGGGGTTACGCCAGATGAAGCCATGACAGCGCTTGAGATTGGTAAATCACGTACCTGTCGAGAAACCGCGAAAGATAAATCTGAAAGCGTTGCTATTTTGAACTTCGGCTGTTTATTGCCCTATGCACTTGAAGCAGCAGTGGCTATTGACGCTACGGTTATCGACATGCGCTTTATCAAGCCATTGGATGGCGACGCTGTTTTAAAAGCAGCCAACGAACACAGCGCACTTATAACCTTAGAAGACGGCTGTATTATGGGCGGTGCTGGCAGCGCTGTACTAGAGCATTTACAGCAAAACGGTGTATTAAAAGCTGTGAAAATGCTTGGCTTACCGGACAGCTTTATCCTGCAAGGTACACAACAGGAAATGTACAAAGAGCACGGCTTAGATGCTGAAGGTATTATTGCTGCGGCAAAATCGCTAATAGGATAACAGCGTTAGAGCCACATCAATTAAACACGAAAAAGCCCGCAAACATGCGGGCTTTTTGTGAGAAATTCTCGGATATATCTTCTTTGCTTACTACACGTCTTAGGCGCTAAACCTTAAGCTTTATGTTAACACCTTAAAACAAGGCTAAAGCTGCTGGCCAGAACGCCATCAGTAAATGCAAACAGCCGCATGCCATGGCACCAGCCAGTAAATCGTCTAGCATTATGCCTGTACCACCGTGTAAGCGCTTATCAATAATGCCTATCGGCCAAGGCTTTAAAATATCGAAAAGCCTAAATAGAATAAAACCAACCAGCAAGGATGATGCGGTAATTGGTACAAATAGAAACGTGACGAACATGCCCGCTATTTCATCCCACACGATAGAGCCATGGTCGTGGACCTGCATATCGTCAGCCGTCTTACCGCAAAGGTAAATGCCCACAACTGAGAATATTAGCGTAAGCGCGATAAATGAAACAATGGATACTTGGCTACAGGCGATAAGCAAAGGCAATGCAGCTAGAGAGCCAAACGTCCCAGGCATAAAAGGAATTAGCCCGCTACCAAAGCCCAACGCTAGAAAATGGACCGGATTTTTCATACTCACTCTAGCGCGAAATTCAGCCTGCATGTAAATTCCTTTGTCTCACGTCTAATTAATCGGTTGTACTTAAAAGCTATGCTCGTAACCCGCCGCAGCGACAGGCGTATACTTCTCATTACTTTTAAGTAATGAGAGTTTGCCATTGTGACCGGTTAATTGCCCGATACACGTTGCTTTTACGTTTGTACTTGCCAAAGACGTTTCCAGGCTGCCGTGTTGCTCTTCGCTTACCGTAAAAATCAACTCGTAATCATCTCCAGCAGATAGCGCATATTCGATAGCCTGTTCAGGCGACACGGCGCTAGTTAACGCCCGAGAAAGTGGCAAGCGCTCTACATGAACATTTGCGCCACAATTAGACGCTTTTAAAATATGACCTAAATCTGATATCAAGCCATCAGATATATCGATACATGATGTGGCAATGCGACGAATAGCAGTACCCACTGCAACTCGGGGAGTTGGAAAGTAATGACGATTAATTAACACGTCTTTTGCTTCGCCTGAGACACTTAGCTTATTTTGTAGAATATCTAAGCCAGCACCAGCGTCGCCTAACGTACCGGTAACATAAAGCCAGTCACCCGGCTTTGCACCGCTTCGCGTCAGCTCTGAACCCGGTGGTATAAAGCCTTGCGCGGTAATCGTCATTGCCATAGGGCCTTTTACCGTATCACCGCCGATTAACTGCACCGAATAATATTGGGTAAGCTCATAAAGGCCCGCAACAAAATCATCAAGCCAAGCTTCATCTACTTCTGGAAGCGACAGTGACAGGCTTATCCATGCGGGCTCCGCCCCCATTGCAGCCAAATCACTTAAGTTAACCGCTACTGTTTTGTATGCCACAGATTTCGCTGGCGCATCTTTTAAAAAATGCACGCCTGCAACAAGGGTATCAGTAGTAACGGCGAGTTGTTGGTTTTCAGGAACCGTTGTTACTGCACAGTCATCACCAATACCTATAACAACGTCTTTGCGTTTGTGGCCGCAGTTTGAAAAATAGCGGCCGATAAGATCAAATTCTTTCACAGTAATTTTTAAACCCTTTCAGCGGCAATCCATGCCGCCATGGTAAGGTTAGTCGCGCTCATCTTTGCGCAACGTGCGCACTGCTTTATCCAGTGCACCATTAATGAATTTATGGCTCTCTTCGGCACCGAATGCCTTAGCGAGCTCAATCGCTTCATTAATAATTACGCGATAAGGTACATCAATGCGCTCAGTCAGTTCCAGCGTCGCAATGCGCAAGATCGCTTTTTCTATCGCGTCTAGCTCTTCAGGCAGACGGCCAAGATAAGGTTTAATCGTCGCATCAAGCTTACTTGCGTTATGCGCAACTCCGCGCAGCAAGGCTTGAAAATACGCCATGTCTACCTTTTGCATGTCGTTACTGGTGGCTAGCGCCAGTTCAACCTGCTGTATATCGTTGTGACTCATTTGCCATGAATACACGCCTTGCAAGGCGAGTTCACGGGCTTTACGACGAGCTGAAACTTTCACTTAATGTTTACCTTAAAGCTTTTCAACAGCATCGATAACGTTAACCATTTCAAGCGCGCCCAGTGCAGCTTCTGCACCTTTATTGCCCGCTTTAGTACCTGAACGCTCGATTGCTTGTTCAATTGAATCTGTTGTGATTACGCCAAATGAAACCGGAATACCGTATTCAAGTGATACTTGCGCAAGACCTTTATTGCTCTCACCTGCTACAAAATCAAAGTGTGGCGTGCCACCACGAATAACCGCACCTAGTGCGATAATGGCGTCAAATGACTTTTTCTCGGCTAATTTTTTAGCCACTACAGGTAACTCGTAAGCACCAGGAACGCGTACTAACGTGATATCGTCATCACTTACTTCACCGTGACGCTCTAGGGTGTCTAATGCACCTTCTAGTAAGCTTTCTACTACAAAGCTATTAAAGCGTGATACTACGATAGCAAACTTCTTACCGGTTGCTCTGATATTACCTTCAACTACCTGCATGGTTTCATTCCTCGAGAAAAAACGGCGCGAAGTATACCACAACTGCGCCCAAACTAAATCGATTGTTTCTTTAACTTCAACTATTCGTAAACGGCCACTTTATGCTTAGCCAAATGTGGGGAGGGAATGCTGGTCGCAAACCCTCCACCGCATGGATGCGGTGGCGGAGCGTACAGGGATGTATTCACCGCGTGTTTGCGACGAGCATTCCCTCTCCACTTTCGCTGTGCTCTACACCCAAGCACTAGTCGTGCACGTACTCGACCACTTCTAGGCCGTAACCTGAAAGCGCATGATATTTAATTGGCTTGCTAAGAAGACGCATTTTGTGAACGCCCATAGACGCAAGAATTTGGCTACCCACACCAATTGTGCGCGACGATCCCTGCCAATCAGCGCCAGCAGGTTGTTCGCCTCTATCTTCGGCTGCAAAGCGGCGTACCTGGCTTTCGATGTGCTCTTCTTTACCTAATAGCACTAACACTCCACCTTCTTCTGAGATTTTGCGCATGCCGTCTGCTAATGTCATTGAGCGATGAATACCGCGGGTAGAGCCAAGAAGATCACTAAACGTATTGTGAAGGTGTACACGCACAAGCGTCGCTTCATCTTCTTTTATCTCACCTTTCTTAAGGGCAAAGTGAAGCTGGTTATCAATACTGTCTTTAAAGGTATGTAACTCAAAGTCACCATACTCGGTCGGCATGTTGCACTGCGCCACTTTTTGAATCGTCGTTTCGTTTAGGTTACGGTATTCAATTAGATCGGCAATAGTACCAATTTTAAGGTTGTGTTTAGCTGCAAACTTTTCCAACTCTGGGCGACGGGCCATAGTGCCGTCTTCATTAAGAATTTCTACAATAACGCCCGCCGGTTCTAAACCCGCTAAACGGGGTAAATCAACGCCAGCTTCGGTATGACCCGCACGGTTTAATACACCGCCATCTTTAGCAATAAGTGGAAAAATATGACCCGGCTGTACGATGTCTGTGGCTTTCGCCTCTTTCGCTACAGCAGCTTTAATTGTCGTGGCGCGGTCTGCCGCTGAAATGCCCGTGGTTACACCCGTTGCCGCCTCGATAGAAACAGTAAAGTTCGTAGAGAACTGGGCTTCGTTTTTATCTACCATTAACGGAAGATTTAGCGCACGACAACGCTCTTGCGTCATAGGCAAACATACCAAGCCCCGTGCGTGAGTAACCATAAAGTTTATGGCTTCAGGCGTCACATGCTCTGCCGCCATGATGAGGTCACCTTCATTCTCTCGGTCCTCATCATCCATTAAGATAACCATTTTACCTTGGCGGATATCTTCAATTATTTCTTGTGTAGTGTTAAATGCCATGTTGTGTGCTTCTTGTAGGGTTATTTTCTTAAAAATCCGTTCTCGGCAAGAAATGCCATATCGATGCCTTTGCTCTGTGGCTCGGCGGCTTTATCGCCCAGCATTAATCGCTCTAAGTAGCGCGCAATAACATCAACTTCTAAATTAACTGCAGTACCTACTTTATAGCTTCCCATTATCGTTTCTTGTAACGTATGGGGAATGATCCAAAGCATGAACTCAGCGCCATTCACCTCGTTAACGGTAAGACTGATTCCATCAACCGTAATGCTGCCTTTATGAGCAATATATTTGGCAATCGCTTCGGGCGCTTTAACCCAGAATTCTACATAGTCTGAATGTTTAATGATTTGCGTAACTTCACCAACGCCGTCCACGTGACCAGACACAATGTGACCGCCAAAGCGATCGGTTGGGCGCATGGCTTTTTCTAAATTAACCGTTGAGCCAGCGCTGTAATGTGCAAAGCCAGTTAATTTAATCGTCTCTGCCGACACATCTGCACAGTAATAATCAGCCCCCATATCAGTGACTGTTAAACAAACACCGTTGGTAGCGATACTGTCGCCTAGCGCTACATCAGACATATCAAGCGTAGGTGAAGACACCGTTAGACGAATATCATTGCCACGGTTATCGAGCTTTTTAATCGTGCCTAACGCTTGAATAATTCCAGTAAACATAAAGTTCCTCTTTAGTCGCGTTAGCGACAGGTGTTGCTAACGTCGGGCCGGAAGATAAGCTTAATATCGTTACCCACCTGACGATTTTCAATAAGTGAAAGTGAAATAGATTGATTTAAAGCGGTAAACGCTGGCAAATTGACCATACTTACCCCTTTATCACCTAATAGCTTAGGCGCTTGGTAACAAATAAGCTCGTCCACCAGCCCTTCTTGCAAGAGTGCACCTGCAAGGCCTGGCCCCGCTTCTACCCATACTTCGTTAAATTGCTTATCGCCTAATGCCAACATTAGTGCGTGTAAGTCAAGCTTACCGTCTTTTTCATCAAGCTGAAGGTAATGCTGGCTTGCCGTATCTGGGTGAGCCTGAGACGTAGCAGTAAAGGTCATATTGCCGTCATTAAAGAGCGCATAGTCCCGACTAAGCGTGCTTTTACTGTCTACCACAACCCGAGCAGGCTGGCGAACATGTTCAAGGGGATAATCGTCAAACTGCGCCTCTTTCTCGCGTACTAAAAGGCTAGGATNGTCGGCCTTCACTGTACCCGACCCCGTTAACACCACACAGCTTTGTGCGCGATAGTGCTGTACATCTCGTCTGGCTTCTGGAGTGGTAATCCATTGGCTCACACCGTTTTGCAAGGCTATTTTTCCGTCAACACTTATGCCCAACTTTACGCGAACAAAGGGTTTACCGGTTAGCATACGCTTTATAAAACCGGGATTAAGCGCAGCGGCTTCTGCAGCCATTACCTCGCTCACCACTTCAATACCCGCTTCTTGCAACATACTTATACCGTTGCCGCATACGTTCGGGTTAGGGTCAGTCATAGCAATGACAACTCGCGCAACCTGCGCTTCAACAAGGGCTTTAGCGCAAGGCGGCGTACGCCCAAAATGACTGCAGGGCTCTAGGGTAACGTAAGCGGTTGCACCTTTGGCACCTTCAGAACGTGCATGAGCTGCTTGTCTAAGTGCGTGTACTTCGGCATGAGGTGTGCCCGCTTGGATGTGATAACCTTGGCCTAACAACTGACTGTCTTCGTCAACAATCACGCAGCCAACGCGGGGGTTGGGCGAGGTAGTAAAGCGCCCTTTTTTGGCAAGTTGAATGGCCTTTGCCATCCAATAATAATCGTTTTTAACCGTATCGTGGTTCACTTGGATTCCTGTTGTAGCCCTAAGTGTTTAAGGTTTATCGAACCTAATCCCCTAGTCGTGCAATCTCTTCTCCAAATTCACGAATGTCTTCGAAGGAACGATAAACTGAAGCGAACCGAACATAGGCGACTTTGTCGAGTTCTTTGAGGGCTTTCATTATTAGGTTGCCAAGTAGTTCGCTGCTTACTTCTCGTTCACCGGTTGCGCGCAACTGTGATTTAAGCGAAAGGATACATTGTTCTACTTTTTCGGTACTAACAGGGCGCTTTTCAAGCGCGCGCTGTAGCCCAGCACGAAGTTTATCTTCGTTGAATGGTTCACGCGAGCCATCGCGTTTAATAACGCGGGGCATCACAAGCTCTGCACTTTCAAATGTAGTAAAGCGCTCGTGACACACCATACATTCGCGTCGTCTTCGCACCTGTTGCCCTTCTGCAACTAAACGAGAATCAATGACTTTTGTTTCTTGTTCGGAACAAAACGGGCAAAACATGAATAATCCTTACATATTGCGTACTTAGGCCTTTCAAACTCAACCTAGACTAGTTAGTCCAGCATTAGTACCAAAGTACGCAATAAAACACAAACCTATTTAATTACTTATAAACAGGGAATTGTGCGCAAAGGGCAACCACTTCGCTTTGAACGCGCTTAATAACAGACTCATCGCCCATGTTATCAAGGATGTCGCAAATCCACGTAGCAACTTGCTTAGCTTGTTCTTCTTTAAAACCACGACGCGTAATCGCTGGGCTACCAATGCGAAGACCGCTTGTTACAAACGGTGAGCGCGGGTCGTTTGGTACCGAGTTCTTGTTTACCGTGATATTTGCTGCACCTAGTGCGGCGTCAGCATCTTTACCCGTAATATCTTTGTCGATTAGGTCTAAAAGGAACAGGTGGTTGTCAGTACCGCCAGATACGATATTGTAGCCACGTTCTTGCATGACAGACACCATCGCTTTTGCGTTTGCAACCACTTGCTGCTGATACGCTTTAAACTCTGGCTGCAGTGCTTCTTTGAACGCTACCGCTTTAGCCGCGATAACATGACAAAGTGGGCCACCTTGGTTGCCAGGGAATACCGAACTGTTAAGCTTTTTGTAAATCGCTTCGTCGCCACATGAAGAAAGGATTAGACCACTACGAGGGCCCGCAAGCGTTTTGTGTGTGGTGGTCGTTACCACGTGTGCGTGTGGAAGTGGGTTTGGATAAACACCAGCGGCAACAAGACCGGCAACGTGCGCCATATCTACAAGCAAATATGCACCAACGCTATCTGCGATTTCGCGGAATTTCGCCCAATCAACAATGCCTGAATACGCAGAGAAACCACCGATAATCATTTTCGGCTTGTGCTCTTTCGCTAGTGCTTCAACCTGTGCGTAATCAATTTCGCCCGTTTCTTTATCTAAACCGTACTGTACCGCGTTGTACGTTTTACCAGAGAAGTTTACGTGTGAACCGTGAGTAAGGTGTCCACCTTCAGAAAGGCTCATACCTAGTACGGTGTCGCCCGCATCAAGTAGCGCCATAAATACGGCCGAGTTTGCTTGAGAACCCGCGTGCGGCTGAACGTTTGCGTAATCTGCACCAAATAGTTCTTTTGCACGGTCGATAGCAAGTTGCTCAACAACGTCTACGTGCTCACAGCCACCGTAGTAGCGCTTTCCTGGGTAGCCTTCAGCGTATTTATTAGTAAGCTGTGAACCCTGTGCTTCCATAACACGTGGGCTACAGTAGTTCTCAGAGGCAATTAGCTCAATGTGATGTTCTTGACGCTCAACCTCGTTGGCCATTGCATTGGCTAATTCAGGATCGAAGTCAGCTATATTCATTTCGCGAGAAAACATGGGGGCTCCTTAACTGCGGTTTTTATATGGCATTACGCACTGATTGCTCAAATTCGAGCCATATTCTAGTCATTTTCGGGTGCTTGTATACCGCTTTATGACCAAATTAATATAAATGGCGCAGGTTTAACGAAATACCTGCGCCAGCGGGAGATCAGACCTGTTTTTCAAGGGCTTTAACCCGGTCAAATAAACTGCCAATTTTAGCAAGGCGAACCGTATTCTTACGCCAATCACGATTTGTTTGTGCTGGCTGTCCCGAAGAATAAACACCGGGCTCTTTGATATCCTGAACAATCATGGTGTAGCCTGTTACCTGAACATTGTCACAAATACTGATGTGGCCGTTAATTCCTACACCACCACCAATGATGACGTGTTTACCAATATGACAACTCCCGGCAATGCCTGTCGCACCACAAATACACGAATGGTCGCCAATGATACAGTTATGACCAATTTGCACTTGGTTATCAATAATAACGTTGGTGCCTAAGATCGTATCTTCCATTGCGCCGCGGTCAATACTGCTGCTTGCGCCGATTTGGCTGTCGTCGCCAATGCAAACCGATCCGGTTTGAGGAATCGGGATCCACACGCCTTTATCGTTGGCATAACCAAAACCTGCAGCACCAATAACCGTTTGACTGTGAATAGTGACACGCTTTCCAATAACTACATCGTGATAAATAGTCACGTTAGGGTGGATGGTACACCCTTCTCCAATATGCGTTCCCTTCCGGATAACCGTATTCGCACCGACCGTCACTCTGTCGCCTAATACAACGTTTTCTTCAATAATAACGTTATGTCCAAGGGAGACATCACTGCCAATGCGGGCAGAGGGCGCAACCACAGCTGTTTCAGCAATCCCCGACGCCACAGCAGGTGTGGTATCGAATAATTGAGCTATGAGTGCAAAAGCCGCGTGAGGATTAGCCACAATAAGCGCGGCTACGGGGCTATCGCCTTTAAGACTCTCGTGCAAAATTACCGCGCCAGCCTTGGTGTCTTTCAACTGAGGCTTATATTTGGGGTTGGTAAGAAATGAAATTTGATGCGATGCTGCGCCTGATAGCGTACCTACTGCAGATATGATGATACTTCCGTCACCCTGCACTTCCCCACCAACGTGTTTCGCTAACTCGTCCAAACTGTATGTGCGTTTATTCATAGCGGTCATTTTAATTACCTGTTCGGATATATGAATAGTGTTTGAGTGTTAATACTCATTTTTATGGACGCTAAGTTTACATTAAATTGCCCTTTCAACCGACGCATAAATCATTCTTTTTGACATAAGCGCTTAAAATATCGCCAAGCACTAATTCAGCTAGCGTAAGTGACTGGCACAAACTACCCTGTTACGAGTAGAATATGGCCCCAGTTAGGACGTGTTGAACTTTAATGAATGCTTAGATGCGGTAAAGTTCAACACGCCTTAAACACATTTTATTTTTCACCGCTTATTCAGCGAGGATAGAGCATGGCTCAATACGTTTACAGTATGCATCGTGTGGGGAAAATCGTCCCACCTAACAGACACATTCTTAAAGATATTTCACTTAGCTTTTTCCCTGGTGCCAAAATTGGTGTGCTAGGTCTTAACGGCGCGGGTAAATCAACGCTACTTCGCATTATGGCCGGCGTTGACACTGAAATTGAAGGTGAAGCGCGACCTCAGCCTGGGCTAAAAGTGGGCTACCTTCCTCAAGAGCCTCAGCTTGATGAAAGTAAGGATGTGCGCGGCAACATCGAAGAAGCGGTAGCCGATGTGAAACACGCATTGACTCGTCTTGATGAAGTATACGCAGCTTATGCCGAAGCAGACGCCGACTTCGACGCCTTAGCAAAAGAACAAGGCGAGCTGGAAGCCGTTATTCAAGCGAAAGACGGTCACAACCTAGAAAACGCACTAGAGCGTGCCGCTGATGCCCTTCGCCTTCCAGCTTGGGATGCTGATGTAAGCAAATTATCGGGTGGTGAACGCCGCCGTGTCGCGCTTTGTCGATTGCTGCTAGAAAAGCCGGAAATGTTGCTTCTTGACGAACCGACTAACCACTTAGATGCCGAATCAGTAGCGTGGCTAGAGCGCTTCCTTCACGACTATGAAGGTACCGTGGTAGCCATTACCCACGATAGATACTTCCTTGATAATGTGGCAGGTTGGATCTTAGAACTTGACCGTGGCGAAGGCATTCCATGGGAAGGCAACTATTCTTCTTGGTTGGAACAAAAAGAAAACCGACTAGAGCAAGAAGAGCGCACCGAAACCGCCCGCATGAAAAGCATGAAACAGGAACTTGAATGGGTACGCTCGAATCCGAAAGGTCGTCATGCTAAAAGTAAGGCACGTATGGCCCGCTTTGAAGAGCTATCTACCAGCGATTACCAAAAGCGTAACGAAACCAATGAGCTATTCATTCCACCGGGTGAGCGTTTAGGTGACAAGGTTATTGAAGTAAGCAACCTTAAAAAGTCCTATGGCGATCGCGTACTTATCGATGACTTGACGTTCAAAGTACCAAAAGGGGCGATTGTAGGTATCGTTGGTCCTAACGGTGCGGGTAAATCTACCCTATTTAGAATGCTTACCGGCGCCGAGCAACCTGATTCAGGTACTATCGATTTAGGCGATACGGTGCAAATTGCTGCGGTAGAGCAGTTCCGTGACCACATGAATGAAGATAACACCGTATGGAAAGAAATTTCTGACGAGCAAGACATCATTCGCATTGGTAACTTTGAAATAAACAGCCGCGCCTACTGCAGCCGTTTTAATTTTAAAGGCACCGACCAGCAAAAGTTTATTAAAGACTTGTCAGGTGGTGAGCGCAACCGTGTACACCTTGCGAAACTGCTTAAAGCTGGCGGCAACGTGTTGCTGCTAGATGAACCAACTAACGACCTAGACGTTGAGACACTTCGCGCGCTGGAAAACGCGTTATTAGAGTTTCCGGGCTGCGCTATGGTTATCTCGCACGATCGTTGGTTCCTTGACCGTGTGGCGACACACATAATGGATTATCGCGACGAAGGTAACATTAACTTCTTCGAAGGTAATTATTCAGACTACGAGAGCTGGTTAAAGCAAGAGTTTGGACAGGATGTGGTTGAGCCTCACCGTTTGAAATACAAGCGTATGGCTAAGTAATAAGAAACACAAAGATAATAAAAAATAGGATTACCCTATTTTGACCCACAATAAAAAGGGCTCTCATCTACGATGAGGGCCCTTTTTATTTGTCGGCTTTTGATTGCGAACGACAGCAATTTAGCCAATACTGACAACGTAGATGCAAACTAGGTACTTAAAAATGACGGATAAGCGCCAATTCCAAAGGGTTACCTTAAACGTAAGGGGCACCCTTGCCCATAACGACATGGTTATCGACGTGGTAGTCAGTGACGTGTCGCTGCAAGGAATAAAACTGTTTGCCAGCGAAACAGCGCTCACCCACCTGCCCTTTGACAGCCACGAGCCCTACACAGCTATGTTTCAAGCAAATGAAGATAGCCCTGTCATTACGCTTCATATTTCTCAGCTTTACCGCCATGCCGATAGCAGAAAAGAAGGGGTGTCGTTAGGTTGTAAGGTTGAAAGCATGGACCTAGAAAGCGTTAGCGCGCTTCGCCGCTTAATTACCTTAAATAGTGAAGACGCAAGTATTGAAGAAAAAGACCTTAATGCACTGGTTGATGCTGTTTACCGCGCATCCCACTAACACGTTCACGTAATATCGTGTTAGCAGGACGAAGAGTGCTGGAATAGGCTCTAGGCCAAGCCCTCTATTCTAGCGCATCTAAGGCTTCTGATAGACGGGCTACAGGCACAACTTTCATACCATTTATGGCTTGCTTAGGAGCATTCGCTTTAGGCACAACAGCGCGTTTAAAGCCGTGTTTCGCGGCTTCAATAATGCGCTCTGTCCCGTTTGGAACAGGGCGAATTTCACCGGCTAAGCCCACCTCACCAAATACAATTAAATCGCGCGGTAAAGAGCGGTTTCGAAAGCTAGAAATCATGGCCAGAAGCAGCGCAAGGTCAGCGCTGGTCTCGGAAACGCGCACGCCCCCTACTACATTGACAAATACATCCTGGTCATTCATTTGCACATTGCCATGGCGATGAAGCACCGCCAGCAGCATGGATAATCGGTTTTGATCAAGGCCAACTGCAATTCGCCTAGGGTTAGACATTTGTGAGTAATCCACCAAGGCTTGTATTTCCACCAGCAATGGGCGCGTACCTTCCCAAATTACCATGACACTAGAACCCGGCGTATCGTTATCGCCACGGCTTAGAAAGATTGCAGACGGGTTACTCACTTCTTTAAGGCCTTTTTCCGTCATGGCAAATACCCCAAGCTCGTTGACTGCACCAAAGCGGTTTTTGTGGCTTCGCAACGTACGGTAGCGGCCGTCACTCTCCCCTTCCAACATCATTGAGCTGTCGATACAGTGTTCGAGTACTTTAGGGCCCGCGAGGTTGCCGTCTTTGGTTACGTGACCAACGATAAACATGGCAATATGGTTTTGCTTGGCAAAGCGGGTTAAATAAGCCGCACTCTCTCTAACTTGAGATACACTACCAGGCGCCGACTGAACATCAGAAACATGCATAACCTGAATGGAGTCGATAACCATAATTTTAGGCTTTTGGGTAAGCGCTAAATCGCAAATGGTTTCAACGTTTGTTTCTGCCAGCATCATCAACTTATCGTCAGGAAGGCTTAACCGCTTCGCCCGCATGGCCACTTGTTGCAACGATTCTTCCCCTGTTACATAGAGGGCGCTTTCGCTTTTCGCCATTTGACACATTACTTGCAAAAGCAACGTACTTTTACCTGCGCCTGGTGAGCCGCCTATCAACATAGCAGCGCCGGGGACAATACCGCCACCCAACACCCTATCGAGTTCTTTAAAAGTGGACGAAAAACGAGGAAGAGATTCAAGATCAATGGCGTTCAACGTTTCAATTTTAGCCGCCGTTTGTCCAGCATAGCCCGACGTAGTTTGACGCGTAGCGCTTTTTGCACTTGCTACAACAAACTCGCTTATGGTATTCCACGCTTTACATTCTGAACACTGCCCTTGCCAGCGAGGAAACTCTGCCCCACAGTCAGAACATACATAAGCAGTTTTACGTTTTGCCATATTCCAGTTTTATCCAAAGTCCAAAAAGAGTATTCTAACACTTAAAAAGAGTGAGTTAAGCACAATCCAACGTTCAGTTTTTGCGCACAATAGATCCAACAAAAGTATAAGGGTTCAGCGCATTAATGAGTTTTGCTGATTTGCCGATAACAACTAAAATAATGATACTTAACAACAAAGTTGCGCATTCATGAGTCAAGATTTAAAGCAGTACGCTGATATTATTGAACAGCTAAAGCCTATGGTGAACGAACCCGAGTTCAACCAGGTGTTGCTTCAAACTGCTGCAGACGTCCCTAAGGAAAAACGCTTTCTAATAAAAATGGAAGTAAAGCGTCTAGCCAAACCCTGTATGCGTACTATCGATTTGCGCGGTCATGTAGACGGTAAATGCAAAAAATATGTCCATGAAGGGCGAAGTCATTATATGGACGACTTAGCGGTTGATAAATTTGAAGAGCAGATACGCGTGTTTGGCCGCTACACTTATGGCGTGTATGAGGCGGTACAAAATACGGAAAACAATTTCCGCTTAATACGCGAAAAAGAACTTGCTCAAGAGCGGGCACACAAAGAAAATCCTACGGCCAAGAAGCGCTCTGCCGTGTTAGAGCAATTCAAAGTGCCAACGGTGAACCTTCTCGATTATCGACAGCGCAATACAGAGCGAATGAATTTCGCAGTGGCCGTAGAAGTTTTTAATAACGCCGGCCAAGCAATGCGCGGGCTGAGTGTTGATATTTCCCTCGAAGGTTTACAGATAAAACTCGCAAAAGACGCTTTTTTTAAAACCGGGGAAACCCTTTTTATCTTTTTTAGGGGTCTTGAAAACGAATTTGCCATGGATAAAAAAAATGGCATAGCGTACAAACTCGTTAAAATAATAACGAAAAACGATGTGAACTATCTTGCGCTACAGCGGGATAAAGATTGCCCCAGCCCAGCATTTGACAAGTTTTTAGAAAGCTTTATACACGGCAACAAACGTCGTTATAAAGTGAACATGAGCAATACAATAGAAGCGATAACCAGCAAAACCTGCGAACAATACTTCTCACCAAGAAGCCCAACGCTTCCTGTCTATATCGATGTTATTAACAAAACATTAGTACCCCGCTTTGCGATGGTAAACGAGGTAAATAGAGAAACAGTACAGTATTGGCAAGACGAAGAAGAAAACTGTCGGCTAAACTTTTTGCTAACACAAGAGCGACTTATGCGGCTTTTAAATAAGTCTGATGAAGTGCGCGAAATTTTTGTATTCAGCTTCACCCACCTACACAGTGATAAAGTATACTTTTACTCGGCGTCTTTCGAGGAGTTGTTGCAAAAAGACATTCTGCTTAAGGTCTTCTTAGGCTTTGGCTCAAAAAAGGCCAGTTGGAGAGTGTTCAAAATCACGCTTACCGACATGGTGCCGGAGCAAGCTCATATTCCCCTTTCCATACCTGACTCTGTGGGTAGCAAAGTCAAAAAGCTTAATACACCGCCATCGGCGCGACTCATGTCTAAGCTTAAAAACCTCAGGTATTTAGCTCACGTTACCGATGTGACGTCGGTAACCGGTCAAGAAACCTATAACGAGTTTACCTTCAATCGCGAAAACCTTTCTCATTTGCGAGTCTTTGGGCACCCTCGAAACCGAGCGCCCTCTAATATTCATTTAGTACGTTTTAAATATGAAGAACAACGTATTGAAAGCCGCTATCAGCTAAGAACGCAAATCGAAGCTCGCTTCAATAATGAGGATGCGGTTCACAAAGGCGTAAGTGAAGATATTTCTGTACACGGTTTGGGTCTGCGCGTTGAATTAAATAAAGAGTATAAAGGAAGCCTGGAAGGCAGAATTGAAGTGGCTTTTCCCCGGCTGCAAGAAATTGCTAATGCATTTGATGTTATGCACCTTCAATATGAAATTATCTACCATAACGTTGAGAAAAACATCTTACACCTGAAGACCATGCCAGGTGAGGAAGGAAAGAGCGCCCGCGCCTTCTTTGAAGAGCTAATCAAAAAGAATAAAGCTAACTTAAAAGTTGATAATGACGAAGAAGAAGTACCCGGTATCGGCCAGGCACTGCGCTGTATCAACGCAAGAAACGCGACCTCTTTGTCTTTTTTGATGAGCAAAGAAGGGGTTCGCTATACGCCTCAAGCGTGTATCGTTGGCAAGCAAGACGAGAGGATCACCACCCTCACCACGCAATATGCTGAGCAAGGCAAAGTTAATCTAGAGTTCCTCTTCAGAGACAGAAAACAGGATTCGCCTTTCGTTCAAAGCGGCATTAAAGCCGTAAAGCTTGAAAATATGCCGCTGCGCCAAGAGCTCTTTATTTCCTTTGATGCATCGCAAAAAGAACCGCGTATGGCAATTATCCCTCGTTACTCAGATAAATTTGAAAGTAATGAGCAGCGAAGAGCTTTTATTCGAGAAGCGATGGTTCGAGGCCAGTTTATAGCTATTCATGTGATGCTGACGACCACGGGTAAACCTGATATGAGCATGCTGCAAACTGAAATCAACTACGTGACTATGTATGCCATGCACAGAGCGCGAGAGCTTGAGAAAAAGATGTGGAGTATTGCCGCATGTTCACACCTTGTCGATGTGACTGACGAAGTGCTAATTCGTTATGGCTTCACCATGGAAGACATCACCGCTAATAAAACGTTAAAAAGCGCTGTAGCGCAGAACGTTGTATCAAGAATGACTTAAACACACCACCTATGCGCTACCCGTTTAGCGCATAGCACTTTTTCACGAACAAGCGTGCTAACTTCTTAAAAACGGCTAGCACAACCTCCCGCCTTCCTATTTATCAAGAAAATAAAGCATGCTGTGCAAACTGCCAATACGAATTGCGACATCGGCTTTTTCGTTAACCAAAGGCTTGCCGTGACAAGCGACACCCAGGGCCGATTCAGCCATCATCACCAAATCGTTTGCCCCGTCTCCCATTGCCACGGTCTGACTCGTTGGAATTTGCCACTTTTCGGCAAGCTGCTTAACCGTGCGCGCCTTAACATCGGCGTTCACTATTTCACCTTCAACTTTACCGGTAAGTAGGTTTTCGCTAACCGCTAATGTATTTGATATGGCAAAGTCTAATCCTAACCTTGCTTTTAAATGATCGGCAAAAAAGGTAAAACCACCGGAGGCAATAGCCAATTTCCAATTGTGCTGTTTAAGGTAAGCGAGCAAGCTTTGTATACCCGGCATGATTGGGAGGCTATCGCGAATTTTTTTAAGGTGTGCTACGGGCACGCCTTCCAAACACGCTACGCGGTGAGTCAAACTGTCGTTAAAGGCTATTTCACCGCGCATGGCCTTGGCGGTAACTTCTGCAACTTGCTCACCCAGGCCCGCCAATTTTGCAATTTCGTCAATACACTCTATGGCAATAACGGTACTGTCCATATCCATCACTAACAGACCTGGCTGAGACAGCGACGGACGAGAAGCCTGTAAACCGATATCAAAGTTGAAGGCAGATGACACATCACCAAGTAGCGGGTTTATATTTTCAAGCTGTGCGCTATTAAGCGTGCCACGAACCTCAATAACATCATCGCCAAGACATTGGTGTAGATGGTGAAAAGCCGCCCCTGTCGGTGAAAACACATCCTTTATTTTATTGAGCACACCGTCCAAAAGGTAAGGGGTAATGGCTTGACCTGTTACCGTAAGCGTGTGTGTATAGGCCTTGCTATTGTGTTCAGTATTAATGTGTTGTGATAGCTGGGCAGCACTATGCTGTTCGTCATTGTTAATATTTGGGAAAAGCGTGTTTTTCATAGCGAAGAAGACACTGAGATAGTTGGCAAATGGTGGCCTAATGCTAACCAATTAGGCTAACTAATAAAATATCCTCTTTTAAATTATTTAGAATTAACCTACTGTTAGGCAAACCTAAAGAATTTATGGAAATACGAATTGGTAAACGTGCTTAACAAAGCCACTACACAAACAAAGAATGACTCTCATTCATTGTATACGGCTCTGAAAAGACTCTTTCACACATTAGTTGTCAGCACGGTTTTTGCGTTAATCGTTGTATTGTTATTGTTGGTTCAGCAATACCAAAATGATTGGCTTACCGTTCAAACCCGTTCCACTGGCGAGAGCATTGCGCGCCAGTACGCCAAGCTTTTACAACCCGCCTTTTTTACTCAAGACCGCCCCATGCTAGGACAAAACCAAAAGGCTGAATCAGAAAGTGCACTAACACAAAGGCAGTATATTGAAAGCGTTGCGACTGTATTGAAAAACGAACCGCACATCCTCGCCCTATCTGTATTTGATAAAGACGGCAGGTATATCGCACCATTACCCCAAATAGACAGTATTGTCGCGATAAGCCAATCGCAAAATGTTACGCCACTTACCTATGTCGAGGCGATTAATGATGACGAGGGTAATTTATTGGGGTACGTGAACATTCATATGAATACACAGGCCGTGTTAGAAAGCCCCCTTACACTTCGGTATCAGCTTGCGCTTATCGCGTGTATTTTAGTGTTTCTCGCTCTGATGCTTGGCATTTACCTAACCCGCGCGTTTTACAAATCTCGACCTTGGTTTATACACGTCATCGAGTCTAAAAAGAAACAGATGAAGCTCACTCAATAAGTGCTATTTAGCTCTCGCTAAACATGACTTTGCTCTATGCCAAATAGACGAAAATAGTTCGCTGTGGTAGTGGCTATTACTTCGCTAGATGCAACGCTGAAAGTCGAGCTAATCGCCTCTACCACATCATTTAGGTAGTAGGGTTCGTTAGGTTCGCCCTGCCGGCCGCACATGGGCATATCCGGCGAGTCAGTTTCAAGCAGAATGTTATCGAAGTGATGCTCTAATAAATAGCCTAAGGTTTCCCGTGTTTTTTTCGCGCGCTCATAGGTAATAGTGCCGCCTATTCCTAAATAAAAGCCTCGCTCTATATACCTTTTTGCTACTTCCACACTGCCCGAGAAGGCGTGGATCACCCCTTCTCCTTGATACCTTGCCTGCTTAAACGCCTCCAGTAACAGATGATGGCTTTTTCGATGATGCACAATTACGGGTAAAGTACAGCGCTCGGCAACGTTTAAATGGGCATTAAATACCTGCTGCTGCAGTTTAAGAGGCACCTTGATATGCCCATCGATACCGGTCTCACCAATGGCTTTTACTGACGGGTGGCGCATTGCTGCGGCATTTTCAAGTTCAGAAAGCTGACCTTTTACAAGTTGCTCTTGCGATAATGAAGCAATACCGTTTTTTAAGTCGCACTCGTTAGATGAAAGAAAGTAAGGATGAAGCCCAAGGGCAGTATCAATGGGAAGGAGATGTTGATACTCACTACTAAGCGCCTGTAGCGTTTGCCACGAATGAGGATTGATACTCGGCGCCATGAGGCGAGTGAGCCCCGCAGCTTTTGCCCTTTCTAAGGCTGTATTGAGGTCTTTTTTCGATGCGAGCAAATCAAGGTGGCAGTGGCTGTCTATCATGCGCAGGCGCCTCTGTATCGACTATTCAAGATGAAAACAGCGCTTATCGCTGAACCGCAGAACGCTTTCGGCTAGGGCATCAAGCGCTGTGTTGACCACCTGCCATCTTCGGCTTTGTTGTATTCCAAACGGTCGTGAAGTCTATCTTCCCCGCCTTGCCAAAACTCAATTTGATGGGGAACAATTCGAAAGCCTCCCCAAAAGTCAGGTACAGGTAGCGCTTTGTTAGCAAACTTGTCTTTCAACTGCTTAAACTGCGTGAGAAGTAGCGCTCTACTCCCAATGGGTTTACTTTGTTTAGATGCGTAAGCCGCGAGCTGACTGTCTTTCGGACGAGAGAAGAAATACGCTGCATTTTCAGAAACAGACAGTTTCTCTACACTGCCGCAAACACGCACCTGGCGCTCCATAAAAAACCATGGAAAGTGGCACGAGACTTTAGGGTTAACAGATAGCTCCTGCGCTTTTCGACTACCTAGATTGGTAAAAAACACAAAGCCTTTGTCGCTAACATCTTTTAATAAAACGATTCGCTGAGAAGGTTGGCCGGTGCTGTCTACCGTGGCAACAGTCATCGCTGTAGGGTCGGGAATACCCGCATCGATAGCGTCTTTTAACCATTGGTCAAACAAAGAAAAAGGGCTAGATGTGATATCTGACTCACTCAAACTACCTTTTGAGTATTGTCTACGCATATCTGAAATTGCCATACGACGCTCCTACAACGAAAATTAATTACCGTGTAACGCCTCTCGCTCCCTGCCTAGGGTGCCTAGCGGCGTTAATACGCTTATACCGAGCGGGTAAAAAGCTAGAAGTTACTGTCGTCGCCATAGCCAAGAGAACGCAGTGCCCGCTCATCGTCGGCCCAGCCTTGCTTAACCTTAACCCATAGTTCTAGGAAGACCTTGTTATCGAACAAGTTTTCCATATCTTTACGGGCTTGCTCGCCAATGGTTTTCAAGTGTTTACCACCCTTGCCAATTACCATTCGCTTTTGGGTTTCTCGCTCTACCAAAATAAGGCCATTAATACGGTAAACACCGTTATCAGCCATTTTGAACTGCTCAATTTCCACTGTGGTAGAGTAAGGCAATTCATCACCGGTGAAACGCATTAATTTTTCACGAATGATTTCAGCAGCCATAAAGCGGCTTGAGCGGTCGGTGATGTAGTCTTCTGGAAAGAAGAACTCACTTTTCGGCAATGATTCAGCAACGAGTTCTCTAATACCGTCTACCATTTTTCCCTGTTTGGCACTAATAGGAACAATGTGCTCAAACGGGTGCTTTTCACCTAACTTTTGCAGATGAACCATAAAGTTTTCTTTGTCTTCCACCTTATCCATTTTATTTACGATAAGGTAGCAAGGAAGGTTTGCTTGTTTAACTTTACTTAACACCATTTCATCTTCGGCGTTAAAACGATCACCTTCGACAACAAACAATACCAGGCCCACTTCTGCGAGAGAGCTCGACGCGGCGCGGTTCATGTAGCGATTTATCGCTCGCTTCTCGTCTTGGTGAAGCCCGGGCGTATCAACATAAATCGCTTGATAGTCGCCGTCGGTGTCGATACCTAAAATACGGTGACGTGTGGTCTGAGGCTTACGAGAGGTAATACTTACCTTTTGCCCCAGTAAGCGGTTAAGTAGTGTAGATTTTCCTACATTAGGGCGCCCTACAATGGCGACTAAACCACAGCGTGTTTGAATATCGGGCATTTCTGGCAAATTCGACTCATCATGCGTTGTCATCAAGCTTCTCCAATGTTAGACGAGCAGCTTCTTGTTCTGCCTTACGACGACTATTGCCAGACGCCACAACCGCGTCTGGTAGACTTTCTACTTTACAGCACACTTCAAATGTCTGTGCGTGATCTTTGCCTGAAATAGACAGCACCTCATAGGTTGGCAGCGCCTGTTTGCGCCCTTGTAAGAACTCTTGCAGGCGCGTCTTACTGTCTTTTGGGTGTGCATTAGGATCTAATTGATTAATGCGACTTTCCCATAGCCTGTCGATAACGCCTCGTACTTCGTCCATTCCTGAATCGAGGTAGATAGCACCTAAGATAGCTTCAACGGCGTCAGCCAAAATAGAACTTCTGCGGTGACCGCCACTTTTCAGTTCACCAGGACCTAAGTTGAGCAACTCGCCCACACTGGCTTCTTTGGCCAACTCTGCCAGCGTATCACCTTTAACCAAGGTCGAACGCATTCTGGTGAGCTTGCCTTCTGGCACAGTAGGAAAGCGCTTAAATAAAGTCTCGCCTATAATCATGCCCAAAATGGCATCACCTAAAAACTCTAAGCGCTCGTTGTGCTGCTTAGCGGCACTTCGGTGAGTAAGCGCTTGTTCTAACAACGCTTCATTGTTAAATGTGTAGCCTATCGCCTTGTATAAGCGAAGATATTTATCAATTCCCTGCATTAATGAATGCCACCTGCTCGCTCAAATCGAACACCTGTAGGTACCCATGTTGGAAGGAAGTCTGATGGGCTGCGCTCGAATTCAAATGAAATCCAAATCGCCACCGCTTTTCCTACCAGATTGGCATCAGGAACAAAGCCCCAAAAACGGCTATCGCGACTGTTGTCACGGTTATCGCCAAGTACGAAATACTGCCCATCTGGTACTATCCACTCATTGGCGCGTGTGCCGGGTTGGGTATAAAAATTAACCGGAGAAATTTCGCGAACTGGATGACGCAAGATATCGTGCTCCACAGTGCCTAAATCCTCGGTGTAACGCATAAGCTGCGCCATGTCTTGCACAAATTCGCCACGTTCTTGAAAGCTTAGTGGTACCGCCTTAAGTTTCGGGCAGTTATTGCCCGTCTCGCACTTAGGCTTTATATAAACCTGTTTATTTTGATAAACCACGGTGTCACCCGGTAGCCCTATAACGCGCTTGATATAGTCAATTGAAGGCTCTTCTGGGTATTTAAATACCACTACGTCACCGCGCTCTGGCACGCCAGTTTCAATAAGCTTACTTCTGAAGACCGGGTCTTTCACACCATAAGCAAACTTTTCCACCAAGATAAAGTCACCCACCAGTAGGGTTGGCATCATAGAGCCTGAAGGAATTTGAAACGGTTCGTACAAAAACGAACGCAACACTAATACAAACGCGATAACCGGGAAGATTTGTTGCGAAGTATCAACTAAATATGGCAGCTGTGGATCTTCTCCGTAGCCCGCGCCTTCTGCGGTCGCCGCAGCCTGTAAACGGGCTTTTCGCTTTGGCGCAAACACGAGGCTATCTACTAGCCAAATCAAACCTGTTATTAAGGTGAGTGCCACCAAAATCAAGGAGAAGTAGTTCGCCATTATTTGCCCACCTTCAATACTGCAAGGAATGCATCTTGTGGCAACTCAACATTACCCACTTGCTTCATTCGCTTTTTACCTTCTTTCTGCTTTTGAAGTAGCTTTTTCTTACGACTAACGTCACCACCATAACACTTGGCGATTACGTTTTTACGCAGCTGCTTAACCGTACTTCTTGCAACGACGTGATTACCAATCGCAGCCTGAATAGCGATATCGAACATTTGGCGAGGAATCAATTCACGTAATTTTTCTACCAACTCACGACCACGGCCCTGAGAATTTTCTCTGTGCGTAATAACCGCTAGCGCATCTACGCGTTCGCCGTTTATAAGAATATCAACGCGCACCATGTCAGACGTTTGGAAACGCTTAAAGTTATAATCAAGGGAAGCGAAACCACGGCTGGTAGACTTCAAACGGTCGAAGAAATCGAGAACAACTTCAGCCATTGGTAGCTCGTAAGTTACCGCGACTTGCTTACCGTGGTACGTCATGTTGGTTTGCATACCGCGCTTTTCAACACATAGAGTAATTACGTTACCTAAATACTCTTGTGGTACGAGAATATTGGCTTCAACCATAGGTTCACGAATTTCAGCAATATCGTTAACCGGCGGTAATTTCGCCGGGCTATCTACGGTAAGTGTCTCGCCCTTTGTCGTTTCGACTTCGTAAATTACCGTAGGTGCAGTAGTAATAAGACCTAGGTCATATTCACGCTCTAAACGCTCTTGAATGATTTCCATGTGCAGCATGCCAAGGAAGCCGATACGGAAACCAAAACCCAAGGCGGCTGAACTTTCTGGCTCGTAGAATAATGACGCGTCGTTCAGGCTTAACTTAGCAAGGGCATCACGGAAGTCTTCGTAATCATCTGAACTAATTGGGAATATACCCGCATAAACCTGTGGCTTAACCTTTTTGAAACCAGGAAGCATGGCGTCAGCAGGCTCGCGCGCAAGCGTGATAGTATCCCCCACGGGCGCACCTTGAATATCTTTGATGCCGGCAATGATAAAACCAACTTCACCTGCCCTTAATATGCCAGTATCAAGAGGCTTAGGCGTAAACACACCGATTTTGTCCACTTGGTGAGTTTGGCCATTCGACATAATTTGAATTTTATCTTTCTTGTTCAATTGGCCTTCGACAATACGTACTAATGATACAACGCCCTGATAGTTGTCGAACCACGAGTCGATAATTAGCGCTTTAAGTGGCGCTTCTCGATCGCCTTCTGGCGGTGGAATCTTATTGACGATAACTTCAAGGACATCTTCAATACCAATTCCGGTTTTCGCCGAGCAGCGCACGGCGTCAAGAGCATCTATACCAACAATGTCTTCAATCTCTTCGGCCACGCGGTCTGGTTCGGCCTGTGGCAGGTCAATTTTGTTCAACACTGGAACCACTTCCATGTCCATTTCAATAGCCGTGTAGCAGTTAGCCAGTGTCTGGGCTTCTACGCCTTGCCCCGCGTCGACGACCAAAAGCGCACCTTCGCAGGCTGCAAGTGAGCGAGAAACTTCGTAAGTGAAGTCAACGTGTCCCGGAGTATCGATGAAGTTAAGCTGATAAGTTTCACCATCACGCGCTTCGTAGTTCAGCGTAACGCTTTGCGCTTTGATAGTAATACCGCGCTCTTTTTCCAGGTCCATAGAGTCGAGAACCTGTTCAGCCATCTCACGGTCTGTAAGCCCTCCACAGTGCTGGATGAGACGATCTGACAGCGTAGACTTACCGTGGTCAATGTGGGCGATAATACTGAAGTTACGAATGTGCGATTGTTGCATAATGCTGGAAATTACCTGCAGAAAAATTCATTAAACAAAAAATGCTGCTCACCTTAAATTAGGGGTTATACGCAGCGCGTGCGGATTTTACCCATTTCTCATGCGAAAAGCGAATTAGCGTATAGGAAAATTGCTACCCCGCAGTAAACCGATACTAAAGCGATGGCAATCAAGGCTGGCGGCAGTAGACTTTTTGTCCTAGATATCAGCAGTACTTAGCAACACAGGTTGGTACTTTGCACCTTCAATACGGCGCAACTTGTAAGCAATAAGCCGGTAAACTGCATAGGTAATGACCGCGCTTGGGACCATCGCCCATAATTCGTGTACAACGCCGCTTTGACTCAATAAGGTCTCAGCCCCTGCATACGCTGCAATGAACGCAACTAAGGGCAGTAAATAAAGCCATGCTGAGGCACTTAAAATACCCGCTTCAGGTATACCTACGGTGACCTTCTGACCTATGCGAACCGGCATCGGCGTACGCAGCGTTAGCTGTTGAGTTTTCGGGGCGATAGCACGAGAAATAACGCCCGTACCGCAATCGCTTTGCGCTTCACAGGCATTACACGTTGATTTAATTGCCGCTTCAACGGTGACGCTGTCGCCGTCAATCGCAACCACCGTAGCTGTTTCTCTAATCATTACTTAACATACTAGTTATTTACAGGCCTTAAGGATGTCGCAATCGCGTTAGCCGTTTGAAGTGGTATTTCACCAACCACTGTCACTTGCGCTTTTCCATCTGTTAAGGTCAAAAATGTACTAACTTCATTGCGCAGTGCCAATGTCTCACCTAACGCATCGTCGGCGGGCTGAACATATACAGACACATCCACCAACCCATCTGAGAAAAGTTTATACTCTACCACTTGCCCGGTTAAGGCTAGTCGTCTTGTATCTTGCTTTATCTCTCGCATTCCCGCGGGTAAATAAGTGACGTCCCACTTGTGCGCTCGCGCGGGTGCAGTACTTAACGCCATTGGGGCCGGTAACGACGCCGCGTTTATCCGTGAAAAGTACTCCGCTGGCGTAGGCGATATAGCAAACGCTGTTACTTGGATTTGTTCTAACAATGCTCCCTGTAAATCGAGCATGTTTAACTTGAGCAGCATTCCCGATGACTCATCAAGCCAAAGTTGATAACCAAAACGGGTATTATCGCGGCTGACAATTCTTATTTGCTGCGCTGAGCGCCCGGCTACACGCGCTCTACCTACGGCGACAAACTCATAAGCTTCTGCAAGCTGCTCGGGGTGATAAAGCAGGGCGCTGGGAATAGGCCCATTGATATGTTTAGAGCGCAAGCTATATGGCTGAACATCCGGCTCGAAAACGCTAACCACATCGTTGATGCGAATAAGCTCCCGACCAGGGCCATTTTGAAGGTTTAATTGCTCTAACTCAGAGCCATCTTCCATAACGCCATGACGCCAAAGGTAAGGAACCGTTTCCTTACCGGCAATTGTTTGAACAAACGATACTTGGAAATTGGCATTAGTAATTATATTTTGAAGCTCGGCTAACCACTGGCTTGCTGACTGGGGCTGGGTCTCAGCAGAAGCTGTAACGTCACGGGTTTCATTTACCTGAAAGTTATGCGGTGCGTCTTGCGTAGGGTCGACTTCGGCTTTATCACTCACCGCAGGAGATTGAGAAGAGGTTCTAGGTACCTGAGAAACAGCAGAAGAACTCTGGGCGTGTGTTGTTTGAACAACCGCACCCGAAATGAAAAAAAGTGCAACGATAGAACTACAGCGCATTTTTCCCGCCTTAAAACAAACATACCAGCAGTATATGCTGGTATGGTTAAAATATGAAATCGCATCTATGTCACAAACCCAAAAACGACTGTGCGCTTCTGTTCACTCTTACAGCACGCTACATCATTTTTAAAGCGCGCTAAGTGCCTGATGCGTCACACCCTAGGTGCATTAACTCACCTTAGTGATGATGAATTAAGGACGTTGCGGTCCGCTAGTATCACCTTCACTTTCGTCTTCTTGCGCTTGCTTGAGCTTTATTTGCTGTTCATGGTCAGCAATAAGCGCATTTATTTTACGCTTTTTCTCAAGCACTTCATTCATGTCGTTACGCGGCAACGTACGAGTTTGCTCTAAACTAACAGGCGCTAAACCACCTTGAGGCGCAATAGTTGGCGCAGTCATAAATGGTTCTGTAGGGGCATCCTGATTGGTGTACTGAACACCGAAGATTACCGCTACGGCTACCGAGGCAGCGACTGCAAGTTGGCCAGATTGTTTCGCAAAAGGAACAACACTACCAATCACTGGGATTGGTTGCCAACGCGAACGCTTCGGCGCAACAATGGCTGGCTCGTTTTCAAGTGCGGCTGCTACGCTTGCTGTAATATCCAGCTGAGGAGCAACACTTGCTTCTTTTCGCATTGCACCGCGATACACATGGTAACGTTGCCATTTGGCCTGAAGCGCTTCATCTTGCTTAATTACATCGATGATATCATTGCCTTCTATCTCACCATCCATGAATGCGGACAATTTTTCTTGCTGTTGCGTCATATATTCATTTCCAGATCAATGTGATCGTTAACTACCCTAACACAGCTGTTAGTCATCGTAGAAAAAAGAAAGTTCACCTTTTTTTGATTTTATTTCTTTTTAATTCTCTAACAGCGGCTGAATAACTTTATCTATCGCTTCGCGAGCCCTAAAAATACGTGATCTCACAGTGCCAACAGGACACGACATTACGTTTGCGATTTCTTCATAACTCAACCCTTCAATTTCGCGCAATGTTATCGCCATGCGCAAATCATCGGGCAATTTCTCTACCACTTTAAAAAGGGTTTCTTCAATTTCTTCAGATAACAAGCTTCTTTCTGGCGTAGACTGCTCTTTTAACGCATCACTGCCTTCGTAAAANTCAGCTTCGTCGGCATCGACATCACTGGCCGNTGGCTTGCGACCTTGAGATACAAGATAGTTCTTGGCGCTATTTACCGCAATGCGATATAGCCAAGTATAAAATGCACTGTCACCACGAAAATTAGGTAAGGCACGGTATGCTTTAATAAACGCTTCTTGCGTTACATCAGCAACGTCACCGGTGTTTTTCACATAGCGAGAAACGAGATGCATAACTTTGTGTTGGTAACGTGTTACCAACAAGTTGAACGCATTTTTATCGCCCCGCTGTACTTTTTCGACCAGTTGTTGGTCGGTTATCTGCTCGCTCATTCGAGCCATTACTCCCTACTTCAACTACACAATAGCTCTAACAAGCATGTGTATAGACGCGTTCTTTTTACAAAAGTTCGGTAAAACCATTAAATATTTTAAAAAATGCTCAACTGTGCGCTTAAGAATGTTTGTGTTTTGCCTCTCATCCTTTAGACTTGCCGAACCTTTGCTCGTTTGAATTGATATAAAAATACATGAAATCTGTATCGTCTTCACTAACTTCCACATCAAATGCAATAGAACACCGTTGTGACGTATTGATTATTGGGAGTGGCGCGGCAGGATTAAGCTTAGCATTAAAGCTTGCCGACCATTGTCAGGTAATTGTACTTAGTAAGAGTGACCGCAACGAGGGCTCTACCCGTTATGCGCAAGGTGGCATTGCGGCGGTATTTGACGAGCAAGACTCAATAGACGCCCACGTTACCGACACATTAGCCGCAGGTGCAGGCCTTTGTGAAGAACCAGCTGTACGTTTTACTGCCGAGCGGGCGAAGTCTTCGCTTGAATGGCTAATTGGCTACGGCGTGCCATTTGATACAGAAAAAAGTGAGTCTGGCGAAGAGCGCTTCCACCTTACCCGTGAAGGGGGACATAGCCACAGACGTATCCTTCATGCAGCCGATGCAACAGGTGAAGCACTTCAAATCACCCTTAATGATGCCGTCTCTACCCATCCCAATATTCATGTGTTCGAGCGCTACAATGCCATTGACCTTATTCCCTCTAAAGAAGAGAAGAATAGCATTGTGGGCGCCTATGTATGGAATAGACAACAAGAGCATGTAGAAGTAATTCGTGCGCCATTTGTTGCATTGGCGACGGGTGGCGGGAGCAAAGTATACCAATATACGTCAAATCCTGACGTTTCCAGCGGTGATGGTATCGCGATGGCGTGGCGTTCGGGTTGTCGCGTAGCGAATATGGAATTCAATCAGTTCCACCCTACTTGCTTATACCACCCGCAAGCGCGAAACTTTCTTATTACCGAAGCGCTGCGCGGCGAAGGCGCAAATTTGTGTCATGCAGACGGCACACGCTTTATGCACAAGTTCGACGAGCGAGGTGATTTGGCACCGCGTGACGTAGTCGCCCGAGCGATTGACTATGAAATGAAGCGACTAGGCGCCGATTGCATGTACTTAGACATCAGTCACAAACCTGCCGACTTTATCGTGAAGCACTTTCCGAATATCTATCGCAAATGCCGCTCCTTAGGTATTGATATTACGCGGGAACCCATCCCCGTTGTGCCTGCAGCTCACTATAGCTGCGGTGGTGTTATTACTGATTTTAACGCTAAGACTGATTTAAACAATGTATACGCGATTGGTGAAGTGGCTTATACAGGTTTGCACGGCGCAAACAGGATGGCGTCGAACTCATTGCTTGAATGTGTAGTATTTGCTAGCGCTGCCGCTGAAGACATTATAAAAAAATTACCTAGCGCAGACTGTGAAGAGTCGATTGCGCCTTGGGACGAAAGCCAGGTATCTAACTCTGACGAAGAAGTTATCATTCAGCATAACTGGCACGAATTGCGTCTTTTTATGTGGGACTATGTGGGTATTGTTCGTACCGACAAACGGCTTGAACGGGCGATGCGCCGTATAAAGCTGCTCGAACAAGAAATTGCCGAATATTATGCACACTTTAGAGTGAGCAATAATTTGCTCGAATTACGTAACTTAGTAACGGTTGCCGAGCTCATCGTTCGTTGCGCTATGGCAAGAAAAGAAAGCCGCGGGCTGCACTTTAACCTTGACCACCCTGAGCAGATAAACAATCCAACGCCTACTATTCTCATTCCGAGAAAGCAGCTTTCAGGTGCCGATGTGGGTTCGTTAATTACCCACGACAGCTTTTGTGATGCTGACTAGCACAACCAAGGAATGCGCCTTGGTGATATTGCATTTAATACGCTTTCGGTAAACGCCAACAGGAGTAGATGACCTACTCCTTGGTAGTAAATGCGAGGCTGGCAGATAAATGCACTACGTTGTCATTACCGTCTGTAACATCAAGGAACACACTGGCTTCTGTTTTGCAGTGCTGCTGAATATGTAATTCATTTGGCAAGAAAACGGGCTTCTTAAAGCGACAGCTTACCTCGCTCACCGTTAACGCCTCGGCATTGTCTTGGTGGCTAACAAATGCGGAAACCGCCTGCGACAATGTCCACATGCCATGGGCAATTGCCTGTTTAAAACCGAACGCTTTTGCCGAAATAGTAGATAAGTGAATGGGATTATAGTCACCTGATAGTTTGGCATAGCGACGACCAGTGTTGGCATGTGCACAAATTTCACCAATCAACACTCTGTCGTGCATATCGCAATCATCATGCATGTCGCTTTTTACAGCAAGCGGCGCTACGTGAACCGCTTTTACTTTCACCAAATAACTACTTATAGCACGATAGACAAGTTGGCCCGATTGAAGCGCTTCTAGCATGACGTCCACTTCCCACCCGCGACTGTGCGGCCTAACATCGTAAAAGCGCACTCGACACTCAAAGGGCTCACTTAGATTACAGTGCTCCACCACCGTCACCTTGTTGGCAGCATGAATGAGACCGAGCAGTGGAAAAGGGCTTTGCTTATCAAGCAAGCACTGCATCTGCAAAGGTAATGATAACATTTGCAAATAAAGTGGATGAGGATGCTGACTCACCGGCCAGTCAACTTCTTGGCAAAACGCGCCATAATGGGCGTTATCTATCGTTAATGTTTTCGTATAGATGCGCTGCGGCAGCGTAGGCGGTTTGAATTGCATTAACTGCCGAGCATCAACACGTTTGAATAACGCTTTAGTGTACTCACGAAACATCTATTTAATTCCTTGAATGCGTTGCTTTTCTAGCCAAAATTATGGCTCGTGCAAGGCGTCGATAGTCTGCCTCACAGCACTCACCTTTTAAAACCCAAGCTAAGTGGTTATGGTCTCTTTCAAACCATTTCCGTTTGTGGCGCAGTACGTTAATGCACAATCCCCACGCAAAGAGCTGTGAAGCATGGTGAATTTTCATAGCGGTACCCGCTTCTTTTGCCTCACGCAAAGTATGACTTAGCAAGTGGTTCTGCGTATAGAAACAACTGCGATTATTTGCCGCGTTATCATCGCCAACCACTCGAATAACGCCATCGCTTGAAAGCGAAAGTGCGTATTGAACAGGTAAGACATTGCGGCTAAGCACATCATAAAGACGCCAAGAAAACCACGATACTATTGCTATAGATACAAAGGTTAACGTGACCGGGAAGTTTATCCACGTCCAAAGATATTGGGGGAGACTCAACATGGCAGCGTAAAAGCACATCGCCACACACGCCTCCCCCATTAGGGGCCTTAACTTATAACCGCTGATTTTAATTCTATGCTTTAACACGGTTCACAATGGTTGCTACCATCGCAGCGAACTCAGGGTCTTCACACTTTTGATGCCCCATTATCCAAGCAAAGAGATCGGGGTCGTCACTGGTCAGTAGCCGTTCAAATGTTTCTTGTTCTTCGTAGCTAAGAGAGTCAAACGCTTCTTCAACGAAAGGCAGTAATAGTACATCTAATTCCAGCATACCTCTGCGGCATGCCCATTTTAAGCGGGCTAATCTTTTTGGTTCAAACATATGTCTTTCTTACCGTTTTTTATTCGATATCAATAATACCATGCCCTGTATAGCGGGATCACTGCTCTTTTGGTCTGATAAAGAAACTAAATAGAACTTAATCTACGTATAATCGTGCACTTTACCCTTGAATAATGATGGTTTTGCCATACCTTGACTAAATACAGTTAAACGAATAAGTGGTGAACATGACCTCTATTGCATCATTACTCGAGCTTCCCGACGAATTCATGGTTGATCTTTCAGATACCATGGTAATTTCATTGGAAGGCGAACAAGCCGACAGCTATTTGCACGGCCAAATCACGGTGAATATCAATAAGCTTGATGATAAGTCGGCGCGGCACTTCGCACACTGTGATAACAAAGGTAAAACCTGGTCTACGGGTTATGTCACACGCCATTTAAGCAAATTGCTACTGGTGGCTAATAATGATGCGGGCAATCACTCATTAGCACAACTCAATAAATATGGGGTTTTCTCCAAAGTAGATATTTTAGATGATACGCCAAACTACAGTGCTTATTTCCTGTCGCTAACAGCGGCGAAGAATAGCGGTGTAACGTCTACCCTTTCAAAAATGTTTGATGTGACAGACTTAGAAGCGCTGCTAGATACCCAACACGGTGATAACCACGCGCTTCAAAAGATAGAGAGTGAAAGCGGTCTACTGTTTACAGCGAACACTGCCCAAGAGGGTTTTGTATTGCTTCTAAACAAAGGCGCGCAGCAACTGGTTGAAGAAGTGAACACCCAATCAATTCCTTGCTATCCCGCCGTTGTATTTAACGCCATTCAGATTAAAAGTGTCCACGCCATGCTTCGAAAAGAAGCAGTAGGTGAATACATTCCACAAATGATTAATGTGCAAGCGCTTAACGGCATCGACTTTGACAAAGGCTGCTATATGGGCCAAGAAGTTGTTGCCCGTACTCGCTTTCTTGGCAAAAACAAGCGCGCCGCGTTCAGCTTCAAATTAGAAGGTAAAGTTGACGTCACCCCTGGCGATGCCCTTGAAAAGCAGTTAGGCGAGAACTGGCGGGTTGCAGGTAAAATAATCGATGTGGCTATATTGGACAACGAAACGTGGTTCATTGCTGTGCTCAGTAATGATACAACGTCTGAAGATTTACACAGACTGGCTGAAAATGACGCTATTACCTGTTACCCTAACGCCTTGCCGTACAGTATTGAGCAACAAGCTAGCAATATTGTGAAAAAACGTCGCTAAGCAGTATTTTTACTGCATTTCATTCATTGCCCTATTTTCAATGATAGTTTTGGAATAGGGCCGATATAGGATTTGTTATGACAATTACTTCTGACAGCGTTGTAACGCTACACTACACCGTATCTACCGAAGACGGCACAACGCTAGACTCTTCAGAAGGGAAATCTCCGCTAGTTGTGTTATTAGGTCGCCGTTTCTTAATTGAAGGGCTTGAAGACGCGCTAATCGGTAAAACAAAAGAAGATAGCTTCAACGTTTCTGTTGACCCAGAAAAGGCCTACGGTGAACGTGTTGATGAGCTAGTTCAAACAGTACCTCGCTCTATGTTTGAAGGTATGGATGTGGAAGTTGGTATGTCTTTTCGTGCAACCACACCTCAGGGCGAGCAATCTGTCATTATCATTGAAACCACAGACGAAGAAGTGGTTGTTGATGGTAATCACCCACTAGCAGGTATTCCGCTTACATTTGATGTAACCGTTGTTGATGTGCGTGAAGCTACGAAAGAAGAACTAGAGCATGGCCATGTTCACGGTGAAGGTGGCTGCGGTCACGACCACTAATTGCGCCTTTTCACCAAAATCGAATAAGGTGATTTTTCAAAACTAAAAAGGGAGCGTTCTGCTCCCTTTTTTAATGGAAAATGCTAACCGGTTAGTGTTTTAGATAGCATCTTCGTTCTGCTCGCCAGTTCGAATGCGTACCGCACTCTCTACACTGTAAACGAAAATTTTCCCATCGCCAATTTTGCCTGTTTTAGCCGATGACTGAATGGCTTCAACCGCTTGTTCAACGCGATCGTCATCCAGTACTAATTCAATTTTAATCTTTGGAAGGAAGTCAACTTGGTACTCGGCACCGCGATAAAGCTCAGTATGGCCTTTCTGACGACCAAAACCTTTCACTTCTGACACAGTCATCCCTGCGATACCTACTTCAGCTAGCGCTTCCCTAACATCGTCCATTTTGAACGGTTTAATGATAGCTTCAATTTTTTTCATGACTACAACTCATCGTAAATTGTTGGAATTGGCACACGTTTATGTTGTGTGCGCTCATAAATATAGAGCAATTTCTCTTCCACTTCTGCAGAAACGTGTTTGCCTTCTAAGAAATCATCGATTTGATCGTAAGACATCCCTAGCGCTTGCTCATCGGCTTTTTGCGGAGAAAGGCTTTCCAAATCGGCCGTAGGCGCTTTTGTAATAACGTTGTGGGGTGCACCTAAATGGGCAGCGACTGCTCGCACTTGGCGCTTACTCAACCCAAACAGAGGTGCCAGATCACACGCACCATCTCCGTATTTGGTGTAAAAGCCTGTAATATTTTCAGCAGAATGATCAGTGCCTAGCACCAAACCGTCTACCATGCCTGCAATTTCGTACTGAATAACCATACGAGTGCGCGCCTTAACATTGCCTTTTACAAAGTCTTGCTTTGCTTCACTTTCAGGAAGAAGGTTAGCATCTGATAAAGCCTGTGATGTGGACGCATGAATAGCATCAGCACCTGGCTTTACGTTTACTGCAATGGAATGGGTGGGCTGAATAAAGTCGATAGACTTTTGCGCATCTTCTTCGTCAGCTTGTGTATCGTAAGGCAAACGAACCGCAATAAACTGATAGGTTTCGTGATGCTCTTCATTCAATTCATCTACTGCCAATTGGGCTAAACGGCCCAGCGTACATGAATCAATACCCCCACTGATACCAAGTACCAGAGAATTTAAGCCTGAAGTAAGCAACTGCTTTTTGATAAACGAGACTCGACGTGCAACTTCATATTCCACGTCAATTTCAGGCAGCACTTTCATTTCATCAATAACTGCTTGTTTTTGCATTATAATATCCACGTATTTTTGAGGCGTCCTGGAACTCGATTCTACGACAATATCACTACAGATGTTAGTGGTATCCTCGTATCAATTAGGAATACCTTGACCTTCCTCAGCCACAGTCAGGTCAGCTTATCGTTTTTTTAATGTTGAAACATCGGTACTCTCCGTGGAAGGCCATTAACCATAAGGCGTATGGTCAAATATGCGATAACACGGTAAAACATACCTTTGCCGTTGCGTTTTAGTTTACCCTAAAATAACGAGGAGTAGCGCACATTTATCCCGCTGTACCATTACATTGAAGATAGAAAGCGTTAGCCTAGCGCTCGTTCTCTTAGGTGAGTGTTAACACAGAGCTAAATTGCGCGCGTACTATCGCAGTTTATAAATAAGGTCGACCCATAGCTTATAAAACGTATTACGTACTGTATTTACGAGTAAACCATTGAAAATTAGCGTTCAAATTATGACAACACAGAGGCAAATAAAAAGACCTCACCCAGCATTAACCCAAGCAGGACTTACCCTGCTAGAAATGCTGGTCGCGGTAGCAGTACTTGCCATTATTCTTACCACGGTTGCGCCGGGCATTCAGAATATAATCATCAAAAATAGAATCACTGCTGACTTGAACAACTTAAGTGCCGTTGCTCAGCGTGCTAGGTTCACCGCAGTAGACGAACAAACCAGCGTGACCCTTTGTCCAACAACTAATTACACGGCCTGCACCAATAATTGGAAAAATGCCAAAATGGTATTTGTTGACGCTAACGGAAATGGCAGCCGAGATAATAGCGAGGCGCTTATTATCGCAAGTGACCCACTTAATACTGCAAATGCGGTTTACGGCATCACGGGGAGCTTAGTATTTGACGAACAAGGGGGGATAAATAGAGCGGCGACGATTACCCTATGTCCTAGCGATAACAATGCGGATTATGCATCTGCTCTTTTACTTTCCCTTTATGGAAGAATTTCAGTGGCTGTAGATAGCAACGGAGATGATATAAAAGAAGACCTTGCTGGTGATGATTTAGCCTGCAGCTAACCCGTTTGTATTTATTCTATTTACACCTTTTTTTCGTGGCTTTTTTCGTCGCCTTAACAGTTACTATTTTATCGACTAGGCTGTGCGTAAAAGTAAAGTCTCATCATTTACCAACAGCTTTTAGGTGACAGCGCCGTTTCACTAATTTTTATTGTTCGACAGCTATCGTTTGCATCCTTAAACAAAAAAGTGGCAACAACCTCATATCCGCTACCTTGATGATTAATTTGACTAAAACTGACGTTTTGAACGTCAGCTTGTGGTAGTGCACTTAACGGGAGGTAAAGACCCGTTTCAAGCCAACTTCTCGATTGCATTGCCTGTATAGAGAGTAAGTAGGCCTTAACTTTATTCGTTTGGCTTAACTGCCAACTTGAATTAACGGCCGATGAAGCGGCAACACTCAAAATCCCCACTATCGCCATTGTTATCAGCGCCTCCACAAGCGTGAAACCTATTATAAGATAGCGCTTGCCACCCTTTTTGTAATTCCCTTCCATGGTACAGCTTTCTCTTAATCAATTATTCGATACATTGAGCCTATCAACTTACTCCCAACGCTTTAACTGGACTTACGCATGGCTTTTCACCTATCAAATGGGAAAGTAAAACAGACTCACGCACTTAACATGGTTATGGGGTTTACTCTGTTGGAGGTACTCATTGCGGTTTTACTTTTAAGCATATTGTCTATGATAGCCGCCCCCTCTTTTCAGCGATGGCAAGAGCGCCATGCTTTCAAGCATTTTGCTACCCATTTTGCGAACTTAGCAAGACATGCACGCATTTACGCGCTCACTCATAAAAAGCCTTTTTACCTCATTGCAAAAGTGGAAAATACGCACTGCGTAATAATAAGTGATGACGAAAACTGTACCTGCTCGACACACCAAAGTTGCGCAGTCAATGACGCTGCTTATTGGGAGCCTCCTACGCAATGGAGCACTCAACTTGCTACCTTAAACGGTACAGACAAAACTGTTGCTTTCAATCAGCATGGTACGCTGAACTTTGGTAGCAACACCACCTTCACACTAAATAGTCAGCACTTTAACGGGAAAGTGACAATTAACGCGCTGGGGCGAGTGAAACTATGCAGCGTGCAAAGCGTTGTTGGTGTTGCGTCATGTTAAAACAACGACAAAGCTCGAACAGTGCGAGTGGCTTCAGCATTACCGAACTTATGGTGGCGTGTGCTTTATCAGGCTTGCTGATCGCCGCTGTTAGCACGTATGCGGCTCAGTCTCACATTGACTTAGCTTCGCTACAACACGCCACCAGCATAGAAGAAGACATGCGTGCCGTGCAAAGTACTATCTCACGACATTTAAGCCGGGCGGGCTTCATCCAACATACCAATGTACTTACGCCGTTCATTTCACTTCAAAACAATAATAATGGCTTGTCGAACGTTGCAATTAGTCAGCGTGTGGGCGAGCCATCTAATAGCTGTATAACCTTTTCTTACGACAAAAGTGGTGATGGCTTAATCTCTGTGTCCCAAGGAGAGTTTTTTGGCTACCGCCTTCACGATAAGGCAATAGAATACCGAGTGGGCGGAAAAACATGCCTGCAAGGCGGATGGTTTGATTTGACCGACCCTCAAACGGTTAAAGTTACACAGTTTAGTGCGAACTTACTACACCAAAGCAGTTGGGGAGCAGCCTATGAGATTGTTATAGCGTTAAAGAGCGCCATTAACCCAGTCGTGGAGAGTGAAGAAAAATTTGTAATTGAGGTAGCCAATGACGGTTAGAAAAGGCACAGGGTTCTTAGCTGTTAGCTCAAGCCGCACTCACTTGCAACAAGGTATGGCCGTACTCACCATTGTGGCCATACTGCTTAGCGCAATTACTTTCGCTACCTTAAGCACGTCTCAAAAGGTCCAGCAATACTACGCGATAGAAAAAGTAAGACAGCACACTGAAAACTCACAAGTCATGCTTAAACAGCATATTAGAGGTATAGCAAGTGCGCTACGTACACAAAGCGTGTCCAGTGTGTTAAATACAATAAACAACACTAACTTCTTGACGACAATACAGGTTGACGAACTAGAGGGTGCGCAGCACCAGCCCCTTACTCACTATGAAATAAGCGTATCTCACGATACAGAAAACATTAAGTACAAGGCAAAGTTTCTTCGCTACCCTGCTCTTTTAAGAATTCCAACGCCAGCCCAACAATTTTCGTGGGACAGTGAGTTAACCCAATGGTTATTCAATCGTGACGTGACAGCGCTGAGCGCTGACTTTTTTCCCAGTAGCATAACAGCCACCCAGTGCCACAATATAGTGCCTGCAAGTATATACTGGATCGATGGCAACTGCGTTTTAGATAGTAGCGCTCTGTCTCATAGCTCAAATTCACAGCCCACGTTACTGTTCGTTGTAAATGGTGATGTGAGCCTTAGCGCGAATACGCACTTTTATGGGCTTATTGTCATGCTTTCAACAACATCTTCTAGCTATACGCTAAACGTGAGCGCTTCAGCAACTGTTACTGGTGCTTATGTCTCTAACGCCCCTATTTACAGCAATATTAATGGCGTTATAGCTCCCGCACCTGCCCTGCTAAAAACGCTGCAGGCACACACCGCTTTGGCAAAAATTATTCCCATTCCAGGAACTTGGTATGACATTGATTAAAAAACGACACGTAACGGAAGGCCTGATAGGGTCCCCCCACTGCCAGTACGATTTAAATAGGGTAAGGACACGGTATTTTGCTCACAGAGGCGGGACGCTAGTAGAGGTACTAGTTGCGCTGGTTATTTTCATGAGTACCAGCACTTATTTACTGTCCAGCAAAATCGACGCGTTACGGCTTTGGCAGGCTACCCTTGATAAACGAGAGAATCAAACCCTGGCGACGAACGCGGCGCGACTAGCCTACACACAAGATAATGTAGAGCAGCATTGGGGCGATATTGCGATATTTGGTATACCTACACCCCGATTAAATGGACCCTAGAGAAAAAGGGGGGCTACGAAGGTCGACTCTGAGAGCGTTAACAAGACCAGCAATATTCGCTGGATTCTAGGCTACCATTGTTGTTCTTATCCCAGCCTTTTCTCCCATCGCTGAAATAAAACAGCGCGCCGTCTGTGGCTTGGGCCGAACCCGACACCGGCGTGGCTTTAAGTTCATAGGCAGTAGCACTAGCTGCAACAATAGACAGTGTATAACGCTTATTCGCTTGTGGTTCGGAAGACGGAGAGTAGGATGCAAAAATAGCGGGCGCCCCTGTGTTTGCTCCCCCACTTGCTGCGCCTTCATAGCTAAATGAGCCATTGTGGTGGCGCTCCATTGCCGAAGCAAAGCCCAATAAGTCTGCCTGCCCAGTACCGCGATACCCATCTGCGATAACTCCTTGGTATGAGGGGTAGGCTATCGCGGCGATAATACCGACAATAGCCACAACGATCATGAGTTCTATAAGTGAAAAACCCTGTTGAGATACTTTCGTTTTCATGATTACTCTCTTTCCGTTTCAGAATGCCAACTGCCGCGCTGAATGCGTTCGAAACGGCCATAGATATTTTCAGCTAAACATTCAAATGCATTGACGCAATCAACATCATTGCCGTCTTCATCCACTTCTATTACTGCAGACACGCACTCGGTACCTAAACATACTACGGGGCTTACAATATCTTCGATTAGGATTTTCGTTTCTGGCGCTATACCCGTTTGTTTTAAATCAGCGGAGCGATCCTCTCCATTCACTTCACCATCGTTGTTGACATCGGTTACTGCATTACCGTTAAACATACTGACGAGATACGCGCGGCTGTTGCCAGTAGGCGGTGCACAGGCACTGGTACTACTCTCAGCAGGTACGTAGGTGGTAAAGAACACCTTGTAATCAATAATGAGCGGTGAAGACAGCACTTTCTCACCGTTGATTGTTAGATTTAGATACCAACCGGCTTTATTCGCGAAGGTTTGAGAAGCAAGTGCTCGCTCACTCTCATCGTTACTATTTAGAGCATGACTGGTGGCGTTATACATATCTGATTCAGTTACTGTACTCATGTAAGTGTAATCACCGTTCGTATCGCGGTTGAATACGCCACTGTCTTTGAGCATATAGAAATTATCTTCTACTACCGTATCTAAAGGAGATGCACGCCATCCGCTGCCTAGCGCTATGCCATAATATAACTCATCGCCCAATGCGACTTCCGTGACATCAGGGCCATAATAGAAACGGCGGTTTGTTTCTTCTGTATCACCACCAAAATCAGCAAGACGTTCCCCTTTGATAAAGTCTGCCCCAGACTCACCATTGTAGATGTCCAAGCGGAATAATTGTCCGCCTGTATCGGAAACATACATGTGGTCAGCGAACCCATCATTGTCCCTGTCGATGACAGAAATACGCCCTGGCACACTGTACGTCATATTACTAAGGTTCAAGTCTGCATCTTCGTTACTCGCATGCCACAGTAAGCTTCCGGTATCTGCATCGAACATAAACACGGCGTTGCCCATCACATCACTCGCTCTTACAGAGCGATCATCCTGCGCGTCGTCGTAACCACCACCTATAATCATGACGTTTTTAACCTGCCCCCCCATATTTACTTTAGTAATAGTAGGTCTAGACCAGGTTTGCCCTAGTTTCGCAAGGGTACCTGCCCCCCCTTCTATTTTGAATTTAAGCTTCGGAGAATCTTTTTGTGTAACGTCAAATACATAGTAATTACGACCGCCTCGACGCATACCTACGTAAAGGTATTTTTTATCATCGACGGTTCGTAAAATCATGTCGCCATCTAGGCCATATTCATGCTCTAACGTGGGTGTGTCCTTATAAAAATGGTGCAAATTCTGCAGTAACTCTTTTGGCATGATGGCAAAATTCTCTTCCCCGCTTGAAGTATCGAAAGAATGCAGCATCCCCTGGTTAGTTGCGACGAAAATAGCGGAGTCGTTGGAGCCATAATTAACAATAATAGGCTGAGAGTGGATAGGATCTCCCATTTGTGTTCGGTAGTCACTGGTACTGCCATCACCATTGCTGTCTTTTACATCTACGCCTCTCGCCCACTTTAAAATGGCATCTCTCAAGTCGTCCGCATCGGTTTCACCTTGAATAGCTAGATCAGCGTTGGTGATGCTTGTGTTGTCTTCATGCAGCGCGTTTGCACTACTTGCAATGGTGCCAGCTCCGTCAAAGACATAGATATTTCTGTTTGCTCCCAAACGGCTAGATGCGCCGCCTTCACTTACTTCACTACCATCAGCCAGCGTTGACCAGTAGCTATGTGCGTTTTCTGTAAAGAACCCTGTTTCGCTGTCTACGGCATTTAAGCTATTTTTGTCGAGAATTTTATCGCCGCTTAAGCGGTAGCGTTTTAAATTACCCGGCCACATTGCGCCCTCGCTTGGCTTAAATAAAGCAAAGTAAAGCTCATCTCTGTGTGTAAGACGGTTAAGTTGGTTTACCGCCACGCCAGGCGAAACAAAGGTAGCATTAACGTCTTTTACTGAACGTAAAATAGTGTTGAAGGCCTCTAAAAGGTCAGTACTGTTGTCTGCTTGATAAAAACCACCGCCGCTTTGCAGCGCCAGTTGGTTTAGGAAGTTATTTGCGGTGTTATTAGCCGCAAACCCTATTGTATGGGTAATAACCCTGGGACCAATTACGGATGTCGAGGTATCGCTAATATTTCTAACCAGATCCAAGCCACACTTTTCTCCACCATTTCCCGTACAGCTTTGACCCAGTAAGGTTTGGATTTTCGAAACGCTATGATTGTTATTGGCTTCACCGTCAGATAGCAGCACAATATGATTATTGGTTTGGCACTGTAAGTCAGACACCGGAGATATGTAAGTTGCAGGCGTAGGGATTTGTTCGGTGATACAGTCACTGTCAGATAGGTTATCTTCGGTACACCCCCACGGTAAAATAGAATCAGCCCCTAAATAAGAACTGCGATGGCTCACTCGCGTGCTTCGCCTTACAGACCAATTCACGTCGTTTTCGCCACGCTTTCGCCCATAGTCAACGCTTCTACCACCATAATAATTGGCCGCTTCCAATAGCGTATCCACAATTGGAGTAAAGCCATTTGCACTTAATTCATCTATTTTACTGACTAGATGTTCACGCACGGTAGCCGATGCACCTGGGGTAGCAGCTCCATTAAATTTAACGATAAGCTTTGGCGCCTTTGATGGCGAGTTGTAAGTGTGAGCACCGCGGTAAGAAACAAAGTTATCCATCACGAACGCCATATCATTACCAGATTGCCAACCAGAGCGGTCGACTATTTGCTTCACAATGCCACTTATGTCGGGCGTTCTATAGACGTAATTGTTATAAAAGTCGGGCATTGACCAAGTGATACCAGAGGTCTTAGGAAGGTTTCGTAGCCGGTAGCGTCGGTTCGGGTGAAAGTCTGATGCATCATCGTCAGCCACCCCGCGAATGCGCATACTCGGGTTGCCATACGTTCGGGTAGAGTAGGCAGTAAACTCTAAATAAGCGTCGGTTATAACTGCGCCCTGTGGAATATTTACATTTCTAAAACGTACGCCAATATAGTCGTTGTAAGACGAATTAAAAGACAGTTCGCCCCCCGTATTTGGGTAGCCATTTACATCTTCTTCGGAATTATCTTTCGCATCAGCAACCTGATAGATCCCCTCGCCCTGCACGCACCCTGATGCTGTAGAATCGTCGTACGATACAACTAACTGTGGCGCACCACTTTGTCCCACATCACTCGCCCTTACTTCACGTGCACTGGCCGGGTCTGCGCTTGTACCTTCAATTAAAATATTGATGTTTTTGCCACCACACCACGCTGATAAATCCACCACCTCTTGAATAACTGCACTTATATCAGGCGTGGTTATTACTTCGCCCGACGCAGGAAAGCTGTTGTCGGTTAACCACTCAATATTAGCTGCGGTTTTACTGCGTTCGCTAAGATTGTTGCTAGACGATGAAAAAGCACTACTTGATGCTGAGGCTTCAGCTGATATCACCAGCGATGTGCCAGCCACATTGAATCTTTCAGACGTAAACCGAATGCTCGCATTTAAAATCGTCGCGCCCTGAGGGATATTTAATTCAGTAAAACGCAGTCCAGATGTTACCGTTTTGGTGCCGCTGCTTAAGATTAAATCATTACTATCTGTGGTAACACTTCCATTTATTTCGTGGGCATCGTGATTGTCGTCATTGGTGGAAATGATAATTTCAGGCCGTACCGACTCATCGATATTGCGAACAGGGTATAGAATAGGGCCGCCGTGGTCAGAAAAGCGCATGAGCCCGGCATTGATATTCGTTGCTGAACTCAACGCCTCTTTGAGGGCATTTTGGACGCGAAGCATTCTTGTTTGGCTAGTGTTATCGTAATTACCCATACTGCCCGACGAGTCCATAATAAACAGTACGTTAGGATTGTAGGTTACCGCGTTACTGGCGTTTCCAAGGTAAATGTCTAGGTCATCACCAAAAGCGGAAAAACCGATACAGCTAAACAGCGAAATGGAAGCAAGGTAAGTTGTTAGTTTTTTCATTGTGATACCTATTGTGAAGCCGGGCCAAACACTGATGCAGCTAAACTATTAGCTACCACTGAGGATTTACCCGAAACTTTCCCACAGCCTCTTATAATAAATACGTGACAGTTAACGTTACTTCCCCCGATAACGTTACTAGACCCTCTGCACGCCTGCTCGCGTATAAATGCCGTTCGAGACCAACTTTTAGATGACGCTTCACTTTGATAAGTACCGTCAGTGATATGCCGGTCTCCAATCGAAAGTCCCCCTTCTGTCATATACCTATCTGTCCATTCTCCTTCGTCAAAACAGCTCATGGTATCTACAGTTGGGTCAAAAATATTACCTTGCCTTGCTTCAGATAGCGGGTCTGTCTTTGTTGCATCGGTTAAGAGGGTTTCATCTTCCGACTCAAAAAATACCCCCGCAATAGCCGCTTCAGCCGCATCGAACGCTAACCCGCTTTGCTGCATAGACACTGCCATTTTAGATTGTGACAAACTACTAGTAACCGCGCTTACACCTAAAACAGTAATAGAGAGTAATACAAGCAGTGCAAACACCATCACTAGCCCCTGCTGTTTCATTGTGAACTCCTGACAAAATTTTTCATATTTCGAAGTGCCAGCGTCTTTGAGAAAACCTGGTAGTAATGCGCCGTGTCCATGGTTTTAGACGCTTCGTTTAACAGTGCAAACTTTTGCGCGTTAGTTTGCCTAACTTCATTTTGATAACTTTTAATCATGAGGGCCCATCGCAGTGACACAACTTGTTGATTAAGTGATCTTAAACCCGTTATCTCATCGGCGGTTACGTAAGAGATGGCTTGCCCTTGAGATGTGCTGATACTGTCGGAAATGCCAAATTGCACTTGAAAGCTTTCTACGTTATCGAGAAGGGTGACAGTAACTGGTGAAACCGACTGCGGCTTTAAGCCCCGCAAAACACGTCCATCGTATCCGGTACACTTGAGCGTACTGCCGCTTACAAAGTAGTGATTAACCACATGAAATTCGCTGCCTAAAGCGTAACCGTGTTGGTTTCCCGTGCAATCCTCTTGACCTAGCAGGCTCACTACAAGTTTATCGCTGCCGCCGCTAGACGTTTGCACGCTGCCTAAGGTAGCGTTGTTAACAAAATCACCAGCAACAGCAATAGGATGATTTTCAACGTAGGCAGCTTCGGCCACTATATCAACTGAGGTGTCTACATTCGCGGTAATCTGGTCATAGCGGCCTACTTCGTAAAATTCAGCGGAAAGGCGTCCCATGATAAAGCGCCCCGACTCTTGTACTTGAGCGACAGCTTGGTTCAGTTTGTTAGTAACACTGCTACTAACAAGTACTTGAATAATTGCACCAGAAATAACTAAACCTAAGGTTAAGGTAATCATGAGCTCGACTAATGAAAAGCCCCGCTGACTCATGTGTTTCACACCTCTCATAGTGTTATGTCCTTAAACACACAAGCGTTACTATCACCATCGTTGGGGTTACAACGTGAGTTGAGCGTATATATTTGATTTCCTGATGAGGCAACTGGCCAGGTTAGCAATATTTCTACCCTAGAACCTGCACTACAGCTATAAATGTCAGCGTTATTGGTGTCATCACAGGAGACCGACACCTTCGTTTGAGGGTTGGTTTGCACTGCCGAGCAAGATAGGGCCCAGCCATCGTAAGCGGCCATTTGGATTTCGCTGCAGGTTTGCCCTTCGCAATTGGGAATATCAGCGGGTCTCGATAGACAGCAGCCGTGATAGGGATGAGAAGCATTCGAACAGCTTAGACCTGAAAAGTTATAAGTCGTATTTGAAAAGTAGGCGTTATTCGCTACCATGCCATCGCCTACCGTAGCAGGCCGCGCTGCAGCTCTTAAACGTTCAGCAACCTGCGCAGCAACCATTTCAGCTTGCGTACGACTAATGGCATCCTTGTTAGCGAATGAACCAGTAAATTGTAATGCAGCAACGCCAAGCAAGCCTACCGCCAGGATAAATAGCGTGATTAAGATCTCTATCAGACCTACACCCGTTTGTGCGCGAATACCACTTCCTTTTGCTCGCTTCATTATCACCTTTTCAGCTTTCATTACCTTTGCCATATACCTAGTGTTTCGCTTGGTGTTATCACCAATTTAGTATAGTAAGACAAAAGCGTACTATGCTGGGTATCGTTGGTTATCAAAACGTATAATTTTAACAATCCTTTCTCATCGATTGGATTAGCGTGCCATTACCTAGCTTCTATGTCGTTTCACATCTGCATTACACGTTTAATGCCCTTCAATGCGGAAGATCACGGTACTTAAACAGAGGGATTCATAGTTTACTATGACCAGGCTCATCACGGAAAACGCCATCTACGTTACGTTTTAGTCACTTATGATAATACCTAAGGTATTATTATCTATCCGCAAGTGATTGAAATACCAGTAGACAAAAGCATAAAAAAACACCGCAACGAAGTGCGGTGTTTTTTTAAGTTCAAATAGGCTTTATGGGGTATCAGACTACTTGTTTAACCCTTAATTCTTTCGGTACAGCAAACTCTACGTTTTCTTCACGCCCTGAACGCTCAGAAGCTGAAACAGCCCCCCACGCTTTAAGCTTGTTTACCACACCCTGCACCAATACTTCGGGGGCAGATGCGCCAGCGGTAACGCCAATATGTTCAATACCTTCTAGCCACTCTTGCTGTATACAGTCGGCATCAGCGATTAAGTAAGCCTTCGCACCAATTTTTTCCGCTAACTCTCGAAGGCGGTTGGAATTAGAGCTGTTCTGTGCGCCAACCACTAACAGTACCTGACAGTCTTGCGCTAAATCGCGCACCGCGTCTTGGCGATTCTGCGTGGCATAGCAAATATCATCTTTTCTCGGGCCATTGATTTTTGGAAACTTAGCGCGAAGGGCGTCGATAACATCGGCAGTATCATCAACAGATAACGTAGTTTGGCTGCAATAATAAAGGTTCGTTGGGTCTTTAACTTCCAATGTTGCCACATCAGCCTCAGACTCTACTAAATAAATACCGCCTTCGTCATTACTGTATTGGCCCATAGTCCCCTCTACTTCGGGGTGACCGGCGTGACCAATTAAGATACATTCAGTACCTGTTTTACTAGCGCGGGTTACTTCCATATGCACTTTTGTGACTAATGGACAGGTTGCGTCAAACACCTTAAGGCCGCGATTTTCCGCTTCCTTTCTAACCGCTTGCGACACGCCGTGGGCAGAGAAAATCACAATGCTATCGTCTGGCACTTCATGAAGCTCATCCACAAACAGCGCGCCGCGCTCACGTAATCCGTCTACTACGAATTTATTGTGCACAACTTCGTGGCGCACATAGATGGGCGGCTCAAACATTTCAAGCGCCCGTTCTACAATAGTGATAGCTCTGTCTACGCCCGCACAGAAACCACGAGGGTTAGCTAAATGTATCTGCATAACTAGTTTCCACCTTGAGCTGAAGCGCCAGGTTTAACATCAATAATTTCAACATCAAAAATAACGGTTTGGCCCGCTAACGGGTGGTTAAAATCAACCGTTACAGAGTCGCCCGCTGCACTTCGAATGATACCTGGAATTTCGGTGCCATCAGGCTGAGAAAAAGCTAAAATCATACCTTCCTCAACGTTTAAATCAGCGCCAAAACGACTTCTATCCATGTAGTGAATATTATTAGGATCGGGTTGACCAAACGCGTCTTGAGGGCCTAACGTGAAAGCCTTTTTGTCGCCTTTCGCAAGACCAAGTAGACACGCCTCAAAATTTGGCGTTAGGCTACCGTCACCCATCACCATTTTGGCGGGTTTATTGTTTACGCGCGTACTATCAGCGGCAGAACCATCTTCTAGCTTCAAATCAAAGTGAAGAATGACTTCGCTGTCAGCGCCAATTACTAATGAGTCTGTCATAACCTATCCAAATACTACTTAATGGTTTCGCTACTATTTGCAGAGCCTGCTTTTGACTCCGCACCGTTTTCTTCACTTTTCTTGTCGCCATTTTTAAACATGTCGATAATAAGTAAAGCCGCGCCTATAAATATTGCGCTGTCGGCAATGTTAAATGCTGGCCAGTGGTAATTATTTACGTAGAAATCTAAAAAGTCGATGACATAGCCATGAACTAGACGGTCGTAAACGTTACCTAGTGCTCCACCTAAAATAAAGGCAAAGGCAACCGGCAGCATTTTTTGCGAGCGAGGTGACTGCTTAAGCCACCACAAAATCACTACACTTACCACAACAGCAATGGCAGTGAAGAACCAACGCTGCCAGCCACCCGCATTTTCTAGAAAGCTAAATGCGGCACCGTAGTTATGAACATACGTGAAGTTAAAAAACGGTAACACTTGAATCGACTGATAAAGCGACATAGTGTCGATGACCGTATATTTGCTCCATTGGTCTAGGATAAACGCTAACGCGCTTATCCATAGAAATCGCAATCCAGTTTCGCGAAAAAGCTTAAGCATAATGACGCGTTTCCCCGTCACCATCAATGTTCGTCACACAGCGGCCACACAGTTCTTCGTGTCCTTCGTGTGAACCAACATCTTCGCGATGATGCCAGCAACGTACGCATTTTTCGCCGTTTGCCTTATTTACAGTTAACCACAAACCGTCGACGCTTGTCGCTTTAGCACCAATTGGCGCGCTATCTACTTTAGTCAGCGTTACGCCTGATGTAATAAGCACAAAGCGAAGCTCGTCTTCTAGTTTGTTCAATACGTCGTGTAGCGACTCTGTTGCATAGAGCTCAATACTCGCTTCCAGAGAGCCACCTAGCTCACCATCTTTACGTGCCTGTTCCATCGCCTGGTTTGCCGCGTCTTTTACGCTTAGTACTTGATGCCAAAGGTTATCGTTAAATGTCTCACTTTGGGTGAAACCGTTAAGACCTTCATACCAGGTTTCAGTAAACACAAACTCGCTGCGCTCACCCGGTAACGTTTCCCAGATTTCCTGTGCAGTGAAGCTCATTACCGGCGCCATCCAGCGAACAAGCGCTTCAACAATATGGTACATCGCCGTTTGACAAGAGCGCCGTGCAAGACCATCAGCTTTAGCGGTGTATTGACGATCTTTAATAACGTCTAAATAGAATGAGCCCAGCTCAATTGAGCAGAAGTGCATAAGCTTTTGCGACACAACGAGCAAATCGTACTTTTCGTATGCTTCAATCAGCTCTTCTTGTAGCGCCTTGGCACGGGCAACAATCCAGCGATCCAGTGCTACCATCTCGTTTTCTGCTACCGCATCTTCAACGTTGAAGCCATTGAGGTTTGCAAGAAGGAATCGTGACGTGTTGCGTACACGGCGATACGCATCTGCGGCCCGCTTTAGAATTTCATCCGATACCGCTATTTCACCGCGGTAATCAGTCGACGCAACCCATAAACGAAGAATATCAGCACCTAGTTTGTTGGTAACTTCCTGAGGGGCTACAACGTTACCTACCGATTTCGACATTTTTCTGCCGTGCGCATCTACCGTAAAGCCGTGGGTTAACACTTCTTTATATGGCGCGTGACCGTGCATGGCGGTTGACGACATCAATGATGACATGAACCAGCCACGGTGTTGGTCTGAACCTTCAAGGTATAAGTCAGCAGAAGCCGGAATGTCATCGCGGCGGTCTACGACAAAGTAGTGTGTTACGCCTGAGTCAAACCACACATCTAAGGTGTCGGTAACTTTGTCGTAGTTATCTAAATCACTGCCTAGTAGCTCGGCGTCATCTAAATCCCACCACGCTTGAATACCTTTAGATTCTACTTCAAGCGCCACTTTTTCCATTAACGCTGAAGACTCTGGGTGAATTTCGCCGGTAAGTTTATGAACGTACAAAGGAATGGGGACACCCCACGTACGTTGGCGTGAAATACACCAATCAGGACGACCTTCGACCATTTTTTCAATGCGGTTTTGGCCCCAGTCTGGGATCCATTTCGTTTGTTTGATTTGTTCAAGAGATTCAGCGCGTAGCCCTTTCTTGTCCATGCTGATAAACCACTGAGGGGTAGCGCGGAAAATAATAGGCGTTTTGTGGCGCCAGCAGTGTGGGTAGCTGTGCTCGTATTTTACGTTTAATACAAGGTTACCCTTTTCTTTCACCGTCTCAATAATTTCATCGTTAGCTTTAAATACAAACTTGCCTGCGAATAACGGGGTGTTTTCAAGGTACACACCATTGTTACCTACCGGATTATAAACTTCGATATCGTATTGCTTGCCAACGTTGAAGTCGTCAACACCGTGGGCAGGTGCGGTGTGTACACAGCCAGTACCTGATTCAGTGGTGACGTGGTCGCCTAGAATCAGTGGTACTTCAAGGTCTAAGAACGGGTGATTAACTTTAAGCTTATCAAGTGCTTCACCGGTACAGGTTGCCACTTCACGGAAATCTTCTACGCCGTAACGGTTCATACAACTTTCAAGCAGGTCTTGCGCTACTACCAACCATTCGTTTGATGGCTGCACTTCAACAATTGCGTAGGTAAGTTCAGGGTGTAAGCTAATTGCACGGTTTGCAGGTAGCGTCCACGGCGTGGTAGTCCAAATAACAACGCCAGCTTTGTGAGCGGTTAAATCAGCTTCAGACACGCCAAACGCTTCTGCAATAGCCGCCACATCAGCCACTGGGAACTTAACGTCGATTGCCGGTGATACTTTATCTTTGTATTCAACTTCTGCCTCAGCAAGTGCAGAGCCGCAATCAGTACACCAATGTACTGGCTTAAAGCCTTTCTCTAAGTGACCAGAGTCAACAATTTTACCTAGCGCTCGAATAATATCGGCTTCAGACTTGAAGTCCATGGTTTTGTAAGGGTTATCCCACTCACCAAATACGCCTAAGCGTTTGAAGTCAGCCATTTGACCGTCAATTTGCTTTTGTGCATATTCGCGACACTTTTGGCGAAATTCAGCCGCAGTAACTTTCTTACCTGGCTTACCTACTTTCTTTTCTACCATCAATTCGATTGGCAGACCGTGACAGTCCCACCCTGGAACGTACGGAGAATCGAAGTCGGAAAGGTTTTTCGACTTTACAATAATGTCTTTAAGAATTTTGTTAACCGCGTGACCAATGTGAATATCGCCATTAGCATAAGGAGGACCATCGTGAAGAATAAATGGCTTTTTGCCTTTTTTCGCTTCACGAATTTTGCTGTATACCCCTTTTTCCTGCCAGTCTTTAAGCATTTTCGGCTCGCGCTGAGCAAGGTTACCGCGCATCGGAAACGCAGTTTCTGGGAGGTTCAGTGTGGCTTTGTAATCACTCATAAAATTGTATTATCCGGTTACCTTAGTTTTCACCCAATGCGGTAGCGCATTGTAAAGGCGATATTCATTTTGCGATGTTTATTTGCAATATTGCGTTGTTCTGGCAGAGGCAAGAGCAACTTAACGTGTTTTAGCACAGTGATGATGTTGAGCGGCTACTTCAATAAGAGACGAAGCTCTGTTTGAAAAATGAACCCAATACGCGCCATTACGGTCTGCGACTTTATCACGTTTAACTATGCTAATAACAGACGGGCTTTCGCCGCATCTGCTTGAATTTGGTCTTTTAATGCCTCAAACGAAGCAAATTTAATTTCATCTCTAATTTTTGCCATCGGAAAGACAGTAATTGGTTTTCCATATAAGTCAGATGACAAATCGAAAATATGTACTTCCAGCTGATTTCTGACACCGTTTAGCGTCGGGCGAGTGCCAATGTTGGCAACCCCATTAAAGTGTTTTCCATCCACATCAACGCGCACCGCGAATACTCCGTGAATTGGCGTTTTTTGACGCTTTAACATTACATTAGCCGTTGGAAACCCAATAGTACGACCCTTTTTCTCGCCGTGAACTACCCTGCCATGAATAGCAAAGGGGCGGCCTAACATTTCTGTTGCCAGCCCAAAGTCGCCGTCAGCGAGCGCCTCGCGCACCGCTGTCGAGCTTATACGGTGAGCATGCATGGTAAAGCTATGGGTACTCACAACGTCGAAACCGTATTGTTCGCCAGCAGCTTGAAGCATTTTAAAGTCGCCTTTGCGACCATGCCCAAAGCGGAAATCGTCACCTACAACTAAAAATTTTACGCCCAGTTTGTCCACCAGCAAATCGTGAACAAAGGTGTCCGCACTTTGTTGAGCAAACTGAGCGTTAAATCGAACCGCCAGTAGCCTATCCACGCCCTGCTGTCGCAATAATTCATATTTTTCACGAAGTGGACTGATGCGCGCGGGCGCTTTATCAGGCATGAACACTTCTTCAGGCTGTGGTTCAAACACCATAACGGTGGCAGGAAGCGAAAGCGACTTTGCCTTTTCAAGCACATTGGCCAGTACAGCTTGATGACCACGGTGTACGCCGTCGAACTTGCCAATAGTGAGCACGCACCCTTTGTGATGCGGTTTTACATTGTNNAGCCCGCGGATAAATTCCACTGTTAGCCACTACCTTTTTAACTGCTAGAAAATCAAAGCTCGCGATTATAGCCGACCCCGAGCACAATACCAAGCACGCGCGCGCTATTCGCGCGGCCAGCTTGAAGGGCTATTCCCCGCCACTCCTAAAGTGCCGCGGGCGCATCCCCAGCCCCACCATCGTTATCATAAACAACAACACCGAGAGTCCAATGGTTATCCCTACCTCTACCATTTGTGCAGAAAGGGATAAATCAAAGAAGGCTAAGCCTTGGTCTCTGTAATAAATAAGCGCCCCCATCGCGGTGCTTGCAACAATAACGCGTGCTATAAATAACACCGACGTGCGACTTAGCGCAAACACCCCTTGGCGATGTAACGTAATGTAAAGCAGTACAGCATTGAGTGTAGCCGACATACTGGTAGCGATAGCCAAGCCTACGTATCCAAAAGGTATGGCCAAAACCACATTGAACACCATATTCGCTACCATGCACCAAATGCCAAATTTTACCGGTGTTTTGGTGTCTTGACGGGAGTAAAAACCAGGCGCTAAGACTTTTACCAACATGAAGCTAAGTAAACCAAAAGAGTAAGCCGTTAGCGAATAGGACGCCATGATGGCAGTCTCTGCAGTGAATGCACCACGCTGAAAAATAACCGTTAAAATAGGGCGTGCCATTACGCCTAAGCCTACAGCTGCCGGTATGCCTAATAGGCACACCATACGAAATGCCCAATCAATATTGGCTGCGAAAGCTTTGGGGTTTTTGCTTACATGGTTTCGCGACAACGTTGGTAGGATTACCGTTGCAATGGCAATACCAAACAAGCCTAATGGAAACTCTAGTAGCCGGTCTGAATAGTACAACCAGCTTATGGACCCCGTAACAAGAAAGCTGGCAATAAAGGTATCAAATAATAAATTGATTTGACCAACCGACACGCCAAATAGCGCTGGGATCATTAACGTGCGTACCTTTACAACATTTTCATCATGCCAGCCCCATTTGGGCTTTACCAAAAGCCCCGCTTTAAATAAAAACGGAAGTTGAAAAAGGAACTGCACGATACCACCGATAAATACCCCCCACGCTAAGGCGTAAGCAGGCTGTTCTAAAGTAGGCGCTAACAGTATTGCGCTGGTGATAATACATACGTTAAGGAGAACTGGCGTAAAGGCGGCAACGGCAAATTTATTCAGTGTATTTAAAATTGCCCCGGCCAGTCCGGTTAGTGAGATAAACGCTAAATAAGGAAAGGTAATTTTCAGCATGGTCGAGGCCAAGACAAACTTATCCCCTCCCGCGTCACCCTCAAGCCACGCCACAAACCACCCTGTGCCGAACAGGGCCGCAAGGACGGGCGAGGCAATAACACCTATAATAGACACCACGAATACAATAGCGCCCAAAGTGCCACTTATTTTAGCCACGAATTCGCGAAGCTGTTTTTTATCGTCGTTTTCGTGAACCTCGGTTAATACCGGAATAAACGCTTGTGCAAATGCGCCTTCAGCGAAAAGACGACGCAGAAAATTGGGGATTTTATTGGCAAAGAAAAATACGTCTGCTGCTGCCCCATCGCCCATTAAGCGAGCAACGACAACGTCGCGCACTAAACCTAACACGCGAGAGACCAAGGTCATAACGCTAACTATAAGACCTGATTTAATTAACTTCCGTGACACGCCACATTTCCACTAGATAGATAAAAGACAAGGCATTTTTTTTGCAAAAGCCATCGCTGTAAAAGTATTGCCCTGCTACCCCGCCCCTAGGACGCTGCTACCGAGCAGACCAAAGGGAACGAGGTCTAACGCCTCTATTAAGCGAGCCATAATAGCGAAAGGCCATGACTGGTGAAACGATTTATTCAAAATAGTTGTGCATCTTTGTGAAGTTTCTTGCTATAATCCGCGCCCGATATGGGGTGCTGTATAACTGCATATCTAACGTTTTTAATGTTTGCAAAGGATATCTATTAAGATATACCTGTAAAATGTCGCAAAGAATGTGCAACGTGTTGAGCATACTTTGTGTTCAATAGCTTGCGCGTTTTAACGCGAAACGATTTAAGTTTTAAACCGTTTGACATTTGGGCGTTTGATAGGCACAATCCGCACCCTCGTTTTTGACATGAATTTATTTTGGGAGTTACACCTTGGCTAACATTAAGTCTGCTAAGAAGCGTGCAATCCAAGCCGAAAAGCGTCGCCAGCATAACGCTAGCCGTCGTTCGATGACTCGTACAAGCATCAAGAAAGTAATCGCTGCAATTGCTAGCGGTGACAAAGAAGCTGCACAAGCTGCACTTTCTGCTGCTACTCCAGTACTTGACAGAATGGCTACTAAAGGCTTGATTCACAAGAACAAAGCTGCTCGTCATAAGAGCCGTCTAGCTGCACAAATCAAAGCACTAGGCTAATCTTAAAGATTAGTAGTTAAAAAAGCGCCCTACGGCGCTTTTTTTGTACCTGTAATCAAATAAAGGTTTATTTATTGTTTTAGAATAAACTTTAGACTTACAAGTATAAAGCCCGCCATTAGGCGAGCTCTACCACAAGGTAAAAGGTCTTTCCGCTGTGTTCGCACTTTAAGCTATACGCTATCAGCTCATCTTCCTTATTGAGCTTGCCGGAGCGATACGCATGATCCAGTGAAGAATTGCCCAAGGCCAGCTTGGCACAAAAGCGTTCGCCTTCTCTTTATTAATTGCATTGACCATAGCGCGACAGCCCACATCGGTATCAACAATAAACGGCACCTTTTCAACTTTTTCATTTATTTCGCTGCGAATAAAGCCAGGATGAATGCAGGTGACGTTAATCGGCGTATTCATTACATCCATTCGAATACCTTCAGTCATAGACGTTAGTCCTGCCNTTTGTAGCNTGCGTAAACGGTCATAGCACGTCTAAANCCCGCGGACAGCGCTTATAGATGAAATCGTTACTAGATGACCACTATTTTGTGCTCTAAAGATGGCCATAGCCGCCTCGCATTGCGCGAGCGCCGACACAAAGTTAGTTACCGCGGTTTGCTTATTGGCGTTAAAATACCCTGTACCAATTGAGGCTCCCTTCCCCATCCCTGCATTCACGATGACTCTATCGAGTGTTCCCATGTCTGCTTTGAATGCGTCGAACACTTCAAAAACCGCATCGTGATCATTTACATCAAGCGAGCGAATATACACGTCAATGTTTGGGTTAACTGAAAGTAATTCTTCTTTCAGTTTTTCTAAGTTCTCAAAGCGTCTTGCGCATAGCGCTAAGTTACATCCTTGTTTGGCAAACTCAATCGCCATTCCCTTGCCTAAGCCGGAACTCGCGCCCGTGATCAGAATATTGCGTCTTGTTGTCATTATCGTTTTCCTGATGCTTTAATGGCCTTATTACAACGCCGCATTAAGTAATGAATGAAGATCCAAAAATTTTTAAAAGCTGGATTATTGGTTTGCTTGTGGTGATAGCGATAGTAAATTTGCTGGGCAATGCCGGCTAGGCGGAAAAGCCCGTAAACCTCATAAAAGGTAAAATCATCTACATCTATCTCCATTTCTTTACAATAATACGCCACCACTTGCTTACGACTTAGCATGCCGGGTAAATGCGTGGGCTGCCTACGGGTAGACTGGGCTAAAAAGTCGTCGTCGGCTTGTACCCAATAGGCCAGGGTGTTACCCAAGTCCATAAGTGGGTCGCCCAAGGTTGCTAGCTCCCAATCCAACACGCCCATAATTTGTGTATAGTTATCAGGCTTTAACACCACATTATCGAACCGGAAATCGTTGTGAGTAATACATATGCGTTCTTGGTCAGGCATGTTGTTCTCTAGCCAACGCATAATCTTTTTACCCGAGGGTACATTCCAGGTTTTTGCTTTACTATAGCGCTCGCTCCATCCGCTTATTTGACGCTCTATGTACCCTGCACCTTTCCCCAAGTGCTCAAGCCCCGCTTTTTTATAATCAACTTTATGAAGTTCAATTAAACTATCAAGTACATTAGTGCAAAGCTGCTTGGTTTGCTGATCTGTTGTCTCTAAACCTCTGGGTAAGTTCTTTCTGGGAATCACGCCAGTAAACTTTTCCATTACGTAGAACTCAGTGCCTAATATGCTTTCATCTTCACAAAGCCCAAGCATCTCTGGCACATAACGGTAGACGGGTTTTAGCGCATGCTGCAACCGGTATTCCCGGCCCATATCGTGAGCCCCTTTCGCCTTTGTACCCGCCGGAGCCCTGCGCAAGATTAGCGAGAATTGTTGGTAATTGTCTTGGCTACTCTCTTGGTTGTCACCTTGGTAGTCTAAGCAGTATGTCCAATTGGAAGCGCCACCGGAATACTGGGTTACTTTAGGCAGAGTATTGCTACTTCGAATAGCGACAGACAACGATGGATCGGTTGCGCTAATATTATCTTTAAGCCAGCTGTGTACGGCACTGACGTCTAGTTCTTCGCCCTCGCGCACGCTGTCTGCTTTATCTACGACGTGTTGTTGCATATGTCATTCTTCTTTTAATTATATTTTAAAACACTTATTCCCAACGAAGCTATTTAAGCGCCTATTTAAAAGCCTTATAAGAACCGGCTTCTGCTTTTACCCTGTTTTTGCGCAAGTTCAAATGAGCATGCCCAAAGAGTTCGGCGATAGTGTGTAGGGCAAAAAGATGTTAATTTAAAAATTAGTTCTGCTTTTCCATTGACCGTTTCATCGTCTTGGTTTGATTGAGCATATTGCTTATATAACGCTGGGTGGGTAACAGCTTTTTCAGCAGGAAAGCGCGTTTACCTAATTTGTGAGTAAGAATTAGGAACTGCTTTTTACTAACTTGTTGGTAAATGGACTCGGCTACGTCTTCCTTCGTCATATCAGCCTTGGCAAAAAACTTATTGATCATCTTGTGCGAGGCCAGATTATTGCTTCGCATCGACTCATCGAGATTCGTTTTAAAGAAGCTGGGACAAACCACACTAACATTAATATTGTCGGGGGCTAGCTCCAACTTCATGGTTTCTGAAAACGATACCACAGCGGCTTTCACCGCGTTGTAACTTCCCATGTAAGGAATAGGCGTTAACCCCGCTTGCGATGCGATATTAATAAAGTAGCCACCGCCTTGTTTGCGCATTATCGGTAAGAGTGCACGACTTACTCTTACCATACCGAGTACGTTAATATCGAAAACCCATTGCCACTGGTCTATGGTTTCATCTAAGAGGCTACCGCCAGTAGCAACGCCAGCATTATTAAACACAGTGTCAATGCCGCCCCAGCGCGCTTCAATAGTTTGAGCCAGCGTCTCAACATCACTATCAGAGGTGATATCACAATACACATAGAAGGCTTTTGCACCTTGTGTAGTAAGCGTATTTACTGTTTCATCGCCCCTTTCTTGATTGATGTCAGCAATGCAAATTTCTATACCCCCTTCTTTACCTTTCCACTTTTCCGCCCACTTAAAAGCAATGGCCTGGCCTAAGCCGGTGGCGCCACCGGTAATCAATACGCGCATGGTATGTTTCCTACTTGTTCTGGTTTCATTATTCTTATTCAGTTGTTCTTTTTTTTCACTGTACTTGGCGCATGTAAACAGAGCGCCTTATCAGTCCAGTCATACCGACTCTGTCTTGTGTAAAGCTCCTAATTCTTGACCGTTTCGCATTGTTCGCTTTGCCCACACGGCTAATAAGGCGGGGCCAATATACATAGCGATACCATAAACGCCTGGCGCAATTGCATAGTCAGGCGCATCTAAAAAGGTTATGCATATCAGCATAGCAAGGGCAGCATTTTGAACTCCTATCTCAATTGCCAAGGTAAGTGAGTCTTTGAACACCAGTTTTGATGACTTAGCTAATAAAAGCCCTAGCAACACCGAAGNAAGATTAAGCGTTACGCAAACCAAAAACGCGCTTTCAAGCGACGACGCTAAGCTATGTCTTTCAGAAAGCAATACGCCAACGATCATGAGCAACATAAAGTACATGGAAAACTGTCGAAAGAAGTTCTCAGTCTTCATTGCAAACGGCGTATTAAAGCGACGAATTGTCATTCCAATAATAACCGGTAAGATTGAAACGCCAACCAGGCCAGTCACGGTTTGAAATATAGAAAACTCGGGGGCATTTTCTTTTACAAAGTAATCGATAGTAAATTGAATAATAAATGGCGTGGTGAACACGCAAGCAATGGTTGAAATTGCGGTTAGGCTAACTGAAAGGGCTAGGTTGGCTTTTGCAATATGGCTGATTAAATTACTGGTGGTACCGCCAGGACACGCAGCTAAAACCATTACGCCAACAGCAATATAGTCGGGCACTCCAAACGCAATACATAAACCTAAAGCTAGCAAAGGCAACAAGATAATTTGACCTATAAAGCCGGTTACGACCGCCTTAGGCGCTTTAATCAATCGGGCAAAGTCAGCAAGGGTTAGGGTTAGCCCCATGCCAAACATCACAAATGCCAACGCTAGAGGTAACAACACCTCGGTAAGTACAGATGCCTGCATGCACACGCCCCTTACAAAAGAAACCTAACATATTAACAACATTTGAGCCAGTGTACGCTGCTTAATAATAAATAAAAATGATGCCTTATTATGGAAACCCATAAATATTATGCATGGAAAACTAGATCTCAATTTGTTCGTTGTGCTACGTGCAGTCTATGATCACGACAGCATTACCAAAGCCACCACTGCACTACATAATACTCAGCCCGCAATAAGCCTTGCATTTGAAGTGTCTCCCCTCCCCGTGCATTTGTATTGGCACAAACACGCCGATGACGATTTGGTGAATTTATGGATGCGAGAAAAGCTTCTAGAAGTGGCAAACAGGATGGGGTTGTAGCCCTGCTCTGTAACACAATGGTCAAGCAAGCGTCACGGTAGTGTCAATTTGCGGACCTATAGTGTCGGTCCAAGGCATCGCTTTGGGAAACCGCTATGAAAAAAACACACTATCGCACGCTTTGGCTTTCAGACATCCATTTGGGAAATCGCGACTGTAAAGCTGAGTACTTACTTTCCTTTCTAAATAGCATCACGGTAGATACATTGTATTTGGTGGGCGACATTGTCGATATGTGGCAAATGACGAAACAATTTCGCTGGCCAAAGGCGCACAATCAAGTCATGCACAAATTGATGCAAATGAGCCAGCAAGGTACACGCGTAGTGTATTTACCTGGCAATCATGATGAACCAATTCAGTCTTACTCAGGCATGGCCTTTGGTGATATTGAAATAGAACGAGAGCTGGTGCACACCACAGCGCAAGGAAAACGCTACTTGGTTTTACACGGCGATCAGTTCGATGGCGACGTTACCATGGGTAGATTTCACGCGTGGATTGGCGATAAAGGCTACGACCTTCTGCTGTTTTTAAATCGTGAATTTAACCGTTTTAGAGCTTGGCGAAAACGAGAGTATTGGTCTTTGGCTGGCTATATTAAAAAACACATTAAAGGCGCAAATGAAGCCATTGCTCGATATCGTGAAGCCTGCTGTAAACGCGCCGATGAAATGGGGCTTGATGGCGTTGTGTGCGGCCATATCCATCACCCTGAAAGCACAATGGAAAATGGTATTCATTACATCAATGATGGCGACTGGGTTGAGAACTGCAGTGCATTAGCGGAAGACGAAAACGGCGAGCTTTCACTAATTCATTACCTTGAGGTTGTCGAGTCAGCCAGCGTCACGTCGATCACAGTAAAAGACTCTTCGTCTAAAGCGGCATAGCAGAGCAGTGTTTACCGCATTGTTAGCTTGAATACTGGCGCAAAAGAAAACAGGGGCTGGTGACGCAATTACAATTTATTAACACTGTCAAATAACTGCCATTAAACTGTGTAAAAAGCGTCACATTGTATTGCTATTGTTCGCCAAAACCGAAAGAGAAAAAGGTTCTATGTTTACTGTAAATGAAGTACTGAACAAGCATTACCCTCAGGTAGCGAACAACCCCATTCTTTTTAAATCGCTATCTTTCGTATTGAGACACTTGCTCCATGAGCGTGAAATTACGGAGTTCGGTGAGACCTACCCTCATTATGAAGATATTGATTTTGTGGAGCAGGTTCTCGAGTACTTTAATATCAGCTATTCGACTCGCGACGTGGAAAAAGAACGGATTCCGAGTGAAGGGCGCGTGGTTATTATTGCTAATCACCCGATAGGCTCTCTCGATGCGTTGGCGTTGATAAAGCTTGTAAGTGAAGTACGTCACGATTTAAAAGTTGTGGCAAATGAAATGCTGATGGCCATTGAACCGCTGCACGACATGCTATTGCCAGTGAACAATATGCAAGGGGGCACACCCAAACAGCACTTATCGGCTATTCAGGCTCATTTAAACGGCGATGGTGCCATACTTATTTTTCCAGCTGGTGAAGTCTCGCGGCTGCGACCCCAGGGCGTGCGCGATACACGCTGGCACACAGGTTTTTTACGTATAGCAAGGCAAGCCAAAGCGCCGGTTTTACCGGTTTATATTGATGCCAAAAACAGCCACCTTTTTTATGGGGTGTCTATGGTATATAAACCCCTTGCTACCGCACTCTTGGTCAAAGAGATGTTTAAGCAACGCAAAAAGCACCTGCCTATGCGTATTGGAGAGCTCATTCCTTTCGAGTCTTATCAACAAACAAACATCCCGCTAAAAGAGCAAGTGAAGCTTTTTAAACGTCACTTGTACCGTATTGGCAGCAACAAAAAAGGCGTTTTCGAAACACAAGCATCAATCGCTATGCCTGAAGATAGAAAAGAACTTTCACGTGCAATACGTGAATGTGAGCACCTAGGTACCACGGGGGACGGTAAATCTATTTACTTGTATCAACATAAAAGCTGCTCACCAATTATGCGAGAAATTGGTCGCTTACGAGAAGTCGCGTTCAGAGCCGTCGGCGAAGGCACAAATAAGCGCAGAGACATCGATCATTATGACTCTCACTACTATCATTTAGTACTTTGGGATGAGAGTGATTTAGAAATTGTTGGTGCCTATCGCTTCGGGGATGCAGAACTACTGACCGCCCCAGACCACCCTACCGGCTTGTACTCGGCCACCCTATTTAATTACAGCAAAAATAACGATAAACTTTTTAAGGAAGGCTTAGAATTAGGGCGAAGCTTTGTTCAGCCTCGCTACTGGGGCAAACGCAGTTTAGATTACTTGTGGTTTGGTATTGGCGCATTTTTAAGTCGTTATCCCAAATATCGTTATCTATTTGGTGCAGTGTCACTTAGTAATGCCTATCCAGAACCAGCTAAAGACCTATTGGTACAATTTTACTCCACGTATTTTCCTGCAAAGTTTGGTGAAGCGACCTGTAAACGCCCTTATCAAATGGCTAACGATGCGCTGCACCAATTTACCGGCCATGACTATAAAGCTGAGTTTACACAGTTAAAACACCTATTGGCGAATATGGGTGTTAATGTTCCTACCCTTTATAAACAGTACTCAGAAGTAGCTAAGGACGGCGGCGTTGCGTTTTTAGGCTTTAACGTTGACCCGGATTTCAACGATTGCATTGATGGCCTAGTAGTAGTTGATATGCAGACCTTAACTGATAAAAAGCGCAAGCGCTATTTGAATGATATCCAATTAAAAGCGTCAGCCTAATGCAATAGACATGCGCGTGACAGTAAAGTGAATAAAAAGATAGGAGCGGTTAATTCCGCTCCTTTTTACGCTTTATTGATGCCGCAGTTCAAAACTAATACGCCAAGCCGCGCTTAGTTTTATTAGCTTTTATTTGCTTAAGCTAAGCAGGATATCAGTGTAGATATCTTCAAGAGTGAGTAAGTCTGACAGGTGAATATGTTCGTTTACCTGGTGAATTGTGGCATTCGGCACCCCCACCTCTACAACTTGCGTTTTTTCGCTGGCGTAGAATCGCCCGTCAGAAGTGCCACCCGAAGTACTGATTACGGGATAACGCCCTGTTGCCGCTTTAATAGCTTTTTCTACGCTAGTAATAAGACAACGTTTGGCGTTGTTATGTGGCTTACTTAAATAGGCTTCGCAAGGCCTCGAAAAACTAACTAATGCAGACATATCTACCGAACTGATGATTTGGCGAAGTAATTCAGCCAAACTACCTTGGTTGTATTGCCATGAGTAGCGTACGTTAAACTCTATTCTTACCGCACTAGGCACGATATTATCGGTAAAGCTTCCCGTGTCCATATGCGTTATTTGAAGCGTGGTACCTGGAAAGTCATCACTTCCCTCTTCGAAGGGATAGTGGGTGAGCGCATTAACGATATTGCTGGCTTTGTGGATAGCATTAACAGCCGTTTTGGGGTATGCAACGTGACCTTGTTTACCCGCAACAGTAATTGTGCCTGAGAGCGACCCTCTGCGCCCTACTTTAATAGTATCACCGGTTTGAGTAGTCGCCGAAGGCTCACCGACCAAGCACATATCAAGTTGAACATTACGTTTGGTCAAATACTCGTTTATCCATTTAGAGCCCCATTCAGCCTCTCCCTCTTCGTCACTGGTGATAAGCCACCAGTACGTCACCTCACGTTCATCTAGCGAAGCAATTGCCCGTTCGGTTGCTGCTAGCATGGCTGAAATTCCAGTCTTCATATCCGCAGCCCCTCGGCCATATAATTTATTTTGGCTTACAACAGGGCTGAAGGGAGGCGACTTCCATTTCTCAAGAGGGCCTGGCGGTACCACATCAGTATGACCACTAAACGCGAAATGTAACGGGCCACCCCCCCATTTGGCAATGAGGTTTTTAACACCATTAATCGTGTGACGCTCACAGACAAACCCGAGCTTTTCAAGCTTATACATGAGGTAACTTTGACACCCTGCGTCAACGGGCGTTATGGACTCTCTCGCCATCAAAACTTCGGCAAAATGAAGGCTACGGGCCGGTGCAGCGGTTATTGAAGGCTGAATAGACATTCGTAAATCACCTAAATGAAACTTGGGTTTATTAGACGAATTTAAGGTGACACGTTTATAACAGTTTTGAGAAGATGCAATGACAGGTACGATTGAATTTCTATACAACCACAATCACTTAGGCGTAACTAGCGCTGAACATTGAAGTATAAAGCCCTACAAGCTTTAGTATTTGTTTAACGTGCAACAGCTTGTTATAAATAGAAGAGTTGAAATAGACCTTCACTGTAAAAAAAGGCGCGGCCGTGTTAAAAATAATTGTCTTAATACCTCTAATTCTGTCTCTACTTTGGTTTGGCTACCTGCAAACCAAAAACTATACCCTTGAACAGGGCAAGCAAGGTTTTCTCTATATCTTTGTACTATCGGGGGTTATTGCAGCGTTTTATACCCTAATGCTATTTTTAACCCATTAGCAACAAGCCATAATGTAATCGAAAAAGCGAAACCTCCTCCTTTATCAAGATGACCGCGCGGGGCCTTGAAAGCATCAACCACGTAGGCGCTTCACCAAGCCCATAAAAAAGGCCAGTATCTTAAACAATACTGGCCTTTAACGTTTCTTGGTGTTATCCACACTCGTTAGTTAAGTGTGGGATAAGACTTTACAGTGCTTCAGAGATTGTTACTTCAGCGTTCGCGCGTAGTGCGTCGATGTACTGTTGATAAACTCGCTGTCCTTGCACCTGTGCTAAGCGTTGCTTCAGGCTTTCACCTAACTCGCTTTCAAGCGCTGGCGCAGGGTTTACGCCTTCTAGCATAACAACAGCAACGTCGCCATTTACGGTAGTCGCTACGTCAACCTGATCATCCCCTTCAAGGGCTAATGAGAACAGTGTGTCTACTAGTGCACGCGCTAGCGTACCGCCCGCTCGTTGCACGTTAGCAGCCGTTTCCCACTCGACCGATTTCGCTGCCAGTTCATCTTCAACGCTTTCGCCTGCACGAACTTTCTGCGCGACATCAAACGCCCAAGATTCAGCAGCTTCTTTCGATTTCTCAGCTTTCACTGATGCTTCAATACCTTCACGCACTTCATCTAGAGACTGGGTACGCTGAGGCTGGTGCTCGACAACACGTGCTACTACTACGGTCTCATCATCTAACTCAATAATGTCGCTATTAAGTCCTTCTTCAACAAGCTCTGAAGAGAAAGCAACGTCTAATAACCCGGGAGAACTTAATTCAGCAGGCGCAGTATTTCGACTGAAAAGCACTGACTCTTGAATAGGTAAATCAACTGCATTAGCCGCGTCGTCAAGCGTATCGGGAACCTCAAACGCTATTTCCGCCAACGTATTTTGAAGTTCAAAGTACTTTTCCATAGCGGCATCATAAAGAAGTGTATCGCGAATTTCGCCCGCAACTTCATCGAAGGATTTCACCTGCGCTTCTTTTACTTCAGTAAGCTTAATAATGTGGTAACCGAACTCGGTTTCAACGACGTCAGACACATCACCGACATTTTCTAAACTAAATGCGGCTTCATCGAACGCGGGGTCCATCATTTCAGGCGTTATAAAATCTAGGTCACCGCCATTTTCAGCAGAAAATGTATCGTCTGAGTTCGCTTCTGCTAACGCCGCAAAGTCAGCACCGCTATCAATCTCGGCTTTTAGCGATTCGGCTTTTGCTTTTGCTGCATCTGTGTCATCCCCTGCCTCTATAAGAATATGCGAAACACGGCGCTGCTCTTCGGTACCATAACTCCCAAGGTTGTTATCGTAATACGTACGCACTGAATCTTCATCTACAGAAACGCGGCCTTTAAGGTCTTCTACGCTAAGCTTAACGTAAGCAAGTTTAACCTGCTCCTCTGTATCAAACGACGCGATGTTATTGTTATAAAACGCTTCAATGTCCGCGTCTGTCACTTCAATAGAATCTGCAAACTCATCTGAGCTTACAAGCACATACTTGGCATTGCGTGTTTGGCGCTGAAGCGCATTGGCTTGTTCAACTTCACCATCAAGCGCAAATGATGAATTAGTTAGCGCAGCCGCCAGCTGATTCTGTGTCATTTGAGTGCGAAGGTAATCACGGAAATCTGCTACTTGGAACCCATTTTGACGAAGAATAGCTTGAAAGCGTTCATTGTCGAATTGACCACCAAACTGAAACTCTGGCATTTGAACGATGGTTTCGCGAATTTGCTCATCGCTTACGCGCAATCCCATGTTAGTGGCTTGTTGCTGAATAAGCTTTTCAGCGATAAGTCTGTCCAACACATTTTTTCTAAAATCCGCGAGGTACTGTTCACTAGAGAAAAGCTGCGCAATGCTTTCGCCGTATTGTGATTCCATTTGTGCACGTTGATTTTGATATGCACGCTCTAGTTCTTGTGCCGAAATCTCTTCGCCGTTTACGGTGGCTACTGCGGTAGTACCATTTGATGTAAGGTAACTACCCACACCTGCGAATACGAAACTCAAAACGATAAGCGCAATAATCGCCATCGCCCATGGGCCTTGAGAACCTTCTCTGATTCTTTCTAGCATGATTGTTCTTCAACTCCGTTGCTTACTACAGTTACCAGTAACCCTTCGTTTTGTCGGGTACCCAGTAAAATAAGCGCTGATTATAACCCAATGCCGCTGAATATAAACGCCAAAACGCACTATTTATGCTGTCTTTCGTTTAACCGCAACGGCGCGAGAACAAGTACAAAACTTGGCAAGCCATTGAGATATAAATTTGCTGTTTAATAATGGGCTCAGTGACAAGACTCTGCCCCCAATATTCAATTCTTTGTTTCACAAATAAAAAAGGCGATGGACTAGCCATCGCCTTTTTCTATAATTTTTTTGCTTAGTTACAAGCGTCTTTCAGTGCTTTACCAGCTTTGAAAGATGGAACTTTCGCTGCTGAAATCTGAATAGTCTCACCAGTTTGTGGGTTGCGGCCACTGCGAGCTGAACGTTCGCGAACTGAGAAAGTACCAAAGCCTACTAGTGCTACTTGGTCGCCGTCTTTAAGCGCAGCAGTTACTGAGTCAGTGAATGCGTCAAGAGCGCGGCCAGCGGCTGCTTTAGAAATGTCTGCACCAGCAGCGATTTGGTCGATAAGTTGAGACTTGTTCACAATTATGATCCCCTTCGATTGTTATTATACTGTTTGTCCAAAACGATTTTGCTTGAACGTTATAGCAAGCTTGTTTGTTAACATCAAGCTTCAGTCACAAATAATTAACTTTTTATATGAATCGCTGCAATCCCTTTTGTGGCAAGGCTTCAAGCGAATACCAGTTAAAGGTAACACAACTTTTGCGACTTGAAAGCCCTATTTTTAAAAAAATGGGCTTTTCTTTCGCTCAATGCATACTTTTTAGTCAATTATTGCAAGTTTATAAAAAAATATGGCTACACGCCTTTAAAATTAAAGGCTTGCAGCCAATATGACGAGTTACTTTTTAACCACTTCGAAGCTTTCGACGGGTTCCTGAAGTGCAATATCAAGAACATCATCAATCCATTTAACGGGGTGAATTGATAAATCTTTCTTCACATTATCTGGAATTTCTTCCAGATCTCGCTCATTGTCTTTTGGAATTACTACGGTTTTTATGCCACCACGATGGGCCGCAAGTAATTTCTCTTTTAGGCCACCTATGGCTAACACTTCACCCCGTAGCGTAATCTCACCGGTCATGGCAACATCGCACTTCACTGGATTACCCGTTAACGAAGAAACCAAAGCCGTACACATGGCGATACCCGCACTCGGGCCATCTTTAGGCGTTGCTCCCTCCGGTACGTGAACGTGAATATCACGCTTTTCGTAGAAGTCGTCGTTGATACGAAGCTTTTCTGCACGGCTTCGTACTACTGTCATAGCAGCCTTAATTGACTCCTGCATCACATCACCTAACGACCCCGTAGAGGTCATTTTGCCCTTACCAGGCACCGATGTTGTTTCAATGGTCAGTAAGTCACCGCCCACTTGAGTCCATGCAAGACCCGTAACCTGACCGATTTGATTGTCTTTGTCCGCTTTTCCGTAATCAAAACGCTGTACACCAAGGTAATCTTTTAGATTGTCTTGCGTTACAACTACTTTATCTTTGCTCTTCTTAAGCAAGATATCTTTCACGGCCTTGCGACAGACTTTAGACACTTCGCGTTCTAAACTACGCACACCTGCTTCTCGGGTGTAGTAGCGAATCATACCAATAACAGCAGAGTCAGTAATTTCTAGCTCTTTTGCTTTAAGCCCGTTACGCTCCATTTGCTTACCAATTAAGTGGTTCTTCGCAATGTTTAGCTTCTCGTCTTCGGTGTAACCAGAGAGACGAATCACTTCCATACGATCAAGTAGCGGCCCAGGAATGTTCATACTATTTGAAGTGGCGACGAACATAACGTCAGACAAGTCGTAATCCACTTCTAAGTAGTGATCGCTGAAACTGTTGTTTTGTTCAGGGTCTAGTACTTCAAGTAGTGCCGAAGCTGGGTCACCGCGCATATCCGAAGACATCTTGTCGATTTCATCTAACAAGAACAGCGGATTTTTTACGCCAACCTTTGCCATTTTCTGCACCAGTTTACCCGGCAAAGAGCCAATATAAGTACGTCTATGACCGCGAATCTCAGCTTCATCGCGCACGCCACCTAGGGCCATACGTACATATTTGCGTCCAGTCGCTTTAGCAATAGATTGCCCTAACGAGGTTTTACCTACACCTGGAGGACCTACAAGGCACAGAATTGGGCCTTTAAGCTTTTTAACACGCTGTTGAACTGCGAGGTATTCAAGAATACGCTCTTTTACCTTTTCAAGACCGTAGTGATCTTCATTAAGCACGCCTTCTGCACGAGAAAGATCTTTCTTAACCGGCGAACGCTTGTTCCAAGGCACGTTGGTCAGCCATTCGATGTAACTACGAAGTACGGTAGCTTCCGCCGACATGGGCGACATCATCTTAAGCTTTTGAAGCTCTGCTTTCGCTTTGTCTTCCGCTTCTTTTGGCATCTTCGCGTCGGTAATTTTTTTAGACAGCGCTTCGAACTCATCTGGCGCGTCATCTAACTCACCGAGTTCTTTTTGAATCGCCTTCATTTGTTCATTCAAATAATATTCGCGCTGGCTTTTTTCCATTTGCTTCTTAACGCGGGTTCGAATTTTCTTTTCGACCTGCAGCAAATCAATCTCACCTTCCATCAGTGCCATGAGGTATTCTAAACGCTCATTTACGCCCTGCATCTCAAGCACTTTTTGTTTTTCGGTAAGTTTCAGCGGCATGTGCGCTGCCATGGTGTCAGCTAAACGCGCTGCATCTTCAATACCATTAAGCGAAGTCAGTACTTCTGGCGGTATTTTCTTATTAAGCTTAACGTAGCCTTCAAACTGCGAAACCGCCGAGCGAATTAACACTTCTTGCTCGCTTTCATCAATGCCTTCGTCTTCTAACTTATCGACATTAGCAACAAAGAAAGGATCGGACTGCTTATAGCTTTCTATTTCGCCACGCACGCTTCCTTCAACCAGTACCTTAACCGTACCGTCAGGCAGCTTTAATAACTGCAAAATAGTAGCAATAGTCCCTACGGTATAAATATCGTCGGCTTCAGGCTCATCTACGCCGGCATCTTTTTGTGCTACTAAGAAGATTTGTTTGTCATTATCCATCGCCGCTTCTAGGCAACGGATTGATTTCTCACGCCCAACAAATAGGGGTATGACCATATGCGGGTAAACAACTACGTCCCGCAAGGCAAGCACAGGAATTTCAATGCGATTTTCACGCTCAACTGTCATACTTGTTCTCAATTAGTTTGAAATGTCATTTTTATATGGGGATGCAAGAGCAAAGTTCAATCGAAACTTATTAAAGTGCGTTAATTCCTTAACCTTACCTTCCCTGCTCTAGGGCCTGTTGACCTTAGTATAACCATTATCGATTTTCTCGCGTATAGCAATACCTAACTGGAAAATCTAGTAGAAAGGATAGACTACGCGCCCACGACCGTTCAAATTTCAACCAAATCTGGCAGGGAGCATCGAAATTTCAATTCTTTTTGCGAGCATAAACAATAAAATCAGGCTAGGTAAACATGAACAAAAAGTAAGTTTTATCTATTAGGCCGAGGAAGCACGCGATCAAAAAAGGTCCCGAAGGACCTTTTAAAAACAATATAAAAAACGCGCTCAATTATTCAGAGGCAGCTTTCTTTTCGTTGCTATCGTAAATCAAAATGGGTTTTGACTCACCGCGAATAACCGTCTCATCAATAACAACTTTACTCACGTCATCCATTGATGGAAGGTCATACATAGTGTCAAGTAGCACTGCCTCAACGATTGAGCGAAGACCACGAGCACCCGTTTNACGCTCCATTGCTTNCTTAGCAATCGCGTTTAGTGCGTCATCTCTAAACTCAAGCTCTACATCTNCCATCGAGAACAATGCACCATATTGCTTGGTAATTGCGTTCTTAGGCTCACGTAGAATTTGAATTAGTGCGTCTTCATTTAACTCTTCAAGGCTGGTTACAACAGGTAAACGGCCAATGAACTCTGGTATCAAGCCATATTTAACCAAATCTTCGGGCTCAACCTGCTTAAAGAGTTCGCTGATTTGTTTGCTGTTGTCTTTCGACTTGACCGTAGCGCCAAAACCGATGCCTGTGTCTTTTTGTGCGCGTTGCTCGATAACTTTATCAAGCCCTGCAAATGCACCACCACAGATAAATAGGATCTTAGAGGTATCAACCTGCAAAAACTCCTGCTGTGGATGCTTACGGCCGCCTTGCGGAGGCACTGAGGCCACGGTACCTTCAATTAGCTTAAGTAGCGCCTGCTGCACACCTTCACCCGATACATCTCGAGTAATAGAAGGATTGTCAGACTTACGAGAAATCTTGTCGATTTCATCGATGTAGACAATACCCCTTTGGGCTTTTTCTACATCGTAGTCGCACTTCTGAAGCAGCTTCTGAATAATGTTCTCAACATCTTCACCTACATAACCCGCTTCGGTAAGCGTGGTGGCGTCAGCCATAGTAAATGGAACGTCAAGTAAACGCGCTAAGGTTTCAGCAAGCAGCGTTTTACCGCTGCCTGTTGGGCCTATAAGCAAAATATTACTTTTGCCTAATTCAACGCCTTCGTGAACATCGCCATTGCGCAAACGCTTGTAGTGGTTGTAAACCGCTACTGATAGTACCTTCTTCGCGTGTTCTTGCCCAATTACGTAATCGTCAAGATGTGCATGAATTTCGGTTGGTTTGGGTAAAGCGTCCTGCTTTTGCTTAGGCGCGATTTCCTTAATTTCTTCGCGAATGATATCGTTACATAACTCAACACACTCGTCGCAAATAAATACCGACGGGCCTGCTATTAACTTTCTTACTTCGTGTTGGCTTTTGCCACAAAACGAACAGTACAGTAGCTTATTATCACCGTCACCGCTTTGCTTATCACTCATTACTTTTGCCTCTGCCTTGCCCGAGCCGAAACCAAAACGTGCGTTGCACTGGCTCAGGTCTACTATAACTATACTACTTAGTTGCAGCTACGTCAGATCGATTTGCTAAAACTTGGTCAACAAGGCCATATTCTTTTGCCTCAGTTGCGCTCAAGAAATTATCACGGTCTGTATCGCGCGCGACTTTTTCATAGTCTTGACCAGTATGGTCTGCCAATAGGCGATTCAATTTCTCTTTAATAGACAGAATTTCTTTCGCATGTATTTCAAAGTCAGACGCCTGACCTTGGAATCCACCAAGTGGTTGGTGAATCATTACGCGCGAGTTAGGTAGACAATAACGCTTACCTTTTGCTCCTGCAGATAGTAGAAATGCACCCATACTGGCAGCTTGGCCCATACATACCGTGCTCACATCTGGCTTGATAAATCTCATCGTATCATAAATTGCCATACCAGCAGTTACTGAACCGCCTGGTGAGTTGATGTATAGGAAAATGTCTTTCTCTGGGTTTTCAGCTTCTAAGAACAACATTTGAGCAACGATGAGGTNGGCCATGTGATCTTCAACTTGCCCTACTAAGAAAATAACGTTTTCTTTTAATAGTCGCGAATAAATGTCGTATGAGCGCTCACCTTTAGAGGTTTGCTCAACAACCATAGGAACAAGTGCATTCATTGGGTCAAACGGGGTATTAGTCATAGCTACCTTGATTATCTAGCGTTAAAAACAAAAATGCTCGGAAGGCTCCGAGCATTTAAGCAGTTGCTGACAAGTATTGTCAATCAGACAGTAAAAAATTACGCCTGTTTGTTCATAACCTCGTCAAAAGCTTTAGTTACTTCGGTAACTTTTGCTTGCTCAAGAACCCACTCAATAGCTTGCTCTTCTAGTGCAACGTTTTGCATTTGCTGCATAAGCTCTTGGTTATTGTTGTAGTAATCAACAACTTCTTGAGGATCTTCATACGCTGAAGCAGCAGTTTCGATCATCTCGTTAACTTTAGCTTCGTCTGCTTTAAGTTCGTTCTCTTTGATCACTTCACCTAGAAGTAGACCAATAGATACGCGGCGCTTAGCGTTGTCAGTGAACAACTCAGCCGGTAGATCTGGAAGGTTCTGACCACCGCCTTGCTGGCTGAAACGTTGCTTAGCTTGCTCGCGAAGTGCGTTAACTTCTTGGTCGATAAGCGCTTGAGGAATATCAATCTCGTTAGCGTCTACCAATTTAGAGATAACGTCTTCTTTAACTTGTGCTTTAAGCGTTTGGTCTAGTTCACGCTGCATGTTCTTGCGAACTTCTGCTTTAAGCGCATCTACACCGCCTTCTTCAACACCGAATAGTTTAGCAAACTCTTCGTCAACTTTTGGAAGATCTAAACCTTCAACTTTCTTAACGGTAGCTTGGAAAACCGCGTCTTTACCTTTTAGGTTTTCAGCGTGGTAATCTTCTGGGAAAGTAACTTCGATAGTTACTTCTTCACCTGCTTTCGCGCCAACTAGTGGCTTTTCGAAACCAGGGATCATGCGATCTTTACCAAGCTCTAGCGCGAAGTCTTCAGCTTTACCACCTTCGAACTCTTCACCGTCAATAGAACCAACAAAGTCGATAATTACTTTATCGTCTTTCTTCGCTTTACGCTTAACTTCTTTCCAAGTGGCGTGCTGCTTCTGAAGTGTTTCCATCATGTTATCAAGATCTTCGTCAGTAATTTCCACTACTGGCTTTTCGATTTCGATATCGCTAACACCTTTCACTTCTACTTCTGGGTAAACTTCAAAAGATGCTGTAAATTCTAGGTCCTGACCGTCTTCGTCTTTAGTCAGCTCAAACTTAGGCATACCTGCAGGCTGAATTTTTTCTTGAATGACCGCTTGGTAGAAGTTTTGCTGCATAACATCGCCAGCAACTTCTTGGCGAACTGCCTGGCCGAAACGCTTCTTGATTACGCTCACAGGTACTTTACCTGGACGGAAGCCGTTGATGCGTTGCGTTTTTGCCAACTGCTGTAGGCGTGACTTAACTGCTGAATCAACCGTGTCAGATGGAACGGTGATTGTAAGACGGCGTTCTAAACCCTGGGTCGTCTCGACTGAAACTTGCATTATGTTACCTCAACTATACGCCTCTACAGGCGTTTTGTTCTCAATCCCCTCTCCCGTCATGCATTATTTGCACATCACTCCGGGGTAGAGGTCGTTATTCGACGTTTGAAAATTCATGATTAGGACACAATTATCGTGTCAATGTGCTAACCCGAATCAAACATACTGGTTAAAAAAAGACGCGGTAGTATACAGCCGCACACCACAAGAGTCGAGAGGCAAACACAAGTTTGTAACACGCAATTGAACGCAATTTAAACAAACAGCGAAGCTAAGCGTAAAAATATGCAAAGAAACGGGGGAAATCGTATAAGTACTAAGGAGAATAGCGTGTGTAGATGTAAGATAATGGTCGGTGAGACAGGATTTGAACCTGCGACCCCTTGTACCCAAAACAAGTGCGCTACCAAGCTGCGCCACTCACCGACAGAGATATCTTTAAAGATAAGTTTTTAATAAAGCTTGAAAANATGGTGCGGAAGGAGAGACTTGAACTCTCACGCCGTGAAGCACTGGAACCTAAATCCAGCGTGTCTACCAATTCCACCACTTCCGCGAAAAAGTGGGGTGGACGATGGGACTTGAACCCACGACAACCGGAATCACAATCCGGGGCTCTACCAACTGAGCTACGCCCACCATAGGGTGTGTTTGCAACTTACACTTTGCAACTTACACGCTTTATCTTAGCAGTGTAAAATAAAAAATTCAGCCTTGCTGTCAGGACCTACCTGACTCGCATGGCGCGCCCGGCAGGATTCGAACCTGCGACCCACGGCTTAGAAGGCCGTTGCTCTATCCAGCTGAGCTACGGGCGCTTGGCGAATCTTCGCTGCAAAAATGGTCGGTGAGACAGGATTTGAACCTGCGACCCCTTGTACCCAAAACAAGTGCGCTACCAAGCTGCGCCACTCACCGACTGTTGTACCGACCTGAAGCGCTAGCCTCTGTGCCGTTACGGGGTGCGAATATTACTGACATCCCCCCACCTCGTCAAACACTTTTTTAAATAAAATAATCAACCGCTCACAAAGCACGCATTCTCACGTTTTTTTGAACAATAGCGCCTTAATTCGGGCCTTCTTTGAAATGATTTTTCTGTTAATGAAGAGGATGTAGACCCCCTTGTAACCGTGAATTAATTTATTTGATATACAAAGATGTGTAATCGTAGGGGCAAAACCGTGTTAAATGAATTTTTCACTTACCATAACGCTTATGCTAACGCGTAATAACCTCCAATAATTGCTAGAGTATTAGCCCTGTTTTATGAAACAATATAGCCCACTTGTTGACCACTCAACCATATAAGAATCGTACAAGACTATGACCGCTCATCTTATTGACGGCAAATTAATTGCCAAACAAGTTCGCCAACACGTTACTTCCTACGTTGACTCGTTAACTCAAGCAGGTAAAAGACAGCCAGGCCTTGCGGTTGTCTTAGTGGGTAGCGATGCCGCCTCACAAGTGTATGTATCTAACAAGAGAAAAGCTTGTGATGAAGTAGGTTTCGTCTCTCGTTCATTCGACCTTCCTTCTGATACGACTGAAGAGACACTGCTTAACTTAGTGGATCAGCTTAACGAAGATAAAGAAATAGACGGAATTTTAGTGCAGCTTCCGCTTCCCGCAGGTTTAAATGCGGAAAAGGTGCTAGAACGTATCCATCCGCATAAAGATGTAGACGGGTTCCACCCTTATAATATTGGTCGCCTTGCACAGCGTATCCCCGCATTACGCCCGTGTACGCCTAAAGGCATCATGACAATGATAGAGTCGACTAAGCGCCCTGTGAAAGGTTTGGACGCGGTTATTGTAGGCGCTTCAAATATTGTAGGCCGCCCAATGAGCCTTGAGCTATTGTTAGCAGGCTGCACAGTGACCACTTGCCACAAGTTCACTCAAGACTTAAAAAGCCATGTTCAACGTGCGGACTTGCTGGTTGTTGCTGTAGGTAAGCCGAATTTCATTCCAGGAGACTGGGTGAAGCCTGGTGCTATTGTTATTGATGTCGGCATTAACCGGGTTAACGATGGCTCTTTGGTGGGAGATGTAGACTTTGATAAAGCGAAGGAACGGGCCGGTTGGATCACGCCGGTTCCTGGCGGTGTAGGGCCAATGACCGTAGCGAGCCTTATTGAAAATACGTTAGAAGCGTATGTTAAGTATCACTCTTAATAGTCCATCTTCATTTTACATCAATAAGCAACCTTAATAGCGTAACAAACAAAGGCAGAGAGTGATGTCTGCCTTTTTGATAAGCCCACGCTACAACACAACATACAACCCTACTTATTTTATTCCTACTATGGCTAATTTAACTTCCCCCTTACTCGAACAGCACGTTATTGATGCAACGCTAAAATGGGTTGATGATATTGTTATAGAGCACAATTTCTGCCCCTTCGCCCGCTATGTAAGAACACCAAGCGGTATTCGATGCGTAGTTATAGGCGGTGATGTGGGCGACGTTATCCAATCGCTCTATGATGAAGTCAGGCATTTAGAAGAGAACGAAGACACTGCTACTACGCTAATTGCACTTACTCACACAACCCTTGGGGACTTCGACGAATACCTTGATGTCTTAGCCATCGCGGATAATATGCTTCATGACTGGGGCTATAGCGGAACCTATCAACTCGCGAGTTTCCACCCTGATTATATATTTGATGGCAGTGAGGCGAGTGACGCTGAAAACTTTACTAATCGCTCTCCCTATCCCCTTCTACACCTTATTCGCGAAGCCGATATTACGCGCTATATGAAAAAAGAAGAAGATGCAGAGAAGATTTTCAGTCACAACATTGAAAAAGCACAGTCACTTGGCTGCCCATACTTCGAAAAAGTGCTTAAAGAAATTAAAAAAGACAAGCCCGCCGAGTAAGGCAAGAATAGCGAAGCGTTTGATTAGAGATAGGTTAATCTGATAACACTACACTACTATTTAGCACCGTTTTAACCGTTACTCAGGCAGGCTTAAAGCATTGGATTACTCCAGGGAATCCAAACAAACCCACTAACGACACAAATAGTCGGCGTTTAATTTGGACCAAGTTTTCACTTGAAGGGCTACCTTACCTTCAATATATGAGAGTAATATGACAAATAATATTTTCTTTAACTGCGTTAGGAACAAAGCGTGACCGCCCCTTCTTCTTTCGACATAGCCAGTATTGCCACTATCGCCACCCCGTTCAAACAAAAATTCGCCATTCCTAGGCAGCCAAACCTAGCAAAAGCACAAGGTGTTATTACGTTCGGGGAAGGGTTTAACGACATCAATATGCTAAAAGGAATAGAGCACTACAGTCATTTATGGCTTTTGTTCATTTTTCACCAAAATCTAGAGCGTGGCTGGAAAAGTACCGTAAAAGCCCCTCGGTTAGGTGGTAATGCAACAATGGGCGTACTAGCAAGCAGAAGTACGCATAGACCTAACGGCATTGGAATGTCGGTCGTAGTTAATAAGGGCATTACCAGCAGAAACGGGCAAACGCAGCTTTGTGTTGAAGGCGTAGACCTTGTAGACGGCACGCCGCTCATCGATGTTAAGCCTTATATTTCATATGCCGATAGTGTTGATAACGCAAAAGACAAGCTAGACGACATTAACCCTATCCCCCACCGGGATGTTTTTTTCGCTCCTAGTCTCTCGTCTATGCTGGCGAAAATAGAAACGAAACATAGCGATTTTTCAGCCCTAGTAACTGCAGTTCTCGCCCAAGACCCCCGCCCTGCGTATAAACAACATCTTGATAATGATGAAAAAATCTATCGCGTCACGCTATATGATATCGATGTGGGGTTCACTATTAAAAATGCTGCGGTGTGCGTGACTGAGCTTGTTCAACTAGGATAAATCACCGATAAGTGGTAACCGTCTGTGGCGTAATTGCTCACAGTTAATTAGAATACGCCAAAATAAGTGATGCCACGCCCTTCTTACTAACGTTTTGTGACATAAAAAGTTGAGCGTATTGCCTTCACACTCACTATTTATATTATAAATTTAACAGGAAACCTGCTTTACATGCGCACTAGTCAATATTTGCTTGCCACGCAGAAAGAAACACCTGCAGACGCAGAGGTTATTAGCCACCAGCTTATGCTTAGAGCTGGCATGATCAGAAAGCTAGCTTCAGGTCTTTACACTTGGCTACCTTCTGGTCTTCGTGTACTAAACAAAGTAGCCAATATTGTTCGCGAAGAAATGAACAAAGCAGGTGCTATTGAGGTGCTAATGCCCGTTGTTCAGCCCGCGGATTTGTGGGAAGAATCTGGCCGTTGGGAAGAATACGGCCCTGAACTACTTCGCGTTAAAGACCGCCACCAGCGAGATTTCGTGCTAGGTCCAACCCATGAAGAGGTGATCACGGCGCTTGTACGCAATGAAATTAGCAGCTACAAGCAGCTTCCTTTGAATCTGTATCAGGTTCAAACCAAATTCCGAGACGAAGTTCGCCCTCGTTTCGGTATTATGCGCGGTCGCGAATTTACAATGAAAGACGCCTACAGCTTTCACTTGGAAGATAGCTGCTTAGAAGAGACCTACCAGAAAATGTACGACGCCTACTGTGCGATTTTCTCTCGCATGGGGCTCGATTTCAGAGCGGTTATTGCTGACTCTGGCTCTATTGGTGGTAACCACTCGCACGAATTCCACGTACTTGCTGAATCAGGTGAAGATGCTATCGCGTTTTCAAGCGACAGCGATTACGCCGCTAATGTTGAAATGGCTGCGGCTGTTGCGCCTGAAAAAGCAGTGCCTTCCGGCGCCGATGTTGAAACCAAAGATGCCAAAGGCAAAGACTTTAATGCGATTTTAAAGAGTGTCGATGCCAACGCTACTAACGCCGTTAAAGTCGTATTAGTAAAAGGGGCTAATGAACTCAATGATAAAGGCGAAGACGTTGTTTGTGATAAATGGGTAGCGCTCGTACTACGTGCAGACCATGAGCTAAACGACATTAAAGCTGAAAAAATAGACGGCGTTGCGATTCCTCTTGTTGAAGCGTCATTTGAACAAGCAAAAGATGTGCTTGGTGTATCGCCTTTCTTTGCAGATGCAACTAACCTGCCCGTACCTGCTTACGTTGACGCAAGTGCAGCAGCCCTTGCTGATTTCACAACAGGTGCTGGCGCAGGCGGAAAAGTTAACGTCAACGTTAACTGGCCAGATGGTATCAATACCGTTGATATCCGCAATGTCGTTGCCGGCGACGCATCACCTGATGGCCAAGGTACGCTCGATATCAAACGCGGTATTGAAGTAGGTCATATCTTCCAGCTTGGTAGAAAATATTCAGAAGCAATGAACTGCGGTGTATTGAGCGAAACAGGCAAGCACCAAACCCTTACTATGGGCTGTTACGGTATTGGTGTATCGCGTATTGTGGCGGCGGCCATTGAGCAAAATCACGATAAATTTGGCATAAAGTGGCCAGATCCTATCGCACCGTTTAAAATTGCATTAATACCAATGAATATGCATAAGTCTCACCGTATCAAAGAAGCAGCCGAAGCCCTTTATGAAGAGCTTGTTGCATTAGGCATAGAAGTGCTATTTGACGATAGAAAAGAGCGCCCGGGTGTTATGTTCAATGATATGGAATTAATTGGCATACCTCATAGTATTGTTATTGGTGAAAGAAACCTAGATAATCAACAGGTTGAGTATAAAAATAGACGTACTGGCGAGAAGCAGTTATTAGACCTCAGCGCAGCAAAAGAATTTGTAGCCGCACTCTAACATCTGAACTTGCCCATAAGTTAAGTATAAAGAGGGCGTATGCGGTTAACATTCTATGGCGTTAGAGGGTCTATACCCACTCCGGGAGCAGCTTTCGTCCGCTATGGTGGCAATACAGCATGCGTTCATATCGAGCTTGAGGACGGTACCGATATCGTCCTCGACTCTGGAACGGGTATTCGCCTTCTTGGTGAGCACTTAGCGAAAAAGAACACCCCTATCCATCTTTTGCTGAGCCATAATCATTGGGACCACATACAAGGTTTCCCCTTCTTTCCTCCCATATATCAAGCCGAACGCGAAATAAATATCTATCCAGGACAAACTCTGTTTGAAGAACCGGACCAAATTTTAAAACAAATGGAAGGATCGTTATTTCCCGTACCAAGAAGTGCGCTCAGAGCAAACATCTCGCTTATTGAAATACCGAAAGCGGACAACACCTTTGCAATAGGAAGCGCAAAGATCACGCGACTTGCAATGAATCATCCGGGAAGCGGCAGCGCCTATTGCATAAACGCTGATGGTGTGAAGGTTGCTTACATTACAGATAATGAGCTTTACCCTCCTTATAAGAAAGAAACCGACTTTATTGATTTTGCTAAATTTGCTGAGAATGCAGACTTACTTATTCACGATGCACAGTATATGCTGTCTGATATGCCTGCTAAAAACGGGTGGGGCCACTCTGTGGCTGAGGAGGCGGTTAAACTGGCTATGGCGTCCAATGCAAAAAAATTAGCACTATACAGTCATGATCCAGAACGCACAGATGACGATATAGATGATGTTGTAAAACATTGTAATGAATATGTCACAGTGGCAGAGTCTAATTTACACGTATTTGCTTCCTCAGAAGGCCTCACACTGGACTTCAGTTAAGCATAAAAATAACCCCATGTTACGGAGAATTAAAGGTGTCAGTGTTAAAGCCTTTCGTATTTTTGGCAGCGTTTGCTGCTAGCACAAGTGTGTGTGGACAAGAAACATCCTCAGATGTTGTTAGCACTCAACCTCAAATCGTTGATAGCAGCGAGCAACAAATAAGCAATCAAAACGAAACCAACGATCCCTCTCAAGATGAAGAAGGTATCGAAGTCATTGACATTATAAAGCGTGATACCACCTCAGAAAGCGCGTTAGATGACCGTTTAGAAGGTGATAAAGAAGCGCTGGATAACGTGTTTGCTATTACGCAACATCGACAAAATTACCTGCTTCCCATTACTTACGTTTCCAACCCCAATACCACTGGAAACGAAGACTTGACGGACGAAAACGTCGATAATAAAGAAGCAAAATTCCAAGTCAGTGCCAAACTCCCCCTTTACTTAGAAGATACAGGATTCGACGGGGTGTATTTTGGCTTTACGCTGACATCATTTTGGCAGCTGTATAATAGCGAGGCATCTAAGCCGTTTCGCGAGACCAACTACGAGCCAGAAATTTTTTGGCAGGAAACCGCTGATTATTCCGTACTGGGGTATAAATTTAATACATTTCAAGTAGGCTTCAATCACATGTCTAATGGTCAAAGCGGCCTACAATCAAGAAGCTGGAACCGCTTATTTGCCTCTATTGTATTCAGTGATAACGACGACATTTATTACCTAAAAACCTGGTATCGTATTCCTGAAGACGAAAAAGAAGATCCATTAGATCCTACGGGCGATGATAACCCTGATATAGAGGACTATTACGGGCGAATGGAGTTCGGATATGGTAGAAAAATTGGAGCATTCAAAGTACTCGCCCTACTTAGAAACAATTTAGATTTCGATGAAAACCGAGGCAGTATTCAACTAGATTTGACTTACCCCATTTCTGATAGGTACGAAATCTTACTGCAATATTTCAACGGCTATGGTGATTCACTTATCGACTATAACCGGTCGCAAGAGCGCATTGGTTTGGGTTTCCAGCTGCTTTTCTTATAGGCCGACACCCCTCTCCCTATGAAGTAAATCAAGCGCGCTACGCTTACATGTTTAGCGCGCTTTTTATTTAGCTACTCGCTTTTTACAGCGCCTAACTTATTACCCTCGCGGCGCGATATAGCTGAATATGTACATCCACCAGCGCTGCAATATCTCGCTGATACCCTCCACCAATAACGGCTGCAATAGGCACTCCTAATTGTTCGGCCAGCGCGAATACGATTTTGTCTCTTTCGTACACCCCTTCGGTGGAGATATGTAAATGCCCTAAATCGTCATTCACGTGCACATCAACACCGGCATCATAAATAATAGCGTCGGGCTGAAATTGCCTTTTTGCTAGTGCCAGCGCTTGTTCAAGTGTTTGTAGGTACTCATCATCTTCGGTACCTTTGGCAAGCCCAATATCGATGTCTGATTGCTGCTTTCTATAAGGAAAGTTCTTTTCTCCATGTATAGACAAGGTAAAGATATCTCTATCATTTTCAGCAAGCTTTGCCGTTCCATCGCCTTGGTGCACGTCTAAATCAACGATAAGTACATTATCAATAGCGGACGATTTTTGCATGGTTTTCGCCGCAAGATATAAATCGTTAAATAAACAAAACCCTGAGCCGAAATCAGCAAAAGCATGATGATACCCACCGGTTAAGTTAAGCGCTTTGCCGTGCTGTAATGCTAATGAGGCAGTTAAGCATGTGCCAGCAACCGCGGTTCGGGTGCGCTCGATGAGCTGCTGTGACCACGGAAAACCAATGCGCCGCATGGCTTTCTTATCTAAATTGCCGGATGTGAGCGCCTCTACATATTAACGGTCGTAGTTGTCTGTCAACACAGAGAAATCTAAAGGCGACGGAGTAATAAAACGCGCCTTGTCTATTCCTCGCCTTATTAATTCATCTCGAATACCCACATATTTCTCTATGGGAAAGCGATGCCGTTCGGGAAGGTCTAGCTGACTATATATGGGGTGAAAGACTAATGGCGTTGTCATCAATATCGGTACACTCTTCACTTCACGTACTGGTTTTAAGTATTTGCGGCTTGGCAATGAAAAAAGGAGCATGGCTGCTCCTTTTTCAATAAATAGCGTTTGATACTGACAAAGGGACGCTAGCGGGTCAAACTGTTCACCACTTTTTCTACGTTTTCTGACATACTTTTCATAGAGTGAGACATATCGTCGCGCTGTGCGAGCTGGTGATACTTCTCTGAAGAGTTAACTACATTGCTTATTATCATCTCAACTTGATGCAATACGGCCTCTTGTTCATCTGCAGCCTCGTTAAGTGCAACCACTACACTCGCAGTCTCTTGAATATCGTTTACCACGTTATTTAACGTTTTAAGCGCTGTAGCGGCCTCCGCTGCGTTAGTATCAGATAACTGCTTGCCTGATGACATAGCCGCAACAGCCCCTTTTGCTTCGGCTTCAAAGCTGCTTAATATATCGTTAATTTCTTTCGTCGATTGCTGCGTTTTAGCGGCGAGGGCACGCACCTCATCAGCGACCACCGCAAAACCTCGCCCGTGCTCCCCTGCTCTCGCGGCTTCAATTGCTGCGTTAAGCGCTAAAAGGTTGGTTTGGTCCGCTATTTCATTAATGACATTCACAACTTTTAAAATATTCGTACTGCGGGTTTGTAAATCTGAAACAATGTCGCTTGATTCAGTCACCGTTTTAGCTAATTGTTTAAACCCGGCATTGGCGCTTTCGAATGTGGCATAACAGCTTGCCACATTTTTTTCAGAATTATTGGTTGCTACCGCTACCTGATCGGTTATCGCCACCAAGTTTTGTACGATTTCTTTAAGCTTGTCAGTACTACTATCTAAAGAGCGGGAGGCGTCGCGTTGGTCATTAGCGCCTTCCATAATCGACTGACTGACATTCCCAAGGGTACCAAACGCTTTATCAATTTCTCTCTCTGCCTGCTGGAGCTGCGCAACAGACTCTTTTAGCTTGTACTGTAAAGCCCGTGCAGAGTTCGCCAGCATACCAAGCTCATGATCGCTTGTATAAGTAAGCGCATAGTCATAATGACTGTTCGCTAGGTTTGATATACATGCAGCAACCTCTTTAGTAGGCTTAATGACCTGCGAACGCAAGCGGGCGATGACATAAACTACAGACAATACAGACAATACGATTGCTGCCAGTATTATCACCCAAAGCATACTTCGCGTATTCGCTTTAAGTGCAGCAATTGCACTGGCTGAATCCGACGCTATATCTGAGGCAATGCCGCTTAAAAGCTTCGCCGGCTCTCTATCAATACCACGAACATAACTATCGCCTACTTTTGGATCAAACCCCGAATCGACAAATGCGTTATAACCTTCGCGGTATTTTTCAGCCATGACGGCGTGAGCCTGTTGAAACTGCCTAATGTTCGATTTAACGCTATCGTTGATAACCGCACTTGATAACATTTTGTCGAATTGGCGAGTAATATCCGCTTCACGTTGTTTGAAGCGCTCCCAATATTTTACTCTATCCTCTTTTTTATGGCCGCGAAGCAGTACGTTTTTCCATTCCTGAACCTGGGTTTTGAATGTACTTAGCGTGGTATTTACGTCACGCTCTGACTGTACTAGAGTATTTTCTAGTTCATCAAAAGCATTAAGCAGTGAAAACGATTTTAAAATAGACGCACCGTTTAACAATACGAGGATAAAGAAGCTGGCTAGAACGGGCGTCATAACCAAACGGCTGATGCTAGTGTAGTTGAACACGGCTTAACCTTTAGTATAAATTCAAAGAAGGACGTCGCCATTAAATGATATTTTTATGACGGTATGGTTACAAAAAAGGTATGGATACGTACACTTTAGTACCTATTTCTATACGCTTGAGCGGGGAATATACTGGTAGAGCCACACAACTTTTTAGTTTCCGTAAAAAGCGTAAAAGTCGAATGAACTCTAATAAGACTAGCCAGTTTTGTTTGGCTATAAAAGCAAATAGATAGTGTTATAAATATTAACCAAGATATGCCGACTTAACAAAACACTGCAGGCTAATCATTCATAACGTAAAGCTCATTTATTCGGTAATAAAAGTGTACAGCTCGCGATAACCTTTAAGTGATACTGGATAAATGATCTGTTCATCTTCTATAAAAAATGCAAACATCATAGTTTGCCCGCCCTTCATTTGTTCAGATAACCCTCTAGGTATGAGAGACTTAACCTCACAAACGCTTTCATCACATTGGTTAATTGGAGCTTTGATTACTTTTTCACTATCAACTTTAACCGCAACACCTTTTGACTTATCTGCTTTAGGGCTAAAACGAAATACTAAATGCGGTGAAGGATCCTTGCTTTGATAACCTATCATAACACCCAATACAACATTATTTGGAGCGCTCCCCTTCTGAACCATTTGGTGAGCTATACATTGCTTATGACTATCAATACCGGTTTTACAAACAACTTGCCAAGAACCAAATCTAATAGGTTCTTCCACACTTGTCTCTGCATTTAGAGACAAACAATAAAGTGACACTGTTAGTGTTAAAAAACCTTGGATACAACTTTTCAAGCTGTATCCAAGTTTAATATTTTTCGTATATTTATCCATTACTATGAACTTATTTATTCATAAACGAAATAGAAGCTTTCTTACGGATACTACGCATCATTATTAGAGATATACCTAGTAACCCTAAAGATGATGGAGCCGGCACATCAACTAGATCATCCGTATCAATCGTTATAGCAATCTGACTTATATCCACATCCCCTGCCTCAACGAACGTCAAGCCTGTTATAAATGCTGCAGGATCACTCGGGTCTAGCATTTCTTCTACTTCTATACCCTTTACTTGAAACTGGGAAACTCCGTCGGGTTCAAAGTCAAAAGCTATGTTAGCAAGTGCCTCTCCTAAGAATAGATTGTAGTCAGAGCCATCCCAGCCGTATACATCAAATATACCATCTCCGATTTCTGGCAAGATTACGCTAGCGACGTTTGGACCACTATTTACAACATAGTCATAGCCGACTGCAACTATAGGATCTATAAATATAGGAAATGATGGTTCCGTCACTGTAAACGAAAAGTCAAAGGAATCTGGTGTGTCATCCTCTTCAGGCAATAAAGGATTCTCAGGAGACCCCAATTCATTGCAAGAAGGGTTACATTCGCCTGCTGCATCATCTAAAAATAAAGTTGCGTTAAGAATAGTGTCTGAAGAATTGGTCACAGCAAAACCAATTGTATATTCACCATCTTGACTAAGTTCTTCTGCAAAAGAGAAAACTCCAGAAATGCCATCTGAACCCGTTGCTAGCCCTGGACCAGTAGTGCTCGCTAAAGTTTCAATCTGAGTTGTTCCATCGGGAGCAATCAATACAGCAAAGGAAGGGTCAGTAAAAGGAATATAGTCACGGGCCGCATAATTCCATGACATATCAATAGTGTCACCGGCACTGGCTACAAAGCTTTGAGAAATAGCTGAACCATTAGTTAAAGAACTATTTCCAAATGGGGTCTGAGTAGCGTTGAAACTTCCACTAGCAATGCCGAAAAAACTTTCTATCTCGGAAACACTCGCACCAAAAGAGTCCATGAATGCCATACTTGATTCGTTTGGGGAGATTAAATAGTTAGTACCATTATTTGTTACAACAGTTGTAGGACCTGCTGCTACAACTTGACCGATCGTATCCCAACCACTTAAATCACCAGTTTCGAAGCCTTGGTTTATCAAGGATATTGGAGCAGCCATTGCACTACCTGTTCCAAGCACCACAGAGGTAATGAGTATACTCTTCGCTAAGCATCTATGAGTCTTGAGAAATTTTTTCATTTTGTCATCCTTTGAAATCGGAATTTAATAGCAGATAGCTATTAACCAAATCCCTTTGTTAAGTAATTTATTGAAAAAGAATAAGCAAAAAAAATACCAACCCAAAAAAACCATTAAATACAAAGCCTTACAAAAAAATACAATGAGACTTTACTTTTGTTTGTAAATTTATTGGACACATTTTGACTTTTGTTACTATTCAGAGCCATATGAAACAAGCCAGATATTGAATCAATATTCAAAAAAAGAGCCCGAAAGCTCTTTTTTGTTTATTGCATTAAAGCAGGTTATTCCCACTCAATGGTAGCAGGCGGTTTACCTGAAATATCATAGACCACACGGCTGATGCCGTCGATTTCATTGATAATCCGGTTCGACACTTTACCTAAGAAATCATATGGAAGGTGTGCCCAATGCGCTGTCATAAAGTCGATGGTTTCTACCGCACGTAAACTTACTACCCAGTCGTATTTGCGGGCATCACCCATTACGCCAACTGAGCGCACGGGTAAGAATACCGTGAACGCTTGACTTACTTTCTGGTAAAGATCGGCGGCATACAATTCTTCGATAAAGATAGCATCGGCACGACGAAGTAAATCGCAATACTCTTTCTTTATCTCGCCTAACACACGTACGCCTAGTCCCGGACCAGGAAACGGGTGACGGTAAAGCATGTCGTATGGCAAGCCTAGTTCTAAGCCAATTTTACGTACTTCGTCTTTGAATAGCTCACGCAGTGGCTCAACTAGCCCTAGTTCCATATCTTCTGGAAGGCCGCCTACGTTATGGTGAGACTTAATTACGTGTGCTTTACCTGTTGCAGAGCCCGCTGACTCGATCACGTCTGGGTAGATAGTACCCTGTGCTAGCCACTTGGCATTTTCTAACTTACTCGCCTCTTCATCGAATACGCGAACAAACTCGTTACCGATGGCTTTACGCTTAAGCTCTGGGTCTTCAATGCCTTTAAGGCGGTCTAAGAAACGCCCTTCTGCATCGACACGGATAATGTTTAACCCAAAGTGGTCGCCAAACATTTCCATTACCTGGTCAGCTTCATTTAGGCGTAACAGGCCGTTATCTACAAATACACAGGTGAGGTTTTTGCCTATAGCACGGTGAAGCAGCATGGCAGTAACTGAAGAGTCTACGCCACCTGAAAGACCAAGAATAACTCTCTCATCACCTACTTTTTCTTTAATGCGCTCAATGGCATCTTCTATTATCGCTCCTGCCGTCCACAGCTTTTCACACTTACAAATATCCATTACGAATTGGGTAAGTAAGCGCATACCTTGGCGGGTGTGAGTCACTTCTGGGTGGAATTGAACACCGTAGAATTGCTTCTCTTCGTTATACATTGCAGCGTGAGGGCATGACGCCGTTTGCGCAATAGTTTCAAAGCCTTCAGGAATAGCGGCCACTTTGTCCCCATGACTCATCCATACATCAAGCAGGGCTGCGCCGTTATCACCAATGGCATCTTCAATTTTATCAAGTAGCGGGCTTGGTTTAATCACTTCAACCTGCGCGTAGCCAAACTCGCGCTTATCAGAACCTAATACACCACCGCCTAATTGGTGAGCCATTGTTTGCATGCCGTAGCACACGCCTAATACAGGCACACCAGCTTCAAATACATAATCTGGCGCTCGCGGAGAGCCTTCTTCTGTGACCGACTCAGGCCCACCAGATAAAATGATACCTTGCGGATTGAATTCGCGAATTTGCTCTTCCGTGACATCCCAAGCCCATAGCTCACAGTAAACACCAATTTCGCGAACGCGACGTGCAATTAACTGCGTGTATTGCGAGCCAAAATCCAAAATGAGTATGCGTTGGTCGTGGATATTTGTGGTCATGTTTTGTTTTTACCCGTTAAATAAAAGAACAAAGGCTGGTGTAGTACCAGCCTCGCAGTCGTCGGTCGCCTTAACCTAAACGGTAATTTGGCGCTTCTTTGGTTATGCTTACATCGTGTACGTGACTCTCGCCCATTCCGGCAGACGTAACGCGCACGAATTGCGCTTTGGTGTTCATCTCTTCAATAGTAGCACAGCCAGTTAAGCCCATAGCTGAACGTAAACCGCCCATTTGCTGATGAATAATGTTCGCAATCGGCCCTTTATAGGCGACGCGACCTTCGATACCTTCTGGTACCAATTTTTCAGCGTTGTTAGACTCTTGGAAGTAACGATCTGATGAACCATGGCTTTGGTTCATTGCACCTAGCGAGCCCATACCGCGGTACGACTTGTAGTAGCGGCCTTGGAACAGCTCTACTTCACCTGGTGATTCTTCGGTGCCCGCTAGCATACTGCCAACCATTACACAGCTTGCGCCGGCAGCCAGTGCCTTGGCAATATCACCAGAGAAACGAATACCGCCGTCAGCAATAACGGGAATATCGGTATCTTTAAGTGCTTCAACAGCATCAGATACCGCAGTAATTTGAGGTACACCGCACCCGGTTACGATACGGGTAGTACAAATTGAACCAGGGCCAATACCTACTTTAACCGCATCTACGCCCGCATCAGCTAGTGCTTTTGCGCCGTCGCCCGTTGCAACGTTACCCGCAATAATTTGGATGTCTGGGAAATCTGCGCGTACTTTCTTAACGCGGTCAATAACGCCCTGTGAGTGGCCGTGTGAAGTATCGATAAGCAGAACGTCAACGCCAGCGTCAACCAATAGTGCAATACGCTCATCAGTACCTGGCCCTACACTCACTGCAGCGCCAACACGAAGGCGGCCTAATTCATCTTTACATGCATTAGGTTTATTTTCAGCTTTTTGAAAGTCTTTAACGGTGATGAGGCCGGTTAGCTTGAATGCATCATCAACCACGAGAATTTTTTCAATACGGTGTTCGTGCATAAGGTCTAACACCACGTCAGAGCTTGCACCCTCTTTAACCGTAACCAAATCATCTTTGCCGGTCATCACATTGCTAATAGGTAGCTCTAAGCGCTTTTCAAAGCGAAGGTCTCGACCAGTAACAATACCAATAAGGTTATTGTCTTTATCTGTTACAGGGAAACCCGAGTAACCAAGGCGTTTAGAAAGGGAAATAACGTCACCGATAGTCGCATCTTTATCTACCGTTACCGGGTCAGATACCACACCGCTTTCATATTTTTTAACTTCGCGTACGTGTTTAGCTTGCTCTTCTGGCTTCATGTTCTTGTGAATGAAACCAATACCACCCTCTTGTGCTAGCGCGATTGCTAGGCGGGCTTCAGAAACCGTGTCCATGGCAGCTGACACCATTGGGATATTAAGCGTTACATTACGCGTAAGGCGCGTTTGTAAGTTTGCAGTGTGAGGGAGGACGGTCGAGTGGCCGGGAACCAGCAACACATCGTCGAACGTCAGGGCTTCTTGGATGATACGTAGCATGCAACAACACCTATTCAGTTGAGGGTTAATTGCGGCGCAATTGTAGTGTTTTTTGTTTTTCAGGTAAACTCTAAATGTATTAAACCTTGTGATTTTTTTTATGTTTACAAATTCGCCATCTACCTCTCGACAAATTTTAACAGTTACTAAGCTAAATCGCCTCGCCAGAACCGTACTAGAGGGCGAAATTGGTCTTATTTGGCTATCTGCAGAAATATCAAACTTTGTGGCCGCCGCTTCAGGGCATTGGTACTTCACCCTGAAAGACAATAAAGCGCAAGTTCGCGCCGCCATGTTTAAAGGCGCTAATCGCAATGTACGCCTTCGCCCAAAAGAAGGCGATAAAATTTTAGTGCGCGCTTCGGTAGGACTATATGAAGCCCGCGGTGACTATCAACTTGTTGTTGAGCACATGGAAAGCGACGGTGAAGGTGCGCTTAAGCAAGCGTTTGAAGCATTAAAATTCAAGCTTAATAATGAAGGGCTATTTGATGCAACGAATAAGCGGCCACTGCCTGAACGTATAAATCGCATTGGAGTGATCACTTCATCAAGCGGCGCAGCGCTTCACGATGTCTTAAGCGTATTGAAACGCAGAAGCCCGCAAACTGAGGTTATTGTTTACCCATCTATGGTACAGGGTGAAGCCGCACCGCTTCAGCTAATTAATGCGCTGCGTAAAGCTAACCAACGTTCAGAGGTCGACGTGCTTCTACTCACCAGAGGCGGAGGCTCGCTGGAAGATTTATGGTGCTTTAACGATGAAAGCTTGGCCAGAGAAATAGCCGCCAGCACCCTTCCCATCGTGAGCGCCGTTGGCCACGAAGTAGACTTTACCATTAGCGACTTTGTGGCTGATGTACGCTCTCCCACCCCATCTGCTGCGGCAGAAATTTTAAGTCAAGACTCTACAGCGCTCTATCAAACCATAAACCAGCAGAAGCAGCGTTTGGCCCGCGCGATGAACCATTGTATTCAGGCGAATAAGCAACAACTGACCCTTAAAAAGCAGCGCTTAGATGCTCTGCACCCGCAAAGTCGTATACAGTCTCAGTGGCAAACCTTAGACAGGTTACAGCTGCGCTTAGTACACGCAATGCAAAGGGATATGTCCACTGCGGAAAAGCGCGTTCATGCGCTTAACTACCGATTAAATCAACAATCGCCTGCGGCGCGTGTAGCCCGAGCGAAAGACAAACTTAGTTACGCAAACGCTAAGTTGATCGCTACTATGACTGCCTTGCTCAAAAACAAGAAAAGTGAACTCGGTGGTTCCGTAACACTCTTACAATCTGTAAGCCCGCTCTCTACGTTGGCTCGAGGCTACAGCATTACCCTTACTGATAGCACTACGGTTAATAACGTTAGCAAGGTTAATGTAGGCGATGAGATAAAAACACGAGTGACTGATGGCGAAATAACCAGTACAGTGACAAATATTCAACGGCAATAGGTAGCCTTTAGTTTTATGCCCGTTAAGGTAAACCCGAATTCTTTTTTCACATTACACCGACGGGCGCTTTTTGCAGCACCCGTTATACAGGGGTTTGTGCTGCTTTTTACCCTGTATTTTTCCCTCTCACTTTTACCCAGTTTGGCCTGGGGAGCCGAAGTTAACCTACCGGTATCCGTTTTCTCTACCTATCCCAGCGACGCCCTGCAACAATCCTGTCAAACCCAACGCCAAATAGATGTTGAAACTAAAACGGTCACTTCTTTTAAACCTCAACATGAAAGTATTGATGGCTACGTCAATGAAAGTGCCTTATTTGCTAACAACGAATTATGTATCGAAGATGCCATATCCCCCGATGCCTTTATTGAGCAAATAATAAAATCTGGCGTTTTTACTAACCTTCGCCCTTTTGGCGAGGGTAACGATTACGAATTGCTTATAGCAAATGTCGGCCCAGCACCAAGGACTACACATGATAATTTAATGCCAAAAGACGCTAAACAATATGCTGAATTTACAATACAGTGGCGCGGCATTGAAATAGACTCAGCGTCGTTTAGTGCGTCATTAAATAACGATACTAATAAAATAAAAAGTAAAAGGCAGGGTTCACAAGAAGGTATAGCTAACGCCCAACAACAAGCCCCACAAACACTTGTTTCAAAATGGCTTGACTATGCAGAGCGTACGGGGCTATTCACAAGCCAATATTTATTTACCGCGCTAGAGGCAAGCAATTATGAAAGCGCGTTACAGGTACCTAGTGCGGTGGGTGAATTTACCAAATTAGCTACTCAGCTTTACGCTGACCCCTTTAGCGGCGCGATAACCCGTTATACGCATCCGGCATACGAAGATGCATTAATTGACGTTACCGTTTACCCCTTTTTAGAACAACTTACTCTCGACGAAAATGAGTTGCTGCCAAAGCAGTTAGAGGAAGACCTAAAGCGAGCCAAGAGTAACGCACAAATACAAAAACTCACCTTGTCCCAAGTAAAGCCCGCTGCTCGCTACGAGGTTAATAATCAAATTTTTGGATGGCGATTGGGCCTTAGCGCTACTTCTGAAACATCGCCATCTATCTATGCCACCACCTACGTTTTTCGACGACAAGATAAAATTATTAAAGTATCTACCACTTTCCCGCCCGACTATTCCGACAATATAGTGGATAAGCTCATTGTAAAAATAGAAGTACCAGAAGAATCTAAAATGATGAAAAACGTGCGCGCACTGCTGTTGCAGCGGCCTCAACAGTAAGTACATTTGCCATTGGGTAGCTTACATTGATATTCAGGCAATTAACCGAGGTCGCTATTTCGCGGAAAGACGCTTGATAAAAGAGGTTTTAGGCGTTGCTTTTGGCTTCACATTATCGCTAAGTACATAAGTTTTTAACTGTTGTTTTGGTTTGTATCTGTCATACCAGTTATACACCTGGTTTTTTTGAAGTGATGAGGTGTGGTTATATGATTTCACTACTGACACAGTAACTCCCTAATGCTGCTTGCCAATGTCATTTATAAATGATGTTTATTGCTGTTTAGCAAGCCCTCGCCGTAGACAGAAGAACATGCGTAGCAACTAGGTAGAGCAAAAAGAACACCAGTATTCAATTAATTACGCATATTTCTACGCATGCGCTTTTCTATTGATAGCGCGCCCGGTACACGTCGTAAACATAAGTAATGAAGCCTCTCTTGCCTCGACTCGGCCCACCCATTCCTGCAAGGTTTACACGCGCCATGTAATTCGATACATCAAGACTTCGTGCCCTATATATCCTGCACGTACTGCTTAGGAGGCTGGAATAAGCGAAATACCCATCAAAGGCAAAAAGGTTTAGATTATGTGGCGGCGTAAGCGAGTTTTACTCACAATATAGCGAGGGGCGGCAGCTTAAAAGCACGCAAATAAAGGAAGGGGTTGCTACCTAGATACAACTAGGTAGCTATTTAAATCGACGCTTACTTTTTCTCTTTGTAGTAAGACATCATACGACGGCGCTTGCGCTGCTGCGCCAAAGTAAGGTTGTTCTTTTTACCTTCAAAAGGGTTGTTACCCTCTCTGAACTCAATCTTGATAGGCGTGCCCATTATTTCTAACGCTTTTCTGAAGTAGTTCATTAAGAAGCGTTTATACGAGCTCGGTAAATCATCTACCTGATTACCATGAATAACGATAACAGGTGGGTTGTACCCGCCTGCATGTGCGTATTTCATTTTCACCCTGCGACCGCGCACAAGTGGCGGTTGGTGGTCATCTTGCGCCATTTCCATAATTTGAGTAAGCAGCGCAGTATTAATACGCTTCGTCGCGCTCATGTAAGCTTCTTGTACCGACTCAAATAAGTTTCCAACGCCTGAACCGTGCAAAGCAGAAATAAAGTGAATACGCGCGAAGTCTATAAAGCCTAGACGACGGTCCATCTCGCGCTTTATATCATCTTTAATATCGGTACTTAACCCATCCCACTTATTTACCGCCACCACCAGTGAGCGTCCAGAATTGAGTACAAAACCCAATAAACTCAAATCTTGATCGGTGATGCCTTCTCTTGCATCGATAACCAGCAGCACGACGTTGGCTTCTTCGATAGCCTGTAGCGTTTTTACAATCGAGAATTTTTCTACCGCTTCGCTGATTTTTTTACGCTTTCTAACACCTGCGGTGTCAATCAAAATATATTCTCGTTCGTCCCTTTCCATTGGGATGTAAACGCTGTCGCGTGTGGTACCAGGCATGTCGTAAACGACCACCCGCTCTTCACCAAGAATACGGTTTGTTAACGTAGACTTACCCACATTTGGCTTACCCACAATAGCCAGTTTAATAGGCAACTCTTGTAAGCGCTGACGCTGACTTTCTGCATCTTCCTCTTCTTCAGGCGCTTCGTCGATGATCTCCATATCAGGGAAGTCTGACTCAAGGGGTTTTAGCGCATCTTGCAGTAACTGGCTAACACCGCGACCATGTGCCGCAGCAATTTGCTTTATTGCACCAAGTCCGAGGGAGTAAAACTCTGCACTTTCACTGTCACCGTCAATACCGTCAACTTTGTTAGCAACGACAAAGATCTGTTTATTAATACGGCGTAAGTGATCGGCAATACCTTGATCTGCAGGAAGTAAACCCGCTCGTGCGTCAACCAAAAACAGTACGACGTCTGCTTCTTCTATGGCTAAAAGCGACTGCTGTGCCATTTCTGCATCAATGCCCTCTTCGTCGCCTGTAATACCGCCGGTATCCACTACAATAAACTGACGCTTTTCAAATTTCGCTTGGCCGTATTTACGGTCACGAGTTAGCCCCGGATAGTCAGCAACAAGTGCGTCACGGGTATTTGTAAGGCGATTAAACAAGGTTGACTTACCTACATTCGGGCGGCCAACCAAAGCAACAACGGGTAACATTTATCAGATCCTAAGGGTCATGAAAGCTAAAAAAGCACAAGCCACACACCAAATACAACTAACTTGGTTTTGAGATTGCGTCTCTAAATACGTGGTGTTTTACAAGAGGCTTTTGAGAATGGCCGCATTATACCTTGTTCACTACCTAATACCAATGCAGTTCGCTGCGAGTTTAATCGTGAGCTTTTCGAGAATGCCTAGGGGTTATTTAATCGGTTGATGGGTTTTCGCCCGCCAAAAGAAAAGGCGCTTCAAGTATGCCTTGAAGCGCCTTCGCTAAGCTTATTTACTGTAGCGTATCTACATCGATTAGTTAGGTACTTGTACCGATGCCACTACACCATTTCGCGTAACAGCAACAACACTGTCGTCAACTTTTAGCGGTGCTGCGAAAATAGCGTCGTCTTCGTCATCGCCACCCACATCCAGTCGCGCTACCACTTCGCCAGTTTCTTGCTCAATCCAATGCAAGAAGCCCCAGTTGTCGCCAACCACAATGTGATCGCCAACCGGTGTAGCCGCAGTTAATGAGCGCTTCTTGAGCAAACCCTGAGACCATAGCTCTACGCCATTTCGTCTATCCAGCGCGTATACATTTGAGTTGTTATCAACAACAAAAATCTTATTGCCGTCGATGTTCAAGTTACGAAACGATGCGTATTCACGCTTCCAAATAACCCGGCCCGAGCGCAATTCAACGGCTGCTAGCGTGCCGTTATACGAAACCGTGTAAACTGTTCCACCAAATAAAACAGGTGTTGTATCAATATCGACAATACGCTCAAGTTCTGTTGCACCTGATGGTGTTGCTATAACCGTTTCCCACGCCAACACACCGGTTTCGATAAGGTTTACCTGAATTTTTCCGATGGGTGTTCCAACTATGACACCACCGTTTGAGGCGATAGGACCTGAAATACCACGAAGTGTTAACGGGGGCGTGTCACCTTCATGTCTCCACACCTCTTCGCCAGTACGGGTATTGAAGCCAAAAAGGCTACCTGCACCTGTGTTTACCACAAGGATACCCTCATCGGCAGCTGGCGCCGCTAAGATTTCACCTGGCACGGTTGCATCCCACGCCAGTTCGCCGGTTTCTGCGTCCATCGCGGCGATATAGCCATTTTCAGTACCAATAAATACGTGTCTATCTGCTACTGAAATACCACCGATCCGTGCTGTTTCACCGCTGCGCCATAATTTGGTTACTGCGCTCATCATGCTTTCAGAGCGAAATTGCGCGAAATCTTTTTCCCACAACACTTTACCCGTTTCCGGCTCCATCGCCACTACTGCGCCGTGACGGTCTGCTGCGTAGAGCTTATTATAAGCATAGACAGGACGAAGGCGAGAAAAGTAATGATCAACACCATCACCAATATCACGCTCCCAAGCTAGCGTTGGAGAGAATTTGGCTTCAATTGGTTTTAAACGACGAATTTCGATTTCTTCTTCGTCAGCAAACCAGTCTGAAATTGTAGAGCAGCCAGACATTGTGATAGACACTGCTAATGCCATACCTATCGTGCGAGCAAATCGACCTTTACGGCCACACGTGTTGTGAAACAAATTGCGTACCTCTTTATTTTTTATACCAGCCCAAAGGCTAACGCTTACTGAGATGCTGAAACCGATAAGTTATCTAGCTTCATTTGTAAAAGCGGGTTATTGGCATTTTTTTCTAACGCATTTGAATAAGCTAAACGAGCATCATCAAACTTACCTTGTTTTTGATACACATCGCCTTTTAATTCAGAAATCTCTGCTGAAAATGCGTCGTTAGTTACGTTGCTAAGCGTAGACAACGCCGCGTCCAGCTGGTTCATTTCAATTTGCACTCGAGACAAACGAAGTGACGCAAGTACCTTAAGCTCGTCATTTTCAGCAAAGGTGACTACGCTATTTAAATGAGACGCAGCGGCATCTAAATCGCCGGCGTCTACTGCTTGTTTCGCGGCAAGAAGACCGGCAATGCTGGCATAGCCACTGTCTTTGTTTTCTTCAATGAACGCATTCACTTTAGCATCGCTACCTTCGCTTCCGAAGGTTTCAACCGCATTTTGATAAGCAACTGATGCTGCTTCTTTGCTCTCAATTTGTGTTTCTGAATAGTAGCGCCAGCCCCAAAGGCCGCCTAAACCTAGCGCTGCGCCCACAATGATGGCAGTACCGTGCTCTTTCCAAAAACGCTTTATCGCTTCTACTTGTTGTTCTTCTGTTGCGAACTGTTCCATGATGTCCTCTTCTTATTTTGCGCTCAGCATCTCAGCAACCTTATCCGCTAAGGTGTCAAAGCTTACTGTAACTTGTTCTTGACCGTCGCGTAGTGGTTTTACACCCACTTCACGAGACTGCATTTCGTCACTACCTAACAACAGCGCCAAACGTGCACCGGTTTTGTCTGCACGCTTCAATTGCTTTTTAAAGTTGCCGCCACCGCAGTGCATCATAATGCGGATATTAGGCAGCGCGTTACGAAGCGCTTCTGACACTTCTATGGCATAAGGCTGGGCATCGTCACCCATAGCTGTCACGTAAACATCGGCAAAGCTTGTATCTTGGCCTTCTTCGGTTAGCGTAGTCAGTAACAGTACCAAACGTTCAATACCCATGGCAAAACCAACCGCTGGAGTCGCTTTACCACCTAACTGTTCGACTAGACCATCATAACGACCGCCAGCACACACTGTGCCCTGCGCACCCAAGCTATCGGTTACCCATTCAAACACTGTTCTGTTGTAGTAGTCTAACCCACGCACTAAGCGCGGGTTAATTTCAAATTCGATACCGGCTTGTGTAAGTCGCGCACACAATGTGTCGAAATGTGCCTTAGACTCATCATCTAAGTGGTCGATAAGGGCCGGCGCGTCTGCAATGGCAGCCTGAACATCTGGGTTCTTCGAATCAAGCACGCGAAGCGGGTTGGTTTCAAGGCGACGCAGCGAATCTTCATCAAGCTGGTCAGCTCTTTCCTTTAAAAACGCCACAAGAGTATCGCGGTACGCCGCACGTGCCTCGTTCGAGCCTAGCGTGTTGATTTGTAGTTTTACATGCTGCTCTATGCCAAAGGATTTCCAGAAGCGTGCACTAAGGAGGATCACTTCTAAATCTATGTCAGGTCCATCCATGCCATAGGTTTCAACGCCAAATTGGTGAAACTGGCGATAGCGACCTTTTTGTGGGCGCTCGTGGCGAAACATTGGGCCCATGTACCATAGTCGCTGTTGCTGGTTATACAGTAACCCATGCTCGTTACCCGCACGCACGCAACTTGCTGTACCCTCTGGACGCAGCGTCAAGCTATCGCCATTTCTATCTTCAAAGGTATACATTTCCTTTTCAACGATATCGGTAACTTCACCAATAGAGCGCTTAAATAGATCGGTGCTTTCAACGATGGGGGTGCGTATTTCCTGGTAGCCATAACTCGCCACAACCTGACGAAGTACAGATTCTACCTTTTGCCATGTGCCGGAAATCTCCGGTAGGCAGTCATTCATGCCTCGAATTGCCTGAATAGTCTTAGCCACGTGAAATTCTCATACTGCTAAATAGTGAAAAGCCCCGCATTATAGGGGCTTTGGGAGTAAACAACAACGAACAAAAAGGTCTCTTAGTCTTTCACCGAAACCTGAATTTTATTTTGCTCGCTTAGGCGCGCTGCTTTAGCACGGATTTTCGCTTCTAGCTTGTCAACGAGATCGTCATTTGGAAGGCGCTCTTTAACCCGTTTCCCGTCTTCGTATAAGCCGCTCATATTGCGTGCGCCGGTAAGCCCTAAGTCTGATACTTCAGCTTCCCCAGGGCCGTTAACCACACACCCGATAATGGAAACATCCATTGGGGTTAGAATATCTTCTAGCCTCTGCTCTAACGCGTTTACCGTGCCGATAACGTCAAACTCTTGTCTTGAGCAGCTAGGGCATGCAATAAAGTTGATACCGCGAGAGCGAATGCGCAGCGACTTTAAGATATCGAAGCCAACTTTGATTTCTTCTACCGGGTCAGCAGCAAGTGAAACACGTACTGTATCACCTATGCCTTCGGCCAGAAGCATACCCAAACCGACGGCGCTTTTAACCGCCCCAGCTCGTTGCCCACCGGCTTCGGTAATACCTAAATGAAGGGGTTGGTCGATTTTTTGTGCCAATAAGCGATAGGCGCCAACAGCCAAAAATACATCAGAAGCTTTAACACTGACTTTGAACTGGTCAAAATTGAGCTTATCTAGAATATCTACATGGCGCATGGCTGACTCAACCAGCGCTTCTGGCGTGGGCTCACCATACTTTTCTTGTAAGTCTTTCTCTAGCGATCCGCCATTAACACCAATCCGAATAGGAATATTTTTGTCTTTCGCGCAGTCAACCACAGAGCGAACGCGCTCCATATTGCCAATGTTGCCCGGGTTTATGCGCAAGCAGTCTACGCCGTACTCTGCCACTTTCAGGGCTATGCGATAGTCAAAGTGAATATCGGCGACCAAGGGTACGCTTACCTGCTTCTTTATTTCCTTGAATGCTTCTGCCGCTTCCATGGTAGGTACAGATACACGAACTATCTCACCACCGACAGCTACAATTCGGTTTATCTGATCTACTGTCGCTGCCACATCTGTGGTGCGAGTATTTGTCATGGATTGAACAGCAATGGGAGCACCATCGCCAATGGGAACATTACCTACATTAATACGCGTAGACTTTCTGCGTTTAATAGGGCTTTCTGCAAACATCTAATTACCTATAAAGGAAGTGCGAACCGAGCTGTTTTACCATTTTGGTATGAAGAAATATCAACAGACTCGCCGTTAACTGATATGCGCACATTATCCGGTGCACCGAGCGTAACTTCAACAGGAGGTACGCCTTGAATTTCCATAACGCGTCCTTTTTGCTTAACCCCATAGGCTATTGCTTCACCAGACGCGTCTTTAATATTTACCCAGCAATCATCGTCAAAGGTAAAAGTCATTGAGATAGGTGCTGCACTACTTTGTGTATTGATTTTCAGGCTAGACTGTTGAACTTCATTGTCGCCGCTAACTAGCGCCGTTAGATTATTGCTATCATCGACGGTTGTATCTGGGGCCGAGATAGCCCCATCGTTTAAACTACCGTCTTGAGCAAAGTCATCATCTTGTGGGCCGGTGTCTTCGCCAGATTGCGACTCGCCCACTTCAGCGCTACGCGACGTTAACGTGTCATTACCTAAGGTTGATGCTTGCGAGGCAGTATTGTCTGATGAAATACGCTTTTCGGCCTGTGAACTACTCGTTCCACGTTCGGTTGATGAAATAGGCGTATTAGCAGTCTCACGCTTAACCGCTTCGGTAAGGGGTAACTCGGCAACAGACTCGTCATTAGGTTGTTGATACCACCAGACCACTACACCGGCTATAATAAGAAGCAGAATAATGTAAGTAACCATCATCCATCTGTCATCGTGTGTCTGTTTTGCGACACGCTTTGAAAAACTTTGTAGCTTTTCAGAAGACGGAACAGATGTTTGGTTGTGAAACCGCTCAAACGCTTCAATAACCTCATGAGAATTCATGCCTAATTGCTTAGCATAATTTCTTACGTATCCCTTCGTAAACGTAACCGACGATCTCTCATCAATAACGTCACTTTCTAAATCATTGATTTGAAATGATTTTAGAAATAATTTATCGGCAATGTCTTGTTGGGACAAACCTAGCGTTTCACGGCGCGCTTTTAGCATTGCCCCCGGGCTTGGCGTATTTTCTTGTTGTTGCGAAGTTACTTCTTGATTCGCTTTTTCTTCTGACACCATTAAACCTTATTCCTCCTGCATATTCGGTGGTACTAACCAAAGCGTCTGACCAGCAATAATAGCGCCAGTATTTTCTAGGTTATTCCACTTTAGCAGTGTTGCCATTTTGATATTGTGCAATAAAGAAATACGATATAAGTTTTCACCTTCTTTTACTACATGGAATTTGTCACTTTGCTCAGATAATTCAATATTTTGCTTTTGTTCGTTATCTGAAGGGGATGTTGAAGTTGTAGTTTGCTCATCGTCATTTGGCTCAACACGCTGGCTTTGCTCCCCCGCATCATCAAGTTCTGCCTCTGAAGTGGTTGATTGCTCTGCCTTTTCGCCCTGTTTTTGCTTTTCCACTTGAGCGCCTGCCTGCTGGCTTTCTACTTCGTTTACAGGCGAAGACTTAACAGTTCTAACGACCCTATTTTGCAAACTATCTCGTTGAACAAGGTAGCGTTTCGTCAGTTCACTTTCGGGAAACACCGAAACCATCATTTCGCCATAGTCGCTAGCCGCTTCGAGATCCCCTTGGCCTTTGGCAACTTCATACGCTAACCATAAATAGTCAGGTGTGATTTTTGCGACGCGCTCGTATTTACTCAATGAAGACTCAGCAAGGCCCCACTGCTCAGACACAGCGTAGAGCTCGCTTAATAGAAAGAGGGTTTTTCCTCGGGCTGGTTGGTGTTTCAAGGCGTCTTGAAGGTAGCCTATCGCCTCATCCACTTTTCCTTGGCTTTGTGCACATAGCGCAAGGTTTTCGTAAGTTTGCGCTGCATTTGCATAAAGGCGGTTGTTGATAGCATCAAAGAAATAAGCTTTAGCTTTATCGTATTCCCCGTTTTGACACTTAAACGTACCATAGCTGTTTGCAATGTCACCATTCTCAGGCGCTAAGTCTATCGCTGATTTGTAGAACTCTTCGGCACGGCGGTTGTCGCCTACTAGTTGATAGTAGTAGGCCATGGCGAACTGAACATCGGCAGAGCGAGGGTCAAAGCCAGTGCTTTGTCTAAATTCTTTTTCGCTTGCGTGTAGTTGTTGTTTTGAAGGTAGGTAAGACCAAGGGACGTTCNCGTTTTAGCGGCTTCCTCATGATCGAAGTTACCCCCGTGTANNTAANANCANANNGACNGTCAAAGCCAGTGCTTTGTCTAAATTCTTTTTCGCTTGCGTGTAGTTGTTGTTTTGAAGGTAGGTAAGACCAAGGGACGTTCTCGTTTTAGCGGCTTCCTCATGATCGAAGTTACCCCCGTATAAATCAGACTGACTGTTGCTTACACAGCCAGTCACCATTATAACGGCACTCAATAAACTAACCCGAAGTGAAGTACGCAATCCCGCAACCATAGTCTTACCCTATTATCTTAATGATTATTGGGCCATTTTTACCGAAATCGCTTCGCCCTTCACCTGTTTTTTTAACAATCTTTTCGTTCTATCAACTACATCGCCTACTAATTGACCGCACGCAGCATCAATATCATCGCCGCGGGTCTTGCGAACAACCGTGGTAAACCCGTATTCCATAAGCACTTTCGAGAATCTATCGATACGGGAGTTACTCGAGCAGGTGTATGGTGACCCCGGGTATGGGTTGAACGGTATTAAATTAATTTTACTCGGCGTATCTTTTAATACTTTCGCCAGCTGGTGCGCTTGTTCAGTACTGTCGTTGATATTTGAAAGCATCACGTACTCAACCGTTACACGGCCCTGGTTTGCCTTTGATTTCGCTAGATAACGACGTACGCCTGCTAAGAATGCTTCTATATTGTATTTCTTATTAACCGGCACGATTTCGTTGCGTAGTTCATCCGTTGGCGCGTGAAGCGATATCGCAAGGGCTACATCTATTTGGTCGCCCAGCATATCAAGCGCTGGCACCACGCCAGAGGTACTTAACGTTACGCGACGTTTAGACAAACCAAACCCAAAATCATCTAGCATGATATCCATAGCCGGTACAACGTTTTTAAGGTTAAGTAATGGCTCACCCATGCCCATCATTACCACGTTGGTGATGGGGCGTTTACTTGAGTCTTTCGACAGACCAAGGAATGTAGCAACACGCCATACCTGACCAATAATTTCGCTGACGCTGAGGTTTCGGTTAAAACCCTGCTGCGCTGTCGAGCAGAACGTACACTCTAGTGCACAACCTACTTGTGATGAGACACACAAGGTTGCGCGATCGGTTTCGGGGATCCAAACCGATTCCACTTCCTGTCCACCTTCGAGGGTCAATGCGAACTTGATAGTACCGTCACTGGCTTCTTGAAAATACGCAATTTCAGGTGCTTTAATTTCACAGTTCTCAATAAGCATGGCACGAAGGTTTTTATTGAGGTTACTCATTTCCTCGAAATCGCTAACACCGTGCTGGTAAATCCATTTCATTACCTGATCGGCACGAAACGGCTTCTCGCCCATTTCCTTGAAGAAATTGCGCAAGCCTTCGCGATTTAGGTTTAATAAGTTAGTTTTTGCCATGAATAAGATGACCCTTTTACCTTCGAGGGTTCCCCCTCTTACTGCTGAAATTGATGTAATAACCAACGTTCTGACTACCTAATGAGCAGAGGACGTGTACTGATTAAAATTTGCGCGGATTCTACCACAGATGAGAAATGAGAAAAAGTCGATTTAGCGCAGAGTATGGTTAAGATTGCCGTGCCAGCGAGGTTGCTTCCACTTGGCAAATAGATGATATCCCCAAGCACCTTAGTTAGTGATTTTCGTTGTTACTTTCAAGCGCGGCTGAGAAAAAAGCGAATAGGTGAAGAGAAGATGAGGGTAAGCGACGATTTAATTAGGCTGTAAGAAACCGTTGCAAACGCCGAAAACATCGAGTTAGGGTGAGGCGTCACCGCCTCATCCCTCTCACAGAACCGTACATACGGGCCTCGTATACGGCTCATGTACCTAGTTATTTAGCGTAATTGCTAAACACATATCCCGTTGCAACATTCTCCAAGTTCATTAGCCCGATTTCATCAAACCAACTGTTTGGCATTGCGTAGCTTGCTAAGGGACTGCGTGCACTGCACCAACTCGTCATGTTGATATGAGCAAACTGACCTTTATAACCGTGCTGTCTTAGCCAGCGATGGAGGCGGCTCGCCTTTTTCCATAACTTGAGTTGGATGCTGCGCAAGCGGCGTCTTAGCCAGCTTGCTATTTGCTTAAATGCCCTGCTCGCATTGGCTATCTTGAAGTAATAACTGAACCCTCTTAGCAGTGGGTTTAATGCATTGATAACTGATTGCAGTGGCATTCCGCCATTGCGTTTCGTCACCTGCTTGAGCTTCGCCTTAAACGCGGTGAGTTTCTTGGGCTGGATGCGGGTATATTTCGTCCCAATTTCAACACCAAGGAACTTCACACCATCATCACTGTGAGTGATGTGTGTTTTCTCCGTGTTTACACTTAGCTTTAGCTTTTCTTCTAAGATGTGTGTGGCTTGCACTTTGGCATTCTCTGCCGCTGCACGACTGCTACACAGGATAAGGATGTCATCAGCATAGCGCACTATGCGGTGCCCACGTTGTTTCATTTCCTCATCGAACGCATCCAGATAGATGTTCGCTATGAGCGGGCTTATTACCCCGCCTTGCGGACTGCCTGTCTCTGTCTGCTGCCAATGCCCATCAACCATTACCCCACTTTGTAGGAACTGAGCAATGAGACTCAGCACGCTACCATCACGAACCCGTCTTTTAATGCTCTTAATGATAAGCGTATGGTCCAGCTTATCGAAGCACTTCGACAGGTCCATGTCCACTACATGCTGACGCCTATATCGACGGATAAACATGGTGGCTTTGTTGATGGCATCGTGACAGCTCCGCTTCGGTCTATAACCAAAGCTGGATGGATGGAACTGCTCTTCGAAGATGGGTGTAAGGAGGTCATTCAAGCATTGTTGAACCACTCTATCCCTAACTGTTGGGATACCCAATAGACGCTCACCGCCCCCGTCTTTCGGGATAATGACCCGCCTTACCGGTTGCGGTTGATAGCGTTTGGTTTTGAGTTCAAGAAGAAGCTGCGATAGTTCATTATCCAGATTTGAGGCAAACGCGCTCAGGCTCTGCCCATCTATTCCGGCCGCGCCTTTCGCTTTGAATACCTTTTTAAATCCCTTGAACAGTCTGGCTTTATTAAGCAAGTGACCGTACAAACTATAATAAACCCGCACGCTTCTCCTCGAAGATGGTGTGCTGTGTGGGGGCCGATGACTTCTTTTCGTGTTGGTCTATTTCACATGGTGGTAGAGCGTGCTAGCCCAATGGCAATCTACTCAACGTTCCCACATTACTCCCATGTACCGTTTCGTAGCCAGTCCGTCGCTTCCGCGAAAAACCAAGTACGAAGACGTCGATAGCTAATCGATTCGTGTACCACTAAAAAAAAAACACCTGCTCATCACAGACTTACTATGTACTTCCGCCCTTCGCCATCCTTATCCGCTTTTGGCTGATAACGATGCCACCAAACACTGCTGATGGTCAGCTCGGTTTTACCCTCCACACCATTACTGGCTTTCACAGGCCGAACTTTACTCACTACTACGGCTTCATCTGCCACCTCACACCGATTAACATCTTGAGTCTCCCCTTGAACGTTAACCACTTACTCTAAGTAAGTTTAGGTGCCAGGCTTCCCCAGTTACTGCACTGACGCCCTGTTAGAAATCCCACCCTCAAGCACAAAACAGGACTGACCGAGTATCGGGCTTCACGCTATTTTGCACGCTTACCCCCCTGTCTTGCCGAATCAGGTTCACTTGCGTTGTGTACCTCTAACTTCCTATGGCTTCCTTCGGACCCTGCCGTTGGCCAACAACGCCCTTGCCATTCGGATTATCTTCCCCTCAGTCAGGGTGATTCAGGTTTCTTTCAACCTGACGGGTTTGCCAGCTTCGCTGGGCAAACAAAAAAACGAGGCGCTAAGGCCTCGTTTTTTCCTACCAGCGTATTCTTAGCGAGTACGTGGGCAGATTTCTTCTTCAGAGAAGAAGTAAGCAATTTCGCGTGCTGCTGACTCAGGCGCGTCAGAACCGTGAACTGCGTTTTCGTCGATTGACGCAGCGTAGTCTGAACGTAATGTACCTGAAGCTGCATCAGCTGGGTTAGTTGCGCCCATGATTTCACGGTTAGCTAGAACAGCGTTTTCGCCTTCTAGTACTTGAACCATAACTGGACCAGACGTCATGAAGTCAACAAGTGCGCCGAAGAAAGGACGCTCTTTGTGTTCTGCATAAAAGCCTTCTGCTTGCTCTTTGCTCATGTGGATCATCTTAGATGCCACAATGCGAAGACCTGCAGATTCGAAACGGTTGTAAATTGCACCGATAACGTTTTTAGCTACCGCATCAGGCTTGATAATCGAAAAAGTACGCTCAAGAGCCATGTTATCTCTCCAAACAAATAATAGTGTATGTATCTTAAAATTTTGGCCGCGAATTATAGGCAATAAATAGCAGCTTGACCAGAGCCTTTATCAAATCAGGCTTAACGTATTGTTTTTACTTGCAAATGTAATATCAGAATAGCGCACTAGCTATGACAATATGATGACAACGTATACATTATTTTGCGAAGGCAGATGTTCAGTTGCAACACAACCTGCCCTATCAACTCAGCGACGACCGAATAAAACGATGTCGGAAAAGCGATGAGCCACCAAATACTAAGCGTTAGCTTTGGCTAGTTCTTGGATTTTACCCACAATAGCACGCAAGCCATTACCCCGCGTTGGGGTAATATGACGCTCCAGATCTAACGCTTCGAAGTACCCATCGATATCAAACGCTACGATATCTGCTGGGGTTTTATCGTTGTAGGCGGCAAGCACTAATGCTAATAAACCTTGAACGATAACCGCGTCGCTATCTACGTCAAAGGTAATTTTGTTCCCGTCATAGGACTCGATTAACCATACACTGCTTTGACAGCCTTTCACTAGGCGCTCAGGGGTTTTCGCGTCTTCGGGTAAACCTGGAATAGATTTGCCTAAGTCAATGATGTACTGATATCGCTGTTCCCAATCGTCGAAGAACGCTAAATCATCAATAATCTCTTCACTACTTGGTAATTGCATTTCTATTTCCGCTTTTAAAATCTGTAATAAGGTTAAACGACAAGGCGATAAACGATGGCTAGTGTGCTTAGAAGAAAAGGCCCGCTTCAAGCTGCGCTTCTTCACTCATCATGTCTCGTGACCATGCTGGGTCGAACACTAGCTCAACATTGACGTTTTTCACATGGGGCACCATGGCTACACGATACTCCACGTCACCGACCAGAACCGGTCCCATGCCACAACCCGGTGCGGTAAGCGTCATATCAATATTGACGTCACCGGATCCTTGATCAATTTCGACTTTATATATAAGCCCCAATGAAACCAGATTAATTGGAATTTCGGGGTCAAAAATAGTCTCTAAGGCATCCCACACTTGCTGTTCGCTGATGTTACCATCTTCTGGCGCATCAAAGGTCAATGTCATCGCTTTGCGACCGATAGCGCCCGCGTCAGTACCGTCAATGCGGTACATATTACCGCGCCACGTTACCGTGTAGTTACCACCGAGCTCTTGGGTGATATTCACAAACTCGCCTTCAGGGATAACAGTTGGGTTACCCGCTGGCACCAAACGCGCTTTACAATCGCGCTCGGTGGTCACCATTTTTTGTTTCATAAACGACTTAGTACTCTTTAATTCTACAACTGAAGTGCTTTTGCGCGGCAATTAACCTACGTTAAAACTCTCGCCACACCCACATTCATCAACAACATTTGGGTTGTTGTACTTGATAATGCCGTTTACGCCTTCCATAACATAGTCAATCTCGGTGTTACGCAAAAGATCGGTTGCATCTGCGGCAACCGCTACATTAACAAGGGGAGAAATTTCAATAATTTCATCATCTGCTTGGGCGCTGTCAGCGAAATCAAGCACGTAAGCATAGCCCGTACAGCCGCTTACTTTTGTTGATAAACGAATTAACTGACCAGGCTTGTCTTTAAGCTTACTTTCGAAATGCTTAACGGCACTGTCAGTTAGCGTAATGAGTTTTGTACTAGGTACAAACGTTTCAACACTCATAATGCCTCCTTAGGCCAACATCATTTTTGCTTTTTTAAGCGCAGCAAATAAGCTGTCTACTTCTTCAAGCGTATTGTAAATTGAAAACGACGCACGAGCGGTACCCGGTATGCCGAATCGCTTCATCAGTGGTTGCGCACAGTTATCACCTGTGCGAATAGCCACGCCTTGTCTATCTAAAATAAAGCCCACATCGGCTGGATGCGCACCTTCAAGCAAAAAGCTTAACACGCCAACCTTGTTTGGTGCTGTACCAATAATGCGCATCCCTTCAAAGGCTTCAGCCTGCTCGGTGGCATAGGCCAGCAGCTTTTGCTCATGTTCGTGTAATGCGTTTACATCAAGGGCGCTAAACCAGTCAACTGCCGCCCCCATTCCGATAGCGCCGGCGATATTTGGTGTACCGGCTTCTAAGCGGTTAGGTAAAGAGCCCCACGTGGCTTCATGATAGGTGACATCCTTGATCATCTCGCCACCAACCTGCCATACTGGCCAGGTTTCTAGGACCTCTTTTTTACCCCACAAGCAGCCAATGCCTGTTGGGCCAAAAAGCTTATGCCCTGAAAATGCGTAAAAGTCGCAGCCGATGTCTTGTACGTCTACACCGCCATGGGCTATACCCTGCGCACCATCAACCAAAACCCAGGCCCCTACTGCTTTGGCTTTTTGCGTTAGCAGTTTAATTGGGTTTACCGTTCCCAAGGCATTTGACACGTGCGGGAAGGCGACCATTTTGGTGTTACTTGAAAGCAGTCTATCAAAGGCTTCTACATCAAGCTCACCAGTATCGAAAATAGGTACAATGTTGAGCGTAGCGCCAGCGCGACGACAGGCCTGTTGCCACGTAACCAAGTTAGCATGGTGCTCAAGCTCGGTGACCATCACTTCATCACCTTCACCGAGAAGCTGACCTAGGCCATTGGCCACGATGTTAATGGCCTCAGTGGTACCCGACGTCCAAATAACTTCTTCGCGGGCGTTGGCATTAATGAAACTCGCGACGCTGCTACGTGCATTTTCATATCGACGGGTGGCTTCATCAGACAAGTGATGAGCACCGCGATGCACGTTCGCGTTCGTGCCCGTATAAAAGTCTACCAACGCGTCTATTACCGCTTGCGGTTTTTGCGTGGTCGCTGCGTTATCTAGGTAGACTAGCGGTTTGCCGTCTACCGTCTTTGATAAAATAGGAAACTGGGCACGAAGTGCTGCAACGTCTAGGCTCATTTCACCTCCATTTGGGCGAAGCGTTCACTTAACAGTGGCGCAAGCCATTCACGGATTGCCCCATTTGGTACATCGTTTATCAGCTCTTGAATGAAACCGAAGTTAAGCATAACAAGTGCTTTACTACGCGGAATGCCGCGAGTCAGCATGTAGTACAAGGCTTCTTCTTCAATTTCAGCTACCGTTGCACCGTGGGCACACTTTACGTCATCGGCGTAAATTTCAAGCTCAGGCTTGGTATTAATTACGCCGCGGCGTGACAATAACAAGTTGCGGTTGTTCAGTTCAGCCAGCGTTTTCTGTGCGTCGCGGTGAATATGAATACGACCGTTAAACACAGCGCGCGCTTTATCACCCACAATACCGCGCGCATTTTCCTCGGTAGTACCGTTAGGCATAGCGTGCTCAATGGTAGAGTGCAGGTCGAACAACTCGCCTTCTGCCAACAAATAAACAGCGTTCATTTTCGCGTCAGCAAACTCGCCCGCATGGTGAATGTCTACGTCTAAGCGCGACAGTTCGCTGCCATAACCCACCATGGTGCTATTGAGCGTGGTGCGGTTGTGTAGCTTGAAGTGGCTACCGCCTAGTTGCTTTGCTTTGCCAGTAAACATAGCGAAACGATAGTGCTCTAGATGAGCATCATCCGCCAAATCGTATTCAGCAAACGCCGTGGTTAAGCTTTCAGTATCACCAAAGCCTTGCTCGATAACAGTGGCGCTTGCGCCTTCTGCTACTTTTACTACCACGCGCGTGTGGGCATCTACATTTTGCGACGCCATGTTCACAATGCGCACTGGTGTGTCGATTTTCACGCCTGCTTCAACATTAATAAAAATACCATGTTGGCATAGCGCATCGTTTACCAAACCAAACATATGACGGCTAGGCTTAACTTTGCCATACACGCTGCTAATCGCCTGTTGCGTAGCAGCATCATCACTGTTTAGTGACGTAATACTCATGCCAACTGGCACATCAAGCGTATTAACCTGTGTAACCAGCACGCCATCGACAAAAATAAGATCGATAGCATTTAAATTATCAATAGCCGGTACTGGCAAGTTGTCAGCTTGCACTGCTTGCTTTGCTTCACGCTTTTCAATTGGCGTAAGCGGCGTAAAGCGCCAGCTTTCGTTTCTGCGCGCTGGCCAGCCGTCGGCTTTTAGTTGTGCTAAGGCCTGTTGACGCACGGGCGATAGATAATCGTCGCGCTGTGCTGTATCAATGACCTGTTCTAGCCATTGACTCATGCCTCGGCCTCCTCATACGCTTTACCTAGGAAAGCGTAACCACTCTTTTCAACTTCTAGTGCCAGTGACGCATCACCACTTTTTACAATTTTACCGTCGGCAAGAATGTGTACAAAGTCAGGCTTGATGTAGTCGAGAAGACGCTGGTAGTGGGTAACAACAATGAAGCTACGCTCACCGTCGCGCTGGCTGTTTACGCCATCGGCAACCACTTGTAGTGCATCAACGTCAAGGCCAGAGTCTGATTCGTCCAGAATACAAAGCTTTGGCTCAAGCAAAATCATTTGCATGATTTCGTTACGTTTTTTCTCACCACCAGAGAAGCCTTCGTTAACGCCACGCTTTAAGAAATCCAGGGGAAGTTGAACTTGCTTACAGGCTTCTTTCGCTTTTTTAAGAAACTCAGCAGCCGTCAGTGGCGCTTCGCCGCGCTCTTCACGCATGGCGTTAACCGACTCTTTCATAAATTCCATGTTGCTTACGCCAGGAATTTCAACTGGGTACTGAAACGCTAAAAACAGGCCTTCTCGAGCGCGCTCTTCAACGTCAAGCTCAAGTAAGTCTTTACCGTTAAGCGTGGCTTCACCATCACTCACTTCGTAGCCATCACGGCCAGATAGTACGTAACCTAGTGTACTTTTACCGGCACCGTTGGGGCCCATGATAGCGTGTACTTCACCAGGTTTAACTTCAAGGTTAAGACCTTTAATGATGTTTTTCTCTTCCACGCTGGCATGTAAATTCTTGATACTAAGCATTGATTACCCCACTGAACCTTCAAGACTAATTTCGAGCAGTTTGCCGGCTTCTACGGCAAATTCCATTGGTAGCTCTTTGAATACTTCTTTACAGAAACCGTTAACAATCATAGAAACGGCTTTCTCTGTGTCTAAGCCACGTTGCTGACACAAAAATAATTGTTCGTCGCTCACCTTCGATGTTGTCGCTTCGTGCTCAACAATGGCTGAAGGATTGCGGCTTTCGATATACGGGAACGTGTGTGCACCACACTTGTCGCCAATCAGCAGCGAGTCGCACTCGGTAAAGTTACGTGCACCGTCTGCCCGCGGGCCCATTTGAACCAGTCCACGATAGGCATTGTTACTATTCCCTGCTGAGATACCTTTAGAGATGATGGTCGACTTGGTGTTTTTACCCACGTGAATCATCTTAGTACCGGTATCTGCCTGCTGACGACCACGTGTTAGGGCTACTGAGTAGAACTCACCTACGCTATTGTCGCCTTTAAGTACACAGCTTGGGTACTTCCACGTTACCGCAGAGCCCGTTTCAACCTGCGTCCAAGAGATTTTAGCGTTCGTGTGTGCAACACCGCGCTTGGTCACGAAGTTGTAAATACCGCCTTTACCGTTTTCATCGCCCGGGTACCAGTTTTGTACCGTCGAGTATTTGATTTGCGCATCGTCCATCGCGACCAGTTCAACCACAGCGGCATGCAGCTGGTTTTCATCGCGCTGAGGCGCGGTACAGCCTTCTAGGTAGCTCACGTAGCTGCCTTCATCGGCAACAATAAGCGTACGTTCGAACTGACCGGTATTCATTTCGTTAATACGGAAATAGGTTGATAGCTCCATAGGGCAGCGGGTGCCTTTTGGAATATAAACGAATGAACCGTCAGTAAATACTGCACTGTTTAGTGCCGCAAAGTAGTTGTCCGTGCGAGGAACCACAGAACCGATATATTTTTTCACAAGGTCTGGGTACTTCTGAACCGCTTCAGAAATCGGGCAAAAAATTACCCCTGCATCTTCCAGCTTTTCGCGGAATGTCGTCACAACGGAAACCGAGTCGAATACCGCATCTACAGCTACACCCGCCAGCATTTCTTGCTCATGAAGCGGAATACCAAGCTTTTCGTAGGTACGCAGTAACTCTGGGTCCACCTCGTCTAGCGACTGAGGCTTGTCTTTCATACTCTTTGGTGCCGAGTAGTAAGAAATGGACTGATAGTCGATTTTTGGATAATCCACATGCGCCCAGTCTGGCTCTTCCATTTCAAGCCATGCACGGTACGACTTCAAGCGCCATTCAAGCATCCATTCAGGCTCGTTTTTCATTGCTGATATGCGGCGGATAACCGACTCGTCCAGGCCGCTTTCAAACGTTTCTGACTCGATTTCTGAATAGAAACCTGCATCGTACTTTCTTTCTAACGCCTGTTCGATCTGTTCACTCATGTTGGGATCTCACTTGTTTGCCTGCATTTGCTGCCACTAAATTCGTTACTTAACTGGCAAATAAATTACCCCACGGTCTTGGTAATTTATCGCATAACCTCTGCTCAACCTGAACGCGGCTCGTTGTAAAAACGTTGCGTAGCGCAGTTGAAGCTGCCAGTTACATTGAGGACAGCCTAAAATTTTGGTGCCGTAGTATATAATACCCGACTATTTCACTCAAATATTCAGCCACTAATTTACGGCGGTAAATACTTATTTAACGGAGCCTACGGCTTCGTCACCGCCGTATGGCCATTAATTTTTGTTCATCGTCTTCGCTTTGGCTCAGATTCGTAGAAGATTTAAGCCGTTACGGCTTCACGTAATCGTGTAGTTACGTCTACTACTTTCTTTACTACGTAATCTATGTCGTCTTGGGTTGTAAAACGCCCAACACTAAAACGGATACCGGCGTGCGCTAATTCATTACTTCGCCCAATAGCCTTTAACACATAAGAGGGTTCAAGGCTTGCCGATGTACATGCTGAGCCCGATGACACAGCAATATCGTTCAGTCCCATCATCAAGCTTTCACCGTCAACACCGGCGAAACTGACGTTTAAGATGCCAGGGATTCGCTGAGTGGCATGGCCATTTAGATAAACGCCGTCAAGCTGCTGTAAACCTTGCCAAAGCGACTCCCTCAGTGAGAGTATGCGAGCGCTGTCATCTTTCATTTTCGACGCGGCTAACGCGAGTGCTTCCCCCATCCCTACAATTTGGTGAGTGGCCAGCGTCCCAGAGCGCATACCGCGTTCATGCCCGCCACCGTGAATTTGTGCAACCAAATTAATTTTAGGGCGGCGACGCACATACAAAGCTCCCATTCCCTTCGGCCCGTAAATCTTATGCGCCGAGATAGAAAGCAAGTCGATAGGCACTTGGGCTAAATCGATAGCAATCTTGCCTACACTTTGTGCACCATCCACGTGAAAGAGCACTCCATGTTCACGGCAAAGCTCGCCAATAGCTTGCATATCTTGAATTACACCAAGCTCGTTGTTGACATGCATGACCGACACTAAAATGGTGTCGTCGCGCATGGCGCCTTTCAAATCATTAATATCAAGTAAGCCGTCTTGCTTTACGCTTAAATAAGTCACCTCAAAGCCATGGCTTTCGAGGTACTCACAGGTATCTAACACCGCTTTATGCTCGGTGTTCACCGTGATGATATGTCTTCCTTTTTCCTGATATCCTTGTGCTACGCCTTTAATCGCAAGGTTGTTTGATTCCGTTGCACCTGAGGTAAACACGACCTCTCTAGGGTCGCAATTAAGTACGTCGCTAATTTGATTTCTGGCAACGTCGACGGCCTCTTCTGCCATCCAGCCGAAACGGTAACTGCGAGAAGCAGGATTGCCGAAGTTGCCATCTAGGGTTAGGCACTTCGACATCGCATCAGCGACGTGAGGGTCGACCGGCGTTGTTGCCGCGTAATCTAAGTAAATGGGTGTTGATAAAGCCATGCGATGCTCAAAACCTATTTAAAGTTGAATACTTACTTCAATATCTTTGGTGATATGACGAAGTGATGCATTGCCGTCTTGACGACCCGCTACTTCTTGTACATCCCGCTTTGCCATTAATTCACCTAAGGTAATTGAATTTAAAAACGCCGCAATGCGGTCACTTAAATCTTGCCACAGACTATGGGTTAGACAACGATCACCGCCTTGGCAATCGGCCTGCCCTTGGCAGCGCGTCGCATCGATAGACTCATCTACTGCGCGGATCACCTCACCTATGGCTATCTCGCTCGCTTCTCGACCCAATAGGTAGCCGCCGCCGGGGCCGCGAACACTGTCGACTAACTGCTCTTTGCGCAAGCGAGAAAACAGCTGCTCAAGATAAGATAAAGAGATTTCTTGTCGTTCTGAAATGTCGGCAAGAGGCACTGGACCACGCTTTGAATGCAAAGCGACATCAAGCATTGCGGTAACCGCATAGCGCCCTTTAGAAGTGAGTTTCATTGGATTCTCCCGCCGTTATATAATGGCGAAATTCTCACATACCTGACTAAAATGGTCAAGTATAAAACCCAGTAAATTAGTCAAGTATTATTGATTTAATCAATCGCTTTTTTTTATGAAAATACCTTGGGCGTGTGCGACCTTGTCAGGCCCTTTTTTCATGACGTTTTTCAAATTTCAACGCTGGGTCGTCAACACGTCCCTTTCTGAAAATTTTCACGTCTTCGGCATAATTAAATGACATCGACCAAGGATAACGCGTACCCTGCCGGGGTAACTTATCGAGTGAACGCTGAATATAACCCGCGCCAAAGTTAAGCAGTGGTTGTGTTTCCATATCCGGTTCTGCAATAGGGGTGCACTGCGTAAAGCCTCGTTTATTCATATGATTAAGCAAACGGGTAAAATGCTCACATAGAAGGCCAATTTTTAGTGTCCAAGAAGATGCCGTATAGCCCACCGCAATGGCAAAATTAGGGACGCCACTGAGTAACATCCCCTTATAGGTGATGCACTCAGGTAGTTTAACAGCCTCGCCATCTATTTTAGGAATTAACCCCCCTAGCGGAAGAAGGTTCAAACCCGTGGCCGTTACAATAATATCGGCCTCTATATGCTTACCTGAATCAAGCTTAATGCCTGTTTCGGTAAACGTAGCAATAGTATCCGTTTCAATGGACGCCTTTTCTTTAGAAATAGACTCGAATAAATCACCGCCCGGGACGGCACAAAGTCGCTGTTCCCACGGATTATAAGGCGGGTTGAAGTGCGTATCGACAGGGTACCCCTCGGGCAGCATCTTAACGTTTAGGCTGCGTATTATCTTTCGAGCTCGCTTCGGGAAGCGCTGACAAAATGCGTATACCCAGCGCTGTTTCGCGATGTTAAAGCGCCTGGCGGCATTAAATGCAATATTGTCGTTAAACCACGCACGTAAATACTTTGCGACAGGATCCTCTACGGGTACAGGCAATACGTAAGACGGCGTTCTTTGGAGCATAGTAACGTGTGCAGCAGTTTGAGCCAGTGCTGGCACCAAAGTAACTGCCGTTGCTCCGCTGCCTATGACCACCACGCGCTTACCCTGATATTCTAGGTCTTCTGGCCAGTGCTGAGGGTGGACAATTTTACCTTTAAACGCCGACTGTCCCTTAAAATCAGGCGTATAGCCTTTGTCGTAACGGTAATAGCCTGAGGCATTAAACACCCACCTCGTAGCGACCTGCTCGGTGTGCTCGCTCTGTTCTGATTTTAACGTGACAAGCCAATACTGCTTGTCACCTTGCCAATCGATATCAATAACGCGTGTGCGAAATCGTATATTCTCTTTTATGCCGTTCTCGTTTACCGTTTCCTCGACATAAGCTTTTATCGAGCGGCCATCTGCAATGGCCTTTTTCTCTTTCCAAGGCTTGAAGTCGTAGCCAAAGGTGAATAAATCAGAGTCGGAGCGAATGCCTGGGTATTTAAATAAGTCCCATGTTCCACCGAGGTCGGCACGCGCTTCTATAATAGTGTATGACAAGTCAGGGCATTTCTTTTGAATATGGTACGCACAGCCAACACCCGAGATACCGGCCCCTACGATTAAAACGTCTAGAAATGGCAACGTGTTTTGCATAACCGCCCTGAAACGTGACAACTAACATTTTGATTTCAATGTATGTTGGAGTTACGGGGGAGTCAACACGTACGTTAACAATTTGTAAAACACACCTTAATCCAGACGTGGAACTAAGGCGTTAAATTGCCGGGTCGAAAGACGAATGCGCTTTCTCTCGTTCATGGGCCTCCGTCAAGTCAAAGCCCGTATCCGCGAAATCTTCAGCACTGATGTTGTGTAAATTATCGGTACACACATCACCACCTAATGACTGAATGACCTTGCACATTTCCTCAACTTTGGTATCCATTTGATGCATGTGCTCAAGCATTACTCCCATGGCATTGGCCACAGGATCTGGGTTATCGGGCGCTACAGCGTACGCATCAAAACCGTATTTTTGCGCTATTTTGTCACGCTGGGGGTTAACCGTCGCTTTCCCATCATCCTGCTTTGAGATAATAATACGACCGGGGATACCCACCGCAGTGGCGCCGTCTGGAATATCTTTCACCACTACGGAATTTGAGCCGACTTTGGCATTTTCACCAATGATAATAGGCCCTAACACTTTAGCGCCAGCGCCTACTACCGCCCCTTTTTTAAGGGTTGGATGACGTTTACCGGCTTTCCAGCTAGTACCACCAAGCGTAACGCCATGATATAGCGTAACATCGTCACCAATCTCTGCGGTTTCGCCAATGACCACGCCCATACCATGGTCTATAAATACCCGCCTGCCCAGTGTTGCTCCAGGGTGAATTTCTATGCCCGTCAGCCAGCGACTAAAGGTTGATAACGTGCGTGCCAACCACTTCCATTCAGCCTTCCACAACTTGTGGCTTACGCGGTGTAGCCATACTGCATGTAGACCGGGGTAATTAGTTAGCACTTCAAAGGTATTTCTTGCCGCTGGGTCGCGATGGAAAACCCCTTTAATGTCATCTTTGATACGGGCGAACATAATGCTTACTCTTGCTCTTCTTTCGACGTGTTTTCGTTAACCGGCGCTTCAGTTGAGTCACTTTGACTTACACTTGCTGACTTAACCGATTTATCGATAGACGCCAAAATACCGCGCAAGATATTCAACTCTTGCGACTCTGGGCGTGCTCGATTGAACAAACGACGAAGCTTAGTCATAACCACACCAGGGTGACTCTTGCGTATAAACGATGTCCCCTCTAGTGTCGTTTCAAGGTGCGCGTAAAAACGCTCTAAATCTTCGTTTAATGGGTACGTTTCCTCTACGCTTGGGTAGGTTTCACGATTTAGGAAGGCCATGCGAATTTCATAACATAAGGTTTGAACCGCAGCAGCTAGGTTAAGCGAGCTGTATTCAGGGTTCGCCGGAATACACATGTGGAAATGACACTGCTGTAATTCTTCATTTGTTAAGCCACTATTTTCACGGCCAAACACCAATGCGACCGGGTACTTCTCTACTTCTTGAACTAGCTTTTCACCGCAATCACGAGGGCCAAGCATAGGCCAAGAATGCGTACGAGAACGGGCTGATGTGCCTACAACTAAACCACAGTCTTTTACCGCTTCTTCCAGCGTACCTACAATTTTTGCGTTCGCGAGTACATCACCCGCGCCTGCAGCAAGCGCGCTTGCTTGGCCATCAGGTTCGTTCACTGGGTCAACAAGATAAAGGCTACTGAGCCCCATGGTCTTCATCGCTCGTGCGGTGGAGCCAATGTTCCCAGTGTGAGAGGTGTTAACCAAAATGATGCGAATATTTTCGAGCATGCCTGCGATACCTACGTACTTTCAAAAAAGGATGATACTGATATGTTAAGCATCATCTAATGAACTTCAATTAGGGCAAGTTTATCACAGCGGCAGTATAGATGGCTATTCACTCACAACGGCATGCTACCTGTTCGATTGCTTATGTAGTTTGCTTTTTTTCGACGTTTCTCATAACGAAAGACCGCGGCACTATCTATGTTGTCAGCCCCATTGCTAGGCATCGCCGTTTAAAGTGGCAAAAAGCTATTCTACTTCGCCTTGCGTTCACCCTTGAATTCATTTGCATCGTGCGTGGATTCTGGTAGACTCCGCCCGTTTTCGAAAATAACTAGCTATTTTTTATACAGCTAGTTCGTTTCATTGGTCTTTTACAATTGGTGGTTTATCTATGCATCCTATGCTGAATATTGCGGTGCGCGCTGCGCGTGCGGCTGGAACAGTTATTGTTCGCGGTTTTGAAAAATATAACGAAGTAGCAACAGAGTCGAAAGGTTTGAACGACTTTGTTACTCAAGTTGATAAAGAAGCAGAACAAGCAATTATCTATAAAATTCAGCAGTCTTACCCAGAACATTGCTTCTTAGGTGAAGAGTCTGGCGAAGTTAACGGCACAGAGACAGACTATCAGTGGATCATCGACCCACTAGATGGCACCACTAACTTTGTAAAAGGCATCCCCCACTTTGCGGTTTCTATCGCACTTCTTCATAAAGGTCGTTTGGACCAAGCTGTTGTATTTGACCCAATTCGCAGCGAACTATTTACTGCTAGCCGTGGTCAAGGTGCACAGCTTAACGGTTACCGTATTCGCGCTTCTAAGCCTCGTGATTTAACAGAAACCATTATTGCTACTGGCCTTCCGTTCAAAAACAAAGCTGCATTCGGTGAATACGCACTTAGTCTGAACAAAATATTCCACGAAGTGGGCGACATTCGCCGTGCAGGCAGTGCAGCACTAGACCTTGCTTATGTTGCAGCTGGTCGTCACGACGGTTACTGGGAACGCGGCATCAAATCTTGGGACATCGCAGCGGGTGAACTTATTGTTCGCGAAGCAGGCGGCTTGGTTACAGACTTTAAAGGTAATAACGACCCACTACACAAGGGCGAAATTGTTGCCGGTAGTGCAAAGGTAGTTCAAGGCTTGGTAAAACACCTTAAGTAAAAATGTGGGCTGGCTGGGGTCGAAACAGATGCTTTTTCTTAGCAACTTTTTTTAACCTACGCCACAGCGTACGTAAAACGAACAAATAAACGATAAGGCGCGAATTATTTTAATTCGCGCCTTTTTGCTTTTTGTACCTCATTGCGAACGCAAACATGCCAAAACTGCGCTTTTGTATACTCCCTCCCTTCCCTATATTAAGCCTACTAGCCTCAATGCTAAGGGCAACGTACAAACGGTTATGATCATTTGGGCCGTTTTACCTGACAGCCAATGGGATGCCGGCGCTTTTTTACCTAAAAACAAGCCTGTCACGGCACTATATTTACACAGCAGTAATAGTAGGAAACAAAGCAACATACTCACGACGGCAGATAACGCCATTGCCGTAGGCGCAGACAGTGCTGTATTCGTAATAAAATAGCTGACGCCAATTATCACGCTTTGATGAATTACATAGAGAGGAAAAACATATCCATTCGCTTTAACTACCGCGGGATTCGCCGTTACGAAGACTTTGTCTGCCAGTGCCAAAATTGCAAATACGCTGAATACTTTAGCTAAGTAATACGACCATAATGCAATGGTTTTTATCGGCAGGTTATCAGGTTGGTATCCTACTACTTTAAACCCCACTTCATAAGACAGAGTAAGTATAATGGCGAACGCAATCAGCGCCCCGCGCCTATCGCGTAGCCACCCCCAAAATTGCACTTGACCACCAAAAAAGTAGCCCCAAACTGAACACGCAAAGCCGTAAATATCACGCTGTAAGTCACTTTCCTCTATTTGTGATGCAAAAAGCGAAATAGAAACAAGTAACAACAACCATACACTATTGAAATTGCCTAAACTGTTGCGTACCCACTTAAGAGGCAGATGAAAAATAACCAACAATAACGTGAACCGCCAAAGAGAACGAAGAAACCACAAATGGTTTACGTCGACGTGATGCCATATGCCAGCACTAAAACCATTAAAATAGTCATTCGCACCAAAATAAAATTGAATGAAAAAATAGCCTACAGAGGTATCGATTGCGCCTTTTTGCGTCATTTCAACAAATAACTGAATAGGAACTATGCAATAAATACCTGTTAATAGGGGAAGTAATATCGCATTGCTTCTTCGGGTTAACAAAAAAGCCAGTCCGTATTTTTGCTGCATAAAATACAGCGACGTGCCCGCGATAAACCACAGCAGCCCCATTCTCCACGGTGAACTTATCAATAAAATGTGTTGCAGCCAAAACCACTGTGTTTCTTGCTTAAAATGAAAGTTCCACTCGGGCACCCAAACCATACCAAGATGAAAAAAGAACAAAACAATGACGGCGAATACTCTAAGATAATCAAGCACTATTATTCGTGAATTTTCTGACGTTAAACGTGTGTGGTATTTTGTGTTCATCTTGTCCCTTATTGAGGCGAAAAGCGCCTTCAATTTTTAGCAACGTGAGTATAAACAAACTACCAACCAAGCTATTGAAAGTGTTGAAAAAAGTGACAAGCGGTGGAATTAAGTGACGGAAGGACAAGTGTTCGCATGATTAATAAAGCGTGGTTTCAAGCGCATCAAAGCTCAATATCCCTTTCCCTTCTGGGCCTGTATTTTTTAGTCAATGGATTTATCAATAGCACCACGGTACTCATGGAAGCCATGCGCACGCCACCGCTACCTTTTGCCCAATGGGAACCTTTTGCTTGGGAGTATACCAGTGCCGTTGGCAGCTTCTGCGTGGTGATAGCACTGGCAAAGATACTCAACCATTTTCCTTGGCAATGGGAACGGTTTACTTTTAGCATTGCGTTATATAGTGCTGTGGGTCTGTGCTTTGCAGCCACACATATTATATTTATGATTGTTAGTAGAGAAATTATTTACGCATTAGTGGGTGGCAATTACCAATTCGCCACTTCTGCAGAACAATGGTTCTTTGAACTCATTTATGAAATGCGAAAAGATTTATGGTCTTTCATCTTTTTTGTAGTAATGATTTGGTGTTATCGCTATGTGGTAGCACAATGGTTAGGTAACGCCAGCAATATCGGGCTTGAGTCAGCTAAATTAGACCAGCGCAATACACAAAATGCTCCAGATGAAAAAGCCTTCAAGCATGAACTATTATTGATTAAAAAAAATGGCCATGAGTTTCTAATTAATAAGCAAGATATCAACTGGTTGGCCTCTTCGGGCAATTATGTCAACTTACACATTGACGATAAGGTTTACCCCATGCGTACTACGCTAACCTCATTTCTAGATGAAAATGCTTACTTGCCTTTTGCACGGGTCCACCGCTCTTTTGCTGTAAACCTTAATGATGTTGAAAGTGTAAAGGTCGGGGACAGCGGCGATGGCGTAATTACATTAAAAAATGGCCATACTGTTAAGATGTCACGAAGGTATAAGCTGGCTATTGATAAATAAACACTGTTTGCGACTATTGAAAAGCAGTGTGATTCACACCTACAAAAAAGCCGCAACACTGTGCGGCTTTTTATTCATTTAACGTAATTAGCGCTGCTCGCCATAGCCTGCTTAAGGCATTGGATCTAAGTCAGCGCCTTCTTTCTCTACCTGCGGTGGCATTAGGTCTTCTTTACTTATACCTAATGCTAGGGCAACCGAACTTGCGATATACACCGATGAGTAAGTACCTACTACTACACCGAATAACAACGCAGTGGCGAAACCGTGAATAAGCGCACCACCTTTATAGAACAAGGCAACCAATACTAACACCGTGGTTAGTGAGGTGATGATAGTACGATTAAGGGTCTGCGTTAGAGAGATATTGATAATCTCGACCGGCTCGCCTTTACGAATTTTGCGGAAGTTTTCACGGATACGGTCTGATACAACAATGGTATCGTTAAGTGAATAACCAATAACCGCGAGTACAGCTGCAAGCACCGTAAGGTCAAATTCAATTTGAAGTACCGAGAATAGACCTAGCGTAAGGATCACGTCATGGGCAAGTGCCGAAACGGAACCCAGTGCAAAGCGCCATTCAAAACGCATCGCCACGTAAACCAAGATACATAACAGTGCCACCAGCATTGCTAGCCCGCCCTGCTCTGTCAGTTCTTCACCGACATTAGGTCCAACAAACTCAATACGGCGCATATCCACCGAGGTGCCATCTGCACGCAGTGCCGCAAGAACCTGCTCACCAATGGTTACGGCTTTTACGCCATCACGCGGTGCAATGCGAATAAGCACGTCTTGACTGCTACCGAAGTTTTGCACTATCGCATCTTCAAAGTTCGATTCGTTAAGCTGCACGCGAATAGCTTCTAGGTCAGCCGAGTCTTCGTAGCCCACTTCAATAAGCGTACCGCCAGTGAAATCCAGCCCCCAGTTAAGACTGTTTACCCCTAATGACACAAACGAGCCAAGGATTAAGACTGTAGATAACACCATCGCTGGAATGCGAAGGCGCATGAAATTAACGGTTTCGGATAATTTTAATAACTGCATTTTACGCTCCTTAAATCGCTAATTTCTCTACACGTTTGCCGCCCCATACTGCGTTAACAATAACGCGAGTAACCAAAATAGCGGTAAACATTGAAGTTGCGATACCAATCATTAGCGTAATAGAGAAGCCTTTAATTGGGCCGGTACCAACTGCGAACAGAATTAAACCAGCAATGAAAGTAGTGATATTCGCATCCAAAATGGTTGAGAATGCACTGTCGTACCCGTGGTGAATAGCTTGCTGCGGACTGCGCCCTTCGCGAAGCTCTTCACGAATACGCTCAAAGATTAGCACGTTAGCATCTACCGCCATACCAACGGTAAGTACAATACCCGCCATACCTGGAAGCGTTAAGGTTGCGCCCGGGATCATCGACATGATGCCTACAATCATTACCAGGTTAGTGATAAGCGCGATGTTCGCTACCACACCAAACGCTTTGTAGTAAATCAACATGAAAACAAGCACAGCCGCAAGGCCATAGATAATAGCCTGCATACCTAGCTCGATGTTTTCTTTACCCAAGCTTGGGCCTACGGTGCGCTCTTCAACAATTTGAATTGGCGCAATAAGTGCACCCGCGCGAAGTAGTAACGCTAAATCACGAGCTTCTTTTGGAGAATCAAGACCGGTAATTTGGAACTTACTACCAAGCTGCGCACGAATGGTGGCAACTGAGATAACTTGCTCATGCTTTTCGAACACAAGTTTACCGTCGTCATTTCGCTCTCCGGTAGATTTGTACTCGATAAACACCGTTGCCATTGGCTTACCAATGTTGCCGCGGGTTGAGCGAGACATTTTGTTACCGCCTTCAGAGTCTAGCGAGATATTTACATTTGGAAGACCATATTCATCAACACCGCTATTAGCATCAATAATGTGGCTACCAGTAAGCATAATACGCTTTTCAAGTAACTGTGGAATACCTTGCTGATCTTCAATCACCTGAGAACCAGGAGGAACACGGCCGTTCAATGCATCGCGAATATCGTTTTTCTGATCAACCATGCGGAATTCTAGGGTCGCCGTCGCGTTTAGAATTTCTTTTGCACGAGCGGTATCTTGAATACCGGGGAGCTGAACAACAATACGGTCAGCGCCTTGTTTTTGAACAAGAGGCTCAGCAACACCAAGCTGGTTAACACGGTTACGAATGATAGTGATGTTTTGCTTAACCGCGTTGTCGCGAATTTCTTGAAGCTTACTCTCCGCGAAAATAGCGCGAAGGGTTAAGTCATCAATTTGGTTAAACGTTAGGTCACGACTTTGGTTGCGCAGGAAGAACTCCGCTTTATCTAACGTATCTTCATCGCGGAAGGTAATGTCGATATGGTCGTCTACTTGTTTAACACCACGGTAACGAATACCCTCTTCACGCAGAGAGGTGCGAAAGCCGCTTTCAGCATCTTCCAGTGACTTAGTGATAACTTCCGTCATGTCCACTTCCATCAAGAAGTGCACACCACCGCGAAGGTCAAGACCAAGTTTCATCGGTGCGCCACCTAACCCTTCTAGCCATTCCGGCGTGTCTGGGGCAAGGTTCATTGCCACGTAGTAGTCGTCACCAAGCGTCTTTTCTAAAGTTTCGCGGGTTACTAGCTGTGTATCTGAATCAGAAACGCGAACCAAAATTTGGTCGTTCTCAAACTCAACACGCTTCGGCGAGATGTTTTTTTCGTTTAGCGCGGCCTTTACTTGCTCTACCGTGGCGTTAGTTACCACAGCATCACGACCTGCTGAGATTTGTACGGCATGATCTTCGCCGTAAATGTTAGGAAGTGCGTAAAGTGCACACATTGCAACCACAATGAGTGCACTCAGTACCTTCCAGATAGAGTTTTTGTTTAGCACTGGATAATCCTTTCGTGCCAGTACCGGGTAGCATCCCGGCCCCGGCGGTTGTTACTTACAGTGACTTCATTGTGCCTTTAGGCAGCACAGCAGTTACTGAAGACTTCTGAACAACAATGTTGTTTGAATCGTTAAGTGCAACTTCGATGAAATCTTTTTCTTCCGACACTTTAGTAATTTTACCTACTAAACCACCTTGTGTTAGCACTTCATCACCTTTGCCAAGTGAAGACACGAGGTTTTTATGCTCTTTTACGCGCTTAGCCTGCGGGCGATAAAGCAAGAAGTAAAAAATTAGACCAAATACAGCAAGCATGATAATCATTTCCATGCCACCACCTTGCTGAGCACCGCCAGCAGATTGCGCGTAAGCGTTCGAGATAAATAGGCTCATAAAATTCCCCAAATATTATCGTTGTTATAGTGCCGGAACCGGCAACCCTTTTTGTTCATAAAATTCTTGTACAAATTCGTCAAGCGTACCTGCGTCAATCGCATCGCGAAGACCCTGCATAACACGCTGATAGTAACGAAGGTTATGGATGGTGTTTAAACGCGCACCCAAAATCTCGTTACATTTGTCCAAATGATGTAAATAAGAGCGAGAATAATTTTTACAAGTGTAGCAATCACAATTCTCGTCTAATGGTGAGGTGTCGTTCCTGTGTTTCGCATTGCGAATTTTCACCACGCCTTCAGTCACAAAAAGGTGACCATTTCGCGCATTACGCGTAGGCATAACACAGTCAAACATATCGATACCGCGACGCACAGACTCTACCAAATCTTCCGGCTTGCCCACGCCCATTAAGTAGCGCGGCTTGTCTTCAGGGATTTTTGGCGCCGTATGATCGATAATGCGGATCATGTCTTCTTTTGGCTCGCCCACTGACAGGCCACCAATGGCATAGCCGTCAAAACCAATGGCTTCAAGGCCAGCAAGCGACACATCGCGCAACCCTTCGTACATACCGCCTTGAATAATACCAAACAGAGCCGCGGGGTTATCGCCGTGGGCTTCTTTACTGCGTTTGGCCCAACGCAACGACATTTCCATAGAAACGCGCGCTTCTTGCTCAGTGGCAGGATACGGCGTGCACTCGTCAAAAATCATCACGATGTCAGAACCCAAGTCGCGCTGAACTTCCATCGACTTTTCTGGCGTAAGAAGGATCTTCTCGCCGTTGATTGGCGAACGGAAAGTTACACCTTCTTCGGTAATTTTACGCAAATCGCCAAGGCTAAATACCTGGAAACCGCCCGAATCAGTAAGAATAGGCTTATCCCAATTCATGAAATCGTGCAGGTCGCCATGCTGGCGAATAATCCCCGTACCTGGGCGCAGCATTAGGTGAAAGGTGTTACCAAGACAGATGTGAGCACCACTGTCTTTTAACTCTTCAGGGGTCATTCCCTTAACGGTACCGTACGTACCTACCGGCATGAACGCTGGGGTCTCAACAACACCGCGTTCAAACACCAAACGACCGCGTCGTGCTCGGCCTTCGGTTTTTAACAACTCAAATTGCATGTGAAAGCATTCCCACTTTGGTGCGCTTTTGCGCTGGGTATAAAAATAAATTGGCGGCGATTATACCAGTAATTTGGCTGAGATCATGCCCCGTATCTATGTTTATCTGTAACTGGGCTAGAACCGCGCCTGCTATAGCCTGTTTTTGCCTGCTTTTTGCGTAAAATAAGGCTATATTAAACGGCCAAACCTCAATGGGTTTGTTGCGATTTCGAAACGAGTTAACCGAAATCGCAACGGTTTTTTAACGTCGTAGCGTAAAACACATGACGAGGTGTTTTTAGCAAACCGCTACCATTTTAAGCGCGCTCAATAAACATAGCATCGCCATAGCTAAAGAATCGGTATTCTTTCGCTATCGCTTCTTGATAGGCATTCATCACGTTTTCTTTACCTGCAAATGCGCTAATCAACATCATTAACGTAGATTCCGGTAAATGGAAGTTAGTAAACATAGCGTCCACAACTTTAAATTCAAAACCAGGGTAAATAAAGATTTCGGTATCTTCATTAAAGGGCGCGATAATCTGTTCATCGCCCCGCTCTGCACTCGCTTTCGCCGCCGACTCTAGTGAGCGTACCGAAGTGGTCCCTACTGCAATTACCCTTTTGCCATTTGCTTTTGTATTTAACACGGCATCAACCACATCTTGAGGCACTTCGGCGAATTCAGCGTGCATTTTATGCTCTTGAATATTATCAACACGAACGGGCTGAAACGTGCCCGCGCCTACATGCAAGGTAACGAAGGCTAGGTTAACCCCCTTTTCTTTTAACGCGTTTAAAATACTGTCGTCAAAATGTAACCCTGCGGTAGGTGCCGCTACAGCACCAGGCTTTTCGTTGTACACCGTTTGGTAACGCTCTTTATCCGAGTTTTCATCCGGACGGTCGATATAAGGCGGTAACGGCATATGACCGTGGGCTTCCAGCAGCGTTAATACGGTTTCATCGTGGTCAAACTGCAGTATAAACAGTGCGTCGTCTCGACCGGTAACAGTTACATTCACTTTTTCTTCTAGAATGAGCTTAGTACCCGGTTTCGGCGCTTTGCTTGCGCGCACATGGGCAAGTGCGGTGGTGTCAGATGTAATGCGCTCAATGAGCACCTCCACTTGACCGCCGGTTTCTTTTTTACCTAAAAGGCGCGCAGGTATAACACGGGTGTTATTAAAAACCAGTAAATCACCCGGCTCTACAAATTTAAGCATGTCTGCAAACATGGTATGTTCAACCTTGCCGTTTTTACCGTCTAAATGTAGCAAACGACTGGCAGTGCGCTGTTGCGTTGGATATTTGGCAATAAGGTTTTCGGGTAGAACAAAGCTAAAATCAGATAATTTCATAAATACGACAATGTTGAGGTCTTACTGTTAGACAAAAGTACTAGATTAAGTTTCTTTTAAGTTACTACTAAAGGTTAAGAAACCCTACACAAACTCAAGATACCCTGCATTAAATAAAAATTTAATTTAATAATTTCAAACACTTGAGTTGACATGTATATTTTTAGATAACTACTTATCGAACAACATACGGACAAATTCATTTATTCGATAGCACTTAATTACTTAATCGCTTAAGATACGCCCAGATAGTGATGATGTTCTCCCATAAACATTCCTTATCATTCATACCCAGCACTTGCTGGGTATTTTTTTATCTGCACGTTTTAAACCTTGCTGCGCGCTATTTTTATAGTACGGTTTCCCTTTCGTACTTTTCAAACCACAGCCAAATTTCAAAGTAACGGTATTTTACGCGTTTTGGCGCTCAAGATCAGTTAAGATTTCTTCTAAAAGCGCGGCATCTATTGGGCGTGCTTTTAATACGTACAGTATTTGAAGCAATAAATCCGCTCCCATAATACCTTTGTTCACCTTATTGCGCAGGTTGTCAGCGCTCTGCTCTACACCAATTTCTTGCAACCTTTGGCTTAAGGCTTGATATTTCACACCGCGCACAGACATTTCTGATTTGACCACCCGTGCAACCGTTTGTCGCCACCCATTTTTAGTGTTCACACAACCCCCAAAACCATAAAAATGTGACATATATTTTACAAAAAAACATTTTTTTACACTTAAAGAACGCATTTGATATTGACGATTATGGCACACTAGGTCTACACTGCAAGTCAAGATATTGGCGAAAGTGAAAATAGTCGTTACAGTACAGCCAGTGTTATTCACCTTACAGCGCCTTGTCTCATTGTTAAGAGGCGCACAAAGGTAAACACGACTGACACGACATTCACTTTCGAAATTATCGCTTCAATAATTAAAGGAGATAGGTATGAGCTGGGAACTAGAAAGCATCGAAGCCCTGTTTAAAGAGCACGATGACTTTGTGGTAACACGTGAAGAGGGCTGCTTGCAGATTGCCAATCAAGATGGTATCGATGCGTGGCTTGCCATAAGCGGAGAACAGATTTTAGTTGAAAGTCTTTTATTTTCAGCGTCTGAAGTAAAAGATAAGCCGGCGTTAGACCATGAAATACTCTCAACTCATATGGTCTTCCCTCTTACCACAGTAGGCATCTCGACGATTAGTGGCGAAGAGTATTACACGGCTTTTGGTGCATTAAGCGCCCAATCGAAAGCCGAAAGTATTGTTATTGAAGTGGAAACTCTGTTTCAGAATGTAGCATCATTCCTAGATGCCTACGAAACACACCTAATTTAAAATTTACTTCTAAGGAGAAGCGAATGTCAGTGTGGAAAAAATTAATTACTGCAGTAAAAGGTGGTGCTACCGAAGCTGCGCAGTCTGTTGCAGACAGTCAGGCTATTCGAATTCTGGAACAAGAAATCAGAGAAGCCAAAGAAGAATTGCGCAAATCAGATCATGCACGCACACAAATTTTGGCGAAATGTAAACTTTCTCAACAGAAAGTAGACAGCTTTAATTCGTCGATTGCTGAGTACGAAGAACACGCCCGTAAAGCGATTGATAACGATCGACAGCTGGCCCTAGATTGTGCGCAAAAAGTCTCTGAGCTAAAAGAAGAACGTGAACAAGAGCAAACCTATCTTGACCAGTTCAAGCAATCAGAAAAGCAGCTTGCCAGCAATATCCAACAGGCTAAAGCAAACTTGCGTCGCCTTGAACAGCAGGTTGATATGGTTAAAGCAACCGAAAGCGTGCAAAAAGCACAAGTTGCCGTATCTTCACGCCACATGGGCGCAAATAGTAAGATGAAAACAGCAACAGAGTCGCTGTCTCGTATTCAAGATAAGCAAAAGATGCGCAACGCAGAGCTACAAGCGGCAGAAGAGCTTGCTAGCGAAGAATCGAGTAGCGACCTTGAAAAGCGCCTAGCAGAAGCGGGGATCAAAGGGGGTAAAACCTCTGCCGACGACGAACTAGCGCGAATTCTTGGCAAGTAAGTAAAACACATGGGAGCCCAGTGCTCCCATTTTTAATGCTTGTTACAAAATTATCTTCAAATATAGCGGTATAGCAGCAAGCTTACCTAGACAAATCAAGCACTTCAAGGCAGAGTAAGGGCACGCATAACAAGGGCTGTTTCTTTTATGTCTCCATGGATAAAACTGCGAAAAATCATGCTGCAATATTTTGCAGAGTCACGCTGGTATACCATTGTCGGTGCCACCGCTTTTTACGCAGTAACAAGCTATTGGCTGCTTTACGCTGCCAATGAACACGACCTCATTGCACATACTGACTTTGTTTACTGGCTTGCCGTTACTGCTTCAACAGTGGGTTATGGCGATCTATCGCCCGTTACCCCTGCCGGAAAACTTGTCGTAGCGCTTTACGTTATTCCGCTAGGGTTAAGTATTTTCGCCATGGTGATTGGTCGAATTGCAGCTTGGGTTTCACTTCAATGGAAAAAAGGGTTTATGGGTATGAATAGCTTAATGCTTGACGGTCACATCTTAGTAATAGGATGGAACGAGCAGCGCACCATGCTGCTGCTTGATTTAATTCTGCAAGAGCGTGACGCCATGCCTGAACGCCCCGATATTGTACTGTGCGTAAAAGCGGATATCACCAACCCACTACCCGGTGTAATAGAGTTTGTAAAAGTCGACTCGTTTAACAAAGACGAAGACATGGATCGCGCTTGTGTAGCAACAGCGAGAACCATTCTTATTGATAACCCCCAAGACGACGTCACCATGACTACAGCGCTGTACTGCACGAAGCGTAATCCAGACGCGCACCAAGTGGCTTATTTTGATGACGACAGCTTAGTTAGCCTACTTCAGGATCATTGTCCAAAAGTCGAATGCACGCCAAGCGTCGCCATAGAGATGCTGGTTAAGGCCGCATTTGACCCAGGCTCAAGCATGCTTCATCACGATTTATTGAGCATTGATGAGGGGCAAGCACAATTTTCTGTAAAGATTCCACAGACTAGCCCAACAATTTCCGTCGCCAAGCTATTTGTTAACTTGAAACGCAAACACGACGCCATATTTATTGGTTACGCCCCTAACGGCATGGTAAAAGAGATGGTAGTTAATCCGTCGCTAGATGCTACGTTAAACCCAGGCGATACCCTTTTCTATATTGCAGAGCGGCGTATAAATGCCATTAACTGGTCGTCTTTAGACGCGGACTAAAAGGCACAAACAATGTTTAGTAAGCTATTTAAAAAGTCAGAACCCAAGAAACCTAAAACGCCAGAAATTATGGGCCTCTATTTAGGGGGGTCATTTGAATTGGATCATTTAAAGCTCTCGTTATTAGAACCAGAACTTACCATTGAGGGAGCAGCCCGTTCTCAACTTATTCAGGCGGTTGGTGAAGCGCCTTTAGATACGGGCGGCACCCTGTTGCGCTTTTACACCGACGATGATGGCTTTTTACAAGTAGTGACTGACGGCGGCCTGTCAGAAAACCACATTACTGATGTGAAGCTGTGGCATTTTTACGAGACCCAAACCATTGGCAATACCGCACAATGGAATGCGTGTTTAAAAAACGTGATTAGTCAGCCTACCTACGAGCTTGACGGTAAGGTGTTTACCCGGGTGTGGGATTCAGTAGGTGACGAATCTCCGCCAGTTGCGGTAACCGAAACTACCTATGAAGAAGATGGTGATGTAAGTAAAACAGACCAGTTTATGATGTTGTACGAACGTCCTATAGGAAACAATAGGGTTGAGACTCTGCTCGTTGTTGGTGAAGAAAAGCAAGTGGGCAATAATTTAGACAGATGCTTAGTGATTTCTACAGGGTTTGATGTTGAACCTGCAGATATCACGATAAACGGTTAATTAAAAAGGAATAACTATGGATACCATCATGCAATCTTTGGCTGGCCTAGATAACTTTGCACTTTATTTTGGCTTATCGATTGTCTTTCTTTTCATTTTTAAGTTGGTGTACGCACTTGTTACCCCTCATGATGAGTGGAAGCTGGTGAAAGAAGAGAAAAACGTTGCGGCGGCTATCGGTTTCGGCGGCGCGATTATTGGCTTTGCTATTGCGCTAGGCAGTGCAGCGTCAAACTCTGTTGCCATTATTGATTTTGCCATTTGGGCCCTGGTTGCTGTTATTGCCCAGTCGTTAGCGTTTGCGCTGTTGCGTTTTAGCTTTATGCCAAAAATCGCCGAACGCATTAACAATAATGAAGTTTCTGCTGGCGTAATGCTTGCCAGTATGTCGATTGCCGTAGGCTTATTAAATGCCGCTTGCATGACCTACTAAGGGGGCAGCGATGACCGATAAAAGCAAAATTGAAATTCAGGTAACCGACCGCGAGCGCGCGGCGAAGCCAACGATGAAGCGCACCAAACACATCAACCTTAATACCATGCGCAAAGGGTTTAGCGTAAAACCATTGGCCTTAGGTGTAGCCAGCGTGATATTAAGTGGCTGTGGCGCTGAAAAAGAAGACGCCACCATTTACACGTCGCTAGAAGACTGTAAACAAGATTATCCCGATGCTGTTGAGCGCTGTGAAGCCGCGTATCAAACTGCCGTGGATGAGGCGATGCGCACAAGTCCTCGCTTTAACTCCGAATACGACTGTGAGCACGAATTTGGTCCCAACCAGTGCCAACAAGTGAACAATAACAGTGGCAGCTTCTTCATGCCGTTTATGGCGGGATATATGGTGAGCTCATTGCTTTCGCCAAATCGCTACTACTCACAGCCTTTGTATACCTCTTATTCGTACAATTCACCGTTTCGTTCACGTTGGATAACGGCCGATGGGTATGTATTTGACGGTGACATTCGCAAGCGCAACTACCGTGTAAACAAAGATGTTTACAAGCCTAAACCCACGGTTAATAGAACGATGAAACGAGGCGGCTTTGGCAGCAGCGTACGAGCAAAATCTTCATGGGGAAGCAGCAGCCGTAAAGGCGGCTGGGGCGGCTAAATATGTTTAGAATGCCTTGTCAGCCACGCAAAGGCTGGCAGCAGCTGGCCAATGAATTCGGTTTTCACTTTCACACCATGTATGGCGAGCCCTACTGGGATGAAACGGCTTATTATCAATTCACGCTAGCACAAATTGAAAACGACATTGAAGACCCCACCGCCGAGTTACACCAGATGTGCTTGGCAGTAACCGAAGATGTGGTTAACAGTGAAGCATTACTTCGTCGATTTCGCATTCCCGAGAAGCATTGGGATTTGGTTAGACATAGCTGGCTTGACCGCGACACAAGTCTGTATTCACGCTTAGATCTCGTTTATAACGGAAAGGGCCCTGCCAAACTACTGGAAAATAATGCAGATACGCCCACCAGCTTGTATGAATCGGGGTTCTGGCAGTGGCTATGGCTTTCGCAAAATGTAGATGGCGGTAAGCTCCCTTTGCACGCCGACCAATTCAATAGTTTGCAAGAAAAGTTGGTTCATCGCTTTCGTGAAATTGCGCTTCACTATGGCATTAACCAGATGCACATGGCGTGCTGTGAGGACACAGTGGAAGACCGAGGCACGGTGCAATACCTTCAAGATTGCGCGAAAGAAGCGGGGCTTCAGGCAGACTTTGTGTTTATTGAAGATATCGGGCTTGCCGATACGGGCGTGTTCACCGACCTAAAAGACGCCCCAATAACAGACTGTTTTAAGCTTTACCCATGGGAATTTATGCTGCGGGAAGAGTTTGGTGACGTATTGGAAGACGCGCAAGTCAATTGGATTGAGCCGCCGTGGAAGTCGATAATTTCAAACAAAGCATTGCTGCCCCAGCTTTGGAAAAAATTTGAAGGACACCCTAACCTTCTACCGGCCTTTTTTTCAGATGAAGTAAGCAATAATGGCTTGTCGGGGAAGTGGATTAAAAAACCGCTGTTTTCCAGGGAAGGGGCAAACGTGTCTATTATTGAAGATGGTGTCGAAAACCTACTTAGTGACGGCCCTTATGGTGAGGAAGGGTTTATTGTCCAAGCATTTGAACCATTGCCGGTTTTCGAGGGTAACCATACACTTATTGGTAGTTGGTTAGTGGACGATATGCCAGCAGGCATCTCTGTAAGAGAAGACGCGTCTGCCATCACACAAGATTTATCCCGCTACCTTCCCCATATCATTCTTTAATTGACGTGAAGGGTTATTAAATGAAGTCGCTTTCATTTCAAATTCGAGTTTTACTGACCTTAGGCGCACTGCTTATTGTGATTGAAGTGGCCAACCTGCTTACCGGTAATAGCCTCAACCAATTCGGTGTTGTACCTCGCACGCTATCCCACCTGCCCTATATTTTTACGGCGCCTTTTTTACACGGTACGCCAACGCATTTAATGGCGAACTTGGTCCCGTTGCTGTTGTTTATGTGGCTTACTATGCAATGGGGACGACGCACATTTTTAATTGCCACGTTAAGCGCGTTGCTTGTAGGTGGCGTAGGCGTGTGGCTTTTTGGACGAAGCGCAACGCATATAGGCGCTAGCGGCATGGTTTACGGCTACTTTGGCTTTCTGGTTTTAGCCGGATTTCGCAGCAATAAAATACGCTATTTGCTTATTTCCTTAGTGGTGGCCGCGCTTTATGGTGGGATGCTGGTGGGTGTGCTGCCAACTTCAAAATTTATTTCCTTTGAATATCATCTGTTTGGCTTTCTAGGCGGCTTATTTGCCGCATGGCACTGGGCACGCTAATTAGTTTACGTATAATTGGCCTTAAGATAAGACGTTAAAAAAAGTTATGTCAGCAGTACAACAACCTACACAGAAGAACCAGGGCTTTTTCGGCAACTTAGCGTTTAACATTGTTATTCCTGTCGTGCTAATGAGCTATGCAAGTTCAGAAGATTACTTAGGCCCAGCCTGGAGTATAGTCGCAGCCCTTAGCTTCCCAATAGGCTATGGTTTGTGGGATTTAAAAGAGTCCGGCAAAGTTAACGGCTTTTCCGTTTTGGGTATTATCAGCGTACTACTAACCGGCGGGTTTAGTTTGCTCAAGCTTCCGGCTGAATATATCGCCATCAAAGAGGCCGCTATTCCGGGCCTTATCGGTATTGCCGTCCTCGCTACGCAGTACTCTAATAAGCCGTTAGTGAAAATGCTTATTTTGAACGACCAGATAATAAACTGGCCGCACTTGAATCAGGTACTTGACGCTAAAGGGAAACAACCCGAATTCAAAAAGAAAATTGCAGTAAGCTCGTATATCGTAGCGAGCTCATTTTTCCTTTCATCAGCACTTAACTATATTTTGGCAAAAATGATCCTGGTCAGTGAGCCGGGTACCACGGCCTACACCGAAGAACTTGGTCGCATGACCGCGTTAAGCTACCCCGTCATTGTTATTCCCAGCATGATTTTGCTTGTTGCAGCGCTTTGGTATTTATTCGCCCAAATCAAAAAAATTACGGGTGAAGAACTCGATAACTTCATAAACCAGTAAATTCAAATAATGATAAGGGGCGGTAAGCCCCTTTTTTATTGCCAATAGAAAAACTACCTCGCCGTTTTAACCGAAATACTTTTACACTACGTATACTGATACTGAAAAATACTAAACACGCTAAATAAAGACTACGACACGACTACGACCCAAAACTATAACGACAAAGCCTACGTATGCTAATTATAAAAGAGCTCAAAAAATCATTTTCAGACGCCGGAACACCATTGCTTAATAACCTTTCTCTTAACACACGAAAGGGCGAGTCGATTAGCATTCAGGGGGCATCAGGCTGCGGAAAATCCACATTACTTTCATTAATAGCAGGTTTCGAGAAGCCAGATAGCGGCGACATTTTGGTTAATAACTTGTCGATTGTGAATAGCGGCAGCAACCTCAAAAAAATTGATAATTTTCGCAAAGAAAACCTTGGTATTGTCTTTCAGAGCTTTAACCTGTTCGATTGTTTCAACGCGTGGGACAACATTGCCTTTACCGCAAGGCTTAAAGGAAACGTTGATAAAGACTACCAGCTAGCGCTTATGAAGCAGCTCGGTATTTTATCTCTTGCTCAACACCCCATAAGTAGCTTATCTGGGGGCGAACAGCAACGGTGCGCTATTGCACGAGCGCTGGTTCACCGCCCAGCCCTTGTCCTTGCCGACGAGCCCACCGGTAATCTTGATGAAGCCACCAGCGATACAGTATCTGACTTGCTCTTTGAAACCTGTAGACACACTAACACCACGCTTGTAGTGGTTACACACAGTAATGAAGTAGCGGTAAAAGCCGATCGTGCGCTGCAGTTACATCAAGGCGTGCTTGAACGCGCTAACATTGACAATGCCACACTAACCACAGCTCGTTAGTGCCTACTCTTGCTACACGTAAGCTTACCGAGATAGTAAGACGCCAAAGGAGAAAATGTTGCGTACGTTGCTTCTAACCACATCGGCCCTGTTTGCCATGGCGAGAAAGCGGCCTTGGGAGCCACTGCTTATTATGTTTGCAATACTGTTAGCAAACGCTGGGCTTATCACCGTATTACTTATAAACGAAGGCGCCACCCAGGGAGAATTATTACAGCGCGAGCAAGGGATACTTTCTAACAACATCGTTGTACCTGCTGATAAGGCTACCCACTTCAGCAAAGAACAATACGCGCTAATTCGACAAAGTGGCTTTACTCAACTTATTGCATTTGCCGAACGAAACATCGTTTTAACCTGCGAAGACAATGAAAAAAGCCCGGTAATGCTCAAACTCATTGGCGTAGACACGCAGCCCTTTTTAGGCAGCACTTTTAAAGGTTTACCCCAACGTGAAGTAAGTCGCCTTCAAAGTATGGCTTCACAAGCGGCTTCAACGTCACCACAGGTAAACAGTAAAACCCGTGTATTTAGATCAGGACGCTCACCTTCGTTTCCCGTCAATGGGCTTATTCACCCTGCGACCAGCACGAAGCTTTCTTGTCACAAGGTGTTAAGGGAAGTGGATAACCCCCCGCTATGGCCGGCATCGGTTACCGCGGTAACGACAAGCGCTGCGCCCCACAATACCCTTTTAATTGCTATTGCTGATTTTTACAAAGGGGAAGTACACATAGCCAACGATGCAGCGAATCACGCTTATCATGAGGAACCAACGTCAATGCAGGTGCCGCTTGCGGGGTTCATCTCGTTCGTTTCCCTTACCGAAGAAGATATCCGTCATTTAGAAGCGCTCCTTGGCACAAGAGTGTCTGTGGCCGGCGGCGATGCAATCAACGAAACGGGCTCGCTGCCAGAGAGCTTTAGGCTAAACCTGTGGGCCATGAGCGCACTTATGGGCGTGGTAGCCCTGTTTATTGTACTTAATGCGCTCAATTTAATGTACCGCACTCGCCTGCCCAATATCATTCGGCTGCGTCAGCTTGGCGTCTCTACCGCGACACTAATCAGCGCCCTATATGTAGAACTTTTTTTATATTGCATAGTGAGCACCCCGTTAGGCATTTTCGTCGGCTTTCAAGCCGCCTCTTTCTTGTCGCCCGTTATAAGTGGCACCTTTGCGTCGCTGTTCAGTGCGGTGTTCGTGAACCCAGATGTAAACTTACTTGCTTTGTTTACCCTCGCCCTTACCGTAACCTTTTCATCGTTAGTCCTGTTTGCGTTAGTTCCCATTAAAACACTTTCTAATGCATTAACCTTAAAACGGGTAAAAGAAGGGAAAAGCCTACCTTTGGTTGTGGTGCTTGCGGCGTCTGTAACGGCTGTCGTGTTTTTAATCCTTATTGAAAAGCTTATTGCTTCGACCGCAACAGCGCTGCTGTTCGTTGCGTTACTGCTGTTATTTAGCTGCGCACTGGTATTACTTTGGCTGCCAATACTATCTAAAGGCTTGGCGAGCATGGCTCCCAAAAAGTGGCCGGTATTTTATTATGTTATTGCAAACATGCACTTGCTTTCGGGCAAAACCCGGTTAGCCGTGTGTGCTTTTTTCATTGCGTTAACGGCCAACATTGGCATGAACACCATGACCGACAGTTTCAGAAACGCAACTGAGCAGTGGTTAACTCAAAGACTTTATTCTCCCTACTACCTGTACACCGATTTACCGCTGTCGAAGGTCACACTCCCGCCATCCCTTTCTTCAACACCGCTACTTAAAGCGCAAGGTGAAGTGTTAGGCGTTTACCCTAATAGCTCGAAAACAATAGCTGCCAATACGCCTGCTTCGGCGGTATCAATAAGCAGTTATCCGGTGCATCAAACGGGTAAAAACGCCCTAGTACTTGATGCACTCGCCGAGCCGAGCCTAGATGCTGCGTGGAGTAAATTTGTGACAGGGAAAGGGGTATTTATCAACCAGCAACTGGCTTTTGCCCACGGTATTGAATTAGTCAATACGCTACGTATTGAAAACATTAGGCTGCGCAATTCTCCTTCCTCTGCGAGCTTTGCGCAAACCTCCTCCAAACCGGGCGCTTTGGAGGAGGTTTCCGACATTTTATCTACCACACCAACGTGGAAGGTCTTGGGTATCTATCCTGATTACGGCAATTTGAACGGCCAAATATTAGTGCCCCTCCCCTACTTTTCCCAAGACAACGACGTTATCAAAAACGCGCTATTTTCTGGAGTAATGGCCCTGTACCCCGCCAACCAAGACACCGGTAATAGCGCTTTATTTAATGGCATGGCCGGGCAAAATACTACACCTAACACAAAAGTTGACGATGCATTAAGCGCGCTGACGGCAAAGGAAGGGGAATACACACTTTATGCAAAGCAAGAGCTGCTGGATATTTCCATGCAAACTTTCGACCGTACCTTTGTATTAACTGATGGCCTTAATATTACTACTTTACTCGTTGCTGGCATTGCATTTGCTGTTTCTCTTACCGTACTTACCTTAGGAAGTGCTGCCGAGCTATCTGTATTAAGGGCGCTTGGCGTAAGCCAGTTCAAAGTAAAGTTAGCGCTTTTTATGCAATACATGTTGCTGTGTTTGCTTTCGGCACTACTCGCTATTCCTTTCGGTATTTATCTGGCGTATGTGTTTATTAACTTGGTAAATAGGTATGCATTTAATTGGGTGTACCCGCTTGCTATAAACACTCAGGTACTGTTCGCAAGCGTAGGAGTATCTCTACTTATTGTATCGCTCGTGCTTTTGCTTCCCTTAGGAAAACTAAGGCCCAAAATTGATCTTAGACAGGAAGCGCAGCTATGACACAAGGTAGACCTGCTAACAAAATGCTTAGTGCGCTTTGTTTAAAACCGCTTACACGCTTTTCATTCTCGCTGTTAGTGTTATTTGCCGCGTGCTGTTTGCTTAACGCCTGCGATAGCGCACCTGTTGATGGCAATGCGGCATTGAGAGACATCAGAGGTGAAGAAAGCAGCGCGCCAAACCGTTTTTTTGGCGATATAAAGTCAAGCGAGGTATTCGCTACCGTTGAGCGCGATAATTATCTATCCTTACCTTCTGACCACGAAAGCCATCCCGATTTTCAGTTAGAATGGTGGTACCTAACCTTTGTGCTAACAAGCGATACAGGTGAAGAGTTAGGCCTTCAATATACGCTTTTTCGCTTTAATACCGATAGTAGGGGCGATCAGCAACACGCCAAAAGCCATTGGGCGAATACCCAACAGTGGATGGGACATGCATCGCTGCATACAAAAAACAGACATTATTTCGAAGAGCGTTTTGCTGCCGGCAACGTGGGTAATGCTTACGTAAAAAGGCAGCCCTTTACAGCTGTCGTTGACGATTGGCAATGGAAAAGCACTGCGACTAATAACAGTAAAGAAGCCGCGAGTGAAAGTAATGGGATGTTCCCCTCTTCGTTATTATTTACGTTTGGCAATGAAAAGAAAAACGCAAAGAGCAGCGTAGTGGCAATGAATGCAGCGCTACCAACAGCAACATCACCTTCATCACAATACACCTTAGATAATAACGTGGTTAGCGTGTCACTAAACTTAAGTGCTACAGGCCCGTTTATAAAACATGGCGATAACGGCTACAGCAAGAAAACAGAAGACGGGCGCTTGCGCTCGTATTATTACAGCCAGCCTTTTATTCAGGCGAATGGCACCGTAAACATCGAAGGTAAAACGCTAAAGGTAAGCGGTAAAGGCTGGTTTGATCACGAGTGGACGAGCCATTTAGCCAATAGCCAAGCAATGGGGTGGGATTGGTTTTCACTGCACCTAGACGATGGCAGTAAACTCATGGCTTTTCGCATGCATGCAAGCACTGGGCGCAGCAAAAACGAAAAAAACGAGGTTTACACGACCGCCAGCTATATTACTACAGAGGGTATAAAAGAAACCATCGACCAAGCGAGCATATCTATAACACCGGTGAAATACGAAACGATTAAATCTGGTGAAACTAACCGAACAGTCCCAACCGCTTGGCAAATACGCATACCAAAAAAGAACATCAACGCAACTGTTGCCGCATTTAAGAAAAACCAGTGGAACGACAGCCTTTTCCCCTACTATGAAGGGCGCGTTAAAATAAGTGGTTCACACTCAGGCAGCGGCTTTATGGAGCTAACGGGCTACTAATACTGCACGTTACTCCACCATTTAACGCCCCGCTCCGTTTCGCCCCCACTAATAAATAGACCAGTTTATTCGCTCACTGAGCGAGGTTAATGCCGCTACACCAAGTTGTGAATTGCCCACACTATTAAGTGCCGGTGAGAAAACGCAAATTGAAAAACGGCCCGGCACAACGGCAACAATACCGCCGCCCACACCACTTTTACCCGGCAGGCCTACCTTAAAGGCGAAGCTACCTGCTTCGTCGTACATGCCGCTGGTTGCTAAAAGCGCGTTAACTTGTTTCGTTTGGTAAGGCGTTAATACCTGCTCATTAGCACAAGTTGAGAAGCCGCCGTTGGCTAGGAAACTAGTGGAGCGGGCTAAATCTTCACAGCTCATTTCTAACGCACAATTATGGAAATAGTTACGAAGTACGTCTTCAACCTCGTTCTCAAAGTTACCGTAAGCTTTCATCAAATACGCCATGGCTGCGTTACGAGAACGGTGCTCAAATTCCGATTCTGCTACTTCTTTGTTCACCACAATTTCGCCGTTACAGCTTAAGCGCCTAACGAAGTCTCTCATGGCAATATGCGGCGAGGCAAAACGAGACTGTACCATATCACTTACTACCAACGCGCCGGCGTTGATAAAGGGGTTACGAGGAAGACCATGTTCGTACTCTAACTGCACTAATGAGTTAAAAGGTAAACCGGATGGCTCGCACCCTACCCTATCCCACATAGTTTCCCCATAGTGGTTAATGGATAACACCAAATTAAACACCTTTGAAATACTCTGAATTGAGAAAGGCACGCTGGCATCGCCAATAGAGGTTATATGACCTTGGGTATCACAAATTGAAATGCCAAACTGCCTCGGGTTTACCGTAGCCAGGGCGGGTATGTAATCTGCAACCTTGCCCATACCCAACATAGGTTCAACTTCATCGTATATATCTTGAAGTAACGACAGCATTTCGCTTTTCATGTTTTCCTTTTACCTTATTTCCCAACAGATAAAAATAAAGCGCCAGCTTTAAAAAACATTGGCGCTTTATTCAATCGATTACAGCTTAGTGCACTTTGTTTTAAGCGCGATGCCCTATTAGCACTTCAGCAAAACGCTAAACTGACCGTTAATTACAGCGCCAGTCTTCTTTAAAGTCACAAAGCTCGTCGTCATCTTCATCTGAAGTAAGCTCAATGTTAGTTGATACTTTCTTTGACGGAAAAGCGATTTTTGCGGGTTGTTTTTTATCAATAAAGCTAAAAATTTTCTTCGCAATATCTGTGTTGTCAATTTGCCCCATAAACGACTGATAACCCGCGCCAAAGGCAAACACTTCAACATCTACGCCTGTGTGACCGCCTGTGGTCCAGCCTGTGTTTGTCTTGGTGTCAAGAAACGTTTTAACAGCACTCAAGCGCGTTTTGTCGTCCTGGTTCGATATGCTATTTAACGTAGCTAACTCTTGTTCGGTTAGTGACAGGCCTAATTTAGCGGCGACGAATTCGCCAGGGTTTTCTTCGTTTGCCATTTCAAGTGCAATTGTCATTACCGATGCAGAAAGCGATTTAAGGTGCTCCGGGCTCCAGCGATAGTCGCCATTCGCGCCAATGGTCAAACCGCCGGTACTATGATCAGCCGTCAATACCACCAAGGTGTCTGGGTTCGCTTCTACATAGTCACGCAAATACTCCATGGTAATAGCAAGATCATGCATTTCAGCCATAGCAGAAGCAATATCGTTAGCGTGTCCTGCCCAGTCTACTTGGCTTGCTTCAACTAATAGGAAGAAGCCGTTATCATTTTCTAAATGTTTAATGGCATTTTTTGTTAGATACTTAAGACGGTTCTTACGCTTATCGTCGAGAACAGCGGGCAACGCCACTGGGGCAAATAAGCCCAAAACATTACTACCGGCAGGCACAGAAGCTAGGCGATTATATGAATCAGCATATTCATAGCCTGCGTCGATAAACTGAGCCAAAATATCGCGATCTTCTCTCTCAAAATAAGACGTACCACCACCTAACATTACATCTGCGACAAACTCACCGTTTACGCGCACATCAAAAAAGTCGTCAGCAATCTCATTATAGTTTTTGCGGCTTTCATTATGAGCAATATACGAAGCCGGCGTGGCATGAACAATTTGAGACGTTACTGCAAGACCCGTTCGCATGCTCTTGCTTTTCGCATAGTACATAACCGAATTAACAGGTTGTTTGTTTACATCTACGCCTATAGCGCCATTATATGATTTCACACCCGAAGCCAGTGCTGTTGCTGCTGCAGCCGAATCGGTAACATAACCAGACACTTGAGCCGGATACGTGGATGCATTTCCGACTAAAATGTCATCAAACACTACGGGCTCTATGTTTGGTGTAGTTGGGTCGTCAACATAGTTTCGATATGCCGTTGTGTAGGCCGGGCCCATACCATCTGCCACAACCATAATGATATTCTTTGGCACGCCCTGTAGCTGGGCGCGATTGTGATTGGCTGGCTGGTGTGCGGATTCAGTGATACCACAACCCGCTAGAACGGCGATAGACGCACAGCTTAGAATGGATGTGCGAACAAATTGTTTAATCATTTAAACTTCCCTGAGTAAGTAAAGGCATCTAGATGTGTTGATGAAGTCTAGATGCAAAAAACGACACTATCGCGAATAATTTTGTGATGTTTGTTTAGCGATAAGGCGTATTAGTGTAGATCAGGCAAGCGCTATGCTCAAAGCTTTTGGATAAAATAAACACGGGACAGGGCGACCAGCCGGCCCCCTTGGTAACGTGTACTATGACGTGGACGTTATAATATTTATTTCGTAGATGAAGATAGGTACTCGCGCATGCGTTGCTGAGCCACGTCAACAAGCATATCTGGCTGAAATTTCGATATAAATCTATTACAACCGACTTTTTCAACCATTGCATCGTTGAAGCTTCCGCTTAGGGAGGTATTTAGGGCTATAAACAAATCGGCCATTCTTGGGTCATTACGCACTTCAGAGGTCAATCGATACCCGTCCATTTCAGGCATCTCGGCGTCAGTGAACATTAAAAGTATTTCGTCTGTTGGGTTTATCCCTTCATCAGCCCACTTTTTCAACAGTGATAGAGCTTCTGCACCATTTTTGCGTTCAATGATGGTGACGCCAAGCTGTTCTAATGTGTCTCTAATTTGTTTTCTCGCCGTACTTGAGTCGTCGACAATAAGTACCTTTTTCCCTAAAAAGTGATTGACGATGTCCTTATCAAGGACTTCTTCAGAGATAGAAGTGTCGTAATCTATGATTTCAGCGAGCACTTTCTCTACATCGATGATCTCCACCAGCTCTTGTTTACCCTCAACATTCACCTGAGTTATGGCGGTTAAATAGTTTGCTTTCCCTATGCCGGAGGGAGGAGGCTGAATTGTTCCCCAGGACGTGTTCACAATGTTTTTAACGTTGCCAATTATAAACCCCTGAACGCTTCTATTATATTCAGTAATGATCACATTCTTAGCGGTGTCTTCGGTGGCTCCCCCTCGAATTTTTATAGCCTGACGTAAATCAATAATGGGTATTGAGCTGCCGCGATAGTTCATCACGCCTTTAAGGTTCTGGTGAGATCCAGGCATGATATTGAGCTTAGGCACATTGATAACCTCTTTAATTTTAAAGACGTTCATTGCAAATATGTGCCGCGTTCCAAGTTGAAACATCAAAAGTTCAAGCCGGTTTTCTCCAACAAGCTTGGTTCTTTGGTCAACCGACGACAATACACTGCTACTCATAAAATTCACTTTTTACTTTATAATCAAAAAGCTAGATACACATAGGCCTTCAGCTACCCAGCAAGATTTTTTGCACTTAACCCTACCTCGCCCAATTTGGCAAAGCTATTACTCTTTCAGCTAATAGACAGACTACATAAACAACAGTGCGTGGCACGCTCGCACTTACAACTGACTTACACCACTGCCACCTGCCACCTGCCACCACTGCACATTCACGAAATAAATGACCGCAATGCAAAATATATATTTCTATTATTCCAAACCACGCACTAGGATGAAATGGAATCAACGGGAACGCCCTACAGCGTAAACACAAACAACGTTAAGTATTTTAATTATAGTCGGGAGAGACGCTCATGTCGCAATATCAACAAGACATTGATAACTTCGCCACCTTAAAGGCAGCACAGAAAGGAACGTGGGAAGGTATAAACCCAGAGTTCGCTGCTCGCATGAAAGTTCAAAATCGTTTCAAAACTGGCTTAGACATTGCCCGTTATACTGCAGGCATCATGCGTAAAGACATGGCTGAATACGACGCAGATTCGTCTCAGTACACACAGTCACTAGGCTGCTGGCATGGCTTTGTAGGCCAGCAAAAAATGCTTTCAGTTAAAAAGCACCAAGGTACAACCAGCAAAAGCTACCTTTACCTATCTGGTTGGATGGTAGCGGCGCTTCGCTCTGAATTTGGTCCGCTACCTGACCAATCAATGCACGAAAAAACGTCAGTTTCTGCCCTTATCGAAGAGCTTTACACCTTCCTTCGCCAGGCAGATGCCCGTGAATTAGGCGACCTTTTCCACAAACTAGACGACGCGAAGAAAAACGGCGGCGATGTAGCGGCTATCCAAGCTGAAATCGACAACTACGAAACTCACGTAGTACCAATTATTGCGGATATCGACGCAGGTTTTGGTAACGAAGAAGCAACTTATCTACTTGCAAAACAAATGATTGAAGCAGGTGCATGCTGTATCCAAATCGAAAACCAAGTGTCAGATGCGAAGCAATGTGGTCACCAAGACGGTAAAGTAACCGTGCCACACGAAGACTTCCTCGCAAAAATCAACGCTGTACGCTATGCATTCCTTGAACTCGGTGTTGACGACGGCGTTATTGTTGCACGTACTGACTCACTAGGTGCTGGTCTGACTCAAAAGATCCCAGTGTCTACCTCTGAAGGCGACCTGGCTGCACAATACAACGCATTCCTTAAAACCACAGAGGTTGCTGGCGCAGACGACCTATCTGAAGGCGACTTAGTATTAAAGCAAGGTGGCAAGCTTGTTAAGCCAGAGCGTTTGCCAAACGGTTTGTTCCGCTTTAAAGACAACACAGGTTTTGACCGCGTAGTACTTGACTGTGTTACGTCGCTCAAGCACGGTGCTGACCTACTTTGGATTGAGACTGAAAAGCCTCACGTTGGTCAAATTGCTGAAATGGTTAACGCTATTCGCGAGCAAGTACCAAACGCTAAGCTGGTATACAACAACTCTCCATCGTTTAACTGGACACTTAACTTCCGTCAGCAAGTATTTGATGCTTGGACAGAAGAAGGTAAAGATGTGTCGGGTTACGACCGTGCGAAGCTTATGTCAGCAGATTACGATGATAGCGAACTTGCAGCAGAAGCTGATGAGAAGATTAAGAGCTTCCAAGCTGACGCAGCACGTGAAGCCGGTATCTTCCACCACCTTATCACGCTACCTACTTACCACACTGCAGCACTGTCTACTGACAACCTTGCGAAAGGCTACTTCGGTGAAGAAGGTATGCTTGCTTATGTACGCGGTGTTCAGCGTCAAGAAATTCGCCAAGGCCTTGCGTGTGTTAAACACCAAGCGATGGCAGGTTCTGACCTAGGTGATACGCACAAAGAGTACTTCTCTGGTGAAGGTGCACTTAAAGCGTCTGGTGAAGATAACACCATGAATCAGTTTGACGTATAACGCGAACCAGCAATGAGTTAAACGGAAAGCATCCCAACCTTTCCTACAGGGCACCTTCGGGTGCCCTTTTTTACGCCTTTTATTCAGCCTATTTATATCAACTTGAAAAAGTAAACAAATGCATCTTTTTAAGAAACGCATAAACGACTGACATAACAGCCAAAATTCAATAGCTTATAGCTATATAAAAGCCTATATTAAGACTAAATGCTTATCTGACATTCAAATAGAAACCCTTTATAATAGACCTGTTTAATTAGGTTTCAAAAGAGCATTAGAATAATGAATATAGCGAAGGTCGACCTGAATTTATTAGTGTACTTAGATGTGCTGTTGCGCGAAGGCAGTGTGACAAAAGCCGCAAATCAGCTAAGTATTACACAGCCTGCAATGAGCAACGGTCTAAAACGCCTTCGCGACCTCTTCAAAGACCCTTTACTCGTTCGCACTAGCGACGGAATGACCCCCACTAAGCGCGCCCTCGAACTGCAGCCAATTATTCGCGACGTGCTTAGCCGGCTAGAAAGCTCTATTCAGCCGGAAACTGACTTCGACCCGCTGACCAGCGACAGAACCTTCCGCATTATGACCAGTGATTATGCAGAAAGTACGCTGCTGCTTGAGTTAGTGGGAAGGCTTGCTGACTTGGCCCCAAACATCACGCTAGATCTTATTACTCCCAGCGACGTAACGTTCCACGATGTAGAACAAGGGAAAGTGGATATGGCGATTAACCGCTTCGAGGAACTTCCCTTGTCATTTCACCAAAAAGTGATTTGGTACGACACATTCAGTTGTGTAATGAGTGCCGACCACCCACTTGTTGAAAAATGTAACCTTGAAGGCTACTTAAGCGCTCAACACATTTGGGTAAGTAAAACAGGGTTTGGTGTGGGCGTGGGTATTGACCCCAATGAAGTACAAAAACTGGGGTGGGTTGATGCCGAGTTAACTAAAATTGGAAAGCAACGTGCTATTCGTGTGTTTACACGCCACTATCACGCAGCCCTTCAAATTGCGAAAAAGCAAAAACTTATTGCAACTTTGCCAAGTAAAGCGGCCCGTTTATTTAAACACGACCCTGATGTGGTAATTAAAGAGCCACCTTTTGATATACCGCCTATAGCCCTAAAAATGGCGTGGAGTGCTCTACTTCACCACGACGCAGGCCACATTTGGTTACGCCGATTGATAAGCGATGTGGCCAGCGAAATGAACGCGGGCTAAACATTCATAAAATATATGGCAAAAATACAAACCATAAATTAAAAAACTATCTCTATACACACTACACTGGGTTATCAGACAAATGTATAGAGGTAGTTATGCAAGGATATATTACAAAGGGCCGACTACAGGTTGCCGAACAACTCGATAACTTTATCAACGAACAGGCACTTCCTGGCACTGGCGTCGACCAAGAGGCTTTTTGGCAAGGCGCTGAAGCTCTCTTCGAAAAATTCATACCTCAAAATCGCGCGCTACTAGAAAAGCGAGAGCAACTTCAGCGCGCTATTGATGACTACCACAAAGCTGGGAACCCGGTAGGTGGTAGCGAATACACAGACTTCCTTAAAAACATTGGGTATCTCGTTGAGCAGCCTGCGAACGTTACCGCCGACACACAAAACGTAGATGCAGAAATTGCTACTATGGCGGGGCCGCAGCTTGTAGTACCTATTAATAATGCTCGCTATGCACTTAACGCGGTAAACGCTCGCTGGGGAAGCCTGTATGATGCATTGTACGGCACTGACGTTATAAGCGATGAAGGCGGCGCAGAAGCAGGGAAAAGTTATAACCCTGTTCGTGGCGCTAAAGTAGTAGCGAAAGCGAAAACCTACCTAGATAACATGATACCGCTAGCGAAAGGCAGCCACGCAGACGTTACACAGTATAAAATTGATACGGGTAAACTGGCTATCACGCTTACCGATGGCGATGAAACCACCCTAGCGAATACTGAACAATGGCAAGGACACCAAGGCGATATCAGTGCCCCATCAAGCCTGCTTTTTGCGCACAATGGCCTGCACTTTGAAATTCAAATTGACCCTACTCACCCGATTGGCGAGAGTGATCCAGCGAACGTAAAAGACGTGCTGGTTGAAGCCGCTCTGACTACCATTATGGACTGCGAAGATTCCGTTGCCGCTGTTGACGCTGAAGACAAAACCTTGGTGTACAGCAACTGGTTAGGTTTGATGAAAGGCACGCTCAGCATTGAAATGACAAAAGGCGGTAAGCAACTTGTTCGCGCCATGCATGACGATAGAAGGTATCAGCCCTCTAAACACGCTGCAAAGAATCAGTTAAAAGACGGAGAACTTGTTCTTTCTGGCCGAAGCCTAATGTTCGTTCGAAACGTCGGTCACCTTATGACCAACGACGCCATGCTTTTTGACGGTGAAGAAGTACCAGAAGGGATCATGGATGGTTTAATCACTTCCCTTATCGCAAAGCATGACCTTTTAGGTAATAGTAAATTTAAAAACAGCCGCGAAGGCAGTATTTATATTGTTAAACCTAAAATGCATGGGCCTGAAGAAGTGGCGTTCTCTAATGCGCTATTTGGTGCTATCGAGCCTATCATCGACGTTCCCACCAACACCCTTAAAATGGGTATTATGGATGAAGAACGTCGTACGAGTGTTAATCTACAAGCGTGTATCGCTGAAGCAACCTCGCGGGTTGTGTTCATCAACACAGGCTTTTTGGACAGAACGGGTGATGAGATACATACCTCAATGCTTGCCGCGCCGTTCGCAGAAAAAGCCGCCCTTAAAGCTATGCCATGGATTAAAGCTTACGAAACCGCAAACGTTGCCGTAGGTCTTCGCTGTGGCCTTTCTGGTAAAGCGCAAATTGGTAAAGGCATGTGGCCGATACCTGATGAAATGCAAAATATGATGGATGCTAAAATTGGTCACCCGAAGGCTGGGGCAAATACGGCATGGGTGCCCTCTCCTACTGCAGCGACACTGCACGCGCTTCATTATCACGACGTGAATGTGTTTGACGTTCAAAAGTCGCTAGATGCGAGTTTTGATGGGTTAAGCGATATACTCACTATTCCTTTGTTAGAAGATGCCTCAACGCTTACACGTGAAAGTATAAAGCGTGAAATCGACAATAACGTTCAGGGCATTTTAGGCTACGTTGTACGCTGGGTTCACCAAGGTGTAGGCTGCTCTAAAGTTCCAGACATCAACAATGTTGGCCTTATGGAAGATCGCGCGACCTTACGTATTTCATCGCAGCATATCGCAAACTGGTTAGAGCACGGCATTGTAAGTGTAGATCAGGTAAAAGAATCTTTGGCACGCATGGCGGTACTGGTAGATGAGCAAAACGCAGGTGACCCTGAATATATCCCTATGACGCCTGATTTAGATAGCTCAATCGGCTTCTTAGCTGCAAGCGACCTCATCTTCAAAGGTAAAGAGCAGCCTAGCGGTTACACCGAACCTTTGTTGCACGCCCGTCGACGCGAGATGAAGGCGAAGCTGGCAGGTAATTAGGTTTAGCCTTTTAAACTTAAATTTCTGATACCACACAAATCAAGCTCACCCGCTGTTTAAATAGGGGTGGGCTTTTTTATTAATCAAATTTTTTAGAACTCGCGCTGTGACAATTAACACATTCCAAATAGCGTTATTCACACAATGTAGCGAAACAGTAACACCTTAGACTAAAGAGATGAACGAAAAGCCCTTCGCTATTTTGCCGTTATAAAGCCTGTCAACTAAGCTTCTATTAAAAGGCGACGTGGTTGTGCTCAATGAAAAATTAAACTGCATACGCTTTAGCCTTAATAAAACGGAGTATGCATATGCAGGTAGCCTCGGCAGCGATACCCAATAACCTAGCAACCTCAGACTTAACGCAAATCGTTCCTATTTTTTCAGGGGGCGGCACACGTTTAAGCGCTCACATAGGCATTATAAAAGCCCTGCATGATATGAAAATTGGCTTTGATACGCTTGTAGGCGTATCAGGCGGTTCCATTATTGCCTCGCTCTATGCTAAAGGTTATAGCGTGGAACAAATGCGAGAGCTGGCGCTTGTCACCGACTTTAAGCAATTTACTGAATTCTCACTTGTAAGATTATTACGTGAAGGCGGGCTCTCCTCAGGTGATGTATTTCAAAACTGGATAGATGAACAGCTTGAAGGCGCGGTATTTGCCGACATGCCGCTCGATTTAAACATACTCGCCACAGATGTAAACGGCGGCGGCCCGGTTTTATTCAACAAGCACGCTACGCCTGACATGAAGGTATCAGAGGCGGTGCGCTACTCCATGTCTATCCCGCTAATATTTTCATTCAAACCCTTTAAAGAGTATTTGCTTGTAGACGGTGCGATATTGTCTGAAGATGCGCTGTTTGAAGATTGGCGAGGCGATGGCACGCCATCAGTATGCTTCAGACTGCAAAGCACCGAACAAAAACGCAAGGCCATTAAAAAGAACTTACTTCAACTGCCCCAATACGTCAGCATGCTTATTCGCACGTTTATGACGGCAATATCCAGGGAGTACGTCAATGCGAAGTATTGGCACAATACGGTGGTGGTGAATACCGGGGAGATTTCCGCGGTAGATTTTTCGCTTACACCTGAAATTAAGAACACACTTTTTGAGCTCGGTTATGCAACCACGAAAGAGTTCTTGCCCAAAAAGTGTGCGGGATTTATGAGAAGCAGTGCACTTTAACGGTTTCAGAAAGTAATTATAAGTCGCTAGCGCTTACACTTTATAAAAGTCGCGATACCAGTCGACAAACGCTTTTACGCCTGTTTCAACATCGGTAGATGGCTGGTACCCAGTATCTTCAACGAGCGACGACACATCAGCATAGGTGTCAGGCACATCGCCTGGCTGCATAGGAAAAAGTTCTTTCTTCGCCTCAATGCCCAATGCACTCTCAAGGGTTTCAATAAACTTCAAAAGGTGCACTGGTGTTTGCGCACCAATATTGTATACCTTATAGGGCGCCTTACTCGTACTTGGATCTGGATTGCTGCCGTCCCAATTCTCGTTAGGTTTAGCCACATTATCCAATGAGCGAATTACGCCTTCAACGATATCATCTATATAAGTGAAGTCACGACGGTGGTTACCATAGTTGTAAACCTGTATTGTTTTACCTTCCAAAATAGCCTTAGTGAACTTGAAAAGCGCCATGTCTGGACGGCCCCAAGGCCCGTAAACAGTGAAAAAGCGCAGCCCCGTTGTAGGCAAGTCATACAGGTGACTATAAGTATGGGCCATTAGCTCGTTAGCTTTTTTAGAAGCCGCATACAAGCTAACTTGATGATCTACGTTGTGCTGCTCTGAAAACGGCATAGTTTCATTCGCACCGTAGACTGAGCTAGATGACGCGTACACCAAATGCTCGACGTTATTATGGCGACACCCTTCTAGAATATTCACAAAGCCAACAATATTTGAGTCGACGTAAGCGTTAGGATTTTCAAGTGAATAACGCACACCAGCTTGAGCAGCTAAATGCACCACTCTATCAAATTTGTGCTCTTCAAAAAGCGCAGCCATTTTGTCGCGCTCTTCTACCCCCATCTCGATAAATGAAAATAAATCAGCAGCAGTAGATGATTTAATCTCGTCTAGACGAGCATGCTTTAAATTCACATCGTAATAATCGTTAATGTTGTCAATTCCGACAACTTGGTCACCACGATTGATAAGGTATTGCGATACAGCCGCTCCTATGAAACCAGCGGCTCCGGTGACTAAGATTTTCATGAAAATATATACTTAAGCGCTCACATACAGTTATGCTACTACTATACATTAAATCTAAATAATGGAAAGTTGCATGAGCACGGCACTTATTGAATCTGTGTTAAGTTCAAAATCAGTGTTAATTACGCATACTGACGATATTTTAACTTACCACCAATCTCCAGAAGGTTTTACCTCTCAAGTCAAGGGCGTGATTAAAATAGGTGATAGTTCAGACGTTAAGGCTGTCATTGAACTTGCGAATAAATGTAGCGGCAGCAACGAGGCATTCGTTATCTACCCTATTAGCACTGGAAATAATTGGGGGTATGGCAGCAGTGTTCCACCCAGTGATGAAAGGGATCAATACCTACTCGATTTATCGCAGCTCAATAAAATACTGTACTTCAACGAAAAAACAGGTCTGTGTACAGTCCAACCAGGTGTTACGCAGAAAATACTGTACGATTTTCTAAACGAGCACGCATCCGATTATATGGTTCCCGTTACTGGCGCAGGCCCAACGTGCAGTGTTCTTGCTAATGCACTTGAGCGTGGTTATGGCATCACGCCTGTGGCAGACCACTTTTCCGCAGTAACCTCCATTAAAGGTTTTCTACCCACAGGAGAATACTATCAGTCCAGTGTTGCAGATATGGACATGACATCTGAGCAGCTAGCCGACAAGTCATTTAAGTGGAAACATGGCCCTTACCTGGATGGAATTTTCACGCAATCGGCGAATTTAGTTGTTACTGAAGCCACTATTTCACTTGAAAAAGCGGGCGACGGTTTCACCTCGTTTTACATGCAATTCTTTGATCAATCTTCATTTACTACCGCCTATGAAGTGGTATCCGAAATATTCGATAAAGTTGGGCGCAATGTAGGGAGTATGAACCTAATGGACAAAAGAAGGGTGTCCGCCATGATGGCCGATAATCCGAATGGCCCAGGTTCACATCAAATCATGACTGACCAACAAGTAGAAAAAATAAGTAAGCAACAAGAGATACCGGAGTGGACAGTAATAGGGACAGTTTATGGTGCGAAAAACGTGGCCAAGGCCGTGAAAGCAGAAATAAAGAAGATTGCGAAAAATAGAGCATCGAGACTTTTCTTCTCAAATGACCTACTTATTGAGTTTGGAAAGCTTGTTACCAAACTGGCACCAAAGTCTTTGCTGCAAGCGCCACGACATCAGTTGGCCACGTTAGAAGAAGGCATGGCAATTATGAAAGGCATACCTAATCAAGTTGCCCTACCTCTTGCTTATTGGCGTAATTCGGCAACAACGCCGAACAAAACAAACCAACTTAATCCGGCAAGAGATGGGTGCGGCCTTTTATGGTACGCACCTTTAATACCGACAAAACCAGCCTCGATGTTAAGTTTTATCGCGATGGTTAGAGAGACGTGCCAACAGTTCAACATTGAACCTATGATAACGTTCACTAACTTCAATCTATATTGTACTGACAGTACTATCCCAATAGTTTTTGATATCAACAACGAAAAGGCAAAAGAAGATGCAAAAGCGTGCCTTGCATCACTTTACGAGCAAGGCCTAAAACTTGGCTTTGTTCCGTATAGGTTGAATATAGAGCAACAAGAAAATCTTGATACGTCAAAAGCATTCTGGTCAACATCGAACAAAATTGCACATGCGCTAGACCCTAACAATATTCTTGGGCCAGGGCGCTACGCAAAGGGACGCTAACTTTTTCGCAAGGTCATTGATAGCTTTTTAAGCATGTGCGGCACAAGTACGTGAACGGGCATTTTCATTAGATGCCCCCGCATATATGCCAAAAATCGACTGAGACGAAGTAATTTGCTGTCGCAAACGCGTGTATCCGGCACTAAAGCGCGTTTCATAACGAACAGCGTAAACCCTCGACGAGCCCTATGAAAAAGGCTGAGTTGGCTTTGCAACTGATGTTTTGTTTCAATTGGGCAGCGCAACAAGAAGTAGAACTCTGCCAAACATATTACATCGAATAAAAGTGAAGACAAGTTCATGGCTTTTGCGGTTTTAACTATTACTTCCCAAAAATGATGTGATGCATTGTCATTACAAAGACAAGTAAAATCATACAGGTCACGGAGTGATGAACTTACATCCTCGTTCCAGTAAAGATGCACACATGTGTGCAACGCCTGCATATGTTTATTGAGAACAAGTTTCTGTTGCGAAGATGCAACGATGTTCTGTCTTAATATTGACTCATCAGGGGCTTTTCCACTCACTGGCAAATATAAATTGTGGTGAATATCTAACGTGGTGCCCGATAGAGGATCGAACATTGGTGGAATTTCGTGAGCAAACTCCCGATAGTATTTTTCATCGTAGTTAGCTAGCGATTTTATTTGCCACCCCAACGAGAGGAGTCTTTTTTCTGTCTTCTGGATCTCGCTTGAGCTAACGAGGATGTCAATATCAGACATGGTTCGACCTTCCAAAGAAACGGCATTTTCAATATTGTATGCCGCGCCTTTAAGAAAAACGGGGGTTATCCCTATCTCCTCTAAAAGAAGGTTGATTCTGTCTATTTCAGTTCCAACCTGGCATCGCTGCCGATCAGAATAGTTCACGTTTGAAGTTACATGCCACTGAATGCTTTCAGGCAATCTATCTACCATGTTTTTGCGTTTAATTTTGTGAGCGAAGATGCTCAATAAATTCGCAGCACGAAGAAAAACAAACAGTTCAGACAGGGTTTTCGGTGATAGCGATGATAGCAAAGTTACATCATTAAATATTATGAGAAAGTATCTTGCTTTAGCAAAGGCATTCACAGAAGCAACTCCGTTAACGCCGCTTCTGCGCTATTGATATCAGAGTAATCCATAGAAAAAAATTCAACTTTATCAGCAAGGTCGGCTAATGCTTCAAACCCTTTTTCGGCCAAAACATGGTAATTAAAAGCATTTCTTATTATCTGAATTGTGCCTTCAGCTGAAGCGACTTCCTGTAAGGTGGTTGCCTTGCCGCCAACGTATTTAGGAAACACCACTGCACCTATGGGCGTATCTTTGAGAAACTTAAAAGATGAGGGCGTATGCACACGTTTATGCGCAACCGTCCCTTTTTGGGTGTCGTAAAACTTCTCTGTGAAAACGCTATCACTAAAACTTGATTTTACAATATCGATAGCATCATTTTTCAAACAAACAGGTCTATTGATTGGTTTAACATGAAGGTTTTCAAGTTCAATTATCGCCATCTCATCTGAAAAAACTGTCCATCCCATTTCCGACAATAAGGCGCTTAACGTACTTTTTCCTGAACCGGGCAATGCAGGAAATAAGATTGCTTTCCCATTTTTAACCAGTACTGCCGAATGAATTACAAGCCTTGAATATTCATGAGCAGCAATACACCAATTCATGCCCCATTCGAGCATTGGGTAACTTTGACTACGAGGGAGAGGAAAAAACGGCGTTTGTTTATCGCAATAGAAACTTATCTGTGGAGAGATGAACTTTCTTAGTAAATTAGGAGGCTTGACCGCAATATCAAAATCATAGCGTTCCGTCTCTGTGCTTGTATGACAATACATCTGACGCACTGAATGACTTACTGCCGCACACTCGTTGTACAGTCTGAATACGTAAGGCCCTGTATTAATATATAAGAACTTCAAACTCTTTCAATAATATTGAGGTCGGATGCCTTTTTAAAACTTAACGTTTTAAAATTCAGTGCCGATTCAAAAAACGCCTGTTCATGAGACTCTTCCAACAGCTTTTCTGCCATGGCAGCATCATTATATTCAAACGCCATGGTGTCTCCTGAGCGCGTATCGAAGACAAGGAGATAGTTGCTAGACCTCAAAAGCCTAACCTTGACTGAGCTGCTGAACTTGAACATAACAAATAAGGCTGATCCTACGATGCGCTATCAGCCTATTTTCGGTTACCCTTGCCGTTACCCTTGCCGTTACCGTTGCCAGGAGCCTCACCTGACGCATTATCTTCGGTCATGCCGAATGGCGTGGTACGGTTGTACTCGTCGTGTTCAGGTTGGGATAATGTGTACTCGCTAGACGAACCACTTTCAAAATTATAACTAAAGCTAACCGTTTGGGTTCCACCAAGGCTCTCTGGTGAAGCCAGCGCGATACGAGACTCACTGAACAAATAAATCGCGATGTTATTTACAAGCTCATTTGCTTTTTGAATTCGATCTGACGCACTAGCACTGTGGTGAACAACTGACGGATAAAAGCCAAAATACGTATTAAGCCAAACCGCCGCCAAGTTGTAATCCATACCACCAGGCTTATCTAAAGCGTCAAACAGGGGAACGCCGCCGTTTACATAAGAAACATCATCATCGAGTATGCGTTTATCTATTTTCATCGAGTTTGATTTGATAACCGACTCAAGGTGGCTTTCATAGGCCACCCAAAGAATAGAACCTGGTTCAGCGGCTGGCATCTCAGGGTAATCTACTTTCTGAAGCGCAGTAAACATTGCTTTTAGTCTCTGCCCATTCATAGAACCATCTAACGCGTCTTTCCATGTTCCCGGTGAGCGGCCACCAAAAATAGGTGTTGCTTCGCACTTTTGTTCGGGGTTCACTCGAGACACATTGCCAGACATAGCCCCCGACACTGAACATGCGCCCCAAACAGACTTACCTGGAACTGACAAAGCAGCAGAACCCACGGCAGCTTTAACAATAAATTGTCTCCGTGAATTTGTACGCTGAATTGTTTTGTCTTCTTTAGTGCGTTTATGACTCATTTTATCCTCGAAAATAAATTACTCTAGCAACACATCCGTAGCCACAATCACTTTGAATATGCAAGAAACAAACCAAGAAAAACTCCCTTTTAATTCAAAGAGATAAAATCAACACACTCTCATCATGTAAAAAAATAGGACACTTATCAAGTATGCATAAATCTATCTAAAAATAAAATTCACACAGCTTGAAAGCAAAGGATATCAAAAAAACAACGAATTGATAGACATTTGTATCTCAAATTTTAATCTCACAGGCTATCAAACTTCACCTTCAAGCCCTAGTTTGTTGAAATTACCATGTAAACTACTTACTGTTGGAGCTTTATCTATTTACAATCCGGCGGCATTATTTTGAAAGCTCTCGTAATTGAACTAATTTCCCCGCTACAAACGAGCCTTTTGCTTGTGTTAATGGCCGCCATGGCACAGCTTATTATAAAAAATAAGAAATTAGCGTCTAAGCTTGCTTGTGCGTCGTTAATATGGATTCTTATCTGGTCTCAACCATATGCTGTTGACTTACTACTTTATCCACTTGAAAGGAGTCAAAAAGTAAAAAGGCTTCAATACAAAAACCAACGCACACCAGACTATATTTTCGTACTAGCTTGTTATTACAACACTGAAGGGGACTTACCGAATATTAGTAGGTGGCCAGATTGTTCTCTTCAAAGGCTCGTTCAGACCGTGATGCTATATGAACAAACAAAGAGTAAAATAATAGTTACTGGTGGGCGTTTTTTAGAGAATCAAGACATCAGTTATAGCCAAAAAGCCAAATCATTTTTAATTTCTCTAGGTGTTCCAGAAGATAAAATAATTACGACTGATAAAGGCACTGATACTCATGGGGAGATTAGCTCAATCAGTCAACTCGTTACAAATAGAAAGTTATTGGTAGTAACAAGCGCCACTCACGTTCTACGTGTTTCTAACGAGTTAGATAACGTAACCGCAAGTGTCGCTTTTTTCGCCGTAGATTACCATAGCGGAGGTGAGTTGACTCCATACCTAAGAATGCCTTCTCTATCTGCATTGGTAGCGACACGAGCTGCAATTTACGAATATTTAGCGCTCGTCAAACAGCTCTTTACACAATAATTACCTACTTTTTAAACTAATGGTTAAAAACAAAAAAGTTTAAAACACCGACTTTTTTGCTAAACTCTTTTAATATTCAAATTTATGTGCATATTATGCCAAATTTACGAAACGCGAAGTTGCTAAATACCATCACTAAGCTTGTTGGTAAAAACAATAAAATAGGCAAGCTGTTGTCTGGATATGAAAAATTAAAAGAAGCCAACTATATTTCTTCTCATTTCTCTTCGTATCTAGTCCCTGTTATAGCGAGCTCTGATGCGTTAAGAAATGAGGTTTTTAAGATCCGCCACGGCGTCTACTGTGAAGAATTAGGTTTTGAGCCTGTCAAAGAAAGTGGGTTAGAATTAGACGACTTTGACGCATTCTCCTTTCACTGTTTAATAAAACACTGCCGTTCATCGGCTTATGCAGGTACTGTCAGAATAGTACGCCCCACTGAAGCTAATCAGCAGCTTCCCATCGAAAAATATTGTTTAAATTCTATTACTGATAAAGATTTGAACCCATCAAATTTTGATAGAAAAGACATTTGCGAAGTTTCTCGTTTAGCGGTACCTAAGGAATTTAGACGACGCCAAATGGATAATCATAAAGGGGCTGGTGTTGGTATCATTAATAGAGCAACTTATTCTGAGACAGAGTTACGCTGCTTTCCATTCATTGCCGTAGGCTTATATTTCGCGGCCGCAGCATTGGCTTTAGAAAACGAAATAAAGCATGCTTATGTGATGATGGAACCTAGACTGGCCCGAAGCATGGGGTTTGTTGGAATAAAATTCAAACAAATCGGGCCTGTCGTAGACTACCACGGTAAGCGTGCGCCATATTATATAAATCAAGATTTACTTCATACTAAGCTTTCGCCTAGCTTTCTGAAAATGCTTAAAGATATAAGGGAAAACATAGCATCTCAGTAACTGTGTTGACATGGCTTAATTTGCGACCTCGCTCACAACACCTACGACTTTGAGCTAGCATGTCCGCAAAGGCCCCTGTAATTTACCATCAAATCTATGCCGGGCCTCACTGGTAACAGGTTTATTCCTTTTACTTTATTAGAACGTAAGCGTCCGATAATCCCACCTAAAGCTCTGGAGACTGTGATGGTAACAGTTGCTCGATATTGGTGTCAGGATTGCTGAGTTCATTGAGGCAAGACATCACGTGCTCGAACATAACAAGATGGTTGGCTTTTGCGGTTTCGACGATGCTATAGAGCACTGCACTCGTATATGCGCGTGAGGCAGTTTGGCTAAACAGCCAGTTTTTCCTGCCTATAACGAACGGTTTTATCGCGCGCTCAACGCGATTATTTTCAATACTTCGTTGGCAGTAGAGCGTATAACGCAAATTCCTTTCCAATAACAGCCATTGCAGCTGTCGTTCACTAGAAAGCAGTCGTTGCAATTCCGTTTCGACAGGTCACTTAAACCGATGCTTCTGTCGAGTAGCGCTTATACCAGAGAGCGAAGCCCGCTTTATCCCAATAGAGTATTTTGACCTTGTCGCGCTTTTTGTTGCAGAAGACCAACAGTGCATCGCGAAACGAATTAAGGTTCATATCCTGCTTAACAAAGGCAATAAAGCCGTTAATGGATTTGCAGAAGGCGACGACATCCATGTATAGATAAATATCAGCAGGCTCAACGAACATCTTCATTCGCCCAATGCTTTCTTTACAGCCGCAACCCTGTGAGGGTTAATATTGGTTGAAACGCTAAATTGTGCGTTTCCGAGTTGCAGGAGAAGTTTGCCCCCTATTGCTTCGGTGGACATAATTTCACCTAAACAAACTTGCTGCTTATTCGCGGTAGCCGAATATCACAAGGCCTAGTGCAGTAAGTTTGAGCATCAACCTACTGCTGGCGGAAAAAACTCCACCGCAGTGCGTCCACTTTATTTCTATTACCCGAATAGGTTAGGTTAGGCCAATCATGTATGTCTCTTCGTCGATGTTATTGCATGGTCATTCTTCTTGGCAAAAAAGAACACAATGCCGTAGCTAACTTACGAATTGAATGTGGGGATTACTGGACGCTGGGATTACCAGGCGCTCACTCAAAAGATAACAACTTTAGATTTCTACTGACAAAAAAACGCCCAACTCCGTTGGGCGTTTAATACACTTTCATCTTTCGCACTGTCTGCAGTGCTTTACATTACTTACGCTTACGTGACAATCCACCAACAGCAAATAACGCAAGTCCCATAAGACCGATTGTCGCAGGAGAGCTCACTGACGTGATTGATGCAGTTGCAGTTTGAGAATAGTTTAAGTTATTAATTTGAGTTTCAGAGGTGAAGAAGAAATCATATAAATCACTACCAAAGTTAATTGCTTCAACTACCTCAGGAATTCCACCCACAACATTAAGACCTGCAGAAGCAAAACCTGCTCTGAAAGGGTCAGCTGGATCATCTGGTATGAAGTCAAAGAAATCAAACTCGAATGAAGCCCATAAATCACCGTTCTGAGTCGCTGCAAATCTCTGGTAAGAGGTCGTAGTTGCACCACCTCCAAATATTAGAGGGCCTGACTGATTAAACGGATTGAGTGACGGTGAATTATCGTAATAGACGTTCAACCAGCCATTAGAAAAATCAAAACTACCGTTTTGCTGAGGTACCAAGCCACCAAACTCAAAAGTTAATTCGCACTCAAGAAGGCCATCAACGCAGAATGAAGGAAAAGCGTTTGTTCTGCCTTCAGAAAACACAGTGAAAACACCTAGACCGGTAAGTACACCTTGCCCCGGTGTTACACCGTTGTTAGAACTTTCGTTGATTACAAAAACTTCGTTCACGTTATCGTAGCCATACGCGCCTGTTGTGAACCATTGCTGGTAACTCACCTGTGCCGACATACCAGCGTTACCATTGTTATCAGTGGTATCCCACTGAATGCCACCTGCGCTAACAGTGTCGGCTGAAACAGTATTTAGGGCGCCCATGCTCATTAGAGCAAGTGCAGATAATGCATTTTTTACGTTTTTCATCTTCGTATCCGTCTGTAATTAGGGTTACCACACAACTTGGTCAAAGCAATCCATGTACCAAAAAAATAAAAACCAACATTTTCAAAAACTTAACAAACACTGGCTACTACCAAAGGTTTTTACTGTAAAACAAGCTGACACTAATCTATGACTTCCCAACTGCTCTTGAATCTACTGTTCTCTGATGATTGAAAAGCTTGCTTAAGTTTCGATGCAGATGCCCTATCTCCCTGAGCAAGATAGATTTCAGCAAGATGGACTGCTGCTGCTTCGTAGCGAGGCTGACTTTCGAGTAGCAACTTAAATGTACTTACTGCGCGATCAACTTGACCAGCTTTGTATTCAGCCCAACCTTTTGTATCTAAGTAGGCAGGATTCTGGCGAATATTATAAGCATTTTCTGCGAGCTCTATTGCCTCAGTAAACTTCTCTTTTTCAATCAATATGTTTGCTTTGTTATTAAGTGCAATATGTGATTCTGGGAAGTTATAGACAATCTGGTCATAGTAGGCTAGTGCTCTATCTAAAAAACCTACCGAAGCGGCATACTCTGCAAGTATATGTAGATCTTTTTCGTTATTAGAATCTATAAAAACACTCTCGAGAGCATTTAGTCCTGTCAGAGGTTCTGATTCTTTATTAAGTTGCGCTACTAACAGAGCTGTAGGGACACTTGGATTGATAAGTAATGCCTGCTCTAATTGTGATTTAGCAGATTTAACGTCACCACTACGAAGACTTACAAGCCCTTCGAAGTGAGTTACTAACCATTTCGGCACATCGTTATTTTTTAATGAATTTATGGCAACTTCAGCTCTTTCAAGAGCTCCCAGGTTAATAAGACTTTCAAGCTTTGCAATCTTAAAGCTCACTTCGTCAGGAAACGTATTAAGAGCGCTCTCGCTAGCGCTTAATGCTTCTTGATTAAAAGAGTTTCTCAAGTAAAACGCAATGATATCAGCAAATATCTTGGGGTTTTCACCGACGTCCTCCTGAGTCAATAACTTGTTTGTGTAGCTGAGTATTTCTGCTTTTTCACCTATCTCGATTAGCGTATTCAGCCAAAGGCGGTTTTCTATATAAGACAATGCAACTTCGTTACTTTGTGCAATTTGAAATGCACGGTTAGGCTCACCTTTGTAAATGTAAAGATACATTAGCCCAGCGTCATAAAGAGCTGGAGAGTCACTCTTCGCCTTCCATCTCCTTAACGCACTCTCTGTGTCTAGATTATTGTTCTCTTCAAGCATTTGTAATAATTGAAGTACACTAGCTGAATTTTGATTCAACTCCACAAGCCTTTGTGCAGCATCAGTTGCTAGGTCAATCTGCCCTGCTCCATATGCACTTAACATTTTTAAATTCAGCAAGTCAGAGTTTTCGTTGTCTTCAATTTTTTCAATTTCATCAAGCGCTTTTTGATATTGTTTATTATTCACTTGAACAGTCGAGTAAAGTAGAGACAAAATTTCGCTTTCTTCTGGTGGAACGTTAGTTCTATTTTCCTCTGTCAAAGCGATTGCTTGTTCATATTGGCCATCCTTGATTAGCTTTTTCAGTTTCACTGCTAAGAGTTGAAGAGAAGGGCCACCAAGATTTTCTAGGCGTTTAATATCAAGCTCGAAACTATCTAAATTTTCATTATCAATATTGTGAGCAATCAATTTGTATAGGAGCGATGCATTTGCAGGATTTCGAGAATGGACCTCTTTTATCAACTCGCCTGCCTCTTGATTTTTTCCAACCTGGCTCAGGTATTCACTGGTATTGGCAATAAAGGCAACGTTGTCTGCATTAGAAAAATCAGCCGCTTTCATAAGTTCGATGGATTCGTCGACATAACCTAGTTCAATGCTGACCCCTGATAAAAGCCGCATTGTATAGGCATTCTGTGGATTTTTAGCATAGGCTTTTTTAAGATATTCATATGCGGTTTCGTTTCTACCGAGTTTAAAAGCAGCAGTTCCTGCGATTATGAAGTTATCTTCTATAGATAACCCTTTATCAATAGCTTCTTCAGCAGCTTTTAATGCACTCTCATTCTCATTTTTTCTAAGATAAATTTCGGCGGAAATTTTATCCAACCATGGAGAACGAGCTTCAGAAGATACTGAATTAATTATGTTGAACGCTTTGTCATACTCACCGTTTAAAGCGAAAGCATGTGCTGAAGTGATCTGTACAATCGCAATATTAGGCCAAATGTCTAAGAGTTCTGTCATATGCGCAACAGCTTTTTCATTTTCTCCTGATTTCATAGCGAGTTGTGCTTTTAAGTCGGTCAATAATGGGAAAAGAAAGAAAGGTGCTTCAACTTTCTCGATATAGCTCTTTGATTTCGCGAAGTTTTTATTTACATAGTTGGATACTGCTAAGAAGAGGTCAGACTTTGTGTTAGATAATGCTCTTTTTACTCGAGCAGTTTCAGCTTGTGCTCTACTACCATTTTTTATCGCAGCTACATACGCAACAATAGCTGCTTCGTCGTGTTTCTTGGCTTCAGTGCTGCGTTGATAAAACAGTATCGCGTCCTCGTACCTTCCAATAAAAAGGTAACTCATCAAAAGCATCCCTATACTTTCGCTATCTTTCAAAGAGACAGATTCCTCTACAAGCTCAAGCTCTTTTATCACGCCTGATAAATTGCCAATATTAAAATAAACTTTTGCAAGTTTTTCTCGCGAAGCCATATCTGTGGGCTCAGATAAGACTATGCTTCTAAGTTGTATTAGCGCATCATCATACTTCTCGCTTTCAGAAGCAGCGTCGGCTATCGCTAAACGCTCTTCTTTACTCACCTCACCACACCCACTTAGAACCATTGATGATGATAAAATTACGGCGCACATCAGCTTGCTATTTGAAGTACCATAGCGATTACTTATGATTTTACTCACTTGAACTCCCCTATTCCAATGTGACTTTGTCTGTTTGAAATTGTTATTAATATATTCTTTGTCCTCTTTTAAAACTTTATCATTAGTCTAGTAAGTTTGCTTTCAATTTATGAGTGCTTAACTGCTTTTGATGTGGCACACTAAATTTTGTTTGAAGTCATGCTACTGATTTCACTGGGTTATCTCTTCGACGCTTAATTTTCTAGCAACTATCAACCTAGTATTAATCGCGCCTGAGTTAATTACTCTCTATATACATGACAGTTTACATTGAATAGGTATTTTAACTTGGTTCACGCAAAGGTCGTTAATGGTTGCAGCCATATAGAGTTCTGTCAGTATATTGAACAGTTAAGCGGACAGTTCAAGCCACGCAACCTCTTTATAAACTCAGCGTGGCTAAATTCTTGGGCGACATCCACTCCCCTCCCAACACTTGTTCTTTTTTTCAACGATGAAGGCTTAATAGGACTAGTTTTCGTTGGCTCAGTTCTAAAAAAGAATGGACCATTTAGGTGGCACCATGCTTTAGTTAATCAATCAGGTATACCTGAGCATGATCAAGTCTGGGTAGAATACAATCGAATTTTTTGCGCTGCAGAAAATGAACAAAAGTGCATCACAGCATTGATAGAAGTGCTTAACCAAGAAGAAATAGACGAATTAACAGTTTCACTCGCGCCAACAGTATCTGGTTGGATTAAAGCGACTGAAAAAAACTGGTACACAGAAGTAGAAAACTGTTTTGGAGCGAAAGTTAGCTTAACGTCAATATCTGATGAATTGAGTTACCTATCAAAAAACACCCGCTATCAAGTAAGAAAATCAGCTAAATTATTACAAGAGAACTTTGGTAAACTACTCGTTAGAAAAGCACGCTCTGCTCAAGAAAAATTAGATTATTTTGACTTGCTTTCAAATCTTCACATCGAAAAATGGTGCAATAGTGAGTTCGGAAGCGGCTTTAATAACCAGATTTTTAGAAAGCATCTTTTGACTTTGATTTTAGACTATCCAGACAATGCAGAGTTAATTGCTGTTTATGCTGGAAGCATACTAATTGGTGTGAGTCTCAACTTAATTGATGAACATCACGTCGGGTTTTATTGTTCTGGCATAAACTACAACATACCTAATAAAAAGATTAAACCCGGTTACATTCTCCACACTCAAATGATTAAGCATTATAAAAGTCTGGGTAAGCACGAATATGACTTTTTGGCCGGGTATGCGCAATATAAACAGTCCCTTTCAACGGAAGTTTATAACCTAAAAACACTACGACTAACCAAACGCAATTTGCGTGGTACGCTTATTCATTTGCTCCGAAGCTTGAAACAGTTATTTTTTAAACTTAAACAAAAAACGAAGACATGAATTCACTACCATTTAAGATAACTAATACGTCAGCTTTTTCTGGCTTAGGGTCGTTCAAACAAGGTATTCCGGTTACAAAAGGTTTTTTCACTGCAAATGAGCTTCTAGCTGTTTTCGACGAACAACAGCAACTCTCAGATGTGTATATTTCGGTAGAGAAGCTTTGGGAGGATGGCTCAGTAAAATGGCTTCTTGTAGCGGGAATAGTTCACCTTCAAGCGAACGGTTCGGCAACATTTTGTGTGCGCCCTGTTAAGCCTGATGTACGTGAAGAAGAATTAGTGGTTTCAGAGTCTTCTAACATATTAACAATTAAGACAAGCCTAGAGCCTGTTTGTCGAGTATCTCTTCAACAGCCTGCTAAGATAGAACTTCCTCTGCGCGCAAATATATCAATGCACTTTAATGGCCAAGCAATTGACCAAGCTGGTTTAAAACATAAAGAGTATGAGTACTTATCAAATGGGCTTTCTCATGAGGCAGTAAAAACATCTCAATTATTTGACGTTGTGAACGAAAACCAAAAGATAACTATATTTCAAGAGCTTCACATATTTCTTAGCTCTGGTACCGTGCTGTGTACTTTAACGGTAACCAACCCCTCAGCTGCAGAGCATCCCAACGGTACATGGGACTTGGGCGACCCGAATTCGATAGCGGTATCTGAATTAGGCTTAACAATTCAGTTGATAAAGGGCGAAGCGACGATCTGCGCTTCAGAACTGGAAGGGGCACAACACCCTACAACCATTTTTCAAGCTTCCAGTGGCGGTGAGCAATGGAAAAACAGAATCCACGTTGATCACTCCAACGACGTTACATTGCCTTTTAAGGGGTTTGAAGCACTTGCCAACGACAAATGCTTATTGAAAGGGTGTACTATTCAACCAATGTTAATCTGCAAAGCAGAAGCCAAGAATGATTTGGTGATAGAAGTGGCTGACTTTTGGCAACATTTTCCGTCATCACTTATTGTAGAAGGCAAAACCGCCCAATACAGCTTGCTTGGTTCTGCATTAGCGCCTACTCAGGAATTGCAGCCAGGAGAACAGCTTACTAGACAGTTTTCAATTGGCTACGAATCGATTTTAGAATTCGACGTTGAGATAGCGCAATCTTTGACAAGTTCTCATCAATTTTTTCCATTATTCTCTGCGCCTCGAGATAATAACCCGTTTGATTCATTAATAAGAAAAGCCGTTGACGGCAACAATAGTTTTTTTGAAAAAAGAAAACGAGCAGATGTTTATGGGTGGCGTAATTACGGTGAACTATACGCCGACCACGAGCGGGGAAACATTCCACACGATGAGAGTTTTGTGTCGCACTACAATAATCAGTACGACCCCATTTCAGGAATGCTCTGCCAGTGGTTTTGCAGTGGAAACATAAAATGGAAAAGACTTGCCGATAACCTAGCAAAGCACGTCGCTAACATTGATGTTTATCATACTTCATTAGATAAACCAGAATACTCGGGTGGCTTGTTTTGGCACACTGATCACTATGTTCAAGCATACACAGCTACACACAGAACCTATTCATCATTACAGCCAAACGATGTATACCAAGATCACGCTGGCGGCGGTGGACCCGGCGGACAACACTGCTACACCAACGGACTTTTGCTTCACTATTACTTAACAGGTAGTGAAGTATCAAAATCAGCTATGCTGTCTATCTGCAATTGGATAGAGCTTTATTACGAAGGCGACGGCACAGTTATTGGTACTTTGCTTGCGCTCAAGAATGCTGGAAACATAGGCCTCAAAAATATACTTACGGGCGCCTATCCTTTAGACAGAGGCACAGCTAACTATTTACAAGCTTTGATGGATCGATTCGACCTGCAGGGCAACACTGAGGATCTAGCCAAATGCGCAACAATAATAGCTAACACTGTATCGCCTGAAGACGATATCACTCAAAGAGATTTGCAAAATGTTGAGCTGACCTGGTTTTACACGGTTTTCTTACAAGCGTTGTGCCGTTTTATCTATATCAAAGAACAGCGTTTGGAAAGCGATTTTGACTACAGCTATGCGGTACAATCACTATGCCACTATGTCAAATGGATGATAGATAATGAATACGTTTATCTAGAAAAACCAGATATACTCGAGTTTCCAAACGATACATGGACGGGTCAAGATTTACGCAAACTCTGCATATTGAGTTTTGCAAAAGCGTATTTGAATTGCAGTGAAGATATAGATAACAAGTTGAGTACTCTCACAAAAGGAATTCACGAAAGACTGTCACTAAGTACTGAGACAGATTCAACACGAGTACTATGTCTAATGATGCAAAATGCCCATTACGACGTTTATTCAGAGCTTCCTCAGCCAATGGAGCAGGTAAAGTTCAACATGAAAGAGCACAGGAAAAGCGCGTTTACTGCATTGTTATTTTATACAATCAAGAACTTTTCTTTCAGCAAAGAGAGAAGCCAATTGGCAAAACGTTTCCCACAACTTCAAAAATGGATAGGAAAACCGTGACGGTTAAAGTAAGTTTTATTATCCCGCACAAAGGGCGAGAAGAAATGTTGATACAAACGCTTCAGAGCGTGGGTATGCAAACACTTTCCGAAGATGAATATGAAGTTATAGTGGTAAGCCAAAACAAGACATTTTCAAATGCGCTTTATGAGCTAAAGAAGCAAATTCCTTTAACTCTCATGTTAAATGATAGTAAGCACACTATATCGCATTCACGTAATCTAGGTGCATCAGCGGCACAAGGTGAATACCTCGCTTTCTTGGATGCAGACGTAGCACTTGAGCCCAAATGGGCACAGGCCATGGCGGAGTTGTTGGAAGAAAACGAAGATATAGTGTTATGCAGTGCTATGCAGAAATGCTCCGAATCAGCGCCACCGCTGGAAAAGATTAGAACCGCCCTAAGCAATGCTGAACTAGATCAAACAGTGACCTTTTTACCCGGTCGAAACCTCTTTTTATCGAAAACAACATTCCATTCTGTCGGCGGGTTCCCAGAGCACTTGCAAACCTGTGAAGACTACTACTTTACGCAAAAAGTGGCTGAAACAGGTCGCTTACTTTATACCTCTGCGTCCAATTATGTGCATTTAGGAGAAGACAAAGCCTTTTTGCCCATGTTCAAAAAAGAAATTTGGCGAGGACAGTCAAACTTAGCATCAATAAAAGGCCGGTCCATTCCCTTGCGAGAACTTCCCAGCTTCTTTATACCTTTTGCTGTTACACTGGGCGTCGCATTTTTATTAGTAGCGCTGCTGTACTCGAACATGAGTTTAGTTATTATGGCAAGCGTACTAACTATATTGCCCTTGGCAGTGTATACGGGTAGATTGAAAAAGCTCACCGGTGGCAGTGTGAACATGTATTACTGCCTGCTTTTTTATTGCTTGTATTTTCCCGCTCGGGTTCTCGGCACTTTATTAGGAATTAAAGGTGCGCTAGCTACACCTACACACAGATAATTACAATGAAAGTATTACAGTTTATTTGTTCAACGGGCTTCTATGGAGCTGAAAGATGGATCTTGGCACTAAGTAAACATATGCCCCAAGATGTAGAGAATCATTTAGTGGTGACGCTAGAGCCTGGAACCGAAGATTTAGAGCTTTTAAAGCAGTTTTCTTCGTTGGGCCAAACCCACCAGATAGCAATGCGCAATCGTTTTGACTTAGGCGCTATTTCAAAGCTTGCAGAACTTATTAGGCGCCATGGTATTGATGTGATTCATACCCACGGGTACAAATCAGATATTTTGGGCGTATTAGCAGCAAGAAAAGCGGGGATCCCTTGCGTTGTAACGCCCCATGGCTTTGAAAATGCTGCGGATATCAAGTTACGGACCTTTATCTGGCTAGGCTGCCAATCAATGCGATTAGCAGACAAAGTTGTGCCGCTATCAAAACAGCTTATGGAAGACGTAAAGAAATTTGGCATTAAACCGCCGAAGCTTGAGTATATTCAAAACGGTGTCGACCTATCCGAGGTTGACGCTGTAAGAGAAACTAAAGTCGTCAAACCTGCGGGTGAGAAAAAGCGCATAGGCTTTGTGGGTCAAATGATTAGCCGAAAGAATATCAAAGCAATACTGGATTGTTTTGACGTGCTTTACGCTCAACGACAAGATATCGAACTAATACTGCTCGGAGACGGTGATAGCAGGCAAGAATTGGAAGCATATAGCGAAACCTTATCAAGCGTAAACGCTATTCAATTCTTAGGGTTCCGTGACGATAGGCTCGAATTACTCAAAGATTTTGACTTATTCGTTATGACATCAACGCTGGAAGGCATTCCTCGCTGTCTGATGGAAGCGTGCGCAATGGAAATTCCAGTATCGGCGTACGACATCGCAGGCATAGACCAGTTGATTACGCATAAAAAAACGGGGTTACTGGCATCTTTACATGATTTTGAACAGCTGCAAAAGGACTGGATAACGCTATTAGACGATAACGACTATGCAACACGTCTAGCGCGGGTATCACGTCAATTTGTTGAAGATAGTTTTTCAGCGAAAAGAATGGCCAGCGAGTACTATTCACTCTTCAAAAAAATGTTAACTGAGTAAGCAATGGATAAGCAGGACGTTTTATTTGTACTGAGTGTAGATACGGAAGAAGAGTGGGAATGGAGTAACGACTTCCCAGAGACAGACTGCTCAGTGAAAAACATAGAAAAGCTGCCTGCTTTTCAGGAATTTTGTGAGTCATTGGGTATTAAACCCACTTATTTTGTCGATTATGCGGTTGCCAACGACACGTTTAGTTCTGACGTATTGCGAACGTTTGCGTCGAAGAAAAGAGCGGAAATTGGTGCCCACCTTCATCCTTGGTGTAACCCGCCATTTTTCGGTAAAACAGACGAGGCAAAATCTCACGTTGTCAATTTGCCAAAAGACCACGTTAAAGCGAAGCTGGATCATCTGATTGAACGCCTGATCACTAATATAGGCCAGGCGCCGATGTCGTTTCGGAGTGGGCGGTGGGGAATTAATGGCTCTACCCTTGAATTGCTCGTAGAGCGCGGTTTTAAGGTAGATAGTAGCGTTTATCCATTTTACGAAAACACCTATTTTAGTTGCAAAAACCGAGATAGCACGCCCTACTGGCCAAGCTTTGAAAACGCCGATGTGGAAGGGGCACAACGCAATTTGATGGAGCTTCCCATTACAGCAGGCTTCAATCGTTCTCATTTTAAGTATGCCGACAATATCCACACGTTTTTAGCGAAAAGTCCATTGAGGCTGGCTAAGCCTGTTGGGTTGTTATGGCACACGAATATACTTCGCAAGCTCTATTTAAGTCCGGAATTAACCGACAGTACTTCAATGAAGATGCTTGTGAATATATGTTTAGAAAAACAATACCCAGTAATTCATATGTATTTACATAGCTCAAGCTTACTAGATGGCGTAACAGGGCTGCTGCAAGTTGATAATGCCTACCAGCGTATTTGCGGGCGTATGTCAGAAGTCATAAAACACTTACATGCTAAAGCCAACGTGAGATTTTGCACAATATCAGAGGCGTCAGCTTTGCTGAAGCATAAGATTAATACGCATTTTAGTGACTAGGACTGGGTACAAACGTGAACGTAGACACAACACTAAAATTAGTTCCACTTAACGAGCGAAATGTATCAGACTGGAACCGGTACGTTTCTTCTCACCCCTTCGCAACGCCTTACCACAATGCAGCATGGCAGCGCGTATCCGAAAACGTATATGGGATGCAATGCGAAGGCATGCTCGCCATTAACGAACAAGACGGTCGTATTGTGGGTGTCGTTCCAGCGGTAAAATTAACATCGTGGATACTAGGTGAAAGGCTATGCGCCCTTCCTTATTGTGATGTAGGTTTTCCTTTGGCTGACTCGCCTGATATTGAAGCCTATTTACTCGCTCATTTAAAAGAAAAGCACGTTAACGCGAAGTACTTTGAAGTTCGGAGTTGTCATGCGCAACAAACCGCAGACAATAGCTTTCTAGCGGGTAAAAAAGTGCAAATGCGCTTACCGTTACCTGACAGTAGCGACATTTTGCTTAAATCGTTTAAATCGAAATTGCGCAGCCAAATAAAAAAAGCCGATAAGAATGGATTAACGTCTAAAGGCGGTAACTCTCCTGAACTTGTAAGTGATTTTTACACAGTGTACGTGACAAATATGCGTGATCTCGGTTCACCTGCACATAGTTTAGAATGGTTTTTAAACATAGCGCGTGGCTACAATACTGCTTGCTATATTAGTGTGGTTTACCACGACGACGCGCCAATAGGCGCAGGCATTGTGCTTAAGAATAACAACAAAGCATCTATACCGTGGGCGTCAACAGTGCGCGAATTTAATAAGTTAGCGCCTAATATGAAGCTTTATTGGAATGTACTGGCGCATTGCGCAGACAATGGTATTCGCGAATTTGACTTTGGACGCAGCACGTTCAATGAAGGTACATTTAAATTCAAAAAGCAATGGGGCGCAGAGCCTTATCTTCTCGATTGGTATCACTATCCGCGAAGCAATGTTGTAAATCAACAAGAAGCGGCTTCTAATAATGGAATGAAAGAATCGATAAAAGCGATGGCAGAACGAGTGTGGTGCAAGCTGCCACTTCCTCTCACTGTTGAGATAGGTAAAAGAATAAGACCGCATATTAGCTTATAGGGAAACAATATTGTGTGTGGAATAGCAGGGTTCAGTTTACTTAACCACCCCGAGGGCAATGAGGCATCTTTGGTAAAAATGGGTAACGCCATCTACCACCGAGGACCCGATGCAGGCGGCACTTATATCGACGATAGCGTAGGCCTTTGCCATAGACGTCTTAGCATCATTGACTTGTCCGAAGCCGGCAATCAACCTATGTTTTCCGGCTGTGGTAATTACGTCATTGTGTTTAACGGCGAAATATACAACTTCCTTGAGTTACGAGAAACGCTAGAACAAGAAGGCGTGGTCTTCAATTCTCACTCAGATACCGAAGTTATCCTGGCCCTGTATAAAAAAGAAGGCGTAGAGTGTATCCATCGTTTGAACGGGATGTTTGCATTCGCTTTGTGGGACAAACAACAAGGTCAGCTATTTATTGCCCGTGATCGCTTAGGCAAAAAGCCGCTTTACTACTTTAGTAAAGATGGCCGGTTTGCGTTTGCCTCTGAAATCAAAGCGCTCCTAACCTTAGAGAACATTCCGCGTAAAATTAGGCTGGATGCCGTTTACGATTTTTTCGCATACCAGTATGTCCCCGACCCCAAGAGTATATTTGAAGACATTCACAAACTGCCGCCAGCGCATTACATGTTAGTAACCAAAGATGGCATTAAACAGCGTCAGTACTGGGATTTGAGCTTTACCCATACTTCTAGTGATTCAATAGAAGACAATAAGGACAAACTGCTCTCTTTGCTTAACGAGACAACTCGTCAACGCATGATAAGTGATGTTCCACTCGGTGCATTCTTGAGCGGCGGTGTGGATAGCTCTGGTGTAGTTGCCCTAATGGCCAACAATAGCGACAAGCCAGTTAAGACCTGTACCATTGGCTTTGATAACAAAAAATACAACGAAGCAGAATTTGCAAAAGAAATTGCGCAAAAATACAACACCGAACACCATGAATTTACAGTCCATCAAAATGTTGCTGATCGGCTTGAAGAAATAGCACAATACTTTGATGAGCCCTTCGCCGACCCCTCGCTGGTGCCCACATTTTTTGTATCTGAATTAGCCCGTAAAGAAGTTACAGTTGCCATTGCAGGTGATGGTGGTGATGAAATGTTTGCTGGTTATGAAAAATACGCCATTGATGACATTGAAAAAAAGTTAAGGGATAAGTTTCCAAAAAAAGTTCGGGAAAAACTTTTTCCACCTTTAGCTAAGTTAGCTGGCACAATCCCTTTAAACATAGCAAAAAGAGCCAAATCGCTGTTAAATAGCTTAAGCCAGTCACCTGCCATGGGCTTTTACATCACGAACAGCCAAATGACCGACGAAACCTGGAGCAAACTTGTTAAACCCGACGTAGCGCGAGCGCTCGGAAATTATCATCCTAGTCGTATTACTCTTGATAAATATGAGGAGGCGGATGGTCCAGACCACTTAAGCAAGCTGCTTTACACTGATATTAAAACCTACTTAACTGGTGGAATTTTAGTTAAAGTAGACAGAATGAGTATGGCTAATCACTTGGAAGTTAGGGCTCCATTACTCGACTACCAAATTGCAGAATTCGCTGCTTCTATTCCTTCAGAACAAAAGTTTAACGAAGGAATAAAAAAGCGCATTTTGAAAGAAGCGCTCGTTCCGTTTATTCCAACCGACCTCCTTCACAGAAAAAAAATGGGCTTTTCTGTTCCACTAGCACAGTGGTTTAGGGGGGAGTTAAAACTGCTCTCAGAAAAATTCATAGTTAATGCAGATTATGGGGTTTTTGAATACTTGGAAAAAAGTGAAGTTATGAAGCTTTGGCACGAACATCAGTCTAGCAAACACGACCATGGTAGTATTCTATGGAGCATACTCATGTTTCAAATGTGGTTTAATCGCTATATACCTCAATCGGAGAGCATCCAATGAAGGTATTACACGTTACATATGATATGCGTATCGGCGGCACTGAGATGGTTATTAAAAATATTATCGAGGGTAATACCGACCCAGATGTTACGATGTCGATATTTTGTATTGAAAAGCCGTTGGGCCCTTGGGGCGAAGATTTACAAAATAAAGCCATTGCTATCCATACTCTATCGCGAAAAGAGGGTTTCGATTTCTCAGTTATCCGCTCTTTAAGAGAAACCATAAAAGCTAATAAAATTGATATTGTACATTGTCATCAGTACACCCCGTGGGTCTACGGTGCTTTAGCAGCAATTGGAACGTCGGCCAAAACAATATTTACAGAGCATGGCCGCTTTTACCCTGACAGCTCTAGCTGGAAACGCCGTGTCGTTAACCCATTTCTTGTCCAGCTTACAAGTGATATCACTGCTATATCGGAAGCTACAAAACAAGCTCTCTGCAAATATGAGTTTATACCCGAGAAAAATATTCGCGTGATCTACAATGGCATCAAAGCACTTACCTCATCACCTTCTCGCTCCTCCAAAGTACGCCTTTCTCTGAACATTACTGAGAGCCATATTGTTTTTGGTACAATTGCAAGGCTCGATCCAATCAAGAACCATCGAATGATGATAGAAGCCTTTAAAAAAGTTAATTTGGAGTTCCCTGACACCAAATTACTTATCGTAGGTGACGGCGAGGAAAGAGGAAATATTGAATCGCAAATTAAGCAGCTATCTTTAGAAAAAGACGTAATCCTTACTGGCTACATTAAGAACCCTAGCGACCACCTTGAATGCATCGATGTTTTTCTATTGTCATCTTTTAGCGAAGGGACATCGATGACATTACTTGAAGCGATGAGTTTTTCAAAGCCTTGTATAGTGACTGATGCTGGCGGAAACCGCGAGATAATAAAAAATAAAGAGAATGGCTTTGTATCAGAGAATGACAATGAGTTTCAATTTAGTCAGGCAATGAAATGCCTACTAGAATCTCCACATTTAATTAAACGTTTTGGAGAGAATGGAAAACTTCGCTTTTGCGAAAATTTCGTCTCCGGCACTATGGTTGAAAACTATAAACAGCTTTACAAGAAAACACTCAATAGATGAAAAAATTAATCAAGTCAATAATTGTCAATATTTTAATAAAGACGCTAGAAGACAGAGCTGTTCTTCAATCTATTCGTTCAAACGGCCCCAAGCGCGTGAGAACTTCAATACCTTTTGACAATAAACCCTCACCTTACCTTATTCAGAAACCTTCTAAACACTTAAAGGGGGAAGGTGTTATCTTTATAACTAGTCGTTTTCGGAGTGGATCAACGTTACTTTGGAATTTGTTTCGTAATATTGAAGGCTGTACGAGCTATTATGAACCTTTCAATGAGCGTAAATGGTTCGATGAAGAGACAAGAGGGAATCACGTTGATAAAACTCATGTTGGTGTTGACGATTATTGGCACGAGTATAAAGAGCTATCAGACCTTTCAAAGTTCTATGACGAAAAATGGATTCACAAACAAATTTACATGGATGAAAAGTCATATAATCCAAACATGGAGCATTTCATAGACTGCATTATTGAAAATACGAAAGGAACACCAGTTATGCAGTTTAATCGCATCGACCTTCGATTACCTTGGATCAAAAAGCACTACCCAAAAGCTAAAATAATTCACCTATACCGAAACCCAAGAGATGTCTGGGCTTCTTTTTTAACAAACAAGAAAGTAATGACTGCTTCGAATATCGAATCAACCTACGAAGATGCGTTCTACCTAGACGTTTGGTGTGAAGACCTCGCCGACTTTTACCCTTTTCTAGACCCAGCAGTAACTCGTCATCCTTACCAAAGGTTTTATTATCTATGGAAGCTTTCATACTTGTTTGGTACTGAATGGGCCGACCATTCCGTGTCTTTTGAAGACTTGGCTTATTCCCCGCATGACTGCATCCAAAGCATGTTCAATAATTTAGGTCTAAATGGCGATATCAACGAGCTCTCGAAAGTTATTCAGCCCCCGCCCCAACATAAGTGGAAAGAATTTGCTAAAGATGAATGGTTTTTGGAACATGAAAACCATTGCGAATCGAACTTATCGTTATTTTTTAGTCAAAAAAACTCTGGTAAAGAATAATGAAAGATAAATTAATCGAGATGATAAAGTACGACTACAACAAGGCCAAAGTTGTTTTTTTACCGCTTATTTATTTGGCAAATTCATATTATGTTAAGCAAAGGCCTAGTAAGTATTTATCATTTTTATCCACGGTTTTTAGACTGAATTGGCCCGGAACTTTTAACTTTTGCGTTAGAAAGGTTAGAACAAACTTTTTAGTAGGAAAAGAAAACTCGTTACCCAAAGAGGTTCTTGAGGATTTTTTAAGCAACATCCAAAATATTGAACGATATAAGAGGTTTCTTGATGAACCACAAGCAATGATGCCATCAATAATTACAGTGATAGCCCCTGCGAATGCAAGCTCTAAAGGCGTAATAATTATTGCTTACAGCTATTATTTTTTAATTTTTCTCAAATCGTTTGATTTCCAAGAGGTAGCAAAAAAATACCATATCGTATTAGAACCAAGCTGGAATGGGCTTTGTGAAGAGGCAATCTTAGCTTTTGCCCATTTAACCTCTCCTGTCTTCGTTATGGCTTACGAGCAAAGAGATTATAAATTTCTACAATCGATAAACGCCAATATTGTCCCTGTTAAGTTGAGTGCTAACTGGTGGATAAACCCTAAGATGTTTGGGGCTAATTGTACGGTAGAGCGTGATATCGATGTAATAATGATAGCTGCATGGGCAAAGTTTAAAAGGCACCAAGAGTTTTTCAAGGCGCTCAAAAAAATTAAGGCAAAAGGGAATAAGCTCAAGGTTGTATTAGTCGGGTATCCAAACGATTTAGAGATAGAAGATATCAAGCGGCAAGCTGAAGAATATGGCGTTCTAGATTGGTTGGAGTTCCATCAGTGGATCTCGCCCTCAGAAGTATCTTCGCTTTTATCCCGCTCAAAAGTAAATGTTCTCTGGTCTCGTTTTGAGGGTTTAAACCGCGCCATTATCGAAGGAATGTGTTGCAATACTCCGTGTATTGTTAGGTCGGGTTTCAATTTTGGTATGCAGTACCCATATATTAATGAAAACACTGGCAAGTATTCTAGCGAAACATCATTGAGCGAAGATATTCTAAATACAATAAACAACTACAAACTTTATGAACCAAGAAAATTTATTGAACAAAACCATAACTGCTTCATTGCGGCGCGTATTTTAGCCGACACTATCAGTCAGTATGACAAAGACTTCGAAAGGGAGAACTTGGTTACCAAAACGAGTGAACTTAACGGTATGCAATACATATGCGAGCAAGACGAAAAACGTATGAAGGCTGACTATAACTATCTAACAAGCCTGATAAAAAATAAAGTGTAAGCGTTTAATGAAAATTATATTTATAGCAAACTCTGAGAAAATGGGTGGTGGAAATAAATCCTTAATATCTATATGTAGATCGCTAAGAGAGCGCGGCGATATTCCAATTGTGTTCGTTCCGGCTGAAGGCAGACTTTCGATGGAGTTAACAAAGTTGAAAATTAGATACCAAATAATACAAACTCGATTTTATGATAAGCCATCAGCACGTATAGCTTGGATGTTTGCAAAAATATTGCTTTTGCTTGTCAAGGAAAGGCCAAACCTAATCCATGCAAACGATGTTTACTGCTATAAATATTTTTCATTAGCAGCAAAGCTGCTAAATATACCTATACTATGTCATTTTAGGCACTTTATTAGTGGAAACATAGGCGAGTATTTATTAGATGTTCCTCCTACGTTATGCCTGTTTAATAGTGAATACAACCTCAAACGAACTCTTGCACTGAATCCCACCTTATTTGACGAGTCGCGTTCGATGGTCTTGTATAACTTTTTCCACGAAAAAGAATACTATCCACATAATGATGAATCTTCGTTCAGAGAGCTTTTCAACATTAAAAGCGACGTTTTTCTGATGTTGGTTATTGGAAATATCAATCCAGGTAAAGGTCATTTGGACCTTGTAGCAGCAGCTCGAAGCTTGCAGCTAACCGGTTTTTTTGCGAGCTATCCCAACGTTAAATTTGTCATAGTCGGCGAAGACGTCACCAATTCAGGCATCGCTACAGAAATGCAAGAGCAGATTGAAAAAGCTAAATTAGCCGAATACTTTATTTTCACGGGTTTTGTAACTAACACAAAACCGGCATTTGCTGCATCAAATGCTGTTCTTATTCCTAGTATTGAAGAGCCATTTGGACGTGTTGCGGTAGAGGCTGTATTGGCACGCAAGCCTGTTGTTGCCAGAAACAATAGCGGGTTATCCGAGATATTGTCACCATTAAATGCCCCTGTGTTAACGGACGATGACAGTATAGAAAGTCTGACTCGAGCCATAGCGCTTAGAGTGAAAAAAGAAGCAAAAGAGAGTTTGCTAGAGAAGGATGCGCAAACAATCTCTCTGCGCTTCTCTGAAGAAAACCAGTTTAATCGCTTGGTCAATTCAGCTTATCTACCTCATGCAAGGTAACCTTTGACTTAATCTCCGTTACTAAAGGACGTATCACCCTATTCCAATCGTACTTCTTGGCTTCTTCTAGCGTCTGCTTCCTTTTCTCAATCCAATGTTCGTGGGTATATTTGTCGGATAGCTCTTTGAGAGTACTAGTAAGTGAACGTGAAGAATTAATATCAAAGAGTTGTCCAATATTGTCATTCTCTTTAATCATTTCTGAAAAGTAAGGCAGTCGACTTGCAACAACAGGTGTACCAACAGTCCAAGAAGCTAACAACGCTCCACTTGTTGTTATGTCTTTATACGGCAACAGCGAGATATCAGAAATAGCTAAAAACTCGTTAAATTCAGTGTCTGTTAGGTTTTTACTCACTAACCTTACCCTATCACCTAAACCGTAGTTAGTTATCCGTTCGGCCAGTAAGGCTAAATATGCTTTGTCTTTACAGCGCCCAGCAATCAAGAGTTGCGCATTCTCGACATTTCTTAAAGACTCTAGTGCCAATTCGTGTCCACGGTTTGGTCGAATTTCGCCAACTAAGCCAATACATATTTGCTTTTCCTTAATACCAAACCTTTTCTTTAATTTCGTGTTGTCTTCGACCGGTATAAAAGTTTTATTGAAGTTTCCATGATAAACAATGCACACCTTAGCTCTCGTCATCATTGAACTTTCTATCCACTTTTTAGACCACTCACTGTGGCATGCAACAATGTCAGAATAAAAACAGAATAGGCGAACACCAACCCAATCAGCCCAAGTGACTCTGCCGTGAGGCTTGTGGTTATGTACGGTCCAAACGATCACTTTGCCCAATCGCTTCGCTCTTTTCATGAACCGTAACATGCCAATTATGGACTTTAGTTGCTGAAAAAGCGTACCACCTTCCCAAAAGCGCTCTATCCAATGAAAGTGAATGACACTTTCTTTGGAAGCCATAAGTGCTTTGTCAGTAAATTCATGACCAATCTTTACCTCAAAACCGTTTTTTTCAAGCGCTTGAGCCATTGCTTTTTGGTATGCATGCCAATTAGTCGCGGGGTAAAAGCCTATTAGAGGGCGATTCACAATCAACCTTTCCTTGCTACTTTTAATATAAGAGGTTTACTCAATTGTAAGACTTCACCCCATAAAGGGTGCTTAGTCGACCATACTCCTACCAACCAAGTAATCACCAGAATCGGTCCCATTAGAACTAAACTTAAATAAGCCGGAAGTGCTCGATAATCCAATATAAAATCCCCGACAGTGGCAACGCCAAAGCACATTGCGGTTAACATGACATTTTTAAACATCGCTTTCGAAAAAGTAAAAATCGAAAGTCCAGTCGCGAAATAGACTGCTATTGAACCCACAACAAAATCAGCAAAGCCAACGAAGGCCATCGCCCATGCCACATACTTGAGACCATAAGGGTAAGCGAAATATACAAGGGTTAGTGTTAGCGTAAACAGAACTAATTGCTTAAGCAGCATAACTCTTTCTTTGTGAACCGCCATCAGCAGTTGTGGAGAAAAATTATGAACAAGCCGTAAAATGGCCCAAATTGATAGGATAGCGGCTAAGGGAACCGTGTCTAACCACTGCTCTCCAAATAGCAGCATAATAATTGGGTAACTCATGACACCAGCGGCAGCAAGAATTGGCCAGCAAACCCCACCCATTAAAAGGCTCGCTCGAATATACGCCTCTTTCATATTACCACCATCTCTGTTGACCCCAGACAAATAAGGTAATACCACGGGCCATACGCCAGAGGATATGAGAGTAGTGATAAACTGATAAAACCCCACACCTCGAGAGAAAAACGCAACTTGTGCGGTGGTTCCAAGCTTACCGATCACTAGATCTGGCGCATTTGCATCAAACCTAGCAAGAAGGTTAGTCATTGACGAGTAAAAGCCAAATTTGAAAATAGGTTTTAAGCCCTTAAAACTAGGAATAAACCTAGCAGCAGAAGGGCGAAAGATATAAACGAGAATTGCTTCTACCAATGAACCGAACAGAAGGCCCCATGCTAGCCCCAAAATACCCAACCCCATTAAAACTAAAACAAGAGAGGCAAGAAAACGACTGACTTCTGTCAAGATATTTACTTTGACAAGCTTGTCAAATTGCAAGTTTCTCGAAAGCAAAGAGGTGGTTACACTTGTGAAAGGTGCAAATATAAAATTGAGTGACAATATGTAAAAAACGGGAGCAACTCGCGGCTCGTCAAAAAACAATGATAAATAATTAGAAGATGCAGCAAGAGAAAGGCCCAAACCCCAAGAGAAAATAATAGATAGCCCTACTCCACTTCGTACCTTAGCTTCTGTTAGTTCTTTTTCTCTAATCAAGTAGCTTGTTGTCCCCATGAGTTTTAACTCTGAAGCTATTAACACCACCGCTCCTGCGATGGCATAAACCCCAAGCTCGTCCGGAGTTAATAAACGAGCCATAATGATTACGTTTACAAAGCCAATTATCTTTAAAAGATATTGAGATATAGCAGATAGTATTACCGAATTACGAACGTTCAATTAGCCAATTCCAATTTATCAGCAACTTTATCACAAGGTAAAAGATAGCTTAGTGCGTTTTTATTAATCTTCACTGATTTGTTAATGAATTCTAGTGCTGCGCTGCCCATTTCGTCAGTTAATACTCTGTTTTCTAATAATGCTATACAGGTTTTCCCAAAACCATGCTCTTCGATGGAAAAAATAAACATGCCTTTCCCATTAGCGTGCTCAATACCCTCTGCGCCTTCATGCGACGTCACCAGCGGTTTGCCGTACGTCAAAGACTCTACCGACTTTATCTTTAAGCCTGAACCAGTCAAACAAGGGTTAATACAAAATGCACACGAGTCATAATATTCAGCTAGCGAATCAACCCTGCCTAAAAAGCTAATGCCGGGTATTTTTCTTACCTCTATTTCTGTGTATATGGCACCGGCAATATGCAGCTCTGCATTGGGTATAGCGCTTCGAATATTGTCCCAATGACTCTCAATGAAGCACTCTAAGCCCTCTTTATTGTGTTGATTCTGTGAACCAATAAACCCGATAACATGCGGATTGTCAGTTAAATAAACTTTGCGTCTCGCGGGCTCAAGTATGTCCAACGTCACTACCTTAGTATTAACCCCTTCTAGACAAGATGAAAATAGTTTCGCTTCATTTCTTTGAATCGCCAGTGCGTAGTCGAAGCGCTTGAGAAGGAATCTTTCTTGGTCGTCTGTCAATTCCCACCACAAGCCGTGGCCATTGCGCTCTCTTATACGTTTATTTCTGTTTGCAAACCTATCATGAGTATCTACAATTCTGACGATATTTTCTTCGAGTCCCTCAACCAGCTTAGATAACAAGACATACTCACAAATAACGGCTGTAGGTTTTACTTTTTCTACAATACTTTTAAATTCTTCGCTAAGACTTCTAGTAACGTATGCATCTTCGAATATTTTATCTTTTATAAAAGCAAACTTTTTAAGAGGTGTTTTACGTTTGAAGAAATTCAATAAGCGCTGATACCAAGTACCTTCAAATATCTGGCCATTATTCAGCTCGTAGTATCGTGGACCATAGTGCTCAACCATTGCGTCTCCATTCCTCCTATCGCTAATTTCACGAATAGGATGAAGTATAAAGTGAACTTCGCAACCCAATGATTCTAATATACTTACTAATTGTCTCACTCGCTCAGAGTTACCAGACATTGCTTTGTGCGATACTACTGGGCTAACCACTATTACCCTTGTCATTTTGACATCAATCCCTTTTTATCAATGGTATTTCTTTTTAAGAAGTAAACATTATAAGACGCTGCAACAAATAGTATTAACCAACCTAATATTTCTGCTCTAAACCTGTTCATGAATGTCATAGACACCGCAAAACACATGAGTGAACACTGCAGAGCATACATTTTAAAGTACGCGTCTATGTTTCCCTCTTCTATTAATGATTTTCTAATTTTTCTAAGGGTAAAGTAGGCCGAGGAGAGCAAAAAAATAAATAGAATAAAGCCCGTGTAGCCTTGCTCTGTTAATACTTCTAACCACGTAGAGTGGACGGACCTGTTTCTAGATTGGCCGGTATCGACATTAGATGGTACATATACGTGCGAAACAGCGTCGAAGCCTCTTGCTCCTAAACCTAAAGGATGATCTTTAGAAACTTCCACAGCGGCAGACCAAAATGTGAGCCGTGTTTTACCTGTTTCTTTCTGAGCAGTTTTTTCTTCAGATTTAATGGTCTTCATGCGTTCAATAAAACCATAATCAACTATGTATGCTGCACCGCAAAGCCCTAAGATAGCTATCCATGCTACCGTTGCTTTTTGCCTTGGCCTTTGAAACGAAGAAAAAAAGAGCTTCCACATAAAGTAGCTTACGCTTATTGCTACCGCTAAAAAGGACGCTCTACTGTTAATAAGTACTATTGCATTGGCAGTAAACACACCTGCGATTGCAAAAAATGCTTTTTCTTTTATAGTGCGAGACACCCAAAAATAATACAGGTTAATAACAATCGCTGGAGCCAACGCTGCTGCTAATCCATTTGCTTCAGGCGCATCAACAGTGCCAACCCCCTCAACTCTGTCTCCTGCATTTCTTCCTGTTTGAAACACAATAAAACTACTAAACCAAGCCCCAAACAGATAACCCCAAATGGCAATATTTAAGTGCTTTGCGTTAGAAATAAGTAAGAAGGCTAGCAATAAAATAATGAACATCTTGGTGTATGCGTCGAGCAACTGCGAATGATGCCACGGTGCAATTGCCTGCGTGTACGTAAACCAAGTGACCAACAAAAGTAGCAATTGCCATTTAAACGTCGGCACTTTATAGAACCTATTGTTTTTTACTGTGCGAAAGTTAACAGCAACTAACAAAAACATAAATGCAACCGACATGAAGGAATATGGCAGGTTCGGGACCATATATCCCCACCAGCGATTCGCTGGATGAATAAAATATATCGCCTGATAGAGAACAAACGCGTACACGGGGGCACGTGCAAAAGACATGACAACACACCCGATGTGAGTCATGGCAAACAACAATATTTGAAGCATTTACTGAACGCCTAGAACTTGATTTAAAGTTGGTCTAACTTATATACCAACATTAGAGGTGCGTTTTCGTATTTACTCTGTTTGTAGTCTCTATGAGCATACAACACGAACAAACGATTTGTTTTACTGTGAAAATCTGCACCAATTATTTTCCAATGCTTAGACGACTTGTCAAAATAGCCATATTCATAGGGTCTATGTGCATATGGCGCCATCCCATCTTCTTTTGTCTTATTTAATTCATTAACTTTCCATGACCAAAAATAGTTGTAGTTATCTTTCGCTTTTTTACTACACGGACCACCGCAAACATTGCCGTTATCTTGCTTGGCTTTATAACCTATTCCTCCTTTGTGCCCACCGGAGTTTCCTAATACAAAATAAGAATTGCTTCTAGGGATAATAAAACCGTAAATGCCTTCAGAAACTTCGGTCCATAAATCATTCTCACCCGAGTCATTATATCTATCAGGATGCAGTGGGTGCTTTAAAGAGAAGTCCAGTAGAGGAGTGGTAGGTAAAAAGCCTTTGTTTACGTCACCGGTTAAAGCTGTAAATGGATAAAATAGAAAAGCAGTTGGTCCAATACTTAGTCTAGAATTGATCGAGACATTACTTGCGTAACCTGTTAGATAATCACTTTGCCAGCGAGCTCGCCATGGCTCTGGTACTGGGCTAACCCACCCAGCGGCATGTGCACTACCTTTTAACGAATAGAGTCCGCTCAACTTAGTTTTCTCTAAATTCTTAGCATCTCGAATTATAAAGCTTGTCAGTTTTTCATTAGCATTTGCATCATATTTTTCGACAGCATTCACCCACAGCTGCCCGTCAACATACTCTAAGCCTGTAATCTTATCTAATTTGATTTTCTGTTTATTTTTCAACCTCTTTAAATGCGCTTTATACGGCTGGAGAATTTTTGCCATCTTTAATTTATCTAAATTTTTAGACTTGATGATTTTCGGTACTGACATTTCAGCGATCGCTTGATGATGTGCATGCCCCACTACAAAAAATGACTTTGCATCATCAGTTAACGTGAACGTACCTTCTGAGTATGCAATTCTAGAGTCACCTGATTCAGTCAGGGGCAAACGGAATGCACCTTCAAACTTTATTCCCTCGTGTCTAAACAAAGGTAAGGCTGAAAAATCACTATTTCGCTCAACGTCTGAAGCGTACAAAACATTAGAAAATAGGGTAATTACACAGCAGAATAAAATTCTTTTATTAGGCTTTAAACGCATATAGTTGATAATCATTTTTGTCACTTTTTAAAATTTTAAATCAATGAGAAACTAGTGCGAACTGCTTATTTAGTAAAGCAGATGCAAAAACGTAAGGTTAAACGCATTTTTAGCTTCTTTTTAGAATATAAACTGGCCTTCCGTTCCCTTCTTCAAACGCTTTAATGACGTTAAAGTTATTGAATAGCCAGTCATATTCTTCAGCCGCATCTATATGAGGCCCACCATTTTCAATGTCGCGCTTAAGTCGCAAATGGAGATCTGACAGTATTACTACCGAAATATCATGTTCTTTAAGTGATACAACGAAGCTCTTTAAACTATCCTCCATGCACTCAAAAATCTTTTTATCAGGTATAACTCGAGATGAACTAGTTATTTCGATTTTTGATACCCCTAGCTTGCAATCTCGTTGGTACAGGTTGAACCTTGGATTGAGCAAAGGAGGAGTATATACGTCCACCAATACATTAATGTTTTGCGCTAAGTTATTCATTATCCAAGACTCGGCAGAAAACACATTGAAGTTATTTGTAACTCTGTCTTTGTAGAGTTTGTAAGATTCAACAGCCGAGCTTGACGATATCAAAAACAAAAGTAAAAGTGCTATCCATTTAAGTGGGGCACTAAATTTGTTCTTACTGGCAATATAGACCGTGTAAAGAATGAAGATTGAAAATAGAGGAAGTAAAGGAATAATCCATCTTTCCCACCATAAGTTTAAGGCACTCAAGAACGCTAAATATGTAAGGAAAAATAACGGAATTACCGCATATCGTTCCTTCGAGAACAACATTGTTAACATTCCCACTATACCAAGCAAAACACCTACTAGGGTGTAATTTTTATAGAGTGGGACAGTAAAGTATTTAGCAAACGAACTAAAAAATCCGAAAGAAGTTGAGGACAAATGTTCTGTTCGAGCCTCTTTCGTAACGTCATCCCAAACCCCTGTAAAATCTAAAAAGAAATACGGCGAAATCATAAATGAAAAAAGAAGTACCAACATCCCCCACCTAAAGAGTGCCCTTGCCGCTGACACCAAATCAGCCGCTATGACGCAGTAGGTATACACTATCGGAACGACAAGAATTACTGAAGGGTATTTTGAAAACACCGAAACTGAGAATGCCAGCGCTAGAAGCGTTGATTGTGTTGCATTTATCTGCCTTTTTTGAATCATCAAGATACATAGGTGCAGCGAGACCATGACCGAAAGAGTTTGTATTGGGTCCATTCGCCCAACTGCGCTGTAATAAAAAATGAGATGGGTAATGGCGGTTAGAAACGCGCCAAATAGACTCAATAACTTATGCTTTGATATGTTGTAAAAGAGAACAAATGTGTAAAGAACCACCAATGAAGTAAAAACAGAAGAAATACTCCTGCCTATAATAAACAATAAATCGCCATTCCCTGTCCAATAAAGCTGGCTAAATTCCTGGGGACTTGAGAAAACACCTAGGAGCGTGCCCAGAAAAGCTACCAAGCCAAACCCAATAGCTTGAATTGTAATGAATGTTGAGCCTGGTGCACCGAACCATTGAGGGTGAAAATATGGCTGTGAGAACATCTCCAGAGAGGCTCGAATGAAAATGTGTTCATCGGGGTCTAAATAGAAAGGCAGCCCCCAAGGAATCATTGACGAATAGATTATTAAGAAGAGTAAACTCAAAAAAACTGCGTAAACAATGGGCGAACGCTTTTTAACCAACATTTTTACTATAGTTCCCTATCAGCTTTTTTTCTTTAAACACCCAATATTTAAGCAAAACAAAACTAATAGCAGGGGTAACAACTGCAATTCCAATTAATGCATAATATGGATGTAAATTGAGAAGGCTAACAACGAAAAATACCCATATGCTATTAAGCCCCAAACCCAACATACTGGAAAAAAGAAACTTAGATACTGTTTGCTTCGTGGCTGCCTCTCTATTTTTGAAAGTGAAGTGTTTTTGTCCAAAAAAAGAAAAAATTACGGCAACAAAATATCCTGCAAAATTTGCAATAAATGGCCAGCTCTCGTTTATTGCCACTATGCAAAAGTAAACAGAAGAATGAACTGCAGTCGCGATTCCACCTACCAATAGAAATCTAGCTAACTGAGTAATAAAACTAGTCTTTATCATTTTTGGTGTTTAGACCTATAGTATTCATGACATGGTACAGAGGGCGTTGCTTTACTTCTACAAATATTCGAGAAAGATATTCACCTATAACGCCGAGACAGAGCAGTATAAGCCCACTCATCAATAGCAAAACCACCATAAGAGAAGCATATCCGGGAGTTTCAACACCGTAAACCAATGTTTTTACGACTAGAAAAATGCCATACAAAAATGCGCCTAATGCTACAGATGCACCTACGTATGACCATATCTTTAGGGGTAGCGACGTAAAAGAAATAATTCCCTCTAGTGCTAGTTTGTAAAGTTTCCAATAATTCCATTTAGTTTCTCCGGCGGCTCTTGGCTTACGTACGTACTCTATTGTCACTTGTTTGAAGCCTAACGAAGAAAAAGCCCCTTCATAAACCTAGAACGCTCACCATATTTTTTGAGAGCCTCTAGTACTTTTCTGTCTAGAAGTCGAAAGTCTCCAACATTAACCGGGATATGAATGTCTGATATAGAATCTATGAGTTTGTAGAACATCGAAGAAGTCCAACGCTTCATAAGCGAGTCTGAACTGCGATCAATGCGTTTAGCAAGCACTACATCGAAGCCTTCTCGCCACTTACTAATCATATCGAGTATTAACTCAGGAGGGTCTTGCAAGTCGCAATCTATTGGAACAATCGCTCTACCATTACAATGGTCAAGCCCTGCTGTCAGCGCTATCTCTTTTCCGAAATTCCTTGAAAGATTGACTACTTTAATTCTTTCATCTTCTAATGCGTAGCGTTTTAAAACTTCATATGTATTATCGGTACTTCCGTCATTTACACATACTATTTCATACGACACATTTGCAATGGAAAAAACACGTCTAATTTCTTGTACAAATATCCCTATTACAGCTTCCTCATTATACATAGGTGCAACAATTGAAATTTCAGTTCCAGCATTGTGATCTCTTCTTCCAAGTTCTTCCATAGTGTTCTCTTTGTGCTTGACGCTATTAATCTCAGCATTTTCATTGCGTATAAAGCATTAATCACTGGCTTGGATAGATTCGCTCTTTTTTCTAAGCTGTTGGCAAGCAAGTTTTTTCTGCTGTTTCCGTTCTTTCATAAACGATGCAATTTTGTCATTATTTAAGCTGGCTAAATATTTGTTGTCAGTTTCTGAATAGTGGTAATTATGATGGTCATATATTGGACCATCTTCTATATAGTACCGATCAGTAGTCGCAAGTTTGAGTTGGTAAACAACACCAATACAAGAAATTAGGAGCATTACGACGGCTGAACGTAATTTGAGGTCAGCAGCTAATAGAGTGACATAAACATATAACATCGCAATACCGAATGGGCTCCACAATTCTGCAACATATCTATGTGTAATTGTCGGGTAAGAAAGTTGGAATAGTGCACCACTTGAAATAAAGCATAAACCAAGTATGAATAACTTGTTTGCAGGGCTTTTTAGTCCCTTTAAAATATTTATGAAGCCACCACATAAACACAACAGTGGGAAAGCCCATAATAAGTACAAAGGGACCATGGGAGCTTCCCACCTTCCATAGCCTGTTTGCAACCATCTGGTTAAACTCCAATGTGTCGCCCAATCTCCCGTGATATAGATATAAGCATTAGCAATTATTCTAAAGAATCGATAAAAGTCACCTTTTGGTACTATATTACAGACTCTGTCAGTAAACCCCTCTAAAAAATAGTAGCCATAATTGCCTCCCATAAATGCAACTGCGTTGCCGTACTTTACGTAATTGAGAGCTAGAATAGATACCCCACCACAGAAGAGAACAAGAATAGAAAGCCAATAACGGGAAAAACAATAAAATACAGTGCTAACGTATTTCTTTTTTGCGTTGCCGACCTGCTTAAACGCTACTACTAACATTAGCAGACCCGTCACGAGATACAGAGATAGCGCCATTGGCATGCGTGTATGCACTGCCAAAGCAGCTAAAACAGCATAAGGAAGTAATTTAGCCGCGCCAGTTGGACGACCTTCTAAGAATTTATCTTTGAGAAGCCGTGCAAGAAAAATATTGAAAATACATAATGACGCGGCATAAGGCTCGTGATAGATAGTTCCATTTTGAGATATTATAAAGGTAGCAGAACCTAACCAAAGCACAATAGTGGTTGTTAGCCACAAAAGTAACTTAGGACCGTCTGTATACTTCTCATTAGAGAAAAGCTTTCTGTTTACTTCTGTTTGTAGGAATGCAAGACCAACTAGAGTAAAAAGTATAACAAAAAACAACGAAGTAGGCGTATGGGATAAGTCGACAAAGGGATACAGAACAACTCTTGCTAGAGCGGGCAACAATCCATAATACATGTACGCCTTTCCATTAAAATACCCTCCTTCTTTACCAATAGCCTCGGCCGGAATGTCTAATCGCCCATCAATCATTGCCAAGAAATAATAATTATAGGCTTTCCAAAGAAACTGCGGCGCAAAAAGGTTAAATGTCCAATTTGTGCATAAACCAACCAAAACAAGAGCACAGAATGCGGGGACCAAAAAGCGCAACGCCATGGCTTTCGAAAGTCCAATAGAGACAGGCATTAATACTCCTTTATAATGAAAATTTTAGCGAACTAAAACAACTAATCTGGGCACACTTTCCCCAAACCCTAACAGTAAGTATACTTAAGCATTGAAGCAACAATTTCAATTAAAATTGTTAAACTAGAATTCACTGTTAACTGTCATAAAATCATTTACCGCAAACGTTCAGTCGTTAATAATTAAATCTGTGGATGCTTTATCTCGAAAAAACAACTAATACTTCATAAATGGGATTGATAATGGCTATGAGATTTAGGAAAGATATTCAAGGATTGAGAGCGTTAGCCGTTTTACTCGTTATCGTTTTCCACTCCAATATAGGTAACCGTTCACCAGGGCCCTATTGACAGTTAGTAATATTTATTTTCAATGATCGTGGGGATCCTATTGATTGATCCCGCCAGTCTGTCAGAGTGGTTTCATGCCACGTAAAAAGCAGCCCACAAAGCCACCTGTCGCTACTAATCTCGATGATGCCAATGAGCTCATTAGTACACTCTGGGACAGGCTAAATGACCTCGAAGACCGACTGAATCAAAACAGTCGTAATTCATCGCGCCCGCCATCGTCTAATGGGCCGGGGGCGTCCTCTTCTGCGCCAGCTAAAAAGCCGACAGGCCGTAAGCGCGGTGCGCAATCCGGCCATAAAGGCAGTAAGCGGATGCTGGCCGATACCGTTGATGAGACGCGCACCTATTATCCCGACGATACTTGTGCTTGCGGTGGTACTATTACTATCAGTGATTCACCGTATCGCCGCCATCAGGTTTTTGATATTCCTTCTCAGGCTTTCTCTGTGGTTGAACATCAGTTACATCAGGGTCAGTGTTGTCAGTGCAGCAAAACGGTAAAAGCAACGCTACCTGACAACGTGAATCAGGGACAGATGGGCAATAACCTGCTGGCATATGTGGCAATGCAGTCCGGTCAGTTTCACCAGAGTATCAGTAAAATCCAGCAACAGCTCGAACAGAACTTCGGCTTATCGTTCAGTCGCGGTGCTATCTCTGAAGCGCAGGGCCGGGTTAGTTCAGTACTGACGCCAGCGTATCAGGATATCAAAGAGATGATGCGCACTGAGGCGGTGGTACACTGCGATGAAACCCGTCATCAGCGTGGTAACGAAAACCGCTGGATGTGGCAGGTATGCACAGCAGAATTATCATGCTTTATGACGCACTTCTCACGTGGCGCCTGGGCGGCAAAGAAACTACTCGGCGATAATCCGGAAAACATTGTTGTTACTGACCAGTATGCCGGTTATCACTACATCGATTCAGACCACCGTCAATTGTGCTGGGCGCATATCTTAAGAAACATGAATGCGCTGGCGGAAAGCTGGGGTACGAACAAGACTTATGGAACGACGTTAGTCAGGCTCATTCGCATACTGTTCCGGCTGCAACACCGGTATGAGAGTAACGCACTAAGTGAAAAGCGATACCTGGACCGGATGGAAAAACTACGCATCGCCTGGCGAGAGCAACTTGAACTGGCATCAAGACGCTGTGTGACTCCCCGCTATCAGAACCGGTGTAAGCTACTGCTAAAACACGATGACATGTGCTGGGTATTCCTCAGTCACGATGGCGTCCCTCTCACTAACAATGAAGCCGAGCGTTCATTGCGAAGCTATGTGCTGTGGCGAAAAGGCAGCTATGGTGTGTGGTCTCACCGAGGGGAACTGTTCAGACAACGTATACTCACCATCGTCGAAACCTGCCGGAAACAAAAGCTGAATCCACTGAATTGGCTCCGCGCCATTCTCGAAGCGACGCTGAACAAAACGTCCTATCCTCTGCTCGACGACTTCAAAGCTGCCTGTCAATAGGGCCTTGGTGAACGGTTACCAATATAGAGACTTTTAGTGGTGGCTATGTGGGAGTCGACGTATTCTTTGTAATATCGGGATACCTAATAACAGGACTGCTGTTGAAGGAGTTAAAAGACACCCAAGGCATCCAATTCAAATCATTCTACAGTAAAAGAATTAAACGGATACTTCCCCTGTCATTGGTAGTGACTGTTAGCACTCTTTTCGTATTTAGTTTAGTTTTATCACCGCTCGAAACTAAAGAGCTTAGCAAGACTGGGCTGATAGCTTCTGTTTTTTCTAGTAATTTATGGTTTTCCTATCTAGCAACGAGCTATTTCGGCAGCGAAAATCACTTAAACCCACTCTTGCACACATGGTCACTTGGCGTAGAAGAGCAATTCTACTTACTATGGCCAGCTGTTTTATTTTTATTTTTTCAAGCATTTGGTTTTAGGAAAGTTAAACTTTTGATTATTATATTGATCATAATTTCAATATTCATCTTCCTAACGCAATTCTCAAACAACGTACCCCAAGCATTCTTTTCTCCACATACCAGAGCATGGCAGTTCGGCTTCGGAGCACTTATTCATTTTTTGCCCCAATTGAAACCGGATTATCGTTATACCCCATCTGCCGGAGTTGGTGCTGGGTTAACGCTTATAGTGTTGACAAGCCTTCTAATAGGGCCGGAGTTTAACTCTTTTGCAGCTTACGCTATTCCTCCTACACTGGGTGCAATGATGGTAATTTATTTCGGTGAAAAAAATAACGCCTTTTCAACTATACTCGCATGCAGACCTCTAGTATTTATCGGCAAAATTTCGTTCTCCCTATATCTATGGCACTGGCCAGTATTGGTTTTTTTCCAGTTTAGCAATCACTCTCTATCAAGCAGCAACCTTTTTCTCGCGTATACAATTATTGCCCTTCTATCAATAGGCTCGTTTTATTTCATTGAAGAAACGTTCCGCCATAGTTCAATAATCAAACAAGAACGAACCGCCCTAATAGCAGGGATTTCAATTATTGCCGCAGGCTGCTTTGCTGTAAGCGATCATTTTAGACTGTCTTTTCCCTGCGGTGCTACTCCGTAAAATAGCCTCCGTAGATTTTACTAACGGAGACTTTACTGATGGCAACAAAAAGACGTACACGTGAGCAATGGCAAAGATTGGTTGACAAGCAAGCAGCAAGCGAGCTGACAGTCAGTGAATTTTGTGCACAGCATGCGTTAACAGTATCAAATTTTTATCTGTGGCGTAAAAAGCTGAGCGATGATAGTCAACCGTTTGCGCAGCAGGATAACTGGCTTGCTTTTGATATGCCAGCGAGCGGAAACCAGAGTATAGATTCAGCGTGGGAGATAGAACTGGTATTACCCGGTGGTGTGGTGCTGCGGATGAACCGAGCCGTCTGATGTTACCCTTATCTAATGGGCGTATTTGGTTGTACACCGGCAATGCCGATATGCGCAAACAGTTTGATGGGTTGGCAGCGCTGGTACAGAGCAAGTTGGGCATGCAGGCGCATTGTGGTGACTGGTTTGTGTTTATCAATAAACGCCGCACCCAGCTAAAGGTATTGTATTACCATCAGGGCGGTTATTGTTTGTGGAGCAAACGTCTAGAAAGAGGTACCTTCGCCAAAGTCACTGACGGCACAGCAAAAACACCATTAAACAGCGCTCAGTTACAGTGTTTGATTGATGGGATTTACTGGCAAAAAGACAAACAAAACAGGCGATTTAATTAACTGATTTTGTTATAATTTAGCCCATGAAAACACGCTCTATTAGTCACCTTTCACCGTCTGAAATTGAGGCTGCCTTTGCTCATCAAGCCGATGAAATTGCGCAACTCAAGCAGCAACTCGACTGGCTTAAACGTCAGTTGTTCGGGCGTAAGTCTGAAAAGGTGTTAGCGGATAATCCGGCGCAGAGCAGTTTGTTTGATGAGGGGGAAACCCTCACCTTACCGGCAGAAACAAAACCGGTGAAGGCACATACTCGTTCCTCACAAAAGCAACGTCGCGACTCGGATTTGAATGATGAAGGCCTGCGTTTTGATGAGACAGTGCCGCAACAGATTATTGATATACCTGCGCCAGAATTACAGGGGGCGGATGCCGACCAGTATGAATTAGTGGATACCAAAGAAACCTGTCGCTTAGCACAACAGCCTGGCAGTTATGTGGTATTGAGATTCCGTCGACAGGTCGTGCGTCATAAAACCACGCAAACCATTAAGGAGACGCCTGCCCCCACCAATGTGCTGGAAGGCTGTTACTGCGATGTCTCACTGCTCGCCGGACTGATGGTTGATAAAGCGGTGTATCACTTACCGCTTCACCGCCAACATCAACGGATGCTGGATAGCGGTATTACCCTTAGCCGGGCCACCTTAATCAACTGGATACAAAAAGGCATTGAGCTGCTTCGACCCATCGCCAAAGCCCAGTGGCAACACATTCTGCAAAGTAAAATACTGGCCATGGATGAAGTGCCCATTAAAGCAGGTCGCACTAAAGGCGCTGGCCGAAAACCCGGACACATGAAACAAACCTACTTCTGGCCCCTGTACGGTGACAGTGATGAAGTGGCGTTTACTTGGAGTAACAGCCGGGGTATGTTGCATGCCCAAGCACAGTTACAGGACTACGGGTACATCATGAAACGTTTAGCTATTCGACCATCAGCAAAACCTTATATTGACCGTCAAAAATTTCCCTATGGATTTCGCAAATCAGGTGACTTTAGCATTGCAGAAGCAGATCTTCTTACTCAATACGGTAAAACGTTACTGCAATTAGAAACGGGTGAACTTACACCACAAAACGACGATGAAGCGCATTTTGTTGACTTCATTAGCGGCAAGGTTGAAGCAAGTAACAACCTAGAAAAGGCGTGGGCGAAGTATGTCCGGTTAGCAAGAGGCAAGAAGCACTTTTATACGCTTCACAGCAGCGCGAGTAATCAATCGGATTATGACGACGACTTTTCCGACGATGAATTCGATGTAGCATAATAAACAATTAGACCTAGCCGATATCCATGCTTACCGGCAACAACACAGCGAGCCACTCGTTACCGACTTCTTCCGGTGGGTCTATCAACAGCGACAACGCACTGATTTACTGCCCAAATCTCCCTTCGCCAAGGCACTCCATTATGCGCATGAGCGAGAAAGCCAACTCAAAGTGTTCCTGGGTAACCCCGCCTTACCCATGGATACCAATCATCTTGAGCGGGCACTGCGTGTTATTCCCATGGGGAGAAAAAACTATTTGTTCTGCTGGTCTGAACTTGGCGCTGAACAACTGGGCATACTGCAAAGCCTGATGGTGACTTGCCGCCTGCAAGGCGTTAATCCCTACCATTATCTGGTGGATGTATTACAACGCGTGGCATTACATCCGGCCAGGGACGTAATCGACCTCACGCCGCGGCTCTGGAAACAAAAATACAATCAAAACAGGTTAGTCAGCGATGTCAAAATACTCACTTCCCAACACTAAAATCTCAGCCACAATTATGGAGTTCGGTAAAGGAGTGTTAAATGCACTCCCTGCTGATTACAGCCAGGCAGAAATGGAAGATGCTATGCTGACGATAATAACCGTGTGGAATGCCATCGTACTGGACACTTGGCACAACACAGACAAAAATGAAAAAATGGTGCTTGATGCACTCTCTCAAGCGCCTAAAGAAGGACAACTTCAAGTAAAACGATTGATAAAAAGAAAGAAGACCAAGTTTAGCGATGATATCCGCGCGGTTGGAGATCACTGGATAAGAGAAGAGCAAGGGGACTTTATCTTCGGCTGTGAAGCACGGTTAGATATAGAACGCACCTCCTTAAACGAAGATAGCCTCAAACACTAAACGAATCACAACGGTCTATATTGATCGCTTACGCTTTGCTTCATTTGGTTTCTATGCATTTTCTAAATTTGAATTGAATTCACCAGCTCAGCGGAAAATTGAAAGTGTCCAGTTTGGAGGGGTTAACACAGGCAACTGTATTTCAAAAATAGAAGAAACTGAGCTAATCGTTTGTGAGAAAGGCGATGTTAAAAGTGAGCGTACTCTCGTGCTTTTCGGCGATTCTAAAGCGCAACAATGGATCCCTGAGCTATCAGATATTGCTGCCACCAGAGGTTGGAAGTTACTAACTGTTGTGAAAGCCGGCTGCCCACCCGTATTAATGGATGTTTATTTGAGCTTTTTGGGGCGCGAATATAAGGAATGCGCTAGTTGGAAAGTAGAAGCGTTAAAACACATAGAACTTGAATCTCCAGATGTTATCGTAATGACTCATTTTGGTGGTTACGCTCCTATGATAAATGGGAACAAAGTTAAAGGTAGTTATGATGTTTGGCAGAAAGGCATCAATAATCTATTTGAACGATTCTCTACGTTTGCTCCTACAGTATTATATCTCCCCGATAACCCTATGTTTCCAGTTGATATTCCAACTTGTTTATCGAGGAAAGTAGGAGGAGATATAGACATTCAGCCTGACGCATGTGGTTTCTCTCTTTCTGACATGAATAGCCACCACAATGTAAAAAAGGCGATAAACAACTTACTTTTTGACAATGTTGTCGTAATGGATTTGATAGACAATTATTGCCCCAACAACTTTTGCCCGGCCGTTAGCAATGGGGAAATCAGGTACTCAGATCACCATCATTTAAGCAAGCAATATATGAAAGAAATATCGCCGATCATGGATGACAAGTTGGTAAAGATTTTTTCAAACTTGCAACAATGAAAAGATTCATGAGAAAGTGACAAGGACTGTATGAACAAGCACAAAACACCCAAGTTACCAATTATGCTGGGGCTTCATTGATTTTAGTAGAAAGACAAAACTTTCAAGATATCATTTCTTTAAAATTTTCTTAGTTAAACTAGTTTTGACTGAAAGGGTGAAGCCGACGATTATTAGTTTTAGAAAACTTACGCCAAATAATTTGGTCAGGTACTCAAAAGTTTGCAAGACACTTTTGATGTCAAAGCTTCTTGTCAACCCCATTAGATGACGAACGCTATATTCAGCCACAACGTTAAAAGCAGTTTCTTTCAATTTTTGATGCTTAAGGTTTCTCAACCTCGTGATAATTGCGTGTCGAGTTATTATTCTGTTTTTTATCTTATTGAAATTAGTAAGGCCACTGTTTTGGCCTTGTGAGTGAATACGAAATGCCCCTGCACTAAAATTATCAATATACTTGCATGGGCCATAAAAACCAATTAAGTGCCATGTTATAGTGTCGCCATTCTTAGCACTATTAAATTCACTGGGGAAACACTTATCAAAACCTATGTTTTTAAAGACGGTAAAACTTGGAAATACCGTTGAACGACCAATGATCAAGTCCTCTGAGGTGAGGTCTTGTGCATCAACAAAACGATTTTCATTAATCACTCTACTATTGTTATCAATCACCACAGCATTATGAAAACACATTGCATAATCAGGATTTGAACGTAAGAAGCCAACTAGATTTTGAAGTTTATCATCTCTTGTCCAGTAATCATCACAATCTAATGGCGCGATATAGGAGCCCTGCGCTTTATTCATCGCGACCATCCGCGCCCTTACTCCCTTTCTATACCCATTCTCGCTTTCAAATATTGGCTTTATTATATTTGGATATATTGATTGATACTTTCTGATGATCTCTTGAGTGTTGTCAGTTGATGCGTCGTCGCGGATTATAATTTCAAAGGCAAAATCAGTTTCTTGCATCAACATGCTTTTCAGGGCAAATTCAATATACAGTTCTTGGTTGAAGCTAATCGCACAACATGAAACCACAATATTATTTGGTTCAGTCCAAGTGGACATGATCTGCTCTTCAGTCCTTAAAGGAAGTGAATCGAAGTCTGTAATTGCGTTTATTATTTTACGATTAGTAGCTTGCATTGTTTTTCCGTATATATTTTCTTATCAAAGGTACAATGAATGATAAAATATCACTTACTTTTGTTAAGATGAGGAATTTTAATTTGATTCTTGTTTTTTTTCAGAAATTTGGCTAGTTTCTCTTCTACGTTTTCCTCTGTGAGCTTAATTGCTAGGAAGTTTGGCGAGTCACCGAAGAACTCTCTAACTTCCTTGTTATAAACCTCATAGTTATTAATATAAACATCTTTATCATATACATTACTTTCCTTAACTCCATAAACTACCTGAGCAACCTGCCACAGGTAGCCTTTTCGCCAGTAAACAAAGTTCTTAAGATCATCCGCAGTTACTGGATTTCCTTTGTTAATAATTTTTCTGTGAAAACGAACTAATGATTCGTACCACTCTTCAGAGCTATCTCGTTCAAGTAATATGTAATATGCATTGGGGTACTTGGAAAATATCTTTTTATACGTTCCGGGCCAACTAAAAGGAGCATCTTGAAAAACTTCTGCTGAGTCACAATATGCTAAAATGTTATCGAAATACCCTTTTGCGTAATCGTCTATAAACATTTCTGCTTTTTTCTGATCTCCTGTAAGGTACCCTAAATCCCTTAGGCACTTTTCTATTGATGTTGTACCTGTTTTATTTCGCCCAATTATAAATATCTTCTTATCAAAACCTAATTTTTGCTTTATTTTAAATTTTAAAAGCTTTAACTTTATAAAAAACTTTTCTTTCATAATCTTGGCGCTCTTGATTTTGTAATTCCATTTTTTAAAATTCGTATATTTGATGATAGTTCAATTGTAAACAGTTTTATCGCCTTTGTTTTGAAAATAAAATTCAAAAGTAAAAATGAATATAAGAAAATTAAACTTGAAATGAAATGCTTTGCTAATAGAGCTAATGTGAAATAATGTTGAAATAGTAAAGCGGTAAAGGCTGAAAAGCTTGCGATTAGTAACTGTATTAGGATTGGTTTGTAAAATTGATACGGGGCCATTCTTATTTCTCGAGATGCAAATGCAACTGAGATGGAGGTGTTAAGTATAGCTACAGCTACTAACCCATATAAATAGCCCATCAACCCCCAATAAAAACCTATGAATAAGTTAATGACAAAAATCGACTTTTTTATCATAGCCATGCGTAAAAAGGCTTTAGAGTTTCCTCTCCCGCTTAAAATATTTACTAAAAGCGCGTTAATTGGGTAAGAAAAAGCACTCAGTAAGAGTACTTCCAAAAGTGGCACCGATGCCGCCCATTTTGATCCATATAACAAGATAATGAGCGGTTCAGCATTAATATAGAGCCCACCTATCAGAAGAAAAACTAGCAAAGATAGCAAGTTTGTTACTTTTAAAACTAAACTTTTTAATCTAACAGTGTCATTCTGTATTTTACTGAAAACAGGAAACAATACCGACATTAAGCTTGCAGACGAATATTGAACAACAAGTAAATTAACAGACTTAGCTCGCTGAAAAAAGCCAAGCTCAGCGGAATTAAAAAGTTTACCAATGACCAGATAGTCAATGCGTTCGGTAATAGCATTTAACATTGCTACTAAAAACATTCGAAACCCAAACTTCCAAAGCTGCTTGAGTGCTTTAAGAGAAAAGCCGAGCTTTGGTCTCCAACCTGAAAAATACCATAATAAAGCGGCTTTAAATGTACTTTGAAGAATGATTTGTACTACCAAGCTCCAAACACCGAAGCCATATACCGCACAGATTACCCCTGATATTCCACTAGCAAAAGACGAGCTGAACTCTATTTTAGACAATAGCTTATAATTTAGCTCTCTCTTAAGCTTTGTATACTGTACGGTACTGAGGCCGTTTAAAATAAAAAGAACGCTTACAACTTGCAGAAGAGGAACCAAGCTTCCTATTTGATAAAATTGTGCAATTGAATTGGCAGCCAAGAATAATAACGATGCCAAAACTAACGCAAAGCACAGATTTAATAAAAAAACAGATGAATAATGAATTTCGAGCAATTTTTTACGTTGAATTAATGCGGTAGAAAGGCCCACATCTGCGAAAATTTGTGTAATACCTACCACAACCATTACAATTGCTATGACTCCAAAGTCACTAGGTGATAACATCCTTGCCAACAAGATGGTAACAATAAAACTAGAAGCCTGGGTAAGTACTCTCCCCAAAAAGTCCCAAATAAGAGCAATAAGCCCTTTTTTCCTTAAATCACTCAATTTTTTCTGCTTTAAAATGGTTTTGATGAAAGTTAGTTATTAGCATAATGATCAAAGCTATCAATTTGACTTGATTATTTTTTTCGATTTTTTTTCATGGCATGTAACTTTTTTGGTTTAGCTCGGGCTGCGCTAAAACTAAAATAAATATTCTCTACATCCCAAACTGATAGCCAATGTACGATACTCTGCGGAATAGAAAAGTTCTTCAGCTCCAAGTTCCATAACGTCAACAACGTTTGCATGTTATCAGAGTCTGCGGCCAGTAATGTTATAAATAATTATTTAGTAACGAAGTTCATATACGCTTCATCCGCTGATTGACTACTTTTTTCACGAGACTTTTAAGAATTGACTTAAACCAGCCGAATTACACTCGTTGCTTACTTCTTCGATAATATTTGTTGATAGGTTATTTAAATAGTTATTATCAATATACTGCTTTTTTTTAAATACAGAATAAGTACCTGCAATTTCTTTCTGAATAGATTGAGAAATAAAATCTTTTGTCTGCATCGTGAAATCTAGCTCTAAAAAATCGAAAGTTTCTCTAACGACAGTTTCTGTATTCGAAAGTAAATCTGTGTAGAAAACTAGTTTGAATTTACTGGAAAAATTTTTTTCTAATTTTTTAAACAAGAGTGCAGTCTCTTTCCAGCGTTCAAATCCGAAGTATTCTTCGGCTTTGTTCATGTTTTTCAAATTCGCATGTTTCCACTCGCTATCAAATGTCCACCCGAGGTCTGTTCTAAATTCCCGTGGCGCATTTTTCCAACTACTCAGCACTGATAGTGGGTTTCGTATCAGTCCAATTACCCTTTGTGCTGGGTTTTGTTCTAATAAATTTTCTAAAATATAGTGATATCTAACTTCTTTATAAGCAATGTGAGAAATAGTACTTTTTTGAAAAGAAGGTTTTATACCTGAGCGCCGGTCGTCCAGCTGCGTAACAAATTTATCATCTGTTTCTTTTATATTGTTGTAAAAGTTCTGTATTTCGACCATGGAACTATTGGCGTTGAGCGCGCCTTTGAACTGGTATGAAAAGAGGGGTTGAAACGCATATGATACAGAAGGTGAGCTGTTTAGTATTTCGCCAAGCCATGAGGAACCAGAACGCGGAACTGAATGAATAGCAATATGTTTCATAAACATTTACCTACGAAATAATATATTTTTTCATTAACGCCTTTACTGCGCTTTTATCGTTCCACATCAATATGTCGATTATTGACAAATGGCTAACAAAGTCATTTTTACCTTGGTAGTAACTGAAATTTTCCATTTCCAAAAATGATAGCTCAATCCCTTTTTCTGCAAATTCATCTTTCGAATATAGTGATTGGCCATTCTTCATATTGCAGTACTTATCTGCTTTTAGTATTTTACATATAGAATAAAGCTTATCTTTAGCCGATGCGTCCCTATTGTAATGCAAGTCACTCGAAAAGCTAGAGTTAAACTCCAGCCCGAGATATTTAAAAACTGATCCAACTGAGTCGCTACATAACTTTGGTACGTGTGTTTCACTGCTGTTTAAAATTTCACACACAATAGGAATTACAGCTTCAAAATAAGGTGCTCGTCGATAGCTTTGTTCAATTGTCTTAACTACTTTTTTGCGATTATTGGAAAAATGCAATTCATTAATTTTTCGATTGCTAGAAGATTTTTCAACCGGAATGGTGAATAACTGTCTTCGCCCATTAGCTAAGATATTATTTCGGTTTATGTATCCACCTTTAATAAAGTTAACATCATCGTAAAAAATAAATTTATTTACATGATATGCAAGTTGATAGTACCCCAAATATGGAAAAAGATATGGTTGCATAACTGCAAGCATCATAATGATAACCGCTTTATAAGGGATAAAAGTTTGCTCAAGACAGTTTGTAGCACTTATAAAGCTCCAGATTTCTTAATGTTCTCAATAACTGTGATCACGTCTTCTTTGGCCATATCAATATGCAAAGGCAAGCAAAGAATACCGTCAACAACTTCATCAGAATTTGGCGTGCCATAACTGATACAGTCGGTAAAAACAGAGTTTAAGGCGGGTGAAAAATAGGCTCTACTTTGAATGTTATTATCCGCTAGTTTGTTTATTAGTTGTTTTGCTTTCTCGCTACTTCTCATTTTAATGGGCATATACGCACCATTTAGAGTGGCTTTGCTATGCCACTCAGGCAACTCAACAATGTCTTTTAATCCAGAACGATAAAGCTCAAAAAGTGCAGCTCTATGTTCCAAAACGTTATCCATTCGCTCTAAATTAACCAAACCAACAGCAGCATGATATTCACTTAATTTACCATTAATCCCAGTTTCAACTATGCCGTTACCTGGATCAATACCAAAATTAATCATATGTCTGGCTTTGTCATAATGTGACTTTTCCCGAAACACTACTGCACCTCCTTCTACCGTGTTGAAGACCTTAGTAGCATGGAAGCTTAATGCACTAGCATCGCCATAATTTAGCACCGACTTATCACTAACTTTTACGCCAAACGTGTGCGCTGCGTCGTAAATAACTCTGACATTATTTTTGTTACTCAAAGTCTCGAATTGATCAACATCGCAAGGATTGCCATAGACATGAGTCGCAAGAATTGCATTTAGCGATGAATATTGTTTTATTGCAGAATTTGCCGCGTCAGGGCACAAGTTGTAGCTTTTTCGCTCTATATCAGTAAACGAGAGCGTATCTTTTTGCCAACGAAATGCACCAGCAGTTGCAACAAAGCTGAAAGGCGTTGTTACTATATTGTCTACACCTAAGGCACGACCGGCTAGCTGCAGTGCAATAGTGCCATTTGCGACTAAAAGTAAATTTTGTACACCTAAATATTCTTCTAGTTTTTCCGTCAGTTCGTTGTGTAAAGGGCCGAAATTAGTGAACCAACCCCGCTGATTTATTTTTTCGAGATACCGATGTAGTTTCTTTAAATCTGGCTTTAAAGGGCTGTTAAGTGCAATCATTTGACCTACTAATCTCACTGAACTTAGTCAGTTATTAAAGAATAAAATTTAACTTTATTGTGCCTACTTTATTGCCGTTATTCCAATGTTTTTCGCCTCAACTAGGCGTTTTAGCGGTAGATAAGAAGTAAGTTAGTTCACTTTTTTCAAAGCACCTTTATTAACTCAGTAGCTTTTTGGTTATAAACGCTTCCCTAGCAAAAAGCTGGCTAGCCGCACTGCTTGGTAAAAAATGAAATCGAGATTACTTACAGCTATTCCGGTTAAATTGCCAAATTGTCTTTTGTAGTCTCTTAACATGACTAAATACTTTATGTAAAAAACTAAGTGGTATCGACGGCTAACTCGCCGACGTTTCGCTAAGTTTTTTATCATTTTTTTGAAATTAACTAGGCTCCGAAGGTGGCTTTCTTGCGTTTTCATGTCTGTTATTTGAGCAAGGCCATGTTTGTCATTCCAATACGCTACATCTTCATAAACGTACTTACACTTTTTATTGCATATCAATTCTATATGTAACTGCGTGTCTTGGAACTTGTGTAACGTTTCGTCAAATCGTATCTCTTCAAAAACGTGTCTTCTAATTAACGATGAATTGGTATGTAAATACCTAATTGCCTCGGGTGTCTTTATTATACCTTGTTCATCAAGATATTTTTTATCCATTGTACGGGCCGGCTCGGATAGCTTGACTATTCTGCCGAATACCGCAGAAAGACTGCTGTCGGCACAAAGTTGTTCAAACAATGTTTGCAGCTTATTCTCGTGGTAATAATCGTCGTCATCTAAAAAACAGATAAACTCACCTTGGCTCAAACGCACCCCCGTATTTCGCGATATTGCCCCACCTGAGGCTTTGTTATTTCTATGGTATTTTACTTCAACATGTTCTGGGGCATCTTCGATAACAGGGGGCGCCGTAGAGTGGTCATCCACAACAATAAGTTCAATATTTGAGTATGTCTGATGAAATACACTCTGAACTGCTTTATTAAATAGAGCTTGTCTGTCGCGAGTTGGAACGATTACAGAAATAACTGGCTGAATGCTTTTGTTCATGATTACTTTTATATCGTCCGTGGCTATATCATCCCAGCAAACGCTGAGAAACTGATGCTAACAATGATTCATCCACTTTTCGCCAATTACCTTCGATAAATATATCACGCTTCAATTTAGTTATATATTTTTCCGCGTCTTGCAGTGGTTCTTTTTCTACTTTATCAAGTGCAGAGAAGGGATAACAATTTGGTGCATTTTTATATAAGGCTGCACCACATACAACAACCTTTTTGCCACGTTCGATCGCTTGTAGACCGACACTAGAGTTTATAGTGACAACAAACTCGGCGCGATCTATAAGCGCATTTAAATCACATTTTGAAAATAAAGAAACATGCTCACCAACGAAAGAAGAATAGTCGACAGGCTCTGTTTCGAAGGGATGTTGTTTCAACATAATATGGTAGCCGAGCTTTTTTAGTTTAGGAACTACTGTACTCAAAAAGTCATAAGTATCTTTGAAGTCACTATACAAGATGGTTTGTGTGTCAGAGTTTACTTGCAAAGGTATGAATATAAATTTCCCTATTTTATCGAATTCGATATTTTCGAATTGTTGCTCGCTAAAACTCCGTTTTGCTTTTTTCACTGCCAAGTTATATCGAATCATTGAAAACAAATAGTTGCGATAGTCTTCGTCAAATAGCCGCTTTAAATAATAATGGAACTTATTGAAGGGGGTTTCGGTGAGCGTAAATTCTGTTGTCGTTACCTTTGCATCCGCCTGAGGATAGACAAAGTCATACAACTGATTAGCGGGTAAATCGACAAAGCTTCCCTCGCTGTTAACGCCACATTTATTCATTTGAAACGTGTTTTCAAAATAGCCGTTTTCACAATAAAACGCGTCTATGTTGAGTGCTTGGCAAACGGTTTTCTCTACATTCCCCAGCCCATTCCAAACAATCATCTTGTCGATGGGCGATAAGCGTAAATGCTCAATGGCTCTACTGTATAACTTATTTTTAGCCGCAATTAGCTTTATCTCTTGCACGTCATTCAAACGATAAAGCCGTGAGAGATACCGAATAATATCAGCGCTTTTATCGAAGGGTTCTTCTAGGTGGGCGACGTTGTTAATCGATGGATATAGCTCGTAGGAACATCCATGTTTGTCTAGTCTTGAACGCAAAAAAGGATCTGGATTTAAAAATACGACATTATGACCTAAACCGTCTAGGTATTTAGCTAGATTAATAAAAAACGTAAGGAAAGTACTGGCAAAATTGGGAATACCTATTCTCAACGCGAGCTGTTCATTTGCATTGTCTTGTTTCATATTATTTGTTATCCATTTTGGCACGAATAAAGCCAGAAGCGTAAAACGGCAATAAAAATATCAGCGCAACGTAATCCCATCCAGCCAGTCCGCCGCCATTACTTGGCTCGGGTTTACCTCCGCGTAGCGCTCTCGAGTAACCACCGTAATACATTCGCTTTGAAATCCATTTAAAGTTTACTCTTTCCGGCATAACTTGGTGGTAAACAGCGGCTTTTCCAACGTAAATAACACTTAACCCTTTTTCTCTGGCATCAGTACAAAGTTTTGTTTCTTCACCACCTAACAGCTTGCCATTCTGTCGACCCAAGCCTTCGTCAAAATAAGCTAATTTAGCTAACTTTGCTTTATTAATGGCAAAATTTGCGCCAATGACTTTTTTAACATTAATTGTATCATCACCAAGATCTAGCATCGAATATTGGTCAAGAACAACTTGGCTTCGTTGAAGCAAGCCCGGCTTTTTATGCCATTTGGGAATTATTTTCCCACCCGCTATTGCGGCCTTATTTTGGCGCATTGCAACGAATAGTTCATACGCCCAATTTGGATCCGCAACGGCATCGGTGTCAATATACAAAAGCAATACCGTCTGACACATTCTAATTGCTTCATTGCGCGCAAACGATAGACTCTTCGCCGGAATGACATGGTAATCCAGCACTATGACGCTAGATGAATTGTTGACACAAAATGACCTAACCTCTTCATTATCTTGCTGGTCCAAAACTAATACATGAGCGCTTATATTGGCTTGTTGCGAGAGCGATGTTAGCGTTTCCAAAAACAGCCAGTTGGGCTCTGCGTAACGCGTAAGTGTGATAGTTACCTCGGGTGCAAAGCTCATTTTGAAACTCCTAGAAAAGATATTCTCTCAATAGAGGTATGCTAGCTAATGAATATTCTATAATTTCGGCTTTATATGTCTGTCTTGACAGTAAAATCAAGCATTTATCGAGCCTTATGAAATGGTTAAAAACGCGGATGACCACTGGGATTTTGTTTCACGCTACACCCTTCAAAGACTTCAAAAAACGACTGACAGTGTTGTGTACTAGATAGTTGTCTTTAGCAAAAGCGCAGGCAGTATCGATTATGTCTGTACTTTCGTTATCTAGTGCTCTCTTAATTTTATCGCTAAGTGAGATAGCGTTTCCTGGTTCAGCTAACCAACCTGTCTTGCCATCAATGACGGCATCGGGAATGCCGCCGCTATTTGTACCTACCACTTTGCAACCTGCCAGCATCGCCTCAACAAAAGTTAGTCCTTGTGCCTCTACCCAGCCGTCGTCAGCACGCTTCGATGGGCCAACAAAAATGTCGGCGGCTGCGTAGTAATGGTATATTTCACTACTGTTTACCCAGCCTACAAACGTTACTGAGTTTTCTATATTAAGCTCAGCTGTTAAATCTTTATATTGTTGTTCTTGGTGACCACGACCTACAATAGCCAAATGCACTGAATAGCCATTGTCTAACAGCATCTTTGTGGCTTCAATGAGCTCTTTAACTCCCTTTTCTTCATTAACTCTTCCAACAAATAGCAGCAAATATTCTGTTTGTTTAGGGAGTAACTGTGCACGCAATGCCGAAACTTCAACGCGCTTTAACTCGGGTATAGCTAAAATACCCGTTGGCATTAGCACTAAATTATTCACGGTCTGGGGTGAGAGCTCTTCAGCTTTGGCCTTCGTCACTGAACTATTCACTGTCACTAAATCTGAGCGTCTAAGAGTGAATGTTTTAAACTCTCTAAGAAGGAGGCTGTCTAGCGCAAGTACGTCGCCACCATGAATAGTGCCTACATGTTTGGTTCTTGTAATTTTGCTTACTAGAGCACATACAAAGCCCTGTGGAATTAACCAGTGAGAATTTATCCAAGTTGGCCTCCAAATTAATGTCTGAAGTAGGGTAAAGAAAAATTCGCTTACCACTAAAACAGGTAGCTTGAACTTATTAAGCCAGCTTTTTTGCAAATTCCCCAACGCCCCACCTTGGTAGCATATCGTCTGACCTGATTCAGGAATCCAATATCGAAAACGACGTATTTCCACACCGTCCATTTCGTCTTTGCATTTAGCGCCTTTAAAGTGCGGTGCAACGACGCGAACTCGCGCCCCTTGATTCACTAATTCGCGAGCAAAGTTGTGCACGAATGGCGTAGTGCTATCGCCAGGCCAGCGCGGATAGTTAGACGTTACGATTAAAATCTTCATTCAAAATGTATCGTTTCTCGCACTCTCGCGTTCTTTATTTTCATCAAGCATCTGCAATTCCATTCTGCGCACTTTTTCTAACGTTTGTTCAATAAGTTGGCGATTGAAGTTTATCAGGTCGGCAAGTATGGCAATCAAGAAGGTAATAATACCCAGTAGAGTTAGTACACCGCCAAGTATTAATGATTGCAAATGGCCATTACCATCCCCCATCATGTAAAAAATTAAAAACCTAACGATAGGTATTAAACCTATTAGCGTAATTAGCGCACCCAGTAATACAAATACCCGCAAAGGCTGGTACATAGTATACATACGTACAATGGTGGTTAGCTGTCGCTCAATAAACTTGGGAATGCTTGTAAAAAGCCTAGACTCGCGAGTTTTAGCGTTAGTCTCAACGGGTACATGCGTTACCGCCATGTGTTTTTTACCCGATTGAATTAGGGCTTCAATGGTGTAGCTAAATGGGCTAATAATGTTTAGCTGTAGCGCTGCTTCTCTGCTGTAAGCGCGAAAACCACTTACCGCGTCTGGAACTTGTACGCCCGACACCTTTTTAACCACATAACTACCAAGGCGCTGAAGTAATTTCTTTAAGGGTGAGAAATGGTTTATGTCCTGCGTTTTCCTGTCGCCGACAACCACATCAGCCTTTTCTTCCAAAATAGGCTTTATGAGTTTTGGAATATCCCAGCCTGCATATTGGTTGTCACCGTCGGTGTTTACAATAATATCAGCACCTAGCTTTAAACATTCATCAATACCTTTTCTGAAAGTACGTGCTAGCCCACGGTTATTTTTGTTGCGAATGATATGGTCTACACCAAGGGATTTCGCCACCTCAATTGTTCGGTCTGTCGATCCATCATCAATAATCATGATCTCAACCGTATCTACACCCTCTATCTCTCGCGGAATATCGTTGAACGTTTCAGGTAGTGTATGCTCTTCGTTGTAACAAGGAATTTGTACAATCAGCTTCACGAGTATCCTTCTCCATAACTAATAAATGGGCTTTCTAGCTAGTGTGACAATTAACTCTTTACTGAGCAAGCTCAAAATAGCAATAACCTTAAAGGTTTGTAATTGAGCCGTTCAACTTTATTAAAGCTTCAATCCTGATAGTCCAGCATGTAGACTTAGTTTTTACCTCGATAAGCAGAGTGTTAGGTCTTGAGCAAACGGATTTTAGTAATTAGTCAACGCGTTCCCTACCCTCCGAATAAAGGAGAAAAGATAAGGACGTTTCATCAGATTCAGAGTTTGATAAGGAAGGGCTATGAAGTTGATGTAAGTTGCTCTTTAGAGGGAGCACAAGATCAGCAGCATTTGAAGGAACTCGGTAAAAAGATAAATGGTAACACCCAAGGTTTTTTATACGGGGAACCTAAATGGTGGCGCCTGCTTAAAGGGTTAGTAAGCGCTAAATCACTATCTGAAGTCAATTTTTTTAATAGGCGGCTGCAAGAGTCGCTTGTTCAGCAAGTTGCCGAGTACCGTTATTGTGCCGTGTTATTCACTGCTTCAAGTCTTTATCCTTACGCATTAGCATTACAAAAAAGTGGCGCTACTCACTGTTCAACGCCACCCGCTATTCTCATTGATTTTATGGATGTAGATTCAGACAAATGGCAACAGTATGCAACCCAAAGTCAGTGGCCAATGCGCGTGCTATATAAGCGAGAAGCGCACTTAGTAAGGCAGCTCGAAAAAAAGTGTATTGATATCGCCGACAAGGTATTTTTAATTGCCAAAGCTGAAATTGCGATGCTCAATAAAACGGTGACGACCTCATCGAAGGTTGTAGAACTAGGTAATGGGCTCGACGCAGATTTCTTCATGCCCAATACCGGTGTAGATAAGCAAAAAATAGTTAAAAACAATGTACTTTTCACCGGCGTCATGGATTATAAACCTAACATAGATGCGGTTATTTGGTTTGCCAAAGAGATATGGCCAACTGTACTGTCTCGCTTTCCTGATGCAACATTTACCATTGCCGGCATGAACCCCATAGAAACAGTAAAAAAACTGGCGGAACATCCAAGTATTGAGGTAACAGGCTTTGTTGATGACATTATGCCTTACTTTCACAGAGCAAGCGCTTTCGTCGCCCCATTTCAAATTGCTCGCGGTGTGCAAAATAAGGTATTGCAGGCAATGTCTTGTGGTTTGCCCGTTATTACTACCCCGATGGGCGCAGAGGGTATACTTTGTAAAAATGAAGAGAATGTACTTATTGCACGTCATGCTGACGAGTTTGCCGCTGCGCTTATCAATTCGCTAAGTTCTTCGGCCTTAGCCGAGCTATTATCCTTAAACGCCAGAAAAACTATATTAGAACACTACTCGTGGGAAAGTAAGATGGCGCCGTTTTTCAACGCCCTTACCGAAAACAGGCACCAACAATGAAATCTGTACTGAAAAAGTGTATTCACCTTATCGCTATCATCGCCGTAAGCCCGCTGATTGTTCTTTACTTCGTGCTGAATATAGTCTCGTCTGACAATTGCTTTGCTGCATTCAGCCAATTTTTAAGCCTGTTCCCAGGCAAGTCAGGTAACTTCCTACGAGGTGCGTTTTATCGAATAACGCTGACGGGTTTTTCTCAAGATTCCTATATTGGGTTTGCTACTTTACTTAGCCAAAAAAATACCGTGATTAAGCAAGGCGTTTATATTGGCCCTCAGTGCAATATTGGTGCATGCGTAATAGAAAAAGACTGTTTATTGGGCAGTGGCGTGCACATTTTAAGTGGAAAGCAACAACACAATTTTGACGATTTAGATAAACCTATTAGAGAACAAGGCGGCCATTTTCAACCGATTACCCTTGGTGAAGACACGTGGGCTGGAAACGGTGCTATTATTATGGCTAACGTAGGAAAAAAATGTGTTGTGGCAGCGGGCGCAGTAGTCACAAAAGACATTCCTGATTTCGCCATTGTTGCGGGAAACCCTGCAACTATCATAAAAATGAGGAAATGATCATGCGTCTCGTTACTTTTGCTTTGCTAAGTTTGATACACGTTCACGCACTGGCAGCGATCACCGTTGACAGTATTGATGCACTGGCAAGAGCAATTACACGCCCTAATTCGCACATTATTGTTGAGCCTGGCGTTTACAAGCTTAACTATCGGCTACAAATAAAAGCAGACAACGTGACTATTGCCGGCGCATCTGGCTCGCCTGAAGACGTTGTTTTTAGAGGCAATGGAATGCGCCCAGCATCGGAAAATGGTGGCGACGAAATTCTCATTGATGTGCACGCTGATGATTTTACCCTTACAGGGGTAACCTTAGAGCAAAGTGCTAACCACCTAATACAGATAAGAGCCGAACTGGGCGCTGACAATTTCACGTTAACGAACAGCATACTTCGCGACAGTTACGAGCAGCTTCTTAAAGTAAGCGCCAGCCCTAACCCAGACTCGCCTTATTCGCACAACGGTAAAATCAGCAATTCCCGCTTTTCATACTCGGCAACGGTAGGCCCCAATTATTATATTGGTGGAATAGATGCACATCGCGCTAAAAACTGGGTAGTGGAAAACAACCATTTCGAGAACATCGCCAGCCCCTCAGAGCACATTGCCGAACACGCTATTCACTTTTGGCGCAACTCTCACAATACAATAGTGCGAAATAATACGATTATTAACAGCGACCGAGGCATAGGATTTGGTTTAGGAAACGTTGATAACGAGCATATTGGGGGAATTATTGAAAACAACATTATTTTTCACAATAACAAAGGGCACCCTTACAAAGATGCAGGAATAGTGCTAGAAAGCGCTAAGGGTACTAAAGTACTTAGTAATACAGTACTGCTTCACTCAGGCTATCCTAATGCCATTGAATACCGGTTTGGTTTCACTCACAGCGTAGAAATAAGAAACAACGTAGTATTAGGTGCTATTAAACAACGAAATGGCGCTTCGGGCACCGTTGCAGAAAATGCGCAACTAACACTTAGCGACGAAAAGCGCTCAATGTGGTCCACGCTTCTTGGAAAATAAAAATAAGCGGGCCGCGATAGTCTTTGTGAGACAGCTTTATCACATAAAGTAGTATGCAGGGTAAATATGTAGCGCCAAACACCAAGCCGACAACCAACAATTTCAGTGGCGCCGACGCTATGCCCAACATACCGCCAAGTTTAAATGCTACCTCTGCGGAAAATAAACTAATGGCGAAAAAGGCCATTAGATTAATCATTACGCCGTACAGCATTTTCCATTGATTGCTAAACAAAACCCCCATTGCACTACCCGTTAGAAAAAAGCCCGCCGCTATACGCACTTCTATGAGTAATAAAATATCAGTATGAGCCGCAAGCGATGTGAGTAGCGCAGATGCAATAAACAACAAAGAGAACACATCGAAATAGAACAGAAAACTCACTTTACCGCGTGCAATCAGGCCCTGCTCAGTTACTTGTAAAATAACCCAATAAAAGAACAAAAAAATAAGCGAAGGCAGATACTCGGCTGCCATATCCCACTGCGGCCCAAGTAACGTTAAAACAACCACATCGGCAAAATATGCGACAAATATGGCTATGGGAGAAGCAATAAGTAGTGCAACGCAGTAGCTAAGCGCAACGTTTTCTAATAAGGCCTGACGTTTCAATTTTTCATTTCTAAACGAGGCAATAAGAGGTTCAATGGCAGGCCCCAATAAAAACCTTCCGGGTAACATAGCCACATCTCGTGCCATGTAATAATGCCCTGTTATCGTTGGAGAAAAAAACTTAGCAACAAGCAACGTATCAAGTTGAGAACGCAAATAACCGGCAATTTGTTTTCCTATGAGCCATTTTGAAAACGCCCACTGTTCGGCCACATTTGCAAGCGTAAGCACCGGACGTTGCTGCGATAACGCATGGCTGATCACCATTAATGTAAATGCCCCGCCTATATCAGCAACAACAAACGCCCAAACGCTTTCGAAAAGTAATGCAGAGGAAACAAGAAGAACGGTAGCGACAACCCGCTCAGCAAATGTGGCCAAGGTTAATAAGCCATATTTAAGGTGTCTTTTAAGCTTAAGGAAGTAGACAGAACACAGTGCTTTTAGTGGAAGCACCAAAGTAGCCACTTGTAATGGCGTTGTTAGCGAAGGCTGTTCAAAGAAACGGGCGGCAAATGGCGCGAGACAGACAAGCAACAAGCAGCAACATATCTTAATGGCTAAATTTAATGTCCACGCGCTTTGAATATCTAAAAACGAAACACGCTTTTTCTGCAATATGTAAGTTTCACTGGCTACATCGCCTAATACATCAACAAAGTAAAGCGTAATAGAAAGAATGGCCGCCAAGGCAAAGACATCAGGAGTGAGAACACGCGCAACAACTAAAGTACTTAGCAAGCCCAATAGCTTGCTAATTACCTGAGCAGCACTTGAAAACGCAGAACTGACCAGCGTTTTCTTAGTTAGCGAAGCGGTCAAACAGCGCCCTTGCTTTTGCTACATGAACATCCCAGGAAAACGTGCTCTTAACAAACTCGCTGGGCGACATAGTCAAACTTGGAAGCTTCTGCATAACCATAGAGAAACCGTCTACAATAGCGCTAGGCGAACTACAATCTATAACGAACCCCGTTTCTCCAACGCGCATGGTTTCTTTTGTTCCACCAGAATTACCCGCTACCACATACTTTCCGCAAGCCTGAGCCTCTAGTAGCACCATGCCGAAGCCTTCTATATCTCCTCCAATGGTCCTGTTAGGTAATATAAATACATCACACTGCTGATACATAGCTGCCATTTTGTCGTCGTCGGCATCGGTAACCACTTGTACATGGTCAGATAAACCCAGCGCGCTAATCTGCTCTCTCAGTTCCTGCTCAAGTTCGCCCCGCCCTATCACTGTGTAATGTAGCGTCGGAAAACGCTTTAATAATTCTGGCATAGCCTGAATAAAATAATCTTGCCCCTTTCGACGCTGCAGACGCCCTACCGTAATAACTGAAAACTTATCTTCCCAGCCAAATGCTTTTCGGATCTGTTCGTCTCGCGAAACAGGTTGGAAGTGTTCAGCATCAAACCCCGGATGCAAGACCACACATTTTTCAGCGTCAGCAAAATTCAAATGTTGTACCAGTGCTTTGCTGTTTTCGCTATTACAAATAAGGGTGTGGCTACGTTTGCATACTTGCTTTACCAGCAGGCTGTGTTCGCGGCTAACCGCAGCAACTTCTACATCTTCTCCATGTACATAACACACAACCTTAACCTTTGTTAGTTTTGAGGCAAGCCAAGCGATAACGCCTTCATGTATAACCCGCCCGCAGTGTATCTCTTTAATATTGTGCTTTTTTATAAGCTTAATAATCCGAATAACACTTACAGCGTAAAATTTGAGACCAGCAACACTTTTAATACCCCACTCGGCGCTTTGTAACGGCAGCCTTTCAATAACCATGCCGTTGGCGGGAGGCGTAATGTGTTGGGTGGCATTGTTCGTTGCTACAACAACCTGGGAGCCTGGTAATCTGGAATATAACTCCCAAAACCAGCGGCCACTTCCGCCCTCTACCGGAGGAAAGTTCTCAGTAAGCACTAACGTTTTATTCATAATTCTCGGTAATTTGCAATGTAGACATATCTAATGTGTAGGGCACTGCCATTATAAGTAGTTGCCCCCCATCATATTGACGCGTCATTTTTAAGTAAGTGACATATAATTTTGCTTTTATCGTAGACGTTAGTACTTTCCCATTTACTTCATACCATCTTGCTACCTTTATTTTCTTTTCATGAGGCGACGTTAGGTACAATACAGGTACTTTATGAGCCACCTCATCTGAGACTAAAATCTCAGTGTCTGTGCGTACTAGAGACCATTCTTTTTCTACATAAAGAAGATTTAGGCCACTGACTAGTTCACTGTCAAAGCGATGGAATTCAGCTTGTACTAATACGGCTTGGCATTGGCTATCAAGTATATATTGCTGCCTTACCTGTTTATCGGCATTTTCAATTTTTGGTTGCCAATATAGCGGTTCATCATCACACGCTTTAAGGTTCGCAATGTCTTTCGTATTAAAGGCACGGGTAGTATTTTCAGTTTTATAAAATGAATAAGACCAAGACCATACACCAAAAATAATCAATACAAGATAAACTAACGCCACTTTTTTAGTATTTAACTGTATGTTGCCACGCTGCATCTGACTAAGGTGTTCATTCTCCACGCCCTTATCACGAAGTAACTCACCAATACCTAACAGGCACATAATCACAAAGGCAAAGAAAAACCAGCCATAAATAAGGTGATCCGCACCGGCCGCATACTCCATATCAGTTTTGTGTGCGATGTAAATAATGCCGAAGACTCTGATAATATTTGCGACTACAGGTAAAAACACTGAAATTGTAACAAAAACAACTTTTTTGGTAGGTGACACAAAGCTTAAATAAGAAAAGAGCGAGCCTATTACAATACTTACTATGAAGAAGCTAACGCCAGAACATGCTTCAGCAACTAAAAAACGCCCTGCTGGGATCTCAATATACAAGCCATTTCTATAAAGTGGGACGCCCACCATTTTTAGCAACGTTACCGAGCCGTCGGCCGTTATTTCCTGTAGAAACGGAATTAATTGCTCTCCAACGGGGATTGCAAACAGCAAAAATACGAGGGGAAACAAAATACTTTTAGCAGCATTGTGTCCAATGATTGTCCATATCAGTACAGGCAAAAGCGTAAACGTTGCAATGTGCATGAAAAGCTGAATATCGCCAACGCGTCCGACAACATAGAGAACACATAAAGGAACAATGGCAAACAGTGGGAGTAACGTAGGCTTTATATTGTTAGAAAACAGCGAGTCTCGTTTTAAATAGATAAGATAGGCAGTGGTAGGCAAAACGAAAAAGCAGTGATTAAAAATTTCATTTCCCCACCATATATCAATAGCCGTGACAACGCCTTGCCAGAAAAAAGCCAACCACAGCAACAGCATTGAAAGTAGTACTATGCCAAATTCCTTGCCCATTCTCTTATCCATTAGTTATACCACTACACGGTTCTAATATCGTAAGCCGAGCTCATTGTTGTCCAGTTGTAGTCTTCCAACAGGCGAACGATTTTCGACTCCATTTTTTTAAGATTTACAAAATGTCGGAATTTGGACTTAAGTTGTGCCCCTTTCACTTGAGGGTGTTGCTGGTCTATTTCCCACGGGTGGAAATAAAAATTGTATGGCGCTGATTCAGAAGCAAAGAACGTGTCTATACGTTTCTTCGAGTACCAGTAAGGATAAAGACGGAAAAAACCACCTCCCCCTATACCAACATTTTTCCCAGATTTCCTTATTGTAGGAATGGGCAGCTCCCAAAGCCCCTCTATGCGTTGGTATTTAAACCGAGGCCAATCAGGCACACCGTACAAATCATGTTCAATTGGGTAGGTGCTAGACGAATATAAGAACCCCGCTTCTTTTACTATCTCGAAAGCCCACTCGTTGTCACTGTTAATGGAAAAGCTTGGGGCGCGATAACCATTTATTGCAACTCCGCCTATATCTTCCAGAATCTGCTTACTTTCGCTGACATCCTTTCGAAACTCTTCGGGCGACATGGTTGTCACCCTTCTGTGGGCAAGACCGTGACTTGCCAACTCATGGCCTTCGTTAACAATTCGCTTTATTAAAGATGGACATTTTTGTGCTACCCACGCCAATGTAAAAAACGTGGCTTTTACTTCATGTTCTGCGAATAGGTCTAGTAGTCGGTTTGTGTTGTGATCAACCCTTAAAGGCGCTTTATCCCACTCTTTCTGAGTGTAAACATTTTCAAAGGCTGACACTTGGAAGTAGTCTTCTACATCCACGGTCATAGCATTGAGACGACCCTTCGCCTTCATAATTATCGTCCTTTGCCGAATAACACAACTTCCACTGTGCGAATTAAAATAAGTATATCGAGTAGCAAGCTCTGATGTTTAACGTAGTACAAGTCAAATTTAAGCTTTTCCATAGAATCTTCTACACTGGCTCCGTAGGGATAATTTAACTGTGCCCACCCGGCCAAACCCGGCTTAACATTGTGTCGTTGATTGTAATAAGGCACTTCTCTGACAAGCTGCTCAACAAACTGTGGCCTTTCTGGACGAGGACCAATGAATGCCATTTCACCTTTAAAAACATTCAGCAATTGGGGGAGCTCGTCTATTCGGTATTTTCTCATAATGTGCCCGATACGCGTCACACGGTCGTCATTTTTACTGGCCCATTTTGCACCGTTTTTTTCTGCATCTGGTTTCATACTGCGAAACTTGATAATTTTAAATAATTTACCATTAAGCCCTACACGCTCTTGTTTATAAAAAACAGATACGCCAGTTCGCCTTCCATCGTCACAATAAATAATAAAGGCAGTGAAAAGCATAATAGGCCATACAAGCAAAAATATAATGAGCGCAAGGACGCAATTGAATGTGTAATCAAGCGCATCACGCAAGTAATTCTGACTTTGAAAACCGTTAGAGTAAATCACCCAACTAGGGTACATTAAGTTCACGACGATTTGCCCTGTTTCTCGCTCCATAAAGTCAAGAAGTTCAGTAACCTCTATTCCCCGCAATCTGCATTCGAATAGGGCTTCCACAGGCAATGTCCCTCTCCTCTGGTCACAGGCTATGACAATCTCTTCTATATCATTGTCTGAGATAAACTTTTGAAAATTGCCGTCCACCATGAGATGAATGATTTTTTCTTTCCTTATTCCATTCTCTCTGTTGTCACCAGGTATAGGAACGAATCCCACTAATTCAAAGCCAATTCTATCGACGTCGCGTCGCATACGTTTTTCAATAATTGATGCACGCTCACCTGCACCTATTACCAAGATTCGAACTTTGCCAAGCCCAAGTAGACCTAACCGATTGGTAAAGTACCTAAACACCACCAACGTGATAATTATTAAACACACCGATGCCGGCAAGAAATAAGAGTCCATAACCAGCTCGTTAAAAAGTGCTCGAGTAAGTACCTCTACTAAAAAATAGCTGAGTCCGACGCTTACGAAAATACGACGAATAATACCTCTAAACGTTTCTCTCAATTTTGCCTCATAAAGACCTACAGATAATGAGCAAAGTAAAATTGAAACCGTCAACATACCTACATTAATAATCAATTTCTCGACAGACACACTTGCCGATAATCCGACCTGAGTGAGAATAAAATGAGAAATGTACCCCATGTAGGCTATGAGCAACGCTTCGGTTATTACAAGTATGTTCGATCGTTTATTCTGATTGCGCTTACTTACTGCCACCCCTGGCCCCCTAAAACTTCAGCGTTTGTCCCATCATAAATGGATTTATTACAATAGACTAGAATTGTTNTTANCATTATAGTNNNATTTACCGTAGGGTAAACGACAAAGCCATAATTCAACCATAATGAGTGTAGGATGATCTCTTATGTTCTGTTTTAAAAAACGAATAGCTAGCTGCGTAATACTTCCACTATTTTGCTTGTACGGATGCAGTAACACTGGGGTCTTGCCTGAAGCAACCACCCGCGCATCTTTGACTACAGACGTCAACGATTACCAATACTTGATAGGTCCAGGAGATAGATTAAACATTTTTGTTTGGCGCAACCCCGAGTTATCAGCACAGGTTGTAGTTCGCCCCGATGGGAAAGTTACCACCTCACTCGTTGAAGATTTAGATGTGGCAGGAAGAACACCCACAATGCTTGCTAGAGAAATTGAAGACGTTTTATCAACGTTTGTAAACTCTCCTCGCGTAACAGTAAGTGTGGGTAATTTTTCAGGGCCGTTAAGCGAACAGGTTCGTGTTATAGGTGAAGCAGCTCAACCGCGAGCGGTTAATTACACTGAGCATATGACGTTACTCGACCTTATGATATCCGTTGGAGGTCTCACAAACTTTGCCGATGGTAATGATGCAAAACTTATCCGCGTAATAAATGGCGAAAAGAAAGTTTTCGAATTGAATATCGACGACTTAATTCGCGATGGTGATATAAAGGAAAACGTCGATATGCTTCCTGGCGATATTGTAATTATTCCGGAAGCGTGGTTTTAAGGATTAGATGTAGTAGTAATGCAAGAATTACAATCACTCTTTATATTAGGATCTGATTACCTTAAAGGGATTTGGATCAAAAAACGCTATGTCATTATTTGCAGTTGGCTTATCTGCCCAGCTGGTTTTTTATACGTCGCTAATCAGCCTGATTATTATGCGTCTAGCGCAACCGTTCATGTCGACACTCGCTCTATGTTACAACCCTTGCTCCGCGGGTTAGCCATCCAGACCAACAAGGCTCAGGAGATTAGGTTGATGGCAAAAACATTTTTCACACCTGAAAATGTCGCGAAAATCGCAAGAAATTCAGATCTTGACTTAACCACAAAATCCGATGCGCAATTTGATTCCCTTGTTAATAGACTGAAAAATCAGATTCAGCTAAGAAGCACCTCTAGGGATAATATTTATAGGATCTCTTACAATAACAGAAATCCGGCAGTGGCGCACCGTGTCGTGCAGGAAACTCTTAACCTTTTTGTAGAGGGAGCTCTCGGGGACAATAGACGAAATTCCGATAATGCAGAGCGATTTATTGACAATGAAATTGCGGAATATGAAAACCGTCTCATGGAGTCTGAACAGCGGCTTGCGGATTTCAAAAGGAATTACGCTGATATATTGCCTGTTCAGGGGTCTTTCTACTCTCGTTTAGCGAACGAGAAAAGTCGGCTTTCTACAATAGAGCTAGAAATAAAGCAAACAAAGAAAAAGCTAGAAGCCTTTTCCAAGCAACTCGCTAATGCAAAAACTCAGCTTTCAAGTGGCAATTCGGAAAACTCCGGCCTGTCTACGCGCTACGACTCTAGAATTCGAAGTCTAGAGCAAAAACTTGATGAACTTTCTTTAAGATTCACCGAGCAGCACCCCGATGTAATTGAAACTAAAGCGCTAATTGAAGCACTAGAGACGCGTCGTTCGGAAGAAATTAAAGCATTAGTTCGGGAGTCAGGCGAAGAGCCAGTGCAACTAAATGCACTCAGTAGAGACCTGAGCTTAGAGATGTCGAAACTAGAAAGCCAACTTGCTTCGCAATTAGTTCAGCGAGACGATATTGCTTCACGTATTTTAGAGCTCCAGTCTAAAATAGATCTTGTGCCACAGATAGAAGCGGAATCGACAGCGCTTAATCGTGACTATGGTATTCTAAAATCCAAATACAACTCACTTTTGGCACGTAAAGAGTCTGCGGAACTAGCGAAAAGAGCAGAGTTAAGCGGCGAAGATATACAATTCAAAATTTTACAACCCCCAAAATTACCTACTAAACCTGCTGGACCCAAACGAATTATTCAATATGTAATGGTCTTGTTTTTGGGATTTGCTTCTGGCTTGGGCGTAGCGTTTTTAATTAGTCAATTATCTCCAGTTCTGTTTCGAGCTTCGCAACTCAAATCGGTTACCGATTGCCCTGTGTTAGGTGTGGTAGGCCACTTGGAAATAGACAAAGTAAAAGGACGCAACCGTATAAAAGTACTTGTTTTTTCTGTGTCAACGGGCCTTATACTTTTGATGTTTGCTACGGTTGTTGCGATTGACATAACAAATAAGTCGTTCTTACAGGGGTTATTTTAGTGAAGAACACAATAGAAAAAGCGCTACAAAAGCAAGCCGCACAAAAACAAACGGACCCAAAAAATAATTCTCCAGAGCCTGAGGTGAATGAAGTACCTGAACTCAATCAAAAGGTAGATTTGGCAAAAAAGGAAGGTTCAGAGCCATCTGGTATCAAGCAAAAACACAAATTCAAGCTCAATTTTGAACAGCTTGAAGAAAGAGGCTTTGTATCAACGACAGGTCAACGAAAGCAAATTAATGAAGAGTATCGAGAGATAAAACGAAAGCTATTGGCAAACGCGTTCGGCCCAATCTCAAAGACGCTGAGTAATAGTAATGTCATTATGGTGACCAGCGGTCGCCCTTCGGAAGGCAAAACATTCACTGCAGCAAACCTGGCGTTGAGTATCGCATCTGAGCAGGACAAAACCGTACTTCTAGTGGACGCAGATGTGCTCAAGCCCAATGTGCTGCGAACTCTTGGCCTCGAGAGACGTAAAGGATTAATGGAGTATTTGATGGGCGAAGTCGAAGAAGTTTCAGATGTTCTTTACCCTACAAATATAGATACACTTAAAATTATACCTGCAGGTAAATACGATCATAGAACCACTGAACTATTAGCTAGCCAAAGGATGCACGATACGGTTGATGAATTTGCCAACCGTTATAAAGACCGCGTAGTGATTATTGATACGCCACCACTTATTGGCATCACCGAGTCGGCAGTGCTTGCTAATTTCGCTGGGCAAGCGGTGGTTGTTGTGGAGGAAGGCCGTTCGAAGTTAAATGATATAAAATTTTCAATTGAAAGGTTAAACCCTGAGATGGCTGTTGGTTTCGTTGTTAATAAGTCCATCGACAGTAGTTCGCTAAATGGATATTATGGATATTACTATGCCGAACGAAATGATTAGAAAGCATAAAATATCTGCGTGCCATGCATCTTTTTTTATTTTAATTTCGTTAGCGAGCATACCTGTTGCTTCTGCATCAGAGACAAGAATAACGTCAAACATTACTGCAGACGCTATATACAGGGAAAGTGAAGACAATGAGATTCGCTCGGATGAAACCGTCGGTCAGTTAAATCCAACCCTGTCGATTAGCTATCAAAGCGCCCGTATAAATGCGTCGATTAATGCTCGTGCGACCTATCTTGAGCGGGATAACAGTGAAGCATTGAATACTCAGCGCAATACCTATGGTAGTTATAACTATAGCTCTCGGGCGGAAATAATTGAAAACTTGCTTTTTCTTAGTGTAGATGGCGGTTTTACTTACAGAGATGGAAATGCGTTAAACTTTTTAACATCTGACTTTATCAACAATTCCGACTCTCTTGTGAAGACCAGGACTAATAGTGTCGCCGCATCGATGCAAACACAAAAAAACCGAAAGTTTGTAGCTAATGGTACAGCGCGCTACTCACTTACCGAAACAGATCAATCTGAGCAAGGAACTGATAGGCTGGAAGACAATAACTATTCCCTATCAGGCAATGCTCAAAGTAACGCTACAGAATATGGATTTATTTGGAATGTTTCAGGTAGTTACATAGAAACTGAACGCGGTGAAAGTTCGCAGAGCGATTTTATGACGCGAAATTACGTTGCCAATGCAGAGATCAATGTTATCGATGATTTTGGCGTCTTCGTTACAACACTTCATGATGCATATCAATACGAAAGTGAAAGTAACGGCGTGACTACTCAGGAATTTTACAGTTTTGGTGCAGGTATTACTTACCGTCAAAATAACCAAAGGTTTTTGCGTGTAGCAATTAATAGACAAATTGATCCAGATATAAATGTAGAACTCGCCGATGACGAAGATATCAATGAGGATGATTATTTTCTAAGTAGCGAACTTCGCTGGGCTCTGTCTACAAGAAGTAATGTAAGCGCAAATTATACCCGTCGCTCAACAGGAAAAACGGGGCAATTTTCTCTAAATTATAATACTCGGCGATTAAGGGCTCGAATAAACTATAATGATTCAGTCACTAGCTACTCTAGGCTGATATCTTCACCTGAGAGCTTAGGGTTGTTTGTCTGTCAACAAGGAAGTTCAGACATTTCATCGTGCTTTCAACCTGCAAGTTTAGATTACGATTTAAAGGCAGGAGAACAGTTTGTCGATTTTCTCGCTCCGAACTATGAAATATCAGAGGCTGTAATAAACAGAGAGTCTTTAATAGGGCAGGTCGGGCTACAAGGTCGTGTAACAAACTTGTCATTCAACACTCGATATTCACTTGACTCTTCAGTGGATACTGGCCGTCAAACTCGAACAATGTCGTATGGAACAAGCTTATCCCACCGCCTAGGAGTAAGAACAAAACTTAACCTTTCTCTTACCTATGCAAAAGTTGAAAATAACTTAAAGAGTACTGTTGGACTTGACGGAGAGAGCGAAAACATCAACGGCTCCATAGTCTTTCAACATACTTTTCGCTCCCCGTTATCGGCCAATTTTGGTTTCTATTATATAGAGCGTGATAATAATATCTTGATTGAAGAGGCAATAGGGCTAAAAGAGCGACGCGTACAGCTATCTTTCACATATACGTTTGCGAATAGAAACGGAGCGCGCAACGCTAACAGCCAAAATAACAACTAAACAACGATAGGGTTTAAACACAACCTTCTATGTAATTGACTATTTCTTTGGGAGTTAATATTGCGCAACATTGCTAACTTTGAGTGCCGAGCAGCTTTTATTTACTGATCTTTCTTATCATCACCCTTAAGCCGCACATACGTCTTAAACTTCTTCTTCATAAGTTTATCCACGTACTGCGTCATTTTTACTTTCTGCGAAATAGCGTCGTCTAGCGCGTCTACGAGTTCTGCCAGCATATCCAAGTAGTATTTGGTATCGCGAATAACATTGCCTTTCGGTGTCATGATAGTTTGGCTCTCAGGATGATCGGCAAAGCCCATATGCTCGGTAACTTCCGCGCCGGTTTTATCAGGCTCGAACATTTCGGCTTTCACTTCTTCGATAACTTCGTTTACCGCATCGGCGTCGAAGCTCTCAAGCTCTTCAAGAAAACCATAAAGCATCACCCTATCCATAAGGGTATTAATTTTACGAGGTATACCGCGAGAGAACATGTGTATGCGTTCTAACGCTTCGTCGCTAAACAATGCCGACCCGTTCCACCCTGCATGATGTAAGCGGTACTCGATATATTCTTTACACTCTTCTAATGAAAGCGGTGCCAAATGACAAGACGCCACGATACGCTGCCTAAACTGTTCCATATTTGGCGCACGTAATATAGGCTGAAGCTCTTCCTGCCCTAGCAAGAAACTTTGAATAAGCGGCTTACCGTTAAGCTGAAAGTTGCTCAACATTCTAAGCTCTTCAATTGTTTCTAGGGGAAGGTTTTGTGCCTCATCCACAAGCAGTAAAGCGCGGCGCCCTGCTTTGTTAAGGTCGTATAAAAATAGCTCAAGCGCTTTTAAAATATCGGCTTTAGAACGCCCTTCCGTAGGAATATCAAATTTAGACGCCACCATTTTCACCAGCTCATCGGGCGAGAGCTTCGGCGTTACAATTTGCGCAGCAGCAATATCGTCTTCAATTTCTTCAAGTAAACTGTTGGCTACGGTGGTTTTTCCCGTACCAATTCCACCAGTAATAACAATAAACCCCTCAGCCTGAGAAAGGCCATACTGCAAGTAGGACATGGCGCGCTTATGCCACTTACTGGCGAAGAAAAATTCAGGATCTGGGGTTAACTGAAACGGTTTCGAGTTTAGTCCATAATAACTTTCGTACATGCAATTTACCGTTATTCCATTAAAGAATGTGCGTTCAAATAAACAAACGTAATATTGGTTTGTATCAGCGCGCTGTTTTTGACCTATGTTGATTACACACATGGTAACCAACAACGCGCCGTTCTCGAAGTATTATCTCCGCTAATGTTTAAACGAAGCGCTAGCGCAGTTTATTTTGAGTAATTCGCTCAATAATACCTGTTGTAGACACGCCGTCTTCAAACGTGAGTACTTTGACTTGGCCACCGTTTTCCATGACTTCAGTGCCTCCCGCTATCTCTTCAATTGTATAATCGCCGCCTTTTACTAACACGTCTGGCAGTAAACGGGCTATAACACGCTGGGGGGTATCTTCCTCAAACGGAACCACCCAGTCTACGGCGCTCAAGCCTGCAAGCACTGCCATGCGGCGGTTAACATTATTTACCGGTCGGCCCGGACCTTTTAACTTCGTTACCGACTCATCGGTATTTACCGCAACAATTAGTCGGTCACCAAGTTGCGCCGCTTATTCTAGATAGGCAACGTGACCAGAGTGCAAAATATCAAAACACCCGTTGGTCATCACCACACGCTCACCTCGCGCTTTCGTTGCCTTAAGGGCAATTTCTAGTTGGTCTTCTGTCATTACACCGCCATCAAGATGCACAGACTGCTCACCTAACGCCAAAGCCAGTTCAGTATTAGTGACGGCAGATGTGCCCAGCTTTCCAACCACTACACTTGCCGCTAAGTTAGCAAGCACGCAAGCCGCCTGAAGGGGCAAGTTACATGCAATCGCCACTGCCAACGTCGATACCACCGTATCGCCAGCGCCTGTAACATCGTAAACCTCTTTCGCCTTTGCTGGCAGGTGAAACTCGGTGTTATCGCCGTCAAATAAGGTCATGCCATCTTCTGAACGAGTAACCAACAGCGCGCTTAAATCTAACGTTTCTTTTAACGACAGTGCTTTTTCTACTAATACCTGCTCACTTTCTATTTCACCTACAATACCGCGAAGCTCATCCAAATTAGGAGTAACTAATGTGGCGCCAGCGTACTTACCAAAGTCGCTGCCTTTGGGGTCTACCACCACGCGCTTATTTTTGCTTCGCGCTTTTTCAATGAGTACTTCAGGGTTGCTCAGACAACCTTTTGCATAGTCACTTAGAATAACGACATCCGCATCATCTAAGGCTAACTCGTATGCGTGCTCCAGTTCTGATTTATCAGTGTGAGCAAAGCTTTTTTCAAAATCTAAACGCAGTAGCTGCTGATTCCTGCTCATGACACGAAGTTTGGTGATGGTATCGAAGCCATCTACTGTAAAAACTGACAATCAATATCGTGAGTTTGCAAACGCTCTTTAAGAATTTTTGCATTCTCGTCATCGCCACACATCCCCAGCAAGGTTACGTTTGCGCCCAATGTTGCTGCATTCACCGCAACATTCGCCGCTCCTCCAGCCCTATCTTCAGAACCACTAACGTTTACCACAGGTACTGGCGCTTCTGGTGAGATTCGCCCAGCGCCACCGCTCCAGTAACGGTCTAACATCAGGTCGCCAACAATAAGCACCTTCGCTTTAGTAAAATCTGGTAATATCATGCTGAGAATAACTTTTTAGATATTGAAAACATTGGCACAGAGTATAACAGCCAAGGCAGGCAGTACACACCAAGGAAGCATAAATACCCAATGGTACCTCTATTTAATAGAGAACAAACTTGGGCAACTTTATACAGGAATAACTACAGAACCAAAACGCCGTATAGCGCAGCACAGAGGTGAATTAAAAGGCGGTGCGAAAGCGCTTAAAGGTAAATCGCCCTTGGTGTTTAGGGCGGTATTTGAGGTCGCAAACAAGTCTGAAGCGTCAAAACTTGAATACGCTGTGAAGAAAATGAGCCGCCTTCAAAAAGATAACATTATCAATAAAGGCCAGCTCAATGAATTGCCGTGTATAAAGTCGCAATTTGACGTGTGAGTCTCTACCCGCCCAATACGCCATTTATGATCATGGCATTACCAATGCTAAGCGTAAACCCTAGAGCTGCCACCCCTACATTGTGCTGCTGATCAACTTCTTGGCGGAAGTTCATACCAAACAAAATAATTTTTTTGCTGGCTAACACCAGTATATGAAGTGCGATTGCGAGTCCAACGCTAACAATAAGCCAACCAGTTACATTGCTCACATACCCAGATGGGTTATAAACCAGTAGATTTTTAGCCGCCGACACGATCATTGCGGTGCCAAGCAAGTTGCCCGTATGTTCGATAGCAAGCGCTAACTGCCCTTTTTCAAGCGCCCCTTGGAAAGAGTCATTTTGGTTATCTCTTGCATATCTGAATTCTAAAATACGGGTCATCACAAGCAGCATGGTAAGCACTACGGTAAAACCGGTAACAATCGCAATAAGTGCATTCATATCGCTACCGTCTACCCATACCATGATGTTACGTAAAACAATGGCACTGGCGACTAAACTGGCAGCATCGACAAGCGCAACGCTTACGCTGCGTTCAGCTATCATTGCGTGAGTATCAACTTTGTTTAATACAAGTTTATCGTGGGCGAAACGGCCAAATTTCACCAGCAAAATTCCCACGACCCCGAATGTCACCATGCCGATAGCGGCTTCTTTATAGCCTTGCCCAATATGCCGCCCCACTACGGAACTTAGTACAATGCACAGTGAAAGCATGCCTCCTGCAACACTAATACCAAAGGCAAAGTTGTCCTTAACACCCAACTCTTCTGTTACTGAAAACTGCCTAAATGCACCAGTAAGCCACTTCATAATCATTAGAAGCAGTAACGCTATTGCCACATCCATGGCAAGGTAAATTAATAGCTCTCGGGTTAGCGGTACTAGTTTTACTAAGGCTTCCACGTTATCTTTGCTCCTTGAACACACAAAGCTCCATGCTGATTATTTGTATTGCGTTAGTGCTGCAAAAACAGCGGCATCCAAATAAACAGCTTCCATCTATTACAAACTTGTACAAAGATGACAACGAACTTGTTCAGATTTATTTTAATAAGGGCCTGATAACATTGCGCTTGTGGTTAAAAACCTCAACGCTATCAAACCTTGAACTCTTGCGTTTTAAAATGGGTATATAAACCAATTCAACGCGGGTTTATCTTAAAAACGAGAGTATCATCAAAAGACGCGAGTATTATGCCAACAGACAACGAAAATAGCATGACAAACGTAGAACAAGCAGAAAAGTACTGGCAGCAGTTCTTAACAGCACCTGCACTTACCGACGACGACAAAGCCATAGCAAAGCAACATCATGACGTGCTGTTAACCGCGTTTGCCCGTTCTTCTTTCCTAGCTGAAACAATTATACAAAAGCCTTCGTTTGTTTCCCGTACTGTTGAGCAAACAGTTGAGCAAACAGTTGAACAAACAACCGAACAAGATAGCGATGAGCAGTTGCAAAAAAATGTCGACAAAGAAGCCTCCTCTCCTTGGGTGGCGATGTATCGCTCTGCGCTCGATATAACGCTTGAAACTGTAAAAACTGAAGATGACCTTTTAAAAGCATTACGTGAATACAGAAATCAAGAAATGGCCCGCGTTACCTTTCTTGATGTGTTAAACAAACAGGATATCAGCACATCATTAGAACGGGTTTCAGCGTTGGCAGATGTGTTACTTACGGGCGCATACCACTGGATTTATCAACATTTGGCCATTCGCTATGGCACGCCACAAAACAACGGCGAAGATATGCACATGTATATTTTAGGCATGGGCAAACTAGGCGGAAAGGAACTGAATTTCTCATCAGACATCGACTTAATTTTTAGCTACCCTGAAAAAGGTGAAACCCAAGGCGGTCGAAAGAGCATAGAGCACCAACAGTTTTTCACTAAACTAGCGCAAAAGCTTATTCAAGCGCTGAACAAAATTACTAACGATGGACAGGTTTACCGGGTTGATATGCGCCTTCGCCCGTTTGGAGATTCAGGCCCACTGGTAATGCACTTCGCTGCACTTGAAGACTACTACCAGGACCAAGGGCGCCACTGGGAACGCTTTGCTATGGTAAAGGCCCGGGTGATCAACGACGACAACTCTGAAGATGTAAAATGGCTAAATAGTATTTTACACCCCTTCACCTTCAGGCGTTACCTCGACTTCACCACCCTTGATGCCCTTCGCAATATGAAAAAGTTGATAGCGACCGAGATTCGCCGACGCCGTCTTAACAATAATATCAAGCTGGGTGCTGGCGGCATTCGTGAAGTGGAGTTTTTTGCCCAAAGTTTCCAACTGATTCATGGCGGTAGAGAGCCAGCTCTACAAAGTAAGTCTTTACTGCGCACGTTAGACGCGCTGACTGAGCTAGATATTGTGGAAAAGGATGTAACAGAACAGCTGAAACACGACTACCTTTTCCTTAGAAAAGTAGAGCACACCCTTCAGCAGTGCCAAGACCGGCAAACTCAAACCTTGCCAGATAGCGCATGGCAGCAAGCCGCCTTGATTGAGGTAATGGGTTTTGATTCCTATAGCACTTTTTTAAACCAGCTAGATGCAACCATGGCGCGCATTCACGGTCACTTCAATGAACTTGTGGAGGAATCACAAGACAGCCATTCCGACGAAGATCAGCTTTTTATTGCATGCCAAGACGCTTGGCGGCTTTCTTTGCAAGAGGAAGAATTTGCAGAGACCTTTAGCGAGCATTTATCTAGCAAGGACATTACAGGCGTTTATCCAATTCTTGTCGCGTTTAAAGACAAACAGCGTAACTATCGAATCGGTCAAAAAGGAGAAGATACATTAAACAAACTGCTTCCCGAGATTTTGTACGTGCTGATAAATCAACATCCCAATCACATCTCGCAGGTCTTAAAGCGTTTACTGGGCGTGATTGAAGCCATCACTGGGCGTACCACTTATCTCGACCTTTTACTCGAAAACCCAGATGTACTTAAGCAGCTGGTTAAGCTTTGCGAGCGCAGTGACTGGATTGCGCAAGAAATCAAACGCTTCCCGTTGCTGCTTGATGAATTGTTGACGCCTTTGTATTTAGGTCAACAAAATACCGATATTCATACCAGCAAAAAGGAATACCAGCTTGAACTGCGCGAAACCATGCTGCGCATAGAGCAAGATGACGTTGAAATGCTTATGGACGGGCTGCGCCAGTTTAAGCTCTGCCAGCAACTGCGTATTGCAGCCAGTGATATAAGCGAGTCGCTCCCGGTAAATAATGTCAGCGATAAGCTTACCGTTCTGGCTGAAGTGATACTTGAACACGTAGTAAATGCTGCGTGGATGCAAATGCGCCAACGCTATGGTGTGCCGTCACACCTTGAAGGTAACGACAAAGGCTTTGCGGTCATAGGGTATGGCAAGCTTGGTGGTTATGAACTCGGGTATGGCTCGGACTTAGATCTGGTCTTTTTACACAACGCCCCTCGGGGTATTAGCACCGACGGTAATAAGTCACTTGAAGCGCAGCAGTTTTATATCAAATTAGCGCAGCGCATCATGCATTTACTCAACACGAAAACCCTGTTTGGCCAACTTTATGAAACCGATTTGCGCCTGCGCCCCTCCGGCAACGCCGGTTTGCTTTGTTGCCATATAGATGGCTTTGAGAAGTACCAAACCGAAGAAGCGTGGACGTGGGAGCACCAGGCACTAGTTAGAGCAAGAGCAATATGCGGCGATGTTGGATTGCTAAAAGATTTTACTCGAGTTCGACATACAATATTGAGCCAAGTAAGAGACTCAAAATCACTGGCGACAGACGTATGCAAAATGCGCTTAAAAATGCGCGAACACCTGCTTTCTAAAAACAATGACAAAGTCGACTTAAAGCAATGTGTAGGCGGTATTACCGACATTGAATTTATGGCGCAGTATTTAGTGTTGGCCAACGCGCAGTCGGCAGATAGCATGACGACCTACCCGGACAACCTTCGCATTTTTGATACTGCGGTTAAAGCCCGTATTATCGACCCATCTACGGCGAGTAAGCTGCAAAAAGCGTATTTAAAACTGCGAGAGCAATATCATCATTTAACCCTTGCAGACACTAAATACGCCGACCAAAGCGAAGAGTTAGACGCTATACGTGAGCAGGTTAGACAGCATTGGGACACTCTCTTTGGCACATGCAGCGAATAAAGCTATTAGTCGTATGAAAGCCGGTTTTGGGGCGAGGAAGGAAGCAAGAGTGTAAGGGAACAATAATGAAGGAAAACAAGCCGCTATCGCCTTAAGCGATAGCGGTGTGAATTCAGTACCAAAATCAAACCGGCTAGCGTACTTGAGCCTTCCCCTTAGCCAGTAACCAAACGACACTTAGTAGAGAGGAACTCGGTTTCTTCTGCGGTGACAACAAGTGAGCGTTGCCCCGCACATAAGTAAGCTTTTACTTCGCCTTCAAAGCTGCTATCAATGGCGCTGGCAATTTTCGCTAGCGACCCTGACACCGTATTATCTAGTTGAAACTGATGCTTGATAACAAAGTCTTGCTCTAAATTCCATATCACCTGCATCCCTTCTGCCTGGGCATACTGTGAGATTGCCTCGCGAAGTGTATTGCCCTCTTTGAACGTGCGGTATTTATGTTCGCCCGTCCAGTTTTTTTCAACAGGGCGTGTTTGGCTCGACATGTTCGCCAATTTGCTATCTAAATTTGGGTCGACGCCTGCAACATCAATGACAAAATCACCTTGCTCGTCTTCTTGAGGATCGGTGGCCGACATTCTAAAGTCGCGATAGAACTCGCTGAGCCCTTTAGATACCGACTTTTCCTCTTTTTGCGATTCAGGAGCAGGGGCTTGTTCTTGGTTTTGTATCATGTAAATAAGCACACCAGCAGCAATGACAAGCACAACCGCAATACCAATTTGTTTCGCCCAAAATGACGAACTTGAATAACTTGTCTGTCCCATAACCTACCAAAATGCCGCATCAAAAACAGGAACGCAGTAAAAAAAGTGATAACCACGTCTTTATGTTGTTCTTGTTATTCTAGTCTACCTATACCCGATAAGCCCATTATTCTATTTATCTAATTTTGCAACAATTGCAAAGTGCTGTCTTTCAGCCTTTGTACGTAAAACCATTATTTATAACGATTTATAAAGGGACTCAGGATTATCTGCTGGCCTAGTTTTAAAACGCTTGTGCATCCATAAGTAGCTCTCAGGTTGCTCTTTCACTGCGGCATCAACATGCTTATTGAGCAGCGTTAATGCTTCAGTATCTTCCATTTCACCTAGCTCAGAGAGCGGTGGATAGATTTTTATTTTGTACCCGCGTTTTGTGTACTGTGAGGTAATAATCATTGGCTCTGAATGGCTACGCCTAATGAACATTAACGTTGCCGTTGTTGTGGCGGTGTCTTTTACACCGCCAAAAGGTACAAATATGCTTTGTTTAGGGCCGTAATCCTGGTCGGGTAAATACAAACACAGCTCTTTATCATCTAACGCAGCAAGCAGCGCCTTGGCGTTGCGCTTATCTATCATGTATTTGTTAGAACGGTTACGTCCGTGATACTGAAGGTAATCAACCAACGGGTTATTGTGCTTCCTGTAAAAAGCGATACTTGGATGATAAAAACCAATGCCTCTGCAGGCGAACTCCAAATTCATATTATGCAGCGCCATACCGAAAACACCCTTCCCACTAGCCAATGCCGCTTCCACGTGCTCGGAGCCCTCAATCTCGATGGCGCGCTTTACTCGCCAGCTAGGCCACCACCAGCCCATGGCAGTTTCAAATAATGCCATACCGGTACGGCGTATGTTTTCTTTATACAAAGCGTTAATATCGCTTTCGTTAAGCGACGGATTCCAAAGGGCAAGATTTCGCTTCGCGACTTTTGCTCGTTTAGGCACAATAAGCGCAATAAGCTTTCCTGTGCCTCCACCAATAGCGCGGATCACAGGTAGAGGTAACCATGTAATCATATAAAGTATGAATACACCTAGCCATACGGGCCAAAACTTAGGGCCCAGAAATGACAGTTTAAACTTAGGAGCTTTGATTGCCGCTGCCAATGTCTATATCCTTTGAACTGAATTGGGCGGCATTGTAGCAGAAGCTTTTTTCGGGGGCTAATAACGCCAGACAAGCGCCAATACGCTTGCGATAAACTCAGGCGCAAACTAAAAGCGGTGTATTAACGCAAGTGGCATTGACGCTCCCCACTTGCGTCAGTCAAAGACAGTCACTGTGGCGTTTAATATTCTTTATCTATCTCTTTTAACTTTTTCTCGAAAGACTCATATTTATCTTTCGAGTCATAATCAAAGTGATATTGATTATGAAAGCCAAACTGCAGTTTCACATTTACGTCTTCAATAAATAGCGTATAGCCGTCATGGTCAGTAAACGCGGTAATACCGTTAAGTTTATACTGCTCGTTTTCTTTCGCGCCATGCTGGCGAATCTTGTCGAAAACCTGAAGTAGGAACTTGCTGTCTAATTCGTTTTTCATTGTAAATCCGTTGTTATGAATTTACCTATTTTTACATGGAATAATAGGTTTTGGATTTGTTTGACGTACTTTGTATTTATGCCTGTTTCCCGCTAATAAGAGTAAGCAATCACATTTGCGCTATCCCCTTGAACACTGATAAGAACACGCCGCCATCTGCGAATTACTATCGAAAAATTAGCCGCATTTGATCTCTATTCAAGGCATAGCGTCCGCATTAAAAGTTATATCTAAAGCCTAAATTTACGATGTGTGCAGAAAAGTCGTCTTTACCACCGAAGTAAGTATATTCAACCCGCACCATCGACTTCATTCCTACATAGTAGTCGAAACCTAACCCAGCTAAACCCGCCACAATAGTATCATCGTAGCCGCACGCCAACGCTTCAGTACCACAGGCAGAACTATTTATCGACACCTGCTCAATATCTACACTTGCAACACCCAGCTTGTAATAGAGCTCGCCTTTCGGGCTACTTGCTTTCCCTAATAGGGCTAAATACGGCCCCTTGCTCGATAACGATTGTTCGTCGGTATCTGCATCAATAAGCGAAATGTAGCCGCCCTCGACATACCACTGACGGTGGAAGCGATACCCTAGCGCAGCGGAATAGCTCACATCGGCTTCACTATCTATTTGTGTATCAACATTTCCATAGCCAATATTCGCCACAGCATAGCCGTTAACGTTGGCTGACACTAAACCAGAACAGAATGCGCCTGCTATTGCTGCACTGCCGATGAAAAGTTTTGCGAATATTTTTGAAAAGCTGCGCATGTTTGTTACATCTCCTTGTTTAAGAACGCTAACTATAAAAGACAACAGCAACAATTTAAATGTAAAGAAGCGTAATCGTTTGGTTTAAAACACATCAAAAACACCAGTTAGCGTCTCTGCTGAACCCGATCTCAGAAGGCTTTTAACTATTAAATATCAGCAATGTTAATCAATTGTTTATCAAATCCGTACGTATAAAATAGCTGGCTTACCATTAAGACCATGAAATAATTAACTATTTTACAAAATTTGATCTTTTTAAAATTAGGCGTATTATAAACCCACACAACTGGTCAGATGAGCGGATGAGTTATTATGAGTATCAGAACTAGCTTAAAAAAAGTATTACCCCCAATTTCAGTCACAGAACAAGAAGCCCTAGACGCGGGTGACGTGTGGATTGAATCTTCTATTTATCAGGGTAAGCCTGACATGCAGGCGTTACGCGATATCCCTCAGGCAAAACTGAGCGCAGATGAACAAGCATTCATGGATGGTCCAGTAGCTGAGCTACTGAACATGATCGATGACTTCGAACTAGGTAACGGCAAGCACATTCCTCAGGAAGTGTTAGATTTTCTAGGTAAGAACCGTTTCTTCTCTATGATCATTCCAAAGAAATTTGGTGGTCTTGAGTTCAGCCCGTATGCAAATTCGACAATCGTTGCAACAATCGCAGCGAAAAGCGGCGCAATCGCTGTAACGGTTATGGTGCCTAATTCATTAGGTCCGGGCGAGCTTCTAATGCATTACGGTACGTCAGAGCAACAAGACTACTGGTTACCACGTCTTGCTGATGGCCGCGACATTCCGTGCTTTGCACTAACAAGCCCAGAGGCAGGTTCAGACGCAGGTGCTATCCCTGACGCGGCAATCGTGACTAAAGGCGAGTTTAACGGTGAAGAAGTACTTGGTCTTCGCGTAAGCTGGGACAAGCGCTATATCACGCTTGCTCCGATTGCAACCGTACTTGGCCTTGCATTTAAAGTATTCGATCCAGACCAACTTCTTGGCGACAAGCTAGAGCTAGGCATTACTTGTGCCCTTCTACCTAAGTCTCACCCAGGTGTTGAGCTAGGTAACCGCCACGACCCAATGGGTGTGCGTTTCTACAACGGTACGACTCGTGGTCAAGACGTGTTCATTCCAATGGACTTTATCATTGGTGGTCAGAAGAACATCGGTCGTGGCTGGCAGATGCTGGTTAGCTGCCTAGGTGCAGGTCGTGGTATTTCACTTCCAGCAATGGGTGTAGCTACCGCACAGGCTGCGTTTAAAGGCACGGTTGAGTATTCATTCGTACGTGAGCAGTTTGGCCTTCCCATTGGTCGCTTCGAAGGTATACAAGAGAAAATGGCTGACATTGCAGGTAAGACATTCTTACTTGAAGCAATGCGTGTACTAACAACTGAAGGCTTAGGCCTAGGCGTTAAGCCATCTGTTGTTACGGCTATTGCCAAATACCACATGACTGAACTTGGTCGTGACGTGATGAACTCGGCAATGGATATCCAAGCAGGTAAAGCGATTCAGCGCGGCCCTCAAAATACGTTGGCCGGCGGTTACTCTGCACTTCCAATTGCGATTACGGTAGAAGGTGCAAACATTCTAACCCGTAACCTTATGATCTTCGGTCAAGGTGCAATGCGTTGTCACCCTTACCTGAAAGATATGGTTGACCTAATCCACAGCAACGAGAGTTCTGCGGATGCTGAGTTCAACAAGGTACTTCGTAAAACGGTTGGCTTTAGTGTTAAAAATGCGTTCCGCAGCCTAGGTAAAGGCTACCTTCCTTTCCTACGCGAGAGTGAGTCTGCACTACCTGAAGTACGCAAGTACGAAAAGCGTGTAAACAGCATCTCAGCGAAGCTAGCACCACTGGCTGACTTGTCGCTTGCAGTACTAGGCGGTGATCTTAAGAAAGCCGAGCTTTTATCTGCACGTCTAGGTGACGTAATGAGCTACCTATACGGTGCAATGGCCGCGATTCGTTTCTACGAGCAGCGTATTGAAGATAGAAAACTTGCACTACCGTACTTCGAGTACGCTATGCAATGGTCTTTACAACAAGCTGATCAGGCAATTGTTAACTTCATCAACAATTTCCCGAACACGGCGACACGTGGTCTAATGCGCCTACTTACCAACACTTACACCAACAGTGTTGCAGGTATTAGCGACGACCTAGTACGTGAGCTTTCAATTGCATCTATGCAAGATAACAGCGTGAAAGACCAGCTTACGCACCTTGTTCGCGCATGCCCTGGAGACGGTAACGACATTAATGAGCAAGCGTTTAAAGCGAAGCACGCGGTTGCGCATCTTCTTGGTAAAGTGCAAAAAGCACTGCGCAAAGAGCCTGTTGTGCCGTTCATCTCATTTGAACATACGCTTAATAAGCTTCAAGAAAAAGGCGTGGTTACCGCTGATGAGGCGGCTAAGCTTCACGACTACAACGAAAAGCGCAAGTTAGCGGTTCGCGTTGACGAATACACGTTTGATATGGAACTTGTTCCAGCATCACAAACGCTTAAAGCGATTGACGGCGGTCAAAGCGCGGCATAAACGCCGAGTTAAGACCAAGCGTTACATACCTGTAAAGCCCTATCCTTCGATGGGGCTTTTTTATTTACAAGAAGTAACCCCCTCTTTATATTGTATAGTTTCTGCTCTACCATTAGGCTATCGAAATATTCTTATTCCAAGGTTTAGGTAGTGGAGACAACACTCACAACTCTCAAAAAAGGTGTTTTACACTTAATTTTTCTTTTACCACTCTCTCCCCTATCACATGCAGAAGTCGTTGCTGAGCCCGACAAGCAAAGCCATGAGGTAAGTCAAAAGGAAAAATACGTTGTAGGACATCTCAATCATCCCCGGGTTAATAGTTTTTATAAGCCGCTTATCGACAAAGCTTATCGTGATATTGGTATTGAGATAGTGTTTGAAACTGTAGGGGGTGAAAGAGGCCTCCATCTACTAAACGAAGGCATGACAGATGCGGATGTCATTCGCTATGATGTTGTGAGTCAAGCGGATAACAATATTGTGATTGTACCGCCGGCACTCTCTCACGGAGCATCGTTTCTTTTATGTATTCGCGGGGCAGAATGTAATAAAGACATCATTCAAAACCCTGATAAGGCCATTGCTGCAACCACCCGCTTTTTTATTAATATGCGCGCCAAACCGGGCGAGTTGAATGCGAATATCTTTGAGTTCGATGACTTTAATCACGGCGTTTTTCAAGGTAGTTGTCGCCTGAGCTGTTAAGCTGCTTCTTTTTTATTCTCCGGATTTAGCTCTACGCTTCCGATCTTATCCCAGTTTCTGGTTTCACCAGACCAACGACTTGGATTTCTCACTTTTGCCTCGGCATATAACTCAGTGCGCTTTGCCAGTATCTGTTGGTCTTCACCTTTGTGTCGCTGCTCTGGGGTAACGAATCTTATGCGGCTATGGCGATGTTCGGTGTTATACCAGCGGACAAAATCTCGCACCCAGGCTCGCGCTTCCTCCAGCGACTTAAAGCCTTCACTCGGCCATCTATGGCAGTATTTGACTGTGCGGAACAGAGATTCTGAGTAAGGGTTGTCATTACTGACACCGGGACGGCTACGTGAGCCGATAACGCCCATTTCAATCATCTTAGCTTGCATGGTCAGGCTCTTCATCGGACTGCCATTATCAGAATGTAAGATTATCTCGTCATTCACGCATTTCTCAGACCATAGCGTGCGTTCCAAGAGGTTAGCGGCATGATCACCAGACTCGCAATCATACACTTCCCATCCCACAACTTTACGGCTAAAAATATCCATTATCATGTACAGATAAAAGAACCGACCAATGACCGTAGAGGGGCAGTACGATATATCCCAGGTCCACACTTCACAGGGTCCCGTAGCCGTAAATCCATCAGGTTTTGCCTGTGTACCTTTGGGTTTTGCTTTGCCTCTGTGGCTAAGCTGATTATTGGCTTTCAATATACGGTAAAAGCTGGATTCCGAACCCAGATAAACTCCCTCATCGGCCAACATGGGCACAATCTGACTGGGCGGCAGACTGGCAAACCGCTCTTCATGCAGATATCCAAAATGGCTTGTTGTTCTATCTCAGTTAGCTTATTTGCAGGCGTCGGCCTGCTCGCCTCCGGGCGCTTATCTGCACAAATTCCATCCGCGTCCCGCCATCGTTGTAACGTGCGCAGGGATAAGCCGATGATGCCACAGGCTTTGTGCTTTCTGGCCCCCGCACTAACGGCTTCATCAATCAGTGAAATATAGTATTGCCTATCTGAGAACGTGGTTAGTTGTCCTCGTCTTCCCCCCAGTAGGCATTTAACTTTTTTCTAAGCACCAGAAGCGCAGCAGTTTCGGCTAACGCTGCGTCTTTGCGTTTTAACTCTCTTTCCAGCTCTTTAATGCGTTTCTTATCCGCTTTACGTTCCTGGGCCTGCTGTTTACGCTTATCCGCCTCGGATTGATTACCGGAGATACAGCTATGTTTCCATTGCTGGATTTGCTCCGGGAAAAGGCCCTTTTTCCGGCAGTATTCACTTACCTCAACTTCCGACATGGCAGCAGTCTCTATCACCGCAGAAAACTTCTGCTCTGCGGTCCAATTCTCTGGCGTATTACTTTTAGTCAAACTGAAATCGGCCTCTGTATACTTGTCCCGCCAACCATACAACGTAGACAGGCTAATACCTTCTCTTTGCGCAAACTGGCGTAATGATAAACCGCTTTCAATCAACTTACTAACCACTGCCTTTTTATGTTCTTCTGGATAATGTCTCACTCATGCCTAACTTCCGCACCCTGTCTAATACTATGAAAAACTGAGGCGACAACTATCCTGACACAGGGGGATCATGTCATTGGTTTATTACTCAATGGTCGCTTTGATTATGCCATTATGCCCAGTGACTTCTCTGAAAAAGCGATTTTTGAACAGTCAGGCATTGAGTATATTCCGCTTGTTAAACACGAATTAGTACACGTAATCAACAAAAAGCACGCCCATTTAGTCGATGACTTGTCGGCATCTATAGCCAAGCAGCTTGCATTATTAGACACTGAATAAACTGAATAAAGTATCGAGTAGGGTGAGGCATCACCGCCTCATCCCTCTCACAGAACCGTACATACGGACCTCGTATACGGCTCATGTACATAGTTATTTAGCGTAATTGCTAAACACATATCCCGTTGCAACATTCTCCAAGTTCATTAGCCCGATTTCATCAAACCAACTGTTTGGCATTGCGTAGCTTGCTAAGGGACTGCGTGCACTGCACCAACTCGTCATGTTGATATGAGCAAACTGACCTTTATAACCGTGCTGTCTTAGCCAGCGATGGAGGCGGCTCGCCTTTTTCCATAACTTGAGTTGAATGCTGCGCAAGCGGCGTCTTAGCCAGCTTGCTATTTGCTTAAATGCCCTGCTCGCATTGGCTATCTTGAAGTAATAACTGAACCCTCTTAGCAGTGGGTTTAGTGCATTGATAACTGATTGCAGCGGCATTCCGCCATTGCGTTTCGTCATCTGCTTGAGCTTCGCCTTAAACGCGGTGAGTTTCTTGGGCTGGATGCGGGTATATTTCGTCCCAATTTCAACACCAAGGAACTTCACACCATCATCACTGTGAGTGATGTGTGTTTTATCCGTGTTTACACTTAGCTTTAGTTTCTCTTCTAAGATATGTGTGGCTTGCGCTTTGGCATTCTCTGCCGCTGCACGACTGCTACACAAAATCAGGATGTCATCAGCATAGCGCACTATGCGGTGCCCTCGCTCTTTCATTTCCTTATCGAACGCATCCAGATAGATGTTCGCTATGAGCGGGCTTATTACCCCACCTTGCGGACTGCCTGTCTCTGTCTGCTGCCAATGCCCATCAACCATTACCCCACTTTCTAAGAACTGAGTAATTAACTTCAACACGCTGCCATCACGCACCCGCCTTTTGATGCTCTTAATGATAAGCGTATGGTCCAGCTTATCGAAGCACTTCGACAGGTCCATATCCACCACGTGTCGCCGTCCGTATCGACGGATGAACATGGTGGCTTTATTAATGGCATCGTGACAGCTCCGCTTCGGTCTATAACCAAAGCTTGATGGATGGAACTGCTCTTCGAAGATGGGTGTAAGGAGGTCATTCAAGCATTGTTGAACCACTCTATCCCTAACTGTTGGGATACCCAATAGACGCTCACCGCCCCCGTCTTTCGGGATAATGACCCGCCTTACCGGTTGCGGTTGATAGCGTTTGGTTTTGAGTTCNAGAAGAAGCTGCGATAGTTCATTATCCAGATTTGAGGCAAACGCGCTCAGGCTCTGCCCATCTATTCCGGCCGCACCTTTCGCTTTGAATACCTTTTTAAACCCCTTGAACAGCCTCGCTTTATTAAGCAGGTGACCGTACAAACTATAATAAACCCGCATACTTCCTCTCGAAGATGGTGTGCTGTGTGGGGGTCAATATTATCCTTTCGTGCTGGTCTATTTCACGTGGCTGTTAAGCGTGCTAGCCCAATGGCAATCTACTCAACGTTCACCACATTACTCCCATGTACCGTTTCGTAGTCAGTCCGTCGCTTCCACAACGAACCAAGTACGAAGACGTCGATAGCTAATCGATTCGTGTACCACTAAAAAAAAATATCTACTCATCACAGACTTACTATGTACTTCCGCCCTTCGCCATCCCTATCAGCTTTTGGCTAATAGTGACGCCATCAAACACAATGCTGATGGTCAGCTCGGTTTTACCCTCCACACCATTACTGGCTTTCACAGGCCGAACTTTACTCACTACTACGGCTTCATCTGCCACCTCACACCGATTAACATCTTGAGTCTCCCCTTGAACGTTAACCACTTACTCTAAGTAAGTTTAGGTGCCAGGCTTCCCCAGTTACTGCACTGACGCCCTGTTAGAAATCCCACCCTCAAGCACAAAACAGGACTGACCGAGTATCGGGCTTCACGCTATTTTGCACGCTTACCCTCCTGTCTTGCCGAATCAGGTTCACTTGCGTTGTGTACCTCTAACTTCCTATGGCTTCCTTCGGACCCTGCCGTTGGCCAACAACGCCCTTGCCATTCGGATTATCTTCCCCTCAGTCAGGGTGATTCAGGTTTCTTTCAACCTGACGGGTTTGCCAGCTTCGCTGGGCAAACAAAAAAATGCCCACATAGAATGTGGGCATTTTTAATCTCTGCGTATCAGCGCGTCTTTACGCTGAATCACTCGATATTAGTCGAACATGTACTTAAGTGATAGTACTGTTGTACGGCCGTTTAGAGGGCGAGCACGAACATAACTACCTACTTCCGCTGAACCTTCTTCTGACTCAGTGATGATAAATTCATCAGTTGCATTGTTCATGTTAAGTGAAACCGAGAACTGATCATTAACCCAATAAGTAGCAAACAGGTTTACAAGGGTATAGCCTTCTTGTTTAAGGTCGTTGTTATCCTGTACATAGTACTCTGTAGAGCCTTGTAGTGATGCACCAACAGACCATGTGTCAGTTACGTACTCAGGTGTGATTGTCCAAATCCAGTCGGCTTGACGGCGAGGCGTGTTCCCTTCTAGCGCTGGGTTATTCACATCGTCGCTAATTTCAGCATCGGTCCACGTAAGGTTACCTGACATTACGAAGTTATCCGTTGCATTCCAACGACCTTCAAATTCAAGACCAGTCGCTTCGTACTCACGCATGAACGTAAGGCCGCTGGTTACTTCTGCTTGGGTATCTTCTGTAACCGTATCGAATAACGTAGCGTTAATCATTAGGTCTGACGTACCGTACTTGTAGCCAATTTCAAACTGTTTGGTTGTGTCGTAACCCGACGTTGTGCTGGTAAGACTACCGTCAGCATTCAACGTACCGCCAATTTGAAGTAGACGGTCAGCGATTGCACGGCCACCTTTTGAGTAACGAGCAAAGAATGTTTGGCTATCGCTTAGCAAGTAAGAGCCACCAATAGAGTAAGACGTATTGTTAGCACTGTAATCTACGATTTGTGATGCTGCGCCAGCGCGGTTAAGGTTAATCACGCCGCCACTGATAAAGCCACTGTTCGTTGCCGATGCATCTTCAATTTGCTCAATAACCCCGTTACCGTTTAAGTCAAAGTCCGCATTACCACCACAGCATGAACTAATTAGCTCACCCGAGGCTTCTGTTGTATCGTGACGTACCGACGCATCAATCAAGATGTTATCAGACAGCTCGAAACCAACGTTCATGTAAGGGGCTTTCGTTACGTAATTTAAATCCCATTCCCAAGAAAGGAAACTTGCAGACAGTAAACCATCTGACACAAGCTCAACGCCATCTGCGTCAGTGATAGTTAGAAGCTGTGAATTGTCACCATCAAGGGTTTGGATAAATGTCTGCCAGCTAGACCAGCTTGTCGCGATATCTTGGTTTGAGTAGTAATAACCCACAGTTAGGTCGATACCGTTATCAAACTCTTTACGCAAGCTAAAGTCGTTAATCATGTTACCTAAGTCATTGATGCGCGTATCAAACTGTAAGTTTGTGAACGCCTGACCTGTGTAAGTCTCACCTGCGCCTGGGCCGTTAGCAAGTACAACGCTGGTGCTATCACAGTTAAGCGCGTTTCCATCGCCATCTGTTGCACCACTACAAAGCGCTGAAGCGAAGTTTGATACGTCACCTGGGCCTGCTGGGAAACCGTCGGTGAATGGCGCGATAAAGCCACCCGAGATATCTGAAATACGGAACTTGTTTAACAAGAACAGGTTTTCAGCTACTTCTAAATCAACCTCTACGCCAAATGAGTTTACTTTTGACTCGATGCCGTCACGAACATCACGGTTCTCAGGGTTGCCATAGCTGTCAAAAGTAGAAATATTTGTGTTGTATGCAGAGTTTAGTGCTTGTGAGCTTGCATCATACCCTGGCACAGGGCCGTACTCGCCGTCACCTTTTACTAGCACAGGTGAAGGTAAGTATGTTGACACTTTGTCATCAAGGTTTTTATAGAAGAAACGGATATGCCCGTTATCTAACATCTTAGTGATGTTGAATTTAATCTGGCCACCTTGATCACCGTTATATCCCGTCTCACGAGGGCCTTCGCCGCCGCGGGCAAAACCAGCGATGTGATAGTAAAGATCGTCGTTGATTTCACCGCCGTAGCGAAAATCTAAGCGAAACTCTTCGTAATCAACACCGAATGAAGTACCGATAGCACCGCCGCCAACTTCACCAGTATTACTGATTAAGTTGATAACACCACCTGGTGAGTTACTCGCAAACGTAGATGCAGAACCACCGCGCACTGCTTCTACGTTAGCTACCGACCAGTCGTAACGTAAAAAGTTGTCAGCATTACCGAAGTTGATGTCACCGTACTCTAAAACAGGCAAGCCATCTTCGTGAATTTGCAAGAATTTAGAACCACCTGTCGCTAGCGGAATACCACGGATGGTGATGTTTGCATTACCGCCACCACCAGATGACTCTGCGCGGATACCAGGAAGCGCACGGAATACTTCAGCAGTAGAGCGAGGAGCAAGCTTTAAAATATCTTCTTCGTCAAATGCGCTAACCGATACACTAGCTTCCTGCATAGTCGCACCGCCTGGCGCTGCAGTTACCACGATTTGCTCAAATTTTTCTTTAGATTTGGCTTCAGAATCTGCTGTCGCAGCGTCTTGAGCGATAACTGACCCAGAAAGCGCAGTACAAACGGCAAGTGTCAGTGCGTTGAGTGTGTGATGTTTTTTCATATTTTCTCCGGCAATGTGTTGGAGTTGTTAAATCCTAAGTAGCCGCTTCCCCTAACTACTAGGGTTGGTGGCAACACAAACATACTTAATCGATTAAGAATCTATAACAAAAAAACAACATTGTAAACATCCTGTGAAAAACTTTTATTGTATTAATTGATTTAGCGCTACTCTGCGGTAACAAAAATAAAAGTAAAATGCTTGTTTAGTAAAGAGTAATACGATGCTAGCGGCTTCTTCATTATCGATTAAGAAGAATTAATGATGGCAAATAAACGCGTGCTAATTTCGATAAACCAATTTGAACTATGGTCCCATACACATTCAAACACAGAAAACGTACTATATTTAGCCTATGCTAAATGACAGGTAGGCACTCAAAGGTCACGTGTTTGCGCTAGCGAGAGTTCTGAAGTAAATAAAATGGAACAACAACAAAATGTGCGAAGGTTACACTGGTTGAACACTAATCAAGAATCAATCCCTAAGGTTGAAATAGAACGCGACACCACAGACATGTTAATAGGCAACAGTTTCGTCGGTTTGTTGATGACTATATTTGCCTTTTCTGGCCTTGTCTTTTTCTTTGAAAGTGAATCTCCCGCTGCGTTTCACCAAAAGTTCCAGCTATGGGTAATTATGGTAGGCGTTTGCCTTGCGCGGTTAATAGATTCGATTTATTGGCGAATAAACCTAGCAGGCAGGGCTTACCGCCCACGTCCAGCGTTAATACGATTTGCTGCTGGCTTATATGTCACCGGCAGCTTGTGGGCGATTTACTCTGTTAGCTTTTACAACGCCATGTCTACCACTGAACTGGCGGCAACTATGGTGGTACTGGCTGCTATGGCGGGTGGCGCCGGGACCGTTCTTTCACCTAATAAAAACTTGGTCGGCTTTTATTCTACCGCCCTACTCGTGCCTATGTCTTTATGCGCTCTTCTCGATGAAAGCGAGAAGTTTTTTATTTTAGGGGTTCTTGGGCTGGTCTTTTGGTTTGGCATCTTTACCAGCGCATTTCGCTACCACAAGTTTTTTATTAACACGTTGCACCTCAAAGCTAAAAACAATAGTTTAGTGGAGCAAATGAAAGTTGAACGTAGTGAAACCGAAAAAGTTAATCAGTTACTTATTGCCTCTAATCAAAAACTCGATGCCTCAAATATAAACCTTGAAGCAGAGGTGGAGCGCAGAACGGCGGAGCTTTACCGACTTTCAAACAGAGATCCCCTCACTGACTTACTTAACAGAAATGGTTTTTTAAAGCACTTAAATAAACTTATCGATACCACTCGCGCACTGGAAAACTCGCTAGCCGTTCTTTTTATTGATTTAGACGGTTTTAAACAGGTAAATGACAGCCTAGGTCACAAAATAGGTGATATCGTGCTAGCAGAAATTGCCAAACGGCTGCGTAACTATACCGAAGACAATCACTTAGGACGTTGGGGCGGTGACGAATTTGTTGCTGTCATTCCCTACGCCAACGTAGACACGGCAAAAGCCGTTGCACATGCCATGCGAAGCGGCGTTACCGTTCCTATTGTTGCAAACGACAATCAAATAACGCTAGATGCCACCATTGGTATTGCCATGTTCCCCGACCATGGAGATACCGCCTTAGCATTAATACAGCAAGCCGATCTCACTATGTATGACCAAAAGCGAAAGCACCGTGGGTCAATAGGCGTGTTTAGTGAAGCCTTGCACAAAGAGATAAAAATAGAGCAGCGTTTATGTGAGCGCCTTCGCTCTGCGATAGATAAAGGAGAGCTTGCGGTTCATTATCAGCCTATTATTGACGTTAGCACTAACGCGCTATCGTCGGTTGAGGCACTGTTACGGTGGACATGTGACAACGAGAAAATTCCTCCCACCGTTTTTATACCACTTGCTGAACGAAGCGGCTTGATGCCAGAGATTGGTGCGTGGGTATTGAACAGAGCACTTATCGACTTATCTCACTGGCAGCTTAATCAAGAGCTAGCAATATCGCTTAATGTATCGGTCGCACAGCTGCTCGACGACAGTTTTTTCAAATCACTAGACAATGTCCTCTTATCTACGAAAGTATCACCAGAGCGACTGCATTTAGAGGTAACTGAAAGTGTATTTGCCATCGATAAGAATGTCGTGAGCAGAAGAGTAAGCGACCTTGTTAAGCGCAATGTAAAGATATCTATTGACGATTTTGGTACTGGGTATTCTTCGTTAAGCCGACTTCAGTCGATACCATTTGACTTTATAAAAATAGATCGCTCTTTTGTACAGAATAGCTCTGAAGAGAGTGATACCATAATACGGGCTACACTTTTAATGGCAAAAGAGTTTGGCTGTAAAACTATAGCAGAGGGCATAGAAACCGACGAGCAAAGGCAGCACCTCGCTCGCCTCGGTACCGACTATTTGCAAGGTTTTTACTTCGCCAAACCTATGAATGCTCACGATTTTATTTCTTGGTATAACGAAAACTACTAACCACCATGGCGCAACTTTATTTTTACTACTCTGCGATGAACGCGGGGAAATCGACATCGCTTCTTCAATCAGCATACAACTATCGCGAACGCGGTATGCACTCTATCATATACACTGCAGCGCTAGACGACCGTTACGGTGTGGGAAAAGTCACCTCTCGAATTGGGCTTCAGGCCGACGCCAAGCTGTATTCGAAAGACGACGACCTGTTCACGTCAATTCGACTAGACTGTGAAAAGCGTAAACCGGATTGTGTGTTTATAGATGAAGCACAGTTTTTAACAAAGGCGCAAGTCAGGCAGCTCGTAGAAGCAGTCGATGAATTGGACGTTCCAGTACTTGCTTACGGCCTGAGAACTGACTTTTTAGGGGAAACCTTTGAAGGCAGCCATTACCTGCTTGCTTGGGCTGACAAACTGTTCGAATTGAAAACCGTTTGTCACTGCGGCCGAAAAGCTAACTTTGTAGTCAGGTTAGATGAAAATGGTAATGCAGTTAAAAATGGCGACCAAGTTCAAATTGGCGGTAATGACACGTACGAGTCTATGTGCAGAAAACATTTTAAAGCGCTAGTTTGGGATGAGTAAACATACATTTAAGTAAGCATACTTATTTTAAATCTTCTTTCGTAGGCTAATAACCTTTTAGCCTACGTCATCTAAATTTCTTTCAACTTAGCACCAATTGTTGATAGTCCCAAAAGCGACGTAATAGGGCTGGTACTTTAACAAACCTTTCACAACACCCCATTTAGTTTTCTTATAAAAGCGCGCGACACAGACCTGACTTAAGGCATTAAGGAATACTTGCGCCACGTGCAAACACCGACTACTGTTAAATTGCTGTAAATAATAAACTTTTGGTTAACATACTCAGCAAGGACACACACATGACGCACTCTGACACATTCAAACCAGCGTTAATTGCGCTTTCCATCACAGCAGCTTTGCATAGCGGCGCCGTAAGCGCACAAGAGACATCCGAAGATGCAGAGGTGGAAGTTATTCAAGTTTCCGGTATTCGAGGCTCGTTGATGCGAGCGCAGGCTGTAAAAATGGATAATGACTCGATAGTAGAGGCCATATCAGCCGAAGATATCGGTAAATTACCCGACTCATCTATTGCAGAATCACTTGCTCGCTTGCCAGGCTTATCCGGTGAACGTGTTGGCGGCAGAACGTCAGGTATTTCGGTTCGCGGATTCAAGGAAGATTTTACGGGTACCTCTCTTAATGGGCGAGAGCTAATCGGTATAGGTGATAATCGCGGCGTTGAATATGACCTTTATCCTGCCGAAATCATGACCGGCGCAACCATCTATAAAACGTCAGATGCATCGCTTATCGTCCAAGGTATTGGTGGTACTGTAGATTTGCAAACCGTGCGTCCATTAGCTGCACAAGAAACCCTTACCGTTACCGGCGTATACGAGCTTGGTGGTAATGATTCAGATAACCCTGAATTTGATAACAGTGGCAACCGCTTCGCTCTGTCTTTTGTTGAAAAGTTTGCCGATGACACCGTTGGCCTAGCCCTCGCCATAGCGTCGACAGAGTCACCCAGAAATGAAAGAAAATACGGCGTATGGGGTTACGGTGAAAACGATGACGGTCAAATACTTCCCTTTGGGCTCGACACCCAGGCCATAAGCCGCGTGCTTGAACGAGATACCATTTCAGCCATACTCCAATGGCGACCGACAGATAGATTAGATATCGTGTTTGATGCACTCGATATCGATTATTCAGACTCAGGTGTTATCCGCGGGTTTATCGACCCCTTTGCAGCGGCGAACGTAAGTGGTAGTGGCGTTAATAGCACAGGCACACAAATTAACGCCAACCCGGTTTTGCGTACTGACCCTGCGCAAAAAGACGGTGAACTTCAAACTTTTGGCTTGAATATTAGATATGATGTTAACGACGACTGGTCAGTTTCGCTTGATGTAGCCGATAGTGAATCAAGCAAACGAGATTTGCGCGGGGAATCTTATGCGGGTTTAGCACGCTCTGGCGCGCTTACCAACGACGAACTGGGTTCGCGCCAATTTCAAATGAGTGCCGATGGCATTTATTTTACTGATAGCAGTGGCCTTGATGCATTTTCAGATCCCGCACTATTGCAGTTAGCGGGGCCACAAGTATGGGGTGGCGGAATGGCAAATATTGCCGACCAGTTTGCCACCGATGTTTTACAGGCAAACGGTCAGCCTTACAGTTACTTCAACGCACAAGATGGCTTCTTAAATTTTGCTGACTTTGAAGAAGAGTTAACTACGGCACGCTTTGAAGCTGTAGGCTATGTTGACTGGGGTATCTTCAATACACTTACCGCGGGCGTTAACTACAGCGACCGAAGCAAAGCAAAAGATAATAAAGGCTTTTTTGCAACCGCGTCGTCTTACCCATTCTCCGAGGCCATTCCATCTCAATATCTATACAACGGTTTAGCCGACCTTACATGGGCAGGTATGGGGTACGTTGTCGCTTACGACGGCTTTGCCCCTTATAACGACGGCGAATACACCTTAAATGATGCGGGCCTTCTAGAGCCAGACCGATTAGGTGATAGCTACACCATTGACGAAGAAGTGACCACGCTTTACGCCCAGCTCGATTTCGAAACAGAGGTCCAGGGCTTCAATGTCAAAGGTAATGTGGGCGCCCAATATGTTCAAACAGACCAAAGTTCAACCGGCTTCATCGGTATCGTTGGCGACAACTTTGCGGTGTGTGACGACGATGGTAACCAAGTTGTTGATGCAGACTGCATCATTACTGACGGAGACGACTACTCTCACTTTTTACCAAGCCTTAACGTTAGCGTCGAGCTTAACGAAAATCGCTACTTGCGATTCGGTGCTTCAAAAACCATTAGCCGCGCCCGTATCGATCAGATGAAAGCGTCGGGCTTTGTGAAATTCGACCAAAATATTGAACTTATTGCCACACCTAATACTGAAGCGGCGGTAGAAGCGTATGGATCGCCTTGGTCTAAATTCTCAGGAAACCCAACCCTTCGCCCATTAGAGGCAAATAATTTCGATATATCGTTTGAAAACTATTTTGACGGCGAAGGCTATGTGTCCGTTGCGCTCTTCTATAAAGATTTAGTTAATTGGACCCGCGACGGCAACCAACTTATTGATTTTACGAACGATGTAACGAATGACGGCGCAAACTATTTCATTCCAGGCTTTCACGATAGGATTATTGACGTAGCGGGCAACTACGGCCCTGAGGATACGCCATACGAGGTAGGAGACTTAGTTACGCCTCCTGATCAAGGCTTTTACTCGTTCTTCGAAGATGGCCTTGAAGGTGAAATGAAAGGGATTGAGCTAACTGCCAATATTCCTTTGCGAATGCTCGCCGACGCATTAGATGGATTTGGCATTGCAGCATCTGCCACGATTTTAGACGCAGAACTTGAAGACGGCACCGCTATTCCAGGTCAATCTGACAATACTTACAGTATTACCGCGTATTACGAAATGAAGGGTTTTGAATTCAGGGTTGCAGCAACCGATCGTTCTGAATTTTTAACGTATCAGCGTGGCGGCTCTAATAAAATTGAAGCGGCTACCCGTGACGCCGTAACGCAGGTAGATGCGCAAATCAGTTATGACTTTGCTGACAGCGGCATGGAATACTTAGCAGGCTTAAGAGTCTCACTACAAGGGGTGAATCTTACCGACGAAAAAGAAGAAACCATTGATGGTAATGGCATCGTTACGTTGCGCCGAGAGTTTGGCCCTTCTTATATGCTCAATTTAAACTACGCATTCTATTAGGAGTTACAGAAATACGTGGTGCCGTTACTATGCCAAGACATAGTAGCGGCCCTCAACTATTGAGACAGTGATTCTCAATTTTTCTATTTTGAAGCGTCTATACTGACGCCACCAGCACCTAATCAACCTACCCCATTAAAAGCACGAGGCGATCGCTTTGAAGAGAAAACATCGCTACCTTCTTTAATCGCTGTGAACTAAAAGCAATCTGCAACATATATGACGCTAGAGACTTATACCGTTTCACCAGTTCTTAATTCAAACGGCAATGTAGTTTTAGCCTCGAGGTTTTCAAGCAGCGCTTTTGTTGCTTGAACGCCTTTTTCAGAGCTTGATTGGCACACAGTAGTAAGGCTTGGTCTAGCGCGCTCAGCTTCCTCTATACCATCGAAGCCAGTAATCTTAAGTTCTTGTGGCACTTTTATGCCCATTTCAAGCGCCATATGCAGGAGCTCTAAGGCAATAATGTCACTCATGCACAGCACTACATTAGGACGTGGTGAACTCATCAACACCTCTTTGGCTGCTTGTCTAGCAAAGTGGCGATCACTTTCCGGCAGATGCCAGATACGATCATTGCTCACGTTGACGTTTTTTTCTTCTGCGGCCTTTAAGTAACCATCTAGACGGCGGTGTGCAATCGAGCTTTCAACATCAATAAGCGGGCTATCGTAAATACGGCAAGTCGAAGGTGAATCAATGAGGCGCAGACCAAGAATGGCAATACTATCGCCTTCGTTTAGCGCGTGGTGCGCGACGCGATATGCAGCTTCTTCATTGTCGATATTAATTGATGGCTTTTTCTCTAAATCAAAATCCACTGTGACGACAGGCTTTGTTAACGCGGCTAACTCTTTTACCAAATTGGAATTGCGTGGCTGACCATAGCAGATAAAGCCATCAACAAAGTCTACAACATCAAGGATGCTGTCTGAGTCTCCGGCATATAAGAGTAAGTGTTTATTGTTCTCTTGTAGCGCAGAAGATACGCCTTTGATAAACGTACTCGCTACGGGGTCACTTACCATATAAGAAATACTGTCAGCGAGCACCAAAGCCACTATGTTTGACGTGCCTTTTCTAAGGATTTGCGCCGCTTTATTCGGCCCGCTGTATCCTATTTTTTGACACCGCGCTAATATTTCTTCGCGCTTCGCTTTCGATAATTGATCGGGGCGATTAAAAGCATTTGAGATTGTTGCTGTCGAGACGCCCAGCTGCTCGGCAACATCTTTAAGGGTCAGTTTTGTTTTATTCATTATTATTAGCTCTCTTAACGAACTTAATACCCTTACTTATAAAAAAAGGGTAGAAAGCATACGCTGCGACTACCCTTCACTATAACACTATCTTAAACGTTTAACTTACAATTTTTAACGTCCTAGTAGTAGGTTGTGTAACGAAATACTGTACAGCTTAATATTTAGAAAAAATCGCCATTAGCGCGTTCCAAAAATCTTATCACCAGCATCACCTAACCCCGGCAAAATGTAGCCTTTTTCGTTCAAGCGTTCGTCTACGGCTGCCGTGAAAATATCAACATCAGGGTGAGCATCAACAACCGCTTTAATTCCTTCGGGAGCGGCTACAAGAAAAAGCCCCATTATTTTGGTACACCCTTTTTTCTTAAGTAAGTCTATGGTCGCAATTAAGGTGCCACCTGTAGCAAGCATAGGGTCAACAATAAGCGCCGTACGTTCATCAATGTTTTTAACCACCTTGTCGAAGTAAGCCACCGGCTGAAGCGTTTCTTCATCGCGATAAAGCCCAACAACGCTGATTTTTGCATTGGGGATAAGCTCAAGTACACCTTCAAGCATACCTAGGCCGGCACGAAGAATGGGCACAACCGTAATTTTTTTACCTTTGATCTGCCGCACTTCCACATCGTCGCCAGACCAGCTTTTAATGGTTGCCCGTTCGGTAGGTAGTGTTCGCGTTGCTTCATAGGTAAGAAGGTTTCCTACTTCAGATGCGAGTTCGCGAAAGTCCTTACTACTAATATTACCATGTCGCATAAGCCCGAGTTTATGGGCAATGAGCGGGTGAGTTATTTCGTGAACGGCCATGTGAGACTCCTTTTAATCGATTTAGCTATATTTTACCCAAGGTATATTTTAGTTAAAGCGATTAGTCGTGAAAATATGTTTATTCAATGCGTTAAAAACGTCTGAACGGTGCTAGACAGCTAAAATAATTGCTTTACCCTAAGACTAGGCTATAGGCAATTGCGTGTCATTTTTCGTAGTGCCTAATGAGAGCTTGTATTCGTCCCCCCTATATTTTGAAGTCTCAAGCACCGGGGAAACGCTACAAGACCAAGTGATAGAGCCAAAGGAAGTACATGACTCTTATCACGGCCGAAGCAATTCGTAACTCACATCCATCATTCTTAATTTCAAAAGGAATTGTTTATGCAATCTTTCGCTAAACGTTTTCGTGTTTTTGCTGTTATTGCGGTAAGTTTTTTTGCCCATAATGCGTTTGCACAATGGGAACAAATCACCCCTGATAACGAAGTCGCTGTATCCATTCCCGGTGTCGGGGAAAAAACAGTCTATCCATCGTGCTCCCTACCCGCGTTGGCCGGGCCCGAAGGTCTCGTCCCCAATCCATTTTCATTTTATTTTGAACAAGGTGAAAGTGACAACTTACTTATTTACTTTAACGGTGGGGGCGCATGTTGGGATAGCGCAACTTGCTTAGCCTCCATGCAGTTAGAGTTCGATAACGACCCTATGTCAAGAGCAGCATACAACCCCTCAGCCGTAATAGAAAATACCCCGTTTATTTCTGGCGGCATTTTTGAAGATTCGGAAGAAAACCCCTTTCAAACGTGGTCGAAGGTCTTTATCCCATACTGTACTGGTGACTTACACCTTGGCTCGAAAGATACAAATTATGTCGATGAGCTCGGTATCGTCACTGGGGTCCCCGGCTCACAGGTAACATTAAAACATCGCGGGCACGACAACGCATTAGTTGTAATGCAATGGATAAAAGACAAAATGCGTAGCGCTCAGCTTAGCCCGAACAAGGTCTTGTTAAGCGGAAGCAGTGCAGGCGGCTACGGCGCTACCTTCAACTTCCCTTACTTTCAATCGTTATTTGGCCGCACCAAGGTTGCACTTTTCGCAGATGCATCACTTGGCGTTATTTCAAAAGGCTTCGTGCAAACCGTGTTGAATTACCAAGGACCTTGGGGAATTGAAGATACGCTACCTAGGAATTTTCAGTCTTTAATTGGAAACTTCAATCACCTTACGCTTAATAAGCAGGTTATGTTGCGCTTAGCTTACCGTTATCCTTGGAACCGTTTTGCGCAATATTCTACGGGTACAGATATCGTTCAAATTCAATTTTCAAAAATTTCTGACCAAGTTGCTAAAGGTAACCTAGACCCAACTACATGGGGGGTGACCGAAAATGACTTGGGCTACATTCTAGGTTGGCAACTACAAGCTCACGCGTCCGTCCATGCCTTATCAGCATTTACGTGGAACTATCAATTCTACGTCGGTGCTGGCACATGCCACATGGTGTTAAATGACTTTTGTGAAGACAACGCGTTTCCAACGTCATCGCCCAGCCCTTTTTATAATGAACACAGTGCGCGAGGCATATCATTTAAAGAATGGCTACATACATTCGCAACATCTCGACGGTTTAAAGAAAATAGCGCGGCTTACTACCACTAACCTAACTTCACTACCGCTACCCTACTTGTAGGGTAGCGCCATCAGGCATGGTTACCTCAATCTTCATATTACCGCCCACAGCAGCCAAATAGGCGGCCGCGCGCTGAAGAGAGACGTCTTGAATACGCTTTGATTCTAACTTGCTTACGCCCGATGCGGTTACCGACAACGCCATCGCTACGACTTCTTGTTTAACTCTATGCTGCTTTCTAATGTCACCTAATGTGATTTCTTTCATTGTTTCTTACCGAGAATTACGGGCATTAAAAAAGCCCAGATGGTGATACCTTCTGGGCTTTTGCAAAACGTTCTACCTGCTGTGCCCAGAAGCCAATACTGCCCCTGAACACCGATGGTCAGGTGCAATCAGTAATTAAAATTATAAAAATAAACCGTTGTAACGTTTTGCATAATAATTCTCTTTTCACGATGCGCTTGTCGGTCCGGCCCTATGCCGTGACTAAGCGTTTTAGGATGTCTATACGATATATCGGCGCTGAACTTGCCTATTTACCGCGTACATTTATCCTTAACCATAGCATGTCCATAAGCAATAGCAATGACTTTCCAAAAAGGAAAGTGCCTATATGCTTGTGTTATTGAACCTTTAGCATAAGAGCTAAATCCTTTACTTATCATCAAGATACTCGTCTTCCCTTACCTGTTTTACTCGCGCGAGAAAATCTGGGACTAATGCACTCCCCTCCTCGGGTGACCATGGGGCGAAGCCCTTATCATCGGTAACCTCATAGGGTCCCTGCTTAACTTCCATAAAGACAACAGGGCTATGGCAGGTGGTTGCATGCCACACGTTTGGCGGAATTTCCACGCCGCTGGTTTCACCATTCGCACATAAGCTAATTCTTTGCTCGCAACGCCCCTGTTCGTCGAAAAAAATAAGGTCGAGTTCACCATCGAGTACCATAAAAAATTCCCACTTATGCGGCTGAGTATGTCGGTGTGGCCTTACATATGAATCGGGCATCATCGCGATAAAGAGTCGCTGAACGGGATCTTGATAGTTATTGTGTACATTTAAATGAGCGCGACGACGGGAACTTCTGTCAGCCTGGGCTTTTAGGTTTTCAAACAGCGTTTTATCAAACCGCTTTATCCCCATTCGTTCAACAGCGCTTTGCTTTGAAGTAACGTCTTCATTATTGGCCAACATTTCCTCCCGAAAACTTGTAATAAGCGATAGGCGGGCTGCGAGCTTAGCTTCCCAGCCTTCTATAAAAACCTATCGCTTAAGTTACTGTTGCAATAGCAAAGTTACAAGCTTAGAGGCTAGCTATTTCGACCCATCCTCCTTGAATGAACTTCACCTTCTTATCTTGGTGGCAAAATACAGGAATTTTCCAGCCCGCTTGCTCACTTTTGTTAAGACGGCTGTCTGGCCACGTATAGGCGGCTTGCGAAGACAGTTTCACCCACTTAGAACTGCCATTTAAAGGCGCTCGGCCAAGCTGTTGCCAACCTTTACTCTGTGTATTCACTTCTACTCCGTTCGGGCTGAAACGAATCATTGGCACGTCGTACTCATCAAGTACCACCATATGATGATCGCCACTGTAACTCACTCTAATAGCGCTTTCAGCGCCTGGAATAACCATAGCTGATAGGTCTGCTATCGGTGCAGAGTCGCGGTCAACCGTAACCAAAACCCGTTCATTAGGTGGCGCCAACGATTTGAAGTATCCAACAATATCACTACGTTCACCGTTTACCGCTAACGCAATCTTCCAATGATCCGAGTGTTCGTCAGTCTTTTCTAAGCGTTTGTCATACCAGCCGTAATAGTTTTTATCGCTCACTAATGTCCACTTAGACTCTAGCTTTCCGTCTGTTACCCATTCAGGCAAAGGTCTCGGACCTGCGGTTTGCACCTTAAACCACATGGGGTGATCCCAATTAGCATATACGCCAGCCTTGGTGATACGAATAAAGGGTTCATTATCATCCCCGAGCACTTCTACCTTTCCTTCACCCGTAAACTGCACGAGTATTTCGTTGCCTAAAGGCGAGCTTTGAACTTGGGATAAAATGGATGTGTCGTTTGTTATTTCCTTATCAATTACCGGAAGCCACTCTCCGGCAACAGCAGAAGCGCCATGGGCAAAAGCATTAGCCGATAAAACGCTAGCAACGCTTGTTAACGCGATAAAAGCAATAATACGTGTATACATATTAACCTCCCCTATTGGCACATTGCCGAAAGTTCACCCATTACTGTGATGGCTTTAGAAGCTGACGGTACCAAGTTCCCCTCCTCGTCGCGTGCATTAACAAACAACATATAATCACCCGGCGGCACTACCGCTTGTTGTGAAGGCATTTCAAGCACTATGCTGTTGGTGTTGTGGCGCACGATAGGCAATATAACGCTGCGCTGGTCACCGTCGATAAGGTGGGTAATGTTAGTTCTTCTTATTAACACCGCCGACTCTATCTTGGCGTTCATTGCCGCCGATACTTCGTCAACGTTTTTTAACCCAATACGGAAGCGTTCGCCCACCGAAACTGTTTTGTTCTTTTTACCAATTGCAGGGCGCTCGCCAAACATATAAGCAGGTTTGTAAATTTCAAAGGAAGGATCTCTGCCGTCGTTCGGTGAGAAGCCTGGCAAGGTAACACTATACGCATACGCGGTGTTAATCGGAGCATGCCCCCCAATTAACACGCTTCCGTCGGGAAGAAGCGCTGCAGAGTTGTGGTACGTACGCGGCCTATTTTGTTCTGCGACCTGCTTAAAGGTTTCCGTTTCTGGGTCAAATATCTCAGCTTTTAGTATGGGCTTACCTGAACCAGGTAACACAACCTCATCTCTATCAGCACCGGATACAACGAGCACCTCTCCAGTCGGCAACAATACGCCCGTACCGTACCAACGTCCTTGCGTAAGGCTGCCTGTAGAACGTGAATCATAAAGCATTTTTTCGCCGTCAATCGTGACCGAGTCTATACGCGCCAAGTTAGTGCCTACATATAACCCTGGGCTAGTAGCAGCCACACCGGTCAACACTCCCCCCGCGGTAAGAAACTCGGCTTTACTGTACTTTCCTTCGCTGTCTGGCGTTAGCGGCAGCATCATTGAGAACGTAGAACCTCTAAAGCCAGCGCCCAATAGCGATTGTACATCGGCCAATCGATAGGGGTCGTCGATAACAGGTGCCAATGCATCAAACGGGTTAGCAATAAACTCTTCAGTGAGCCCCGTAAGTAAGCCATTAAGTGAGGTGTCTGATTGCGTATTGGTAACGTTTAGGAAACTTGCCAAGTCGCTTATACCCGCTTCATTAAGGTGGGGAGGTAGTCCAGCGAAGCCTAAATCTGCCCACGTCTTTGAAGAGGGATCATATGCCGCAACAATATTCCATAAGGCTTGGTCATAACTTTGCCCAAAAGGATTAAACGCTTGCCCGCCACCATTGTAAAACACGTGCCCGTTTGGCAATAGATGAAGCCTTGGGTATAGCGGTAGTGAACGCTCTGCTAGCGGCCCGTTGTCAGTCCATTCTCCGCACGAGGTATCGTAGGTTTCAGTCACCGTTACGTTTCTACCTGAAGTCTCAGGCCGCGTTAAATAAACGGGCTTCACGAGTTTAGTTACACCACTGGCTACCAATACATTGCCGTTAGCCAGAGACAAGGCGCTGGGATACCAACGTCCAAAGTTCATGTCCCCAGTTTTGCGCCAGCTGTTATCTTCTGGATTAAAAATGCGGCTGTTTTTAAGGCCTTCTAATTCAGATAAACCAAAATTAATTGGCTCTCCTAGTAAGCTGGTATTAACCCCAGGTTCATGGTAGTAATCTGTACCGCCCACTGCCATAAGTTCACCGTTAGGTAAGCCTACTAGGTCTGCGCAAAATAACGCACCATCGTTATTAGTTCGGTCATCGTCGGTATTCAAGTCTACTGGCAAACTCGTACCTAACAGGCCGGTAATATCCCCAATAATGGTTTCTGAATCATTACCATCTGGGTTTGCGCCTGCATCTACCGGCGAGGGAGCAATCCAACTCGCATTGTCATTTTTCATGGTAAGAACGCGAGTTTGGTCGTTGATTATTGCTGAACCAATTTCTAGCAGTGCGTTGTATTCAACATTTTCGGTACCTTCTAACGGATTGAAATAGAGCACACGACCATCGTTTAAAAGCGCAAGACTCCCTGCGGCAGGTTTACACTTCAGTACACCATCCTCGTTCTCCTCACATTTCCCATTGTCAGGGTAATTGTTTATCGGGTTGGTTATATTGGTGTTGTTTTGGTCGGGAAATTCGCCCGATACAAGTGGCTCTTCAAACGGGTCCGTAAAAACCCCTTTTTGTTTGCAGACTTCAATGTTTGAGCATTCGGGCGTCACAATGGGTACTTTGCCCTTGTTGCGATCGGCAATGGCAAATTGTGAGGCGATACTTAAAGAGAGTAAGGTGAGTGTAGGTAAAAATAACGGACGTTTTTGCATGATGGCATCCTATTCTTGTTGAGTGTACGCACTGCTAACTTAAGGGCGGCGCCCTAAAAAATGTTAACAGCACGTTAACAAGACGTATAAGAAAGATGCTTAGATGCAAAAATTAAAAGTTTTTTTAATTTCTTATTTTTTACGCATTCTGCGGCTTTGTTCTTGGCGCTTTTCCTCGCGCTTTTCTTTTCTATCTTTTTTGTCAGGCGTTAGAGAGCCAGTTTTGAACTTCTCTTTTCTTTTTGCTTTTGCCTCGGCTTTTTTAGCGGCAGCCTTAGCCATTTCTTCTTTTTCACAAATTAGCATTTCTGGCGTTTCTAAGGTGACCCGACCAAGCTTACCAGACTGCAACTCCTTAAGAAGGATCTCACAGATTTTATGTAAATTAACCCGTCCCCCCGAAGCGATAGCACCACGCGTTTTTGCCGCTGCTTCTAAAAACTCAATTTCAGTTGAAGGAAGCTCGTCTAGCTTGAAACGCTCTTTCATTACTTCTGGGTAGGCTTTAATTAGATAGTCGGCAGCAAAAAAGCCAACATCGTCATATTCCATAGCAGTATTTTTTACCGCGCCAGATGAAGCTAATCGATATATAGAGTTCGGGTTTTCTAGTTTAGGCCACAGTACCCCTGGGGTATCGAATAAAATAATGCCGCTGCCTAAATTGATGCGTTGCTGACTTTTCGTTACGGCGGGTTCATTACCTGTTTTCGCAATTATTCGATCTGCAAGGATATTAATCAGTGTGGACTTTCCTACGTTTGGAATACCCGTGATCATTGCTTTTATCGCTTTTGGCTGGCCTTCTTTATAGGAACAAATACTGCGAATCAACTGCATGAGTTGCTTGCTATTACCCGGGTTGTCACTCGATGTGGTTATGGTTTTAACCCCCCGTTCTTTTTCGAGGCTTTCTTGCCATAGGGCGGTTAATTCTGGGTCTGCCAAGTCGTATTTATTAAGAATTTTGATACACGGCTTGTCGCCCCGAATTTTGGCAATCTCGGGGTTTTCGCTCGAATAAGGAATTCGCGCATCTAATACTTCAATAAGAATATCAACTTGATTAAGTGACTCTTTTATTTCTTTAAGGGCTTTGTGCATGTGCCCAGGGAACCATTGTAATGCCATGGTTAATTCCTATCGTAAACGTGTAGTAGGCGCTGAACTTAGCGCCTTAGCTCGTAAGCGCAAATATTAACGGCGCTGGCTAAGTTTAATGAGTCAATGTTACCACTTCCAGAAATGGTAAAGACTGTTGCGTTTAATTGCCTTAATGATTCACTAGGTACACCTCGCGCTTCATTGCCAAACAGGTAGCACTGAAAGTCTTTAAAACCTTTGGTTTTGATATTAGCCCCATTCATGTCTAAAAAAGCAAAGCGCTCAAAGCGTTCGCTTAGCGTATCTAACGGAACGTTAAGCTCCATATTTACATGAAAGATAGCGCCCATGCTGGACCGCACCACTTTAGAATTAAAGGGATCTACGCTATTGGGACTAAGCAATAACGTGAAATTATCAAACCAAGCTAGGGTTCTTAAAATAGTGCCTAAGTTACCTGGGTCTTGCACTTCATAAAGATAAATATACTTGCTCTGTGAAGACTTCGCTTGTTCGCTGATAGCAGTTTTAAAATCTGAAGTGCTTGTTGTGGTTTTAGGCAACGGTACCCGAGCAATGATTCCCTGAGGCGATGTTGTGTCGCTGAGTTGCTGCATTTGCTGAGAAGATACGATCTGTACCTTGATATTAGCACGGGAAATATCGCTATTTTGGCCTATCCAATACTCATATTCAGTCGTCGCGTAAAGCGTAATGTCGTTAAAAAAGCCGTGGTCGTCATCACTCACTTTAAGCAACTCCAAAACTAAGTGCTCCCCCTCCACCAAATAGAAGCCAAACTGGTTTCTATATTTCTTCTGATGAAGCTTCTTCACATCACTTAGTTTCATTATCACAACCCTTTTCTTAACTTTCGGCGCAAGTGTAAGGTATGCAGCGAAAAACGCAAAGCAGCAAGTCGTTTTAGTAGCGTAAAAAGGGACAGGCTTTTGAATAGATATAGGAAAAAAAGAATTACTTCGCTTGCTCTGGTTAAAATTAGTTATCCCCATAATGAGCAACAAAGCACTATCATAATAAATATCAATTACCTACAATCACTGCTAGAAAGTTGCACCGAATGCAGTGTGACGTACATTGAAGTTTTGACTTCCCCTACTTAGAAAGTAACAGGACATACCATGGCGTTTAATTTAGCGATTAATAACGATATTGCAGTCATTACGTTTGATGACGGAAAAGTTAATGCAGTTGGCTTTACCCTTATTGAGCAATTCAACAATGCCCTTGATGAAGCAGAAAAAAACGCGAAAGCCGTTGTACTGCATGGCGGTGAAGGCAAGTTCTGCGGCGGGTTCGACTTATCAGTTATGAAATCTGGGGACAAAGAAAAACAACACGAGCTTGTATCGAAAGGGGCTGATTTAATTGTACGCCTCTATAGCTTTCCACTACCGGTTATTGTTGCTGCAGAAGGCCACAGTATCGCAATGGGCGCTATTATGCTTATGGCGTCAGACTTGCGCATAGGTAAAGATGCGGATACGAAATACGGCCTTAACGAGACGGCTATCGGTATGGTACTACCGCCTTTTGGTATGGAACTCGCCAAAGCAAGGCTTGCTAACACGAGCCAAACCGAAGCGCTACTTTTCTCTCGTATTTATCAAGGTAACGAAGCGGTGAAAGCGGGCTTTTTAGATGCAGCTGTGCCACAAGAGAAAGTGTTAGCAACGGCTATGAGATACGCGGAACAACTTAAAATGCTGCCTTCCCAAGCATTCGCAGCATCTAAACTTCAGCTGCGAAAAGAAACCTTAGAAAAGATGAAAGGCTAACGTAAGAAGCAACTACGGATTAAATAGAAGGCCATTAAATAGCAAGGTGAGCATAGGCCCCCAGCATTCGAAATGCGCGTTAACGTTGATAATGTTAACGCGCATCTGACTATCTTACCTCGTGCTATCTAATAGGGCCTGAACGGCGCTCAATTTCTTCTTTAAGTGTATTCCTGAAGCCTAGTTCAAAGCTCAGCTCCGCTAATACAAACAATGGCCCAATGGCTAACCCCATAATGTCATCGACAAAAGCAGGCTTTTTGCCTTCGTAATGATGACCGATAAACTGTAATATCCAGCCCACTACAAATATGCTCAATGAGATAGCCAGCCATGTACCTACGCCATACTGTGCAATAGGCTGAGCAAAATAGACCATGGCGCCAGTGATAAGCGCCATTATAAGGCCAAGCTTTACATCTAATTTAATGTAAAACGCACTACTGATAAGCCAAACAAACAGTGCCGGGCTCGCGTTAATCGTACCAATTAGCGGAAGGTGTACCGCAATGGCTGGCTTGCTCAGTAAGCAAAACACTGAATAAACAATAAGTGGTATACCAATATAATGGGTATATATATTTCGTTGGTCTCTGTGGTGCTTTGCGTATTCACTTAAATGTTGTTCTAAATTTTTCATACTGTATCTACGACAAGTTATCTCGAAATACCAGTTTACTCTGTACGTTAACGAACAAACTGTCGTCTTCACGACAGTAGTAACGCAAAGGTGAACTTAGTCATACTATTTCACTCATAGTGCTATTAACAAAAGATGATTGGGAGTATTTATGACCTACAGGACGTATCTTGGGGCGTTAACTGGCGCCGCACTTTTCTCTTTAGCAGCCTGCAGCACGTCACCCGATATTGATGGTTCACCTTCATCAGATTTAGGTGCGCAATCAACCCCGAGTGAGCTGACGACCTTTACCGATAGTCACTGGCAAGTGGAAAGCATTAAACAAGGCGGTATTATTGATTACAGCAATATTACTATGAACATCAGTAACAACCGTATAAGCGGTAGCACAGGATGTAACCGATACACGGGTACCATCAATGTAGAAAGTGAAAGCGACGAGCGATTTACTTTAACCACTGACAATATCGCACTAAGCAGAAAGATGTGCGCCCCAGCATTAATGAAACAAGAGCAGCAATTTATTGATGCACTTACAGAGACCGCTTTTTACGCTATCGATAAAAATACATTACTTACCCTATTTAACAGCAATAAAGTAGAAACGGTCAAAGCCATTATCACCTCGGGGTCACTGTCCTCTATGCAGCCGACACCTAATGGACCGCAAGCGACCAACCTCCAGCAACGCCCCGTAAGTGAAAAACAGGATCGAGTTAACACGCCACAGCCCAGTGCAAAGGTTTATGACTGCGAAACCCCCAGCGCGAATACTACCTCACTGAAAGTTAACAGCTTAGGTCCAGACACTCTGGCATTAACACTTAACAATACACATCATATTGTGCAGCTTTCGCGCGCGGCATCTGGCGCGAAATATACGAATAACAAAAACGTCGTTTTTTGGAATAAAGGCGATGAAGCGACACTCTCGGTCAATTCAGGTAACTATTACTGCAGCCTAATTAAGTAGACGTACACGCTACGTAATCGGCAATTTGCCCTAAGGCGAGTGAGCGTATCCATTCTTACTCGCCTTCTCCCTTCCTTCGAACTTGAACAACGCTTTTTTTGCGTTATGACTTGAAGCTGTTTTATTCCGTGTTCCTTCAAGCATATACCCTAACTATCACAGCGCTCGCGTAACATAATTAGTTTCAGCTAAACATTTTCCTTTAGGTCATGAGCCTAAATACCCACTCAGTGATAAAAAATGCCGACACTAGACACTTTTTAATGTTTGCGATTTTTTACTTATGTAGCAGTTATTTAGTTGATTAACACTCACTTAAAATGAATGTATTCCCCCCCTCCTTCACTAAGACAAAGTTGAAATAATAGTTAGAGCACTATACAATTTATTTTTATTGAACGACCAATTAAAATAAAATCACTGTTAAGAACGAAGCGTTTCAGCGCTTAAAATAGACGGTTCGAGGCACAGCAGGCTTGGAAAGTAACGGTGATTTTAATGAAGCGTGAAGCACTTGATATAAACGTTATCTCTTGAGAAAGAGAAAAATAGTTTCAACACTATTCATCGTATTGAAACTATAGTTATGTATTTATTTGCACATTTTTAGCTTCAACAATTTGGCGAGAATCTTCAGCACCTTTTTAACGTAGGAGTTTATGCATGTCATTACCGACTTATCAGAATTTTATTCACGGCAAGCCGATGGCAAACAAAAGCAAAGAAGCCTTTGCAGTAACCAACCCCGCAACCGGTGAAGTAATTTACCACGTAGAAGTGGCTGATGAGTTCATTCAACAAGAAGCAATAAAAAGCGCAAAAGAAGGCTTTGCGGTTTGGTCTGCAATGATGCCAATTGAAAGAACCCGCATTTTAAATAAAGCGGTGGCGCTGCTTCGAGAACGTAATGACGAACTAGCAAAATTTGAAGTGCTTGATACGGGTAAGCCGATTCAAGAAGCTGACTGCGTAGATATTGAAACCGGTGCTGATGTTATTGAATATTACGCAGGTCTTGCCCCTACTCAACTGGGTACGCAGCAGCCTGTTGGCGGTGATTTTTTCTATACCCGTAAAGAGGCGCTTGGCGTTTGTGCAGGTATTGGCGCGTGGAATTACCCTATTCAGATCGCATGCTGGAAATCAGGCCCTGCACTTGCTGCCGGTAATGCGTTTATCTTCAAACCTTCTGAAGAAACGCCGATGGGCGCACTTAAACTTGCCGAGATCTTTATCGAAGCCGGCGTACCTGCTGGTGTATTTAATGTGGTTCAAGGTGCCGCTGAAGTGGGCCAATGGCTTACAAGTAGCGCTGACATTGAGAAGGTGTCATTTACCGGTGAAGTGGGTACCGGCAAAAAGGTAATGCAAAGCGCAGCTGCGTCTAACCTTAAAGACGTCACTATGGAACTTGGCGGTAAATCACCGCTCGTCGTATTTGAAGATGCGGATGTTAGTCAAGCAGTAAGCGCGGCAATGCTTGGTAATTTCTATACCCAAGGTGAAATCTGCACAAACTGTACACGCGTTTTTGTACAGCGTTCTGTCTATCAAGCCTTTATCGACGAGCTAAAAACCCGCACGGAAAATAACATTGTAATGGGCGATCCGCTCGACCCTAACGTAAACCTAGGCGCTCTTATTTCTAAAAAGCACCAAGAGCTTGTACTTGGCTACATTGCTAAAGGTAAGGAAGAAGGCGCTACCCTTCTAACGGGTGGCAACGCAGCCTCTCCTGCGTCAGCTCCGAACGGTTTCTTTGTTGAACCCACTATCTTCACAGACTGCACCGACGATATGACTATCGTGAAAGAAGAAATCTTTGGCCCGGTAATGAGCGTGCTAGTTTTTGATGACGAAGATGAAGTTATTGCCCGAGCTAACGACACTGAGTTAGGTCTAGCGGCTGGTGTATTCAGTAAAGACATTCAGCGCGCGCACCGCGTTATTCACCAGCTTGAAGCTGGTATCTGCTGGATTAATGCTTATGGAAACTCACCCGCGGAAATGCCTGTAGGCGGTTATAAGCAGTCAGGTATTGGCCGCGAGAACGGGGTTGAAACGCTTAATAGCTACACGCAAACCAAGTCGGTTTACGTTGGCATGAGCGAAATAGAGAGCCCGTTTTAAGGCGCGTCCTAAGGAGTGAATATGCAAACGTTTGATTACATTATTGTAGGTGCAGGTTCTGCCGGCTGTGTATTAGCGAACCGCTTGTCGGAAAACCCTAAACACAAGGTGCTGCTGCTTGAAACCGGTGGCTCTGATAAAAGCATTTTTATCAAAATGCCAACAGCGCTGTCTATTCCTATGAATACCGACAAGTACGCGTGGCAGTTTAATACCGAGAAAGAACCTTATCTAAACAATCGCGAAATGCACTGTCCTCGCGGAAAGGTGTTAGGTGGCTCTTCTTCTATCAATGGCATGGTGTATGTGCGCGGACATGCAAAAGACTTTGATGAATGGGAAGCCCACGGCGCAGAAGGCTGGAATTACCAAGCCTGTCTCCCGTATTTTCAAAAAGCTGAAACCTGGTACAAAGGCAATGATGCTTACCGTGGCGGCAATGGCGAACTGGGCGTCAATAACGGTAATGAAATGAAGAACCCGCTTTACACGGCCTTCATTAAAGCCGGCGAACAAGCAGGCTATGACATTACAAGCGACTACAACGCCAAGCAACAAGAGGGCTTTGGCCCTATGCACATGACCGTTAAAGATGGCGTGCGCAGTTCTGCGAGTCGCGAATACCTAGACCCTGTTAAACACCGTAAGAATTTGACCATCGTAACAGGCGCACTGGTAACTAAAGTTGTGCTAGAAGACAAAGTGGCTAAAGGCGTTGAGTATGTGGTTAACGGTAAAACCGAAACGGCACGTACGTCTAACGAAGTTATTTTAAGCGCGGGCTCAATTGGCTCACCACATATCCTTCAATTGTCAGGTATTGGTGATAGCGAAGCCTTAGCCAAAGCGGGAATTGACGTAAAACATCACCTGCCGGGCGTGGGTCAGAATTTGCAAGATCACTTGGAGTTTTACTTCCAATATAAATGCAAACAACCGATTACGCTAAACCGCAAACTAGGTCTTATTTCAAAGGGCCTTATTGGTGCCCGTTGGTTGCTAAACCGCTCTGGTTTAGGAGCAACAAATCATTTCGAATCGTGCGCTTTTATCCGTTCTAAGGCCGATGTGGAATGGCCTGACATTCAATACCACTTCTTGCCTGCGGCCATTCGCTATGACGGAAAGTCAGCGTTTGACGGCGATGGCTTCCAAGTTCACGTAGGGCATAACAAGCCTAAAAGTCGAGGCAGCGTCACTATTCAGTCAGCCGACCCAACGGTGCCGCCTAAGATTTTGTTCAACTACCTACAGCACCAAGATGATATTGAAGGGTTTAGAGCATGCGTAAGACTTACAAGAGAAATTATCGCTCAGTCAGCATTCGACGACTTCAGAGACGGCGAAATACAGCCTGGCGAACACATTCAGACGGATGAAGAAATAGACGCCTTTGTACGTGAAGCTGTTGAAAGCGCCTACCACCCATCGTGTTCTTGCAAAATGGGCGAAGACGACATGGCGGTCGTGAACTCACAAACGAAAGTTCACGGCATTAAAGGCCTGCGAGTGGTCGATTCATCTATTTTCCCAACTATTCCAAACGGCAACTTGAATGCGCCAACCATTATGGTGGCAGAAAAAGCTGCGGATATGATTTTGGGTAAGCCGGCGCTGCCATCACAGGACGTACCTGTGTCTATTCACCCGAATTGGCAAACCGAACAGCGCTAATTATTTCATTCTATTTTGCACCAATGCGCTTGTAGTTACTTCAAGCGCATCATCCACAGTGCCTATATGTCGCCTTTATATGGCTGATGCATAGCTGGGTGGGCTGTTTAATAACTAAAAAAGGAAAAAACATGTTACATTTTTATCAATACTGGGAGGGTGATAATGACAGTATGGCTTAGTGCAGGCATTATTTTTACCCTACTTTCTGTCGCGTACATTTTGTTTAAATGGGGCAACATGAAAGTGGTTGGCGTAACGCCAGTTAGAACCTTTACCTTTATTGCTATTCTTTTCACCTCAGGTTTAGACGTGGGCCTTATCATGTTCCCGCTAACCGAATTTGCAGGTTATGCTGACATAAGCGCAAGTCCTGAATATGCATTCACCAACCCACTCGCTATCGAGTTCGGCTTTTGGGGTTTCTTAATTTGGGGGTTCTACTTTCTTACTTGCTTTTATTTCTGCGTAATCGAACCCAAGGTTAAATTCTTTGAAAACCCTGTTGTTAAGCTAGTTAACAACGTTGTGATCATTGGCACCTGTGCTTTCACGGCATTTTTGTTGCTCTCGAACCTACCTTGGTATCTGCCCTCTGTCGGTGACGGTGAATCTATCGTACCCGCCTTTTACCTGATTGTTTTCGCGGCCATTGCGTTTGCGGTTTACTCAAGTACAAGCATTAAGTATGTACGTATTTTAAGCCTAACCACAACGTGGGTGTTTATTGCCTTAATTGTTGGCATGTGGGCCGGCGCATTCATATTTGGCGAAAGCAAAATGATGGCGTATTTCACCAATCTAGGTCTTATTGGTGGCTACTTTGCTAACATTGATAACTTTGTATTGCCTATCAATGAATATCATGCATTTTATCTGTTCTGGTGGTTTAGTTGGAGCATAATGATCGGCCAATTTACATCTCGATTTGTAGGCGGCCTTAGAACCTATCAAGTGTTACTGGCAATGATGGTCATTCCGTCTATTCCTATCGCAGCTTGGTTCTCTGTGCTTTACCATTATCACAGCGCAGGGATCCCAACGGAAGGTATCACTAATTTAGCGATGGTTTTTGTCGGCGTTGTGTTTGTAATCAACTCTCTTGATTCATTAATAAGGCTTTACACAGATAACCTCAACATATCGGTTGAACGTATAGGCAAGACCAATTACATCGCCTTGAATATCGTTGCACTGTCGCTGCTAACGTTATTATTCAAATTAGATTTCTTGCAAATCCAGTGGGTTGGCGCGCTAGTTATTGCCATATTCTTTAGCTGCTTTGCTTTCATTCTAAGTCAGAAGTTTAAATCGGTAACGGCGATTAAAACCTCGCCGAAAGAAAACAAAATCGACTTTACGAAAATAGAAAATCTTAACTAATTAACGCAATTTATCGCTTCCCACTTTTTGTTCCCATTGGCTCAGTAATGAGCCAACGGGGCAAGTCTTGCCTATCGGAAGACATCTAAAGGGTGTTAATTGAGAAGCGAATACAAACAATGATAAAAACAGGTGTTTAACAATGAAAAAACCGTATGCGTCTTTAACATCTTCTTGTGTATTCACTGCTGCTATTGCGGCAACACTTTATTCATCAGCATCTTTCGCAGATTGGAGCGCGAACATCTCAGCGGTTTCTGACTATACCTTTAACGGAGTCAGCCAGACCCAAAATGATCCAGCGCTACAGGGCGGCGTTGATAAAGCATTCGAAAACGGAACTTACGCTGGCACGTGGGCATCTAACGTAGATTTTGGTGGCGACACCAACCTTGAATGGGACTTTTACGTAGGTAGCTATCAAATGGTTACCGACACCGTTAGCATCGACTACGGTATTGCCTACTACTCGTATCACGGTGGTGACAATTCAAGCGACGGTAACTACCCGGAAGTTTATACTAAATTTGGTTACGCTAACGATTACGGAAGTTCAGAGCTTAACTTTTGGTACACATGGGACTACTTTGGCACTGGCGCTAAACACGCTATCGCAATGGTTGCCCATACCTTCGAACTCGCCCCGAACCACTATTTACGCGCAAGTTTCGACGTGTCGAACTCGCTAGACAGCGACAAGTGGATTTGGCAAGACGATGAAACCTCGTTTTATCATTACCGCTTAGCTTATCAAACGAGTTACGAAGGGTTTGATTTCGAAATCGCGGCTGAAAATACTAACTTAGATTACGATACTGCTGATGAGCGTATTGTATTTGGTGTATCTAAAACGTTTAGCTTTTAAAGCCTGCTTTTAAGCACTATTTTCTAATATAGAAAACAAGGGCTAAGCATAAAGTTAACGCGTGCGCATGCCGTTATTAATGCGCACGCTTTTTATGGCTTTTCTTGTTGAATTATGCCGCTAAATAGTCGTTAAAACGACCACGCGATAAAGCGACTCACCTTACTGCCCTGCCCCATATCAATGACTTCACATTCACGTGCGCCGTAGTAATTAATGCTCGTTTTAAGTGGCTTTAAATGCGCGCTTTTCGATACCAAGCAGGTAAACCATTCAACATTGTCTTTTACGTTAACACTTTCTTTAATCATGCGTTGAATAAACGCAAGCTCGCCGCCTTCACACCACAGTTCGTTCGCTTGACCCGCAAAGTTTAGGTTGGCCTGTTTCGCGACATTTTCTGTAACCTTGTTATGCCCTTTTGATTTCGCGCTATGAGCGAACCCCTTTGGTGATTTTGCCGGTAGTTTGCCACCACGCTTGTGCTTATTACGGGCTAAATTTGATGTTTTTCGATGAGTGCCGAGTAACGCATCTTCTGCAGACTTATGAAAAGGTGGGTTACACATAGTAAAAGTGAAATGCTCGTTATCCTTAATAATACCCTCAAAAATATGTGCACTATCGGCTTGTTTTCGCACGCTAAATTTATTGGTTAGCCTTTTATTTTTGCTCGCTATTCGCGTAGCACTTTTAACCGCTTGGCCGTCTACATCACTGCCCACAAATTCCCAGTCATACGAGGCCACTCCAATAATGGGGTAAATTGCATTGGCACCCACGCCCACGTCTAGACCCCGAACAGCGTCTCGCTTTTCATCAGATTGATATAATAAATCGGCAATGCCGTGAATATAGTCGGCTCTACCTGGAACAGGCGGACACAAATATCCTTCCGGCATGTCCCAATATTCAAGCTTATAGTAGTGGAAAAGCAGCGCAGCGTTGAGCGCTTTTACCGCGTTGGGATTGGTAAAATCGATACTCGTTTTGCCACTTTTTGCGCGCACTAAGAAAGGTTTAAGTGCGGGATACGACTGGCACAGCGCATCCATGGGATAGCCGTTCTTGTGAAGATTTCTTGGGTGCATGAAGCGCTACTTTTTATTGGAAATTAGAAATTGAGACTGCACGTTATCATCGAGCAACTGGGCGCCACTGCCCCGGGCTGCCACTTTATCGTCGTTATTGTATAGCCTGCAGCGTTCTAATGACAAACACCCACAGCCAATACACCCCTCTAACGACGTTTTCAAACTAGTCAGCGCCGCTATTTTTGCTTCAAGAGGTTAAGGTAGTTTCATCAAGATAGCCACTCAATTGATTTATATATACAAAGCATAATTTACGTGTTAACGATATAAATAATAGACAGAAAATAGAAAAGTTATGAAAAAAATCAACGGAATGCATATGAACAAAGTTATATTTATTCTACTCACCCTCTTCAGTTTCAGTGCACTAGCTAACTCAGTTCTCTCAATGAAAGAACGTAGCGCATTAATTGACACTATTCTTGAGCAACGTTTCAGTGATGTACTCCCTGAAATTATGGAGCGTGAAGGCATCGACATGTGGGTGCTGATGTCACGAGAGTACAATGAAGATCCTGTTTTAAAGACCATGCTGCCCTCTACATGGCTAGCTGCTAGGCGCCATACCATGTTAGTCATTTATAATCCTGGGGATGGTCGCCCCCTTGAAAAGTTAGCAGTAGCTCGATACGCCGTAGGTTCACTATTTGAAAAGGCGTGGGACAAAGAAGCCCAACCTGATCAATGGCAAGCGTTGAAGCACATTATAGAATCGCGAAACCCAACGAAAATTGCCATCAATACTTCCGATGCTTTTGCCCTTGCAGACGGTATGACATCAACCGAATACAATAGGTTTATGGCCACACTATCTGATCAATTCAAACGTCGAGTGGTAAGCGGTGAAATGCTTGCTATTGGTTGGCTAGAGACGCGTAGTGAGTTAGAGATGAAGCACTACCCTGCTCTTGCGCAAATTGGCCATTCGCTTATCGCCACGGCATTTTCTAATGAAGTCATTACCCCTAATGTCACTACAACCGATGACGTGGTTTGGTGGCTTCGCGATCAAACTCGCGCACTAGGCTTAACCAACTGGTTCCACCCTACTGTTTCTATCCAACGTAAAGACAGCGAAGTTTTTGATCAAATCAGTGCGTTTAGTAAGCGCCCTGGCGAAAATATTATTCGACCTGGTGATTTAATTCACGTTGATTTTGGCATTACTTACCTTCGGCTTAACACTGATCAACAACAGCATGCTTACGTGCTAAAGCCCGGAGAAAAAGACGCACCAGCGTCACTCAAAAATGCGCTCAAAGCCGGTAACCAGTTGCAAGACATACTAACCAGTAATTTTAAAGTAGGAAGAACAGGTAACACTATTTTAAATATGTCGCGACAGCAGGCTATAGAACAGGGTATCACGCCCGCTATTTACACTCACCCGCTTGGTTTTCATGGGCATGCAGCTGGCCCAACTATAGGAATGTGGGATGCACAAGAAGGAGTGCCTATTAAAGGTGATTACCCAATGTTTGCACAAACGGCGTACTCTATAGAACTTAATGCAGCGAGTTTTATTGAGAAGTGGAACAAAAAGATAAGAATTATGCTGGAAGAAGATGCGTTTTTTGACGGTAAGTCAGTGACGTATTTAGATAATAGGCAGACTGAGTTTCACTTAATTCATTCGGGAGAAGCGCAATAACTATACGTGAGGCGTTGAGTTTATTTTGAAATATAAGCGCTAACGTGTGGCAAGAATAGCCAGTACGGGAAAAGAGACTGAGAGATAAAATTTGTAAAGTGTCAGGCCTTTCGCCTTTTAAGCGAAAGGCCATGAAACTGTACATAGAATTAGCAGTAGGTTGCTACCCTTTTCGCAGGCTTATTCAGCTGCAGTGCGAACAACCACGTTTTCCGCTTTGTATTCACGAACAAAGTCAGAAATTGCTTTGTGGTTACAGATAATGTTTTCACCTTCCAAATCAAACTTTGCTAGTGCCGCTTCTTTACCTACAGACAGCGCTTCTAAACATGCTTGCGAAGCTACATCTTTGTTTTTAGCAACAAGAGCAACAGTTTTAGCGTTGTCAGAGGCTTTGTTGTTTTTGTACATGTAAGCGAACGTGCGAAGTGACTCGCCGTTACAGCGAACTGATGCACTAAACTCTTCCGCATTAAAACCTTTTGAGCGAATAAGGCGCAATGCAGGACCAAAACCATCTTTAGCTGCAGTCAAACACGCTTGTGTTTCAATATTATCGTTAATTGGCTTAAGTGCGATGTCTTTTGCGAAAGACTGAGTTGCAGCAACAGATAGCGTTAAAGCAATAGCGAAAGTAGACAGTTTCATTTTTTGAATTCCTATTTTGTAACTAAATTAGATATCACCTAAGTGATGTGTACATTATGAACAATACTTTCAAAAAATAAAGCAATTTTCGTAATTAAATTACAGAAAAAACAAAATAAACAGACAGATCACGCCGAAACTGAAAGTTATTTACAAAAAATAACAAGTTTTGTATAAACATTTACATATAAGTCTTTTTCGTTACAGCTTTGGCTATTTATAAGTTGGGTATAATGCTGGCAGATGCGGTTGAGCGGTAGATACAAAAACGCGCTGGCAAGAGAGCTCAGCGCGTCTGAAACAAAAAATCTATTGGAAGACTCTTTGAGCAATAATGCAGAGTCTTGTTCACAGAACTATGAAATTAAATCATGCATCCAATTGATGGAAGGTAGTTGCTGCTCAGGTTGGTAAAACAGTCTATTTAACCTACCCAGTAAATTTACCGACCGACTTGGATCGTGTGCTTTCATTCTGTGCGCACTTTCAGTACGCATAAATTCCCAAGGCTGTAAATTTAAATCATCAACCTCTTGCTGTTCTACACCAAGAGACTTCAGGGTAGAGAGGATACGCTCAGTCTTACTCTCTGCGATGGGAATAATCTGGTTACCGTACAGCTCGTCTAATGGCGCATTAACCGCTTCTAACGTATGATTGATTGCAGACCACACATCGTCGTGATCAAACGCCCATCCACGCGGTGCGTAGTAACCTTCTATTTCCCACTCAAATTCCGCGTTACTTACTGCAATAGAGCTTTCTGCTTCGGGCGAATAGGCTAAATCCGGCTTAGCCCCAATATTGTATGCATCAACACTCATAGCAACACAAACAATGAGATCACCGCAATATTGAGGGTTGGTATACAGGGCTTCAAACGCAGCCCGTTTAACGCCCATCCAACCGTGAACTTTAGAGGGCTGCTCTACAAAGTGACGTACGTCATCTGGCAGGTCTTCACCGTAAAGATCGATGAGTAAGGGCAACGGGTTTTGATCCGGTGCTTCATCTGGCATCCATACTTCGTATTCTTGACGGTTATCGGCCTTTCCCCGGCTTTTTATGCCATAAGATAAATTTACTGGTCTACAGATACTGCGATCTTCATCTACTTTGTGAAAATATTCAGAGCGCATACGCTTAATAAAAGGGGCATCTAAACCCGCAAGCGCGGCTGTCGGGTACCGATAACCAATTTCGCTGTGCTCAACCATATGTAAAGTGGGAATAGCTTGCGTCAGCTTTCTTTTCAAACCCGACAATGTATTCACTTTTGGTAGAACGATACTGCGCTCTGGCTCTATGGTTAACCTGCTGCCATCTTCAGTAATAAACTTTGGCGTTTTGTGAAACTCATAACCGTTAAACCCCATTGTTTTTACCGCTGCATTTCTATATTGCGATAGTTCACTAAAAAGCGCGGTGTGATTGCGAATATGTTTAAATAACGGTCTTGATGCGGTCATATTTACTTCCAGTTCGGCTACTTCCATTTTAATTCAGGGGTCTATTGACCTAATTCTTTGATAAAAAGCGATGCCATATTTCTGCGCCTACATCGTCATAGTGTTTTACCAAATCTCGATAGCGCTTACGCAAAGCGACATCCACCAGTGGCGATGGTAATAAAGGGTCGAATACCAGTCGATATAACGCGCTATCACCTACGACATATGACTCTTTGGTGGCTTCTTCAAGGGGTAAGCTATGCAGATGCTTCAGCGACTGTTCAATTTCCTCGCATCCGTTGCGATAAAGCCCTTCAAGATCATCCTGACGCCACAACTCCATTGCCTTGTTATGCATTTTGTCTTCAAAGTCAGTGGCACTAAAAACCATGACTTTCTTGGACAACCCTAGTGTCTGAAGTTTTCCTCTTACCCCTTTCGCACCATCAAGAATGTTGTTCGGTCTAATATACATGTCGCTTACTAGCTTTCTCATTCCCACTAGCTTTAGCGCACGTTCGTTAGTTCTTTGCTGCTTCTTATCACTTTTTGGTAGCGTATTGGTCTGCGCAACCACCCAATCGTTACCCCACGACATAAGGCTGTCTTCGGCGTTGCGCCATTGACTAATTTCTTTAGCAAACTGCTTACCGTTTTCCCCAAGCGCGTAATAACCACGCTCAACTAAGGTGATCAGCTGCATAGACTGTAAACGCGTTAGCGTAACGCGAATGTTATTTTCAGAAATGCCAAATAACGCGCCTACCCTCACTGCAGAAGCAGCATTCATTTGTATATTTTCTCGCGAACCGAGAAGTTTCAACAGTAGCTTTCTCGCCACTGGCTTTTTCACTATTGCTTGTTGCACCGTATAACTACTTCTTCATGTGGCTTAATTACGTGTCTGTGTTTCTGTCAACGTTAAAAACCATCATTATACAAAGGGTTGTCGAGCACAAACATTACATAATTTGACTAATTAAAACATTCAGTGTAATGATCTTAATATTGTTATTTTTGGCACCACATTATGACCTCACTTAACCGCTTTGATACACATACTGTAGACAACCAGCCGTCTATTCTAAATTCATACAACTTGTGGCGCGATGACAAACTACTAAAGACATACGTTACTCAGCAATTACCCGAGAAGCAGCATTGGATTGCAGAACTCTTAGGATGCTTTGGCGCGCTTGCAGGCAATGAACTCATGGAGCATGGCGAGCTCGCTAATAAAAATAAACCCGAGCTTCGTACCTTTGATCGCTACGGCAGGCGTATTGATCACGTTGACTTTCATCCAAGCTATCACGCGCTAATGCAAAGTGCGATGAAACACAACGTACACAACTATTCATGGCAAAATGAACAACAAGATGGCGCACATACCCTTCGCGCGGTGTTAATGTACATGCACTATCAAGCCGAATCTGGTACGTCTTGCCCCCTTACCATGACACATGCTGCTGTGCCGGCAATGCGCTATGGTAAGTCGCTTCCCTCTTACTGGTTAGATAAACTCATTAACGGTGTTTATGACCCTCGCTCCCTGCCCGCAAGTCAAAAAAACGGGGTTACTATCGGTATGGGAATGACCGAAAAACAAGGCGGTTCAGACGTAAGGCGCAACACCACTACTGCGACAAAGCAGCGCGATGGCAGCTATAGTATCGTAGGTCATAAGTTCTTCTTCTCTGCCCCCATGTGTGATGCCCACCTCATTCTTGCCCAAGCCGAAGGCGGGCTTAGCTGCTTCCTGCTGCCCAGAATACTCGAAAATGGTGAACTGAATAACGTGCGAATTCAACGTTTGAAAGACAAGCTAGGCGACTGGAGCAATGCATCCTCTGAAGTAGAGTTTCAAGAAGCCACGGCATACTTAATTGGTGAAGAAGGCCGTGGCGTACCGGTGATCATCGATATGGTGTCGTTAACCCGTTTAGACTGCATGATTGGTTCATCAGCGCTAATGCGGCAATCACTGGTACACGCATTACACCACGTAAGTCATCGCGACGCGTTCGGCAAAACCTTAGTCAACCAGCCCTTAATGCAAAACGTTCTAACAGACCTTACCATCGAGTGCGCTGCCGCTACTGCGCTCACTATGCGCGTTGCAAAAGCAGTCGACAACGCATCACGTAATAGCTATGAAGCAGCATTAGCAAGGCTGGCCACGGCGATTGGAAAATACTGGATTTGTAAACGCACGCCTATGTTTGTGAACGAAGCTCAGGAGTGTTTAGGCGGTATTGGTTACGTTGAAGAAAACCCCATGCCCCGATACTACCGTCAGGCACCGCTTAACTCAATTTGGGAAGGCAGTGGAAACGTGCAATGCTTAGACGTACTTCGCGCACTCGCTAAAGAGCCCAATGTAAAAGAAGCGTTGTTTAACGAACTTAAAACGCAAACCGGCAAAAATAAACATTACGATATTCACCTTAGTAAACTATTAGACGAGTTATCAAATACGCAGAATATGGAAACGCGCAGCCGTTATTTAACTGAGCAAATGGCGCTAGCGCTCCAAGCATGCACGTTACTTGCTACATGCACCTTTCTTGCTAAAGGAAACGTCCATAACGACATTGCTCACACATTCTGTGAATCACGGCTCGGCAATGCGTGCGGTTTCGCTTTAGGTACACTCCCCGATACGACACCGTTTGAAAAAATTATCGCGCTGGGGCAGGTTTCTTCTAGCTAAACCCTATCTTGAAATAGCTTTGAGATTATATGTGTAATGATTGAATTATTTCGTTCAGCTCGATTATCAGCGCGCTAAATTTAACGGGTTTGAACTGAAGCTTTTAGACATATTTAACCGTCATTGATAACGTCACCTGCCCAGCCATTTCATATAGAATTATTTTTCAATTTGCGCTCTATATAGAATTAACTACAATGAGGATATGGTCGGTCACGCGTTAGGTGTTCTATGCAAGCGCAATCTTCAACAACAGACAAAGGGCAGTTTGCCCATGTTGCTAATGCAATTCACAACTTGTTCGAAAAGTGGCAGTTAAACCAAAAGCAGCGTATGCAGCTACTTGGCTTTACATCAACATCCATGCTGCACAGATTTGAGAACGAGCCAGAAAAGGTATCTGTGCGCCCTGATTTGGAAACGCGGATAGGTTTGCTACTAAATATTCATCAAGCCTTGAGGACGCTGTTTAGCAACCCTGACAACGTGTATGGATATCTGTCGATGGTCAATAACAATCCCCCTTTTAACGGTCAAAAACCAATTGAAATTGCCTGTCGCGATTTTATGGGCTTAGTTCGTGTACATGACACCCTCGATGGCATGCGTGGAGGAATGTGGTAGTGCGTTGGCACCGATTGATTAACAGCAAATACCCTACGATTGATATTTTCGACGATATTGCTTCGCCAGAAGCCTTTGACGCGATTTACGCCATGCAAGCGAAGGTGAACCCACGCTTACGGCTACTCAATACAGGGGAAGGTGCGATCAGTACCAGCGAGATACTCATAGGCGCTCAGCAAGTGCACTCAGCCATTGCGCCGTTCGTGCATATACCTGTAACGCCTTCTCGATTTAGTACAGGCGGATTCGGTGTGCTTTACGGTGCAAGTACTGTCCATGCTGGGTTAGATGAAGTGCGCCACCATATTGTGAAGCACCTGTCTCAAGTGAATGGCTTTGCTTTTGAAAACATTCAGCTAAGGGAATATGTGTTTAATTACGCTGCCCCGTTAGAGGATGTGACGGGTGTGCAAGAATATCACCTGCCTGATGACTACAGCGCTCCGCAGGCGTATGGCGCAATAATGTGGGCGGCTACACGCGACAAGGTGATTAAAGGACTGACAAAAAAAGATACGGTCGGTGTAAGATATCGATCGGTACGAAGTGCCAATGCAGAGTGTATTGCACTATTCTCGCCAAAGTTCATTGAAGACATGAAGCAATCGCGTCACTACGATATGAACTTCAACCCTAAAACTAAAATGCTCTCGCCCGAGAATGAAATTAAGGTCGCTTGATGTTACTAATCACGCCACGTACTTTATAAAGAATGTAACAAGCAATGAGAGTAATAAGCAGCTCCGCAT